>SVAU01000001.1 GCA_015059245.1 Bacillota bacterium
GATAATTATGAATCTTCTATATGGAAAGATGTTATTGAACTTATATCAGAAATATCTGGTGTACCTTATGAAGAAAATAAGAAGAGTATGAGAATTATAGCTGATCATATTAGAACTGCTGTATTTATATCTGCTGATCATGCTGGTATTAAACCAAGTAATACTGATCAAGGTTATATCTTAAGAAGATTAATTAGAAGAGCTATTAGACATGCTAAAACTTTAAATATAGATATTAATAGTGATTGGGAACAAAGAATTGCTAAATTAATTCTTGATAAATATAAAACTTATTATAAAGAATTAGTTGATAATGAAAATGTAGTTTATGAAGTATTAGCTTCTGAAAAGACTAAGTTTAATAGAACTTTAGAAAAAGGTTTAAGAGAATTTGAAAAGGTTACTCGTAATGGACAAGATTTAGATGGAGCTACTGCATTTAGATTATTTGATACATTTGGTTTCCCATTAGAACTTACTGAAGAGTTAGCTTCTGAACAAGGTTTAAAGGTTGATTCTGAAGGATTTGCTCTTAAGTTTAAAGAACATCAAGAAAAGAGTAGAACTGCTTCTGCTGGTAAGTTTAAAGGTGGTTTAGCTGGTGATGGTGAAATAGAAACTAAATATCATACTTGTACACACTTACTAAATGCTGCTTTAAAAGTTGTTGTAGGTGAAGATGTTCATCAAAAAGGTTCTAACATAACTAGTGAAAGATTAAGATTTGACTTCTCTTGTGACCATAAATTAACTGATGAAGAAAAAGCTAAAACTGAAACTTTAGTTAACGAATGGATTCAAGCAGGTTTAGAAGTTAGAGTAGAAGAGATGAGTAAAGAAGAAGCTATAAAGACTGGTGCTGAATGTATGTTTATTGAAAAATATCCTGATATAGTAACAGTTTACTTTATAGGAGATGTATCTAAAGAATTATGTGGAGGACCACATGTTGCTAATACAAGTGAATTAGGTACATTTAGAATTAAGAAAGAAGAAGCATCAAGTGCTGGAGTTAGAAGAATTAAGGGAGTACTAGAATAGTACTTCTTTTTTTTGTATAATAACACTAGGTGATGATATGAATTCAATTATGATAACAAAAGAGATTAGTGATCAGTTTTATGCTTTAGAAACTAGTTTATTCTTAAAAGAATATTTAAATGATAAAGAGTATTTAGAAAAGATATTTCATCCAGATTATATGGAAATAGGCAAGACTGGTAATGTTTATAATAGAAAAGAAACTATAGATGCATTGTATGGTAGTGATGATAGAAATATAAATATTACTAGTTTTGAAGTAAGAGTGATGTCTTTATCTATGTATAGAGTCAATTATGTTTCTACTCACGAAGATGGTACTAGAGTATATAGAACTAGTATTTGGATGGAAACATTGTTAGGTTTAGTACTTTATTATCATCAAGGTACTATTATTAAGGATTAGAGGTGTTTATATGAAGATGGGTGTTATGTTAGTTATTATTTTATTATTTGGTACTGGTTTAATATTTTTTAATTTCTCAGTAGTTAAAGAACAAACAAGACCTGCTGGTATTAATGAAACAAGAAGTGTAAGTATTAAAGAAGATAATTCTTTATTAAAAGATATTATTTATTTACCTTTTAATATATTTGAATAAAAAGTAAACATTTAGTTTACTTTTTTTAATAATCTTTAATTAGTTACATAAAATATTTAGTGTATAATATTTTTATTAGGTGATATTATGGCAAAGAAAAAAGAAATACAAGAAGTAAAACCTAAATATACTTTAGGTGAAGAAATAGTTAATGCTATTACTCATGGAGTAGGTGCAGCACTTGCTATAGCAGGTTTGGTTTTACTTATTATTAAAGCAGATAGTGCTATGGGAGTTGTAACAGGTATTATATATGCATCTATTATGATTGTTTTATATGTAATATCATGTATTTATCATTCTCTTAGTTTTAGAATTAAAGGTAAGAAAGTATTAAGAATATTAGATCATTGTAATATACAATTGATGGTTGCAGGTACTTATACTCCAATATGTTTATCTATGTTAGGTGGAACTCTTGGATGGGTGATGTTTGGCATAGTATGGGCGGTTACTATAGTAGCTGTAGTATTTAATTGTTTAAATGTAGAAAAGTATAAAGTTGTTTCTATAGTATGTAATTTATTACTTGGTTGGGCTGCATTATTAATTATAAAACCTTTAATAGCAGCATGTCCTAGTACTGGATTAAGTTTATTAATATGGGGTGGAGTAGTATATTCTATTGGTGCTATATTATATGGATTAGGCCATAAGGTAAGATATATGCATTCTGTATTCCATTTCTTTGTAATAGGTGGAAGTTTATTACATTATTTAATGATATTCTTTTATGCAGTGTAAAAGACAACTTATGTTGTCTTTTTTTGTGGTATAATATAGTTAGAATAATAGAGGTGTGTAGTATGAAGAAATTGTTATTTAGTATTTTATGTTTAGTATCATTTTTAAGTATTGTTAATGCAAAGACTCAAATTGAATATGATTGGGGAATGTTTGTACCTTCTAGTTTTATGGGGGCTAGTTTGTATGAAGATGATTTCTTTTTATTTCATTCTACAGAAAAGCATTTGTGGGCATCTTATTATGATAGATATGATATGAATGGTAATAAGTTATCTTCTATTGAAAGAAATAATAATGAAGTATTTTATATTTTTGAAGATGTGATAATGTCTTTTTCTTTAAGGACAGATGAGTGGTATCAAACGATATATGATGGAAATTTTAATGTAATATCTAAAAAGGAATTTTCTAAAGATGCTGAGGACTTATCATGGTATTCTTATGGAGAAACTGAAGATTATTATTTTATCGGTTCTGAGTTATTTACAAAGGATACATATGAACATATAGATGTCGAAGCGATAATTACAAATGATCCTTCATATGATTCGTCATGTAAAAGTTATACTCCAGAAAACATTGTTGGGTGTTTTAAGAATACTAGTATCATTATAGAAAAATATTTTCCTGATACTCATTTGCCTGCAATGTATAAAGTTGTAGCTGATGAAAAATGGTGGTTGGGAGAAAATGAAGTTGACGATTTTTTCTTTAATCCTAATGGTGGAGGGGCTTTTACTTTTTATAATTATGATACTTACTTATATGGTATTGTATTTTATGATGATAATGGAATTATATTGAATACAATTGAAGCGACTGATAAGGTTATTCCTAATGTTTTTTATAAGGATAATAAAATTTATACATTAAGAATTTATGATAGAAAAAACAATAATAATGAAGATGAATATTATTATCTATTGACTGAATATGATGAGAATTTTAATATACTAAGTGAAAATGAATTAGTGTCTTTTGAAAGCGATAATAAGATAAAATTAGATTTGAATTCAACATCACATACAGAAAAGATTTTGGTATTAGAGGATGGCTTCTTGGTTTTTACTGATCATTATTATTTTGATTTAGAAGATGAAGAAGATTATTTAACATCAATTTTACCTGCTATTCAAAAGTATAGTTTTGTTTATAGTGTAGATACTAGAGGAAATGAAAATGGTACTATAGAGGTTGATAAAGATAGTTCCAAGACTGGTGAAATGATTAAGTATAATGTACAACCTAAAGATGGTTATAAGTTAGAAAAGGTTGTTCTTACTGATGATTCTGGTAATACTATTGAGATTAAAGATAGTTCGTTTGTAATGCCTAGTTCTAATGTAACTATTGAAGCTATATTTGTAGTAGATAATCCTAATACTGGAGTATTCTTAAAAGTAGGTATTGCTTGTATTATTACTTTTGTATGTTATTTCTTTATAATATTGAAGAATATGAAAGTTAAAAAATATGAATAGTGTAAAATGAGTATGTAAGTACTCATTTTTTCTTTTTTTAATGCTATAATAGAGATGATAATAGAGGTGTGTAAGATGAGGAGATTTTTATTTGTTATTTTATGTTTCTTTGGTTTATTAGGGATAGTAGTAGCTAAAGATGTTACTGATATTGAAGAATTGTGGCATTTAGAATTAAGTGGAACTGGTCAATTAATTGGTGTAGATGTTGATTATATATTTTATGTTTCAGTTGAAACTAATGAAGATACTGGAATATCTAATTATAAACTTAATTCTTTAGATAAAGTTACTCAAGAAATTAAATCAGTAGATTTAGATAGTTCTGTTGATAATCTTCAAGAATTAAATGGTGTAGTTATTGTTGAAACAGAATCATATTTATACAAATTTGATAAAAAATTAAACTTATTAAAGAAAAAGGAAATTGATAGTAATTTTAATTTTTATGATTTAATTGTTAAAGGTAATGTCTTAAGTACTAATTCTTATTCTTTAATCTCTTTATTTAATATAGATGATGATTTAAATATTTCTACTACTGTAAAAAATGAAGAAGATTCTTTTGCAGTTATGAATTATAATGATTTATTTTTATATGATAAGGATGAAAGAATTATTAATTCATTTAAGAGTGATTATTATTTTAAAAGTGTCATTTATCATAATGGATATTTTTATGCATCAGCAACTAGGACAAATAATGTTATGGGTTCTACAAGTCAAATTGGAGTTATGTTATATAAATTTGATTCTGATTTAAATTTAGTTAATAGCGTTGAACTTCGTCCGAATTATTCGTTTATAAAAAAAATGTTGATTAAAGATGGAAAACTTTATGGTGTAACAGCAGCTAATTCTAGTTTTGCTTATAATATTAATCTAGATACTTTAAGTACTAGTTCTACTAATATTGATTTTGATTGGTATGAAGGTTATTATTTACCAGACTTAGATGATTATACTATTAAGTATTTATATGGTTATAAACCATTTAAATATGATGAATATATTAGTATACCCGAAGAATATTATTTATATGATTATTATAAAAATGATAATAATGAAAAATTAATTGTTTATACTGACTTTGATAACAGTGGAGTTATACTTTTTGATGATAACATAGAGGAACCGATTTTTTCTAAAGAATATGAATTTTTAGATGAATTCAATATTACTGCTAGTTTTTATGGTGATTATATCTTAGTTTATACTTACACTGATAAAGGATTATTAGAAATTTTTGATAGAGCCGGAAATTTAAAGAAAAAAATTGAAACTAATTTAAATTCTTTTGAACCTGCTTCTATTGAATTACATACCATGGGTGATGGATTTGTTTTAATTAGATCTAATGATAATTCGAGATTAAAAAGTCCTAAACTTTATTCTAGTAAAGATACTTTTATAAAAGATAATACTAAGGCGATGTATGTACCTGATTATAAATATGAATTTGTATATTTTGGAGCAGGATTAAAGGTTGAAACTAATACATTTGGGAAAGGAACTGTTAATTTAGTTAATGATAATTATAATGTAGGGGATGTTGTTTCATTTAAATATGCTCCCGATACTGGTTATGTAATTGATAAAGTTATAGTTAAAGATGAACAAGGTAATAATATTGAAGTAAAAGGCGATACCTTTGTAATGCCAAATTCTAATGTTGTTATAGAAGTTTATTTTGTAGAAAGTGTAGTTAATCCTAATACAGGAGTATTTATGAGTATAGGTGCTTCCTTGTTATTTATAATTGCTGCTGTAGTTATAGTTGTATTAAATAGAACTAAGGTACAAAAATATGAATAATGTAAAGTGAGTATTAAATTTACTCACTTTTTTATATTTTCTAATATAATTAAATATGTAGACGGTGATATATATGAATAGACAATCTTATATGGAGATTAGTAAAAGTAATTTTAGATATAATATAGAACAAATAGAAAAATATGTGGATGGTAAACAAGTAATGCCTATAATTAAAGCTAATGGGTATGGTACACATATTAATAAGTGTTTAGAATTAATAGAAGATTTTGATATAGTTGGTGTTGCTTGTGTAAGTGAAGCTATTGATTTAAGAAATATAGGTTATAAAGGTGAAATATTTGTACTTAATCAACCTTATATGGAAGATATAGAAAATATTATTAAATATAATGTAACTGTAGGTGTTAGTGATATTAACTTTATTAGAGGTTTAGCTAGAACTAATAAATTAGTTAAAGTACATATAGAATTAGAAACTGGTATGAATAGAACTGGTGTACTAAGTAAATATTTAGAATCTTTTATTGATGATATAGTTAAGTATCCTACTGTATATGTAGAAGGTATTTATACTCATTTTAGTAGTGCTGATGTAGATGTAGAATATACTAATAAACAAATAGAAGTATTTAATAATGGTGTTGAATTAATTAAGAATGAAATAGATACTATTAAATATGTACATTGTAGTGCAAGTAATGGTTTGTTAAATTTTAATGTAGATACATGTAATATGGTTAGAGCTGGTATTATTATGTATGGTTATCCTTCATCAGATACTACTTTAGATAAAATAGATATTAAACCAATTGCTAAGTTAAAGAGTAAGATAAATTATATTAAAGTAATTGATAAGGATGAATCAGTTAGTTATGGTAGAAGATTTATTAGTAAAGATAGAATGGTAGTTGCTACTGTTGGTATAGGTTATGCTGATGGTGTAAGAAGAAGTTTATCTAATAAAGGTAGTGTAGTTATTAGAGGAGTTAAATGTCCTATTATAGGTAGTGTATGTATGGATTCGTTTATGGTTGATGTTAGTAATGTTACTAATGTAGATGTAGGTGATGATGTATATATATGGGATAATGACTTGATTAAGTTAGAAGACATTGCTAGTATTTACGATACAATTAATTATGAAGTTTTATCAGGTATAGGTGAGAGAGTACCTAGAGTATTTATAGATTAAATAAGTTAGAAATAACTTATTTTTTTTGATTTTTTTCAAAATAAAAAAGGAAATAGGGGGAGTGATGGAGAATATATAAAGTGAAGGGGGAATATTATATGGATTTTTATAATAAGATAAAAAATAGATTAGTAGAAAATGAAAACTATGCAAAAATTAAGGATTATTCAAAAGAAAAGTATAAAGTTCAAACCTATTATGAAGTAGGAAGAATTCTTAGGGATGCCGGTAAATGTTATGGTGAAAATATAATTGAAAAGTATGCTTTAAAGTTGCAAGTGGATGTAGGTAAAAAATTTAATCGAAGAATTCTTTTTAGAATGAGACAATTTTTTTTAATGTTTGAAGATGAAAAAGTGTCGACATTGTCGACATATTTGAGTTGGAGTCATTATGTTGAATTATTGGGAATAGAAGATGTTGGGAAAATATTCTATTATGTTAATTTAGTTCGTAATCAAAATTTAACTGTTCGTGAATTAAGAGAAAAAATTAAAAATAAAGAATATGAAAGATTAGATAAATCAACAAAATTGAAAATAATTAATTATGAAGAATTATCTATTCAAGAAACTATAAAGAATCCTATAATTATAAAATCCAAAAATATTGGTGATAATTTATCTGAAAAGGATTTGAAAAATATTATTATGGAAAATATTCCTTTATTTTTAAAAGAATTAGGAAATAAGTTTGCATTTGTTGATACTGAATTTAAGATTAAAATTGGAGATAAATATAATTATATAGATTTACTTTTATATAACATATCTTATAAATGTTATGTTGTTATAGAACTAAAAGTAACTGAACTAAAGAAAGAACATATTGGACAAATTGAAACTTATATGAAGTTTATTGATAAAGAGGTTAAAACCTTTGAGGAAAATAAAACTATAGGAATAATTATTTGTAAAATAAATAATAGATTTATAATGGAGTATTGTAGTGATTCAAGATTACTTACAAGAGAATATATTATAAAGAAATAATAAATTTTTAAAATAAAAAAAGGAAATAGGGGTAGTGATGGAGAATATATAAAGTGAAGGGGGAATAATTATGATTTAATTAAATATAAAAAATATAATAGGAGGTTTTGGGAATGATAAAGAAAATAATATTTTTATTAAGTGTATTTTTACTTAGTACTAAAGTATATGCTGAGAAGTTTACAGTTGGAGAATATATAAGTGGGGAATATATAAAGATGGTTAGTAGCAATACTAGTAAGTATTTAACTATACAGAAGATATTAGATAGTAATAATAATTTTGTATATTGTATTGAACCTTTTGTGTTAGTAGATCAAAATACTAGCGATTATACGGTGTATGTAAAAGATTTAAGTGGATATAAAAGTTTGAGTGAAGAACAAAAGAGAAAGGTATCTTTAATAGCTTATTATGGATATGGCTATGGTAATAGAAGTACTGAAAAGTGGTATGCTATAACACAAATGTTAATATGGAAGACAGTTGATCCTGATAGTGATTTTTATTTTACTGATATAGTTAATGGTAATAAGATAGATAAATATACAGGTTCTATGAATCAAATATTAAGTGATGTTTATGATCATGATAGAGAACCTAGTTTTATTAAAGATTATAATGTTAATTATGGAGAAAATTTGATAATAGATAATTATGATCATAATTATAGTATTAAAAGTAATTATAAATATAATGTAGTTGGTGGAGTTACTGTTAATGTTAATAATGTATTAGAAGATGGAACGTTATTATTTGAAAGAAATAATAATGCATACCCTTGGGATGTTGTTATATATGATAATCCTACTAGTCAAGATTTAATAAAACCAGGTAGAGTATTAAATAAACAATTCACTATTAATGTAAAAGTTAATAGTGGTGATATTACATTAGATATTAGAAAAGATAATAGTAATATTTATACTACTCAGAGTGATTTTAGTAATACTTGTTATGAAATTAGTAATAGTATAGATGTTATTGATACTGTTTGTACTGATGATAACTTGGTTTATAAAACAGATAAATTACCTTATGGTGAATATAGTATTAAACAAGTAAGTGTAGGTAAGGGATATGAAGTTGATACTAATATATATAAAGTAATTGTTGATGATAATAGTGATACTACTATAGTATTAGATAATAAATTAATTAGAAATAAGATAGAACTTGTTAAGTATTATTGTATTAATGATAATTGTTTATATGAAGAAAATGCAGTATTTAATATATATGATATTAATGATAATTTAGTAGGTAGTATAACTACGGATAGTAATGGATATGGATATATAGAAATAGGTTATGGAGAATATACTGTAATACAAGAATATGGATTAGATAATTATACTTTTGTAGATATGTATACTGAAGATATTGTTAATAGTAGGGATGTACATTATAAGGAGTTATACAACTATTTTATTGAAGAAAATGTAGGAGGTTTTGATGTGATTAATCCTGATAATACATTAGATAATGAGGATAGTGGAGATAAAGTATTACCACCTAAAACTGGAACAAAATTGGCGGAATTCTTAAAAATATTGTATAATGTAATTATGGTAGTTATTTGTTGTTGCAATTTAAAAAGAATTTGTTATAATAACTAACCGTTTGGGGTGAAATACATGGAAAACTATGATTTAAATCAAGTTTATGACCTTATAGATAGATATGCTAAATTAACTTTTTTAGTTAGAATTTTAAGTTCTCATGCAACTAAAAGTGCTGAAGAATTTAATAGTTCTGTATTTGATATAGATTTTAATTCTTTGGGATTAGATGAAGATGCTGCTAGATCGTTAAGTGAGAATCCTAATATAGTTAATTTAAAAATATATAAAGAAGATATATTTAGATTAGCTGAAGAAGCTAGTACTAAGATATTTGGATATATGACTCTTTTATCTAATGATGAAAAGATAGCTGTTAAAGAATATGTTGATGGTATGGTTGCTTCTTATTTAACTAAGATAGGTGAATGCCAAGATGCTTATTTAGGTTTAGTAGTAGAAATAGATAAATCTACTAAGGAAGATGATAGTGCTAAAACTAGAAGTCTAGGTAAGATGGCTAAAGCTAGTTTTAATAAGTTATATGAATATAATACTATATGTCAAAATTATTCTAATATAAGTAGTTATCTTAGAGGAATGATTAAGAATCGTGGTTTAAAATAGAGACTATATAGTCTCTTTTTTACTGTAAAAAAATAGTTAAGTTAAATTTCCTTTTTTTGTGCTTTTTTTCGGCAAAAATCGAGAAAATATGTTAAAATATACAAGAATTTGCAGTTTTTTGAAAAAAATTCACGAAAAAAAAAGGAAATCGAGGGGTTACCTATAATAATTATAAGTGAGGGGTGATTTTTTATGGCCTTTGTTAGTAATGACGAAATTAATGCTATAAGAGCGAAAGCTGATATCATCTCAATAGTAGGAAGTTACATTCCACTAACACAGAGAGGTAAAAATTATTTTTGTGTTTGTCCGTTTCATGACGATCATTCACCAAGTATGAGTTTGTCTACAGATAAACAAATTTATAAGTGCTTTTCATGTGGTGCTACGGGGAATGTATTTTCTTTTGTTGCTGAATATGAAAATGTATCTTTCATAGAAGCAGTTTCAATAGTTGCAAATAAGTGTGGTATGGAATTATCACAAGCGACTTATAATAGTAATATTTCGCAAGTATTTAAAGAAGAACATGAAATTATGGAATTAAGTCAAAAGTTTTTCCTTAATAATTTAAGAACAGATGCTGGTAAAGAAGCTACTAAGTATTTAAACGATAGAGGGATAAATGATGATATCATTAAAGAATTTGGTATTGGACTTAGTTTAGATAGTAATGATTCTTTATTAACATTATTAAATAAAAAGAATTATGACACTGATAAATTAGTTGAGATTGGTTTAGTTAATAATGTTAATGGTAAAACTTATGATATGTTTAGTAGAAGAATAACTTTTCCATTATGGGATAAAGATGGAAATATAGTTGGATTTAGTGCTAGAATATATCGTGGTGAAAAAGATGTCTCTAAATATATGAATAGTAGAGAGACTAAGATATTTAAAAAAGGTGAAACACTATACAACTATCACAATGCTAAAGATGTAGCTAAAAGAGAAAAAAGAATAGTTGTAGTAGAAGGATTTATGGATGCTATTAGAGTATCGTTATCTGGTATAAAGAATGTTGTTGCTTTACAAGGTACTGCAATGACTAGTGATCAGATTAATCTACTTAAGAAACTTAGAGTAAAAGTTATTCTATGTTTAGATAATGATAATGCAGGTTTAATGGCAACCGTAGCTAATGGAGAAGAACTAGTCAAGAATGGTGTTGAAACATACGTTATTCGACTTAGTGGAGAAAAAGATCCTGATGAATATATTATTGCAAATGGTAGTGAAGCATTTTTAGAAAATGTTAATAATCCATTGACATTCTTTGAGTTTAAGATGAATTATTTTAAACAAAATAAGAATTTAGATAATGTAGAAGATTTAACAGAATACATTAATGATGTATTAAAGAGTTTAGCTAGTAGCGATGATCCAATATTAAGGGAAGTTACTTTAAATAAATTAGCTAAAGAACATGATTTATCTTTAGATGTTCTAAAAAAGAAATTAGAAGCGAATACTATAGTAGAGGTTAAAAAAGAAGTAAAAGAAGAACCTAAAAAAGAAGTAGTAAAAAAAGATAAATATATGAAAGCAGCAGAAAAGATATTATATTTCATGATGAATGATGAAGAATTTATTAGTGAATATCAAAAGAAGTTAGGTTACTTTAGTGAACCTGAATATAGAGAGATAGCTAATGAAATAATATATTTCTGTGAAACAAATGGAGCAATTACTGTAGCGGATTTTATTACATATGTCACTGATAAAAGTGAGATTAAAGAAAGAGTAATGAATATTGTTAACGATTCAATTAATGATGAAGTAACAATTGAAGCTATGGATGATTATATATCAGCCGTTTCTAAAGTAATGACGCAAAATGAAATAAAACGACTAAGACTCTTGATGACGAAAGAACTCGATGTAGATAAGAAAAAGAAATTAATGGAACAAATGGTTGAATTAAAAATAATGCTTGATAAAGCATAATATGATAAAGAGGATGTGTAGGTATGGTTGAAATTAAAAGTTTTGAAGAAAGAAAAAAAGATTTAGTTGAATTAGGTAAAAAGAATAATAATGTATTAACTTTTGAACAATTAGCTGAAGCTTTAAAAGGATTAGACATTGATAATGATTCATTAGATGATTTATATAATGTTTTAATGGAAAATGGTATAGAGGTTGTTGCTGAAGCAAGTGGTGAAGGCGATGGACCAAAAATGGAACAAGAAGAAGAAAATCTTGTTTTAAGTGATGAAGAAATTACAAAAGATATTAATATAAATGACCCAGTTAGAATGTACTTAAAAGAAATAGGACGTATTAGCTTATTAAGTACTGAAGAAGAATTAGAATTATCTGTTAAAATTGCTAATGGTGATGAAATGGCTAAGAATATTCTTGCTGAATCTAACTTACGTCTTGTTGTATCTATTGCAAAAAGATATGTTGGTAGAGGATTACTATTCTTAGACTTAATTCAAGAAGGTAATATTGGGTTAATGAAAGCTGTTGAAAAATTCGACTATGGTAAAGGATATAAGTTCTCAACTTATGCTACATGGTGGATTAGACAAGCTATTACTAGAGCATTAGCAGACCAAGCTAGAACAATTCGTGTTCCAGTACATATGGTTGAAACAATAAACAAAATGGCTAGAGTTCAAAGACAAATGACTCTAGAATTAAATAGAGAACCAAGTGAAGAAGAACTTGCTGAAAAAATGGGTATTACTGTTGAAAAGGTTAGAGAAGTTATGAAAATATCTCAAGATCCAGTTTCATTAGATACACCTATTGGAGAAGAGGATGATTCACATTTAGGAGATTTCATTAAAGATGAAAGAAGCATGAGTCCAGAAGAATATGCTACAAATGAAATCTTAAAAGAAGAAATAAAAAATGTATTAATGACTCTTCAAGATAGAGAACAAGAAGTTCTTGAATTAAGATTTGGTTTAGTTGATGGTACAAGCCATACTTTAGAAGAAGTTGGTAAAAAATTCAACGTAACAAGAGAAAGAATTAGACAAATTGAAGCTAAAGCTTTAAGAAAATTAAGACATCCATCTAGAGCTAAAAAGTTAAAAGATTTCTTAAGTGAATAAGTTAAGTAATAGATTAAAAGCGATAGTAAAATTTGTTGATAAAAAAGATAGTATTGTTGATGTTGGCTGTGATCATGGTTATTTAAGTATTTACTTGGTGGGAAATAATCTAGTAAAGAAAGTAATAGCTAGTGATATAAATCAAAATGCATTAAATAGTGCTATAAATAATATTAAAAAGAGTAATTTAGATATTGAAACAGTTTTAAGTGATGGAATTAAAGATATTAATTTAAAAGGTATTAATACTTTAGTTATATCAGGTATGGGAACTAGTACTATACTTCATATATTATCTGATAGTAATAAACTTAAGAATATAAATAAATTATTATTACAATCTAATAATGATCATGAAGTATTAAGAAGAAGTTTAAATAATATAGGTTATTACTTAGAAGATGAATCATATACTTTTGATAAAGGTAAATGGTATGTTACATGTAAGTTTGTTAAATCAGAACATAGTAATAATGAAGACGTAATTAAGTATGGATTACTTAATAATAGTGAATATAGTAAGTATTTACTTGATTATGAAGAGAATATTGTTAAGAGAATACCTTGGAAATCATTTAAAGCTAAAATAAATGCAATATTAAAATATAGAAAATTAAAAAGAACTATTTCAAAAGTGAAATAGTTTTTTTATTGAAAGAAAGTAGGTAAGTTATTATTAACTTTTTTTTGAGGGTTATCATTAGTTACTTTATTTGTTTTAGTATTAGTATTGATATTAATATTATTTAAGGCTTTACTACTATTTATTATTATTGGTTTTATTTGATTATATAGAGGTAACATTTTATTAGCGATATTTATAGTTTTTGATAGACCATTTATTATTTTTATTAGAGATAAATTGTTATTCATAACATCACCATTATATTATATGTTTCTAATTACAAATAAATAATATTATGATATAATTTAAGTTAGAATAAGGGGATTGTAAAGTGGTGATATTATGTTTGATATATTAATATTATCGTTACTTTTTATGGTTGGATTAGTAGTTGGAACTATATCTATTATTATTGGATTAAAGGGACCACTACCTAGTAAAGAATATTTTAATAAATGTGATCATTGTAATTATAAATACAAGTGGTATCAATTAATTCCGATTGTACCTTTTCTAATGAAGGGAGGAAGATGCCCACGTTGTAATAAGAAATCTTCTTACTGGTATCCATTCTTAGAATTAGTATCGGGTTTATTATTTATGGTATCTTATTTGATATATGGTTTTAATTATGAAATGTTAGTATTTATTGTACTTACTATATTAACTATAATGATATTTGTAAGTGATTTTAAATATTATATTATTTTAGATAAACCTATATGGTTCTTAAGTTTTATTATATTAATTGCTAAATGGTATACTTATGGATTTAAAGTATTTATATTATCTTTATGTAGTGGTATTTTAATATTTATATTTATGTATTCCATTAGATATTTTGCTAATATGATATTTAAAAGGGATTCATTGGGTGGTGGAGATATTAAGTTATCTACTTTCTTTGGATTCTTAGTTGCAATTAGATTAAGTATTGTTTCTTTATGTTTAGGATCATTCTTAGCGTTTCCATATGCTATATATTATTCTATACTTGATAAGAAGAAAGAAATACCTTTTGGACCTTTTTTAATACTAGGTTTATTTGTAGTATTTGTATTTATGGAACCAATTAATACATTTATAGCTATTGTTTTTCAATAGCTTTTTTCTTTGTGTTATAATGTATTTGTAGTGTGGAGTGAAGTATATGAATATGTGTAATGATCCAGATATATTAAGAGTAATGATGATAATTAAAATAGTTTATAATATTGTTACTATTTTTATACCAATTCTTTTAATAATATTAACTACTATTGATTGTAGTACATGTATTATTAATCCAGATAAGTTAAAAGAATTATTTCCTAAAATGAGTCGTAGGTTTATTGCAGCATTAGCGGTATTTTTTGTACCCACTATAATATTTGGAATAATTAGTTATGCGACTGAACAGGACTTTGATTATAATAAGACTTTTTGTGTTAATGAAGCAAATGTAGAAAATATTAATAAATTAGTTGAAGTTAGAAAAGCAGAAGAGTTGAAGAATAGAGAAGAACGTAATAAAGAATTAGCACAAGCAAGACCTAAACCTCCTGTTTCTAAACCGAATACTTCTAATGATCCTAGTAGTGGTGGAGGAAGTACTGGTGGAAGTACAAGTACTATAGCTTCTTCATCTAGAATGACACCATTTGTTAATGGAGTGCAAAAACCTTTAGATAAAGGTGATTGTATGTCTGCTTCTGATAATTGTGCTTGCCCAACAGTAGGTAAGTTTTCAGGTTTTTATTTTACTATGGAAAATGAAACTGGTAGAAATATGAGTTCAGTACAAAGAACTGGTGATGATAAAATGGTTCAAGTAAAAGTTCAATGTTCTGATGGTAGTTATATTTCTAAAACAGTTAATAATAAAACAAAAGGTAATTTTGAAGCAGCATTTAATAGACTTTGTCAGTTAAGAACTACAGGTATTAATGGAGTTAAGATATCTAGTGATTATTTACGTATTGATGGAACATTAAATGAAAGAACAACTAGTAATAGAAAAATATGTAGTCCTCATGCTTATGGTATTGCAATAGATATTAATTATGATTTAGTAATAAATATTAATGGTAATAGCTATAAACCATATGCTAGTCAGGGAGCTACAACAAAAAGAAATTATGATCAATTTGTAAGTGTTATTGGTGGAGAGAATAATCCTCAAAATGTAAATTATATGTTATGGATTCATGTTTTTCAACCAAGTGGATTTACTTGGGGTGGCAATTGGTCGGAAGGTTCATTTGATCCAATGCATTTTGAAGTGGCAATGTAATAAAGGAGAACATATATGAAGAAGATTATATTATTAATTATTTGTACAGTATGTTTAACTGGATGTACGTTAAATTATGAAATAGATTTTGGACGTACTATTATCAATGAAAGTATTAATGCAGAGATGGATGGAAATATATATGATGTTGCTTCAAGTATTGATGGTGATGGATTTTATATAGAAAAAGAATTAGTAGAAGGTAAGATACCATCTTTAAAAGGATATAAAGATTATTATTCTAGAAAGATTAAAGTTAATGGGAATAAAAGCTTGGTAGATTTAAATTATAAGTATACTTATGATGATTATGAAAATTCTTATATTCTTCAAAGATGTTTTGAAAAGTCTTATGTAAAAAATACTGATGATTCTTTATATGTATCTTTGGGAGGATACTTTAAGTGTTTTAAAGAAGATGATATAAGAGTTAAGGTTTCTACTGACTATGATGTTGTAAAACATAATGCTGATATAGTTACTGATGATTATTATATTTGGGATATTAAGTTGTCAGAAGATGTTAATGATATTGAATTATTTATATCTAAAGAAATTAAAGAAGAGAAAGATGAATCTTTTTCTACTATTAGAATTATTATTCTAGTTTTATTTATTATTTTAGGTATAGGTTTAGTATTATTTAAAAAGAATTTAAAGAATAAATAGAATCTTTTAGTTCTTTTTTTTGTGGAATAAAAAAAGAAGATTTCTCTTCTTTTTAGAATGAATTTTCGTATTCTTCACCATAACCGAAGTCATCTTCGTCGTCTTCATCTTCTTCAATAGGTGTAGGTTTTTCTTCAACGACATTTGCTTCAATAGGAGCAGGTACGTTGATTTCTTGTTGTACAGCTTCTTCTACTTTAGTAGGTTCTTCAATAACTTCTTCTTTAACTTCTTCCGTAACTTGTTTTTCAACTACAGGTGTTGGTTCTTCTGCTGGTTGAGTTTCAGCTATAGATGTTTCTTCTTTAACTTCTTCTGTAACTGGTGTTTCTTCAACTGTTTCTTCTTTAGGTTCTTCAGTTTCTACAGGTGCTGGAGTAGGTTGTTCTTCATTAGTTGGTATTTCTTCAGGTGTGTCATCATTTAATATTTCAGCTAATATATTAAATTCTTCTACATCGTCACTAAATAATTCGTTAACTTCTTCGATAAGTCTTCTACCTTCTGTAGGCATTTGTTTTTGTGGAGTAGGTGGAGTAGTTTCTTCAACAACTATAGGAGTTTCTTCTTCTTTAGTAGGTTCTTCTTGTTTTGTTTCAACTACTTGTTCTACAACCGGTTCAGTTTCTTTTACTACTACTGGAGTAGGCTCTTGTACTTCAACTACTTCTTCTTTTATTTCTTTAGGTTGTTCTTCTACCACAGGAGTTGGTTCTTCTTTTTGTTCTACTACTTGAACTTCTGAATTAGGAATATCTTCTACTTTAGTTGGTTCTTCTACTTTTATTTCATTTGTAGTTTCTATAGTATTAGTATTACCTAAGATATATTCTTTTATATCGTTTTGACTTTCGTCTAAATCAATTTTTACATCAGTTATTCTTATTATTTCATTAAATGATGTTGTACCTTCTAGTACTTTATTAAAACCATTTATTATAATAGGAGTATTATCTTTGTATAGAAGTTCTCTTATTGTTTTACGGTCTTTTTTGTTTGTTATAGCACTTCTTATTTCGTCAGTTATTTCTACAACTTCTACTATAGGTATTTGACCTACGTAACCATTGTGACATTCTTCACATCCTTTAGGATAGTAAAGTTCTTGAACATCTTTATTTAATAATTTTTTAATAATTGTTTTTTCGTATTCTGTAGTATATCTTTTTTCTTTACACTTAGGACAAAGTTGTTTAACTAGTCTTTGAGATATAATACCGTTTAAATTAGCTCCTAGTAGATAGTTTTCTATATCCATATTTAATAGATTATCTATAGTTGTATAAGCATTTTTAGTATAGATAGAAGATATTACTAATCTACCTGTAATAGAAGCTCTAATTGCTTCTCTAGCTATTTCATCGTTAATTAAATCATCAATACATATTATATTAGGATCTTGTAACATTACATGTTTTAATGCACTTTTATAAGTTATTCCTTTATCAGGAGCTATTTCTACTTGATTAATACCATCTATTTTTAATTTAACTGGATCTTCAATAGATATAATATTTAAAGATTTACTTTGTATTTCTTTTAACATGGCATACATAGTAGTAGTTTTACCTGAAGATGTAGTACCAGTAATTAATACTAATCCTTGATTTGATTTAACTAGTTTTTTAATCTTTTCAGTATCTACTGGAGTTAAACCCATTTTACTTAAACTCTTTATGTTATTTTCATAGTTATGAATACTTAGTACTAATTTTTCTCCGTCACATACTGGTAGAGAAGAAACTCTTAAATCGTGGTGTTTTCCTTCTACTTCAAAATTAATTGTACCTGTTTGTGGATGCATTGAATCAGTAATATTCATATTAGATAATATTTTTATTCTAGTAGTAATATTAGATTTTACTGTATCAGGAGCAATGGTATACTCTTGAAGGGTTCCATTAATTCTAAATTTTATTGATAAACTAGTAGAAGTAGGATCAAAGTGAATATCAGATGCTTTCATATTAAGGGCATCAGTTAATATTTTTTTTACTATACTTACTACAGGTTCTTTTTCATAATCAAATTCACGTAATGTCATGATTACCACCTCTTATTATTCTTACTATATCATTATAACATACTTTATTAATAAATATTGCAAATATTTTGGAGATGTCTTATAATACACATATATATGTTGAAGAAGAGGAGTACTCTGTGTCTGATTATAGAGAGTTCGTGGTTGGTGGAAACGAATATTAAGAGTAGAGGAAGGTTGCTTTGGAGTAGAATACTGTATACAAGGTATTCCGTTAATCGCGTTAAGATATGAGTGTATGATTAGGTTCATGAATTAAGGTGGTACCGCGCTATTGCGTCCTTATGATTCATGAACTTTTTTTATTAGAATAAGAAATGGGGAAGATATTATGTTGGAGGCATTTGAAAAATATATATCTTCATATAGTCTTGATCAAAGTTATATGAGATTAAAGCATGATCATTCAATACGAGTCATGGAATTAATGGGGAAGTATGCTAAGAAGTTAGGATTTAGTGAAGATGATATAGAACTAGCGAAATTAATTGGTTTAATTCATGATATTGGTAGGTTTGAACAATATAAAGTGTTTGGTAGTGATGTGGATCATAAAACTGTTGATCATGCTGATTATAGTGTTGTTCAGTTATTTGATAAAGGAGAAATAAGATTATTTACTGATAGAGAAGAATGGTATCCGATAATTGAATTTGCAGTTAAGAATCATAATAAAAGATTTATTCCTTATACTGAAGATGAACGAGTCTTATTATTTGCTAAATTAATTAGAGATATAGACAAGTTAGATATTATTTATCTACTTGGATATTTAGGTCAACATTTATATAAAGATGTTAATGCAGATATAACAGGTGATGTAAGAAATTATGTTTTAAATCATGAAACTGTTGATGTAACTAAGTGCGTTAATGATAATGATTGGACTACTGCACAATTTGCTTTTGTATTTGATGTAAATAACAATGTAATATTAAATGAATATAAAGAAAATTTAGGTTACTTATATGAACGAGTAAATAAAGAAAGATTTAAAGAAATATATGAAGAAATATTAAAATATATTGCTGAAAGGATTGATTAAAATGATGGAAATAGAAACAAAATATAATCATAGTAAAATAGAAGAAAATAAGTATGAAAATTGGAAAAACAAAGGATATTTTAATAGTGGAGATAAAAGTAAAGATCCATTTTGTATAGTTATACCTCCACCAAATGTTACTGGTAAATTACACTTAGGGCATGCAATGGATGTATCTATTCAAGATATTATTATTCGTTATAAGAGATTACAAGGTTATGATTGCTTATGGTTACCTGGTATGGACCACGCTGCTATTGCAACAGAAGCTAAAGTAGTTAAAAAACTTAAAGACATGGGAATTGATAAATACGAATATGGTAGAGAAAAATTCTTAGAAGCTTGTTGGGATTGGACACATGAATATGGTGGTAATATTAGAGACCAATGGGGTAAAGTAGGTATTTCTGTTGATTATAATAAAGAAAGATTTACTTTAGATGAAGGATTAAATAAAGCAGTTACTAAAGTATTTGTTGATTACTATAATGAAGGTATTATTTATAGAGGAGAAAAGATTATAAACTGGGATCCTCAAGCACAAACTGCATTAAGTAATGAAGAAGTTTTATATAAAGATGTAGAAGGTGTATTCTATCATTTAAAATATATGATTGAAGGAACTGATGAATATTTAGATGTTGCTACTACTAGACCTGAAACATTATTTGGAGATACTGCTGTAGCTGTTAATCCAGAAGATGAAAGATATAAACATTTAATAGGTAAGAATGTTATTTTACCTATAGTAAATAAACCTATTCCAATTATAGGTGATGAACATGCTGATCCTGAATTTGGAACTGGTTGTGTTAAGATAACTCCTGCACATGATCCTAACGACTTTGAAGTTGGTAATAGACATAACTTAGAAAGAGTTATAGTTATGAATCCTGATGCTACTATGAACTCTAATGCATTACAATATCAAGGTATGAGTAGAGAAATGTGTAGAGAAGAATTACTTAAAGATTTAGAAAAAGCTAACCTTTTAATCAGCGTAGAACCTATGACTCACTCAGTTGGACATAGTGAAAGAACTGGAGTTATGGTTGAACCATACTTATCTAAACAATGGTTTGTTAAGATGGGAGACTTATCTAAACATGTTTTAGAAACTCAAGCTAAAAAAGATGAAAAAGTTAATTTTGTTCCTGAAAGATTTGAAAAAATATTAAATCACTGGATGGAAATATCATATGACTGGTGTATTTCTAGACAATTATGGTGGGGACATAGAATACCTGCTTGGTATAAAGATGATGAAATATATGTAGGAATGGATGCTCCAGAAGGAGAAGGTTGGGTACAAGATAACGACGTACTTGATACTTGGTTCAGTTCTGCATTATGGCCATTTAGTACATTAGGTTGGCCAGAAAAAACAGAAGATATGGAAAGATTCTATCCTAATGATGTATTAGTTACAGCTTATGATATTATCTTCTTCTGGGTTGCTAGAATGGTATTCCAAGCAGAACATATTACAGGTGTAAGACCATTTAAAGATTGTTTAATTCATGGATTAATTAGAGATAAAGAAGGGCGTAAGATGTCTAAGTCTTTAGGTAATGGTGTTGATCCTATGGATTTAATAGATGAATATGGAGCAGACTCATTGAGATTCTATTTAGCTACTGATGTTGCTATGGGTACTGACTTAAGATTTGATAAAGAAAAAGTTGCTAGTACATGGAATTTTATTAACAAATTATGGAATGCTTCTAGATTTGTATTACTTAACTTAGATGGTATGACTGAAGTAACTTTAGAAAACTTAAAAGATGAAGATAAATGGATATTAACTAAGTATGAAGAAGTATTAAAGAGTACTATTAAACATATGGATAAATATGAATTTAACTTAGTTGGTACTGAATTATATAGCTTTATATGGGATGATTTCTGTAGTAGTTATATTGAATTTGCTAAATTTAATTTAGATAGTAATACTACTAAGAGTGTTTTATATACAGTATTATCAGGTATTTTAAAAATGATGCATCCATTTATGCCATTTGTAACTGAAGAAATATATCAAATGTTACCTATAAAAGATGCTGAATCTATTATGATAAGTGAATATCCTAAATATGATAAAAAATTAGTATTTAAGGATGAAAAGAAAGAAGTAGATTTAATTATCGATTATATTGCTACATTTAGAAATAAAAAAGCAGAAGCTGGAATTGGTAGTGATTTTGAAGTAGTTACTGATATTGATAATGAATTAATCTTAAGAATGTTAAAATTAACTGATAAATGTGTTAAAGAATCTAAATTATCAGGTAATTTAGAAGTAACATTAGATAAATATAAATTAGTTATTTGTTATGATGATTCTAAACAAAAAGGTGAAGAATTAGAAAACTTAACTAAAGAAAAAGAAAGTTTAGAAGCTAGTATAGCTAGAAGAAGTAAGTTACTAAGTAATGAAAATTATGTAGCTAAAGCTCCTGAAAAAATAGTAAATCAAGAAAGAGAAAGTTTAGCACAAGAAGAAGCTAAATTAAAAGTTGTACTTGATAGATTAGAACAAATAAAATAAGAAGTTGAAAAGTTCAACTTCTTTTCTTTTTTCTCTATTAAGATTTAGTTTATTGTGATATACTTATAACATCATAATAAGAGGGTGTTTATATGAAAGATATATCAATTCAATATCCAGATGGAAGATTCCATACTGTTAGTGTATATAGATTTTATAGTGTAATGTATAATGGTAGAGAAGAATATGTTATTGAATATGATGATTTATCTGATAATGTTAGAGGTTGTTTTGCAATATTAGATAAAGAAAATAATATATTTGTTAAAAGACCACTTGAAAATAGTGCTGCTTATAGAGTTTTTTATAATTCAATAAGATTTATGTACAAGAAACCTCAAGCACTGTATTTATTACCTAATACTATTAATTTATGTAGAAGTGCTTTAGAAGCTTTAGTTCCTTTTGCACCTCCAGTACAAGAAGTGGCTCCTGTTAGAACTCAAACTAGAAGACAAGTAATAGTGTTTGTTGATGTAAGTCCTAATCATGATGCTTATCCATATTATATAGATCAAGCAACTGCTAGAGCATTAGGTTTTATGTGTAGTGGTCCATATTATCATTTAAATCCTTCTTTAATGGAAAGTTTGAGAAGAACATTTGATGTAGTAGAACAAACTATACAATTAAATTTAGTTATGGAAAATAAACCTGGTAAGAAGCCAGCCGCTCAAGCTGCAGCAGCAGGTAGTCCGCCACCACCTCCACCAGGAGGGGGAGGAGGAAATAATCCTCCAGGAGGTAATCCTCCTAGTACAGTAACTGCAACTGCTAATCCACCTAAGAAACAACCACCAAGGAGACCAGAAGAAGTAGTTGTTTATGAAGATATTTCTCCAATTAGAGAAGAGTTTCCATTCTATTTGAGTATAAAAGATGCTAAAAGATTCGGATTAAAAGTAGATGAGAGTAAGCCTTATTATCATTTAAATAAAGCTGAATTTGATGTAATTAGTAGATATACTATTGTAAAACTTGAAAAGAGAGAATTGGCAATATTACCACAAAAGAAAAGACCTGCTAGTAAGAAGCCTGTTGTAAATAAAGTAGAACCATTAAATGCAAAAGAAATAGATACATTAGAAGCATTATTTGAAGGTTTAATGGATTTTGAAGATTATTATTCATTCTTTGGTATTGAAGAATTAAGAAATGCGTCAGTTGATTTAGTTTTAAATTCACCTAGAATAATAGCTTTAACTAAGTTATTTAATAAAGGTGTAGCTTGTGGTAATGATTTAGCTATTAATTTATCTGAATTTATGGAAGGCTTCTTAAATGAATTAAGACAAAAAAGTAAGAAGTTTTAAAAAACTTCTTTTTTTTATAAATATATGATATTATTTATTTAGAATAGGAGTTGAGTTATATGGCAGTAAAGAAAACTACAAAAGCTAAAGCTGCAACTAAAGATACTAAAGTTACTAAAAGTGTAAAAACAACAAAGGCAGAACCTAAGGTTAGTTTATTAAAATCATTAGAAGTTCATATTTTGGTTATTTTAGCTATCGTTGCATTTGCTTTCCTTTTATTTGCTTTAGGTATGGCAGCAGGAGCAGCTATTACAGTTAATTAAGAATTAATTGGATTTTATTTTTTAAGAGAAGTTGATTTGTAGTACAGATCAACTTTTTTTAATTATATTTAATTTTTAAATAATAAATAATTAATATTTAAATAATATAATTAGTGATAAGGAGGAATATATTGAATACAATAGATAAAGAAATAGAAAAACTAGATAATGTAATGATTAAATATATATCAGCATTAAAAGTCTTAGAAACACAACTAGAAATTATTAATGATGATTTTAAATATATAAAAAAATATAATCCTATAGAACATATAAAAACTAGAATAAAGAGTGCAGATAGTATTATTAATAAATTATATAAAGATAATAAAGAGTTTACTTTAGATAATGTAGAAAAGTATGTTAATGATATCGTAGGTGTACGTATTATATGTAGTTTAGAAAGTGATATATATGACTTAATAGATATTATTAGAAATAGTAGTGTTATTAAAGTTATAAATGAAAAAGATTTTATTAAAGATGTTAAAGATACTGGATATAGAAGTTATCATATGATAGTGGAAGTACCAGTTGAATTAATTAATGAGAAAGTTAGTGTTAAAGCAGAAATACAAATAAGAACATTAGCTATGGATTTATGGGCTAGTTTAGAACATAAATTAAAATATAAAAGTAAATATTGTACTAAAAGTGTTAGTGATAGATTAATTAATATTAGTGAAGAATTGTATAAAATAGATAAAGAAATGATTGAATTATTTAATATAGAAAAGGAACAACGAATATTAGTTGATGGTGAATAAACATGTATATGCAAATAATGAATTTTAAAAAACTATTTTTTAAGATGTATTTATTAAATAAAAATAATAATTTAATAAAAAAGATATAAAGTTATTAATAATGGAATGATATTTTACACTAGTTTACGGGAGTTCTCTATAAATAGAAAGTATATTATGGTATAATGATTTTCTTAAGGAGAGAGACATCATGAATAAAGAGGAAGCTATAAGACAATTTGCTTTACATAGACCGGAATCAAGAGGAATATATGGATATGGTTCTGGAGTTTTTAAACAGGCTTCTTCTAAGGGTAAACCTTTAACTGATGTAATATTCTTAGTAGATGATTTAAAAGAATGGCATTTAAGTAATATGAAAATGAATCCTAGAGATTATTCTTTAATAGGTAAAATATACCTAAGTAAGAGTAGTGTAGAAAGAATAAAAGGTATTAATGGAGTTACTTATTTTAGTGAAATAAATGGTGGAGAATATACTTTTAAATATGGTGTTATAGAAGTATTAGATTTTATTAATGGACTAGATACTTGGTGTAATATGTTTATGGCAGGGAGATTTCATAAACCAGTTTTAGAATTAAAAAGTGAAACACAAGTTAGAGATGCTATTGAGTATAATAGAAGATGCGCTTTAATGGTTGCTTGTTTATTTTGTGATAGTGAAGTAACTGATAAAGAAATATATAATAAATTATGTGGGTTATCATATTTAGGTGATGCTAGAATGGCTATAGCTGAGAATCCTCATAAAGTAGAAAACATTGTAGATGGTAGTTATGATAAGTTACATGAAATATATCCTTTAACTGAAAGTTATTTAACTAGGTTAGAAGATGGTAGATATCATATTAATCATGAATTACTACTTAGAAAGATTAGTGAGTTACCTGAAGGATTATTAGAATACTTATATGATATGGATACTGATTATAAAGATTTAGATATGGTAAGGATTAATATTTATGAGTATTTAACTAGTAAGAATAAAGTTGAAAGTAAAGCACAAATATTACAAGGTGTAAAGACTAATGGGGTATTAAGAAGTATTCCATATGCATTTGCTAAAGTAAAGAAAAGATTTAGTAAGTAAATTACTAATCTTTTTTTATTGTTTATCGAATGAATGTTTGGTATAATAAAATGCAAGTGAATGGTGATTATATGAATGATATAAAGTATTATAGTATTACTGCATTAAATAGAGCTATTAAGAATATGTTTGATAGTAAGCCAGAACTTAATAATGTATTTATAAAAGGTGAAATAAGTAATTTTAAACATCATACAAGAGGGCATTTATATTTTACTTTAAAAGATGAAAATAGTAGAATTGCTGCTGTTATGTTTGCTGGACCTGCTACTAAGTTAAAATTTGAACCAGAAGATGGAATGAAGGTATTAGTTGCTGGTAGAGTTACTGTTTATGAACAAACCGGTGGTTATCAAATATATGTTGAACAAATGGATCTAGATGGAATTGGTAATCTATATTTAGAATATGAAAAATTAAAGAAACAATTAGAACAAGAAGGATTATTTAGTATAGAGCATAAAAGACCTATACCTAAGTATCCTAAAAGAATTGGTATTATTACTGCACCTACTGGTGCTGCTATAAGAGATATTTTAAGTACAATAAAAAGAAGATATCCTATATGTGAAACAATATTATTTCCAGCATTAGTACAAGGTACAGGAGCTAAAGAAAGTATTGTAGAACAACTTAATCGAGCACAAGATTTTGACTTAGATGTCATTATTTGTGGTAGAGGTGGAGGTTCTATAGAAGATTTATGGGCATTTAATGAAGAGATAGTTGCTAGAGCAATATATAATTCTAAAATACCTGTAATCTCTGCGGTAGGACATGAAATAGATTTTACTATAGCAGACTTTGTTGCTGACTTAAGAGCACCAACTCCTACAGGAGCAGCAGAAATGGCTGTACCTAATTTAGTTGATTTAAAAACTTTAATAGAACAATATAAAATAAGAATGAATGAAAATATTAAAGGAATTATAAATTATAATACTAAGAGATTAGATAGTATTAGAGAATCTTATATACTTAAGAATCCTTTAGCTTTATATGAAGTTAAAGAACAAAAATTAGATACTTATATTGATAGATTAAATGGATTTATGAGTACTATGTTAAATGATTATAAGAATAGATTAGATAATATTAAGAGTAGCTATGTACTTAAAAATCCACTTGCTACTTATGAAGTTAAGAGAGAAAGAATTAATAATTTAGAAAGTATACTTAATAAAATAATAATAAGTCAGATAGATGTTAATAAACATAAATATGAAGTTATGATAAATAAATTAGAATTATTAAATCCTCTTAATATACTTAGTAAGGGTTATAGTTTAGTTACTGTAGATGGTATGGTAGTTAAAGATACTAATGAATTAAAGATAGAAGATACTATTAATATTAGAATGCATAAAGGAAATGTTAAAGCAATAGTTAAGGAGATAGATGAATAATGGCAAAAGAAGTTAAAGAAGAAAAAACATTTGAAGAAAGTTTAGTAGAATTAGAAAGTATTGTTAAAGAATTAGAAAGTGGTAATGTAGATTTAGATCAAGCTATAAATAAATATAGTGATGCAATGAAACTTGCTAAGTCATGTAGTGATAAACTTAATAATGCTACTTTAAAAGTTAATCAAATACTAAAAGAAAATGGTGTTTTAGAAGATTTTGAAATAGAAGAATAAAATCTTCTTTTTTTATGTGTTTATGTTATAATAAATATAGAATAAGAGGTGTTTTATTATGGCTTCAAAAGAAAAAGAAGAAAAGAAAACTGCCAAGAGATTAAAAAAAGAACAAGTAAAAGCAGAAAAGCTTAGTAAACGTAATGCTAAGAAAGAAAGTAAAGCTAAACAAGTAAAGAATAAAAAAGTTAAGAAACTTGATACAGTTGTTTTTGTAGATAATGAAGAACAAGCTAAAGAAGTACTTGAAGAAGTTATGAAAGGACCTGTTGTAGAAGATAAAAAAACTAGTAATTTTTGGTCTGAATTAAAAGCATTCTTCTTAATTATTTTAATTGTTGGAGTTATAGTTGGTGGAGGTTTTATATTGTTTAAATATGTAAAACCATTTGAAAGCAAGAAGCCTAGTACACAAGAGTCTACTAAGGTAACTGAAAATAGTGAATATAAAACAGTAGTTTATAAACCTAGTGAAGGCAATTATTTATCTGTTATTAATGATCAATATCTTATTGAATATGGCGATAGTATGCTATATAAATTATTAGATATGGATGGTAATGTTTTATTTAGTGGTACTGAAAGTTATTCTGAAATACTAATGGGTGTAGATGATGAACTTTATTTAACTCATATAGGTGCTAGTCAAGAACAAGATAATGCTTCATTAAGTGTATATAAATTTGTAGATAAAGAATTAGTAGAAGTATTTACTGCAGATGATGAGGGTTATTTATTTACTACATTAGTTTATAGTAATAATGGAGTAGATTACTTATTGGGAGTAGTTGGTGAAAAACTAGCAGATGATGATAGCGTAGAAGTAGAATCAATACTTTATACATTAGATAATAAAAGAGAAGAAATTAAAGATGTTAGAATACATGGAGAAGATCCTTTTAGATTAGCAGTAGATCAACCTATAGTAACTTTTAATAAAGATTATGTTATCGTAAAAGATACTCATGATGAATATAAATATGGTGTTTATGATATAAAGAATTCTGAAGTAGTATTAAATACTAAGTATAATGGATTATATACAACTAATAATGGTGATTATATTGCTATTAAAGGAGAAAAAGCAGGATTAGTAAATATTAAATCTAAGATATTAGTAGATTTTAAATATGATTTTATTTATGATGCGAATGGATTCTATGTTGTTGGTAAAGATAAAAAACTAGGTATTTTAGATTCTGAATTTAAAGAAGTTATAAAACCTACATTTGCTTTTCAACATGTTGGTAATGCTGGATTTAGTTATCGTTTATGTTGTGGGTCTGTTAATTCATTTGATGCTTATAAATATAAAGATAAATATATATTAACAGTTAATGCTAATGAATTAGGTTATGATTTAAAATATAAAGTACATGAAACATATGTAATTGATTCTAAGGGTGAATACTTAACTATAGGAGCTAATGAATTTGCTATTAAAGATGATTTTATTTATGCATATGATAAAGATGCTAAAATATATACTATATACGATGAACATTTTGCTAAGAAATATAGTATAGATATTAGTAAATATGATTTTGAAGATGGGCCTTATATTACATTAGCTAATGACAATACTATAGTAGTATCTTTAGATACTGAACTATATTATGATTATGCTACTGGTGAAGAAATTGAATCTATTAAAGATGCTACATTTACAGTAGATAAAATAGAATTTAAATATGTAAGTAAAGATAATAAGGTGACTTTAAAAGTTAATGGAGAAGTTATTGGTATATATAATTATGATCCTATTTATAGGAATGGTTTCTATCATAAAATAGGAGATAAAACATATTATTATGTAACTAGTGATATTTATGTAATGGTAAGAAAAAGCGAATAATCGCTTTTTTTAATGGGTATAATTTGTTATAATTTTATATGAAGTGATATTATGGCAGAAGAAAGAAACAGAAAAACACTAGTAATTATAATATTAGGCTTATTATTTTTTGTATTAGGTATAGTAGGATATAACATATCTTATTCTAATAGAAGGAATAGTAGTGTTAATTTAAAGATAAATCAAATATATTCATCTGATTATCAATTGGATTCTATAGATAATAAATATTTTATAGGTTCTTATGAAACTAATAGAATAGATGTAATAATAGATGAATTTGGTAATGAAATATATAAAGGTAATGAAAATATTTATTATGATGGAGTTTATAAACTTAAAGATGAAAGATATCTTATATATGATAATAATGAAAGTAATTTATTAGCTTATGTATTTGATGGTACTAATATAACTAAATATTATGAAATAAAAGATGTTACTTATGTAAAACCTATTGTTTATACTAGTTTAGATAAAGAGTATATTTTAGGATTTGCTAGTATGATAGATAATAATTTATATTTATATGGACTTGATAATAGTGGAATTATAGTACTTAATGATACTAGTATAGTAGCTGATAATGATACTACGGAGGCTTATTATGTATATAGTGATAAATACTTAGTAGTTAAGAATAAAGATGAATTAATGGGTGTTATTACATTAGATGGTAATATTGTTATAGATTATAAATATAAAGACATAATTAATAATAGTAATGAGACTTTTATAGCATTAAATAAAAATAATAAATATGGAATTATAGATAAACATAATGAAGTAGTAGTTAAGTTTAATTATAAAGTAATTGATAAATTTGATAATTATTATATATTTGTTAATGATAATAATAAGATGGCTTTATATGATGAAAACTATAAGTCAATTACTAAGTATGAAATGGTATATAATACATTAATTGATTATGGATTAAGAAATGAGAGTAATAGTATTAATTTAGTAAAAGTTAATGGTAAGATAGCTATAGTTAATAATTATTTAGAAGGTATAAATGGTACTGAATATGATAAACATAATCTTTATATAATTGATGGAACTAATATATATAAAGAGATTAAACAAGTAGGATTTGGATATGATAATATTGTATATACTTATGATAAAGATAATAATATAAGAATATATAATAGTGATATAAGTTTATTGTTTGAAATTAAGATTAATAATATAGCTAAGATAGAAGAAATATCTAGTGTTAATAATGAACTTATTATGATTAGATATATAGATAATACAGATAAAGAAAATATAAATTATTATGATTTAAATGGTCATAATAAAGAATTTAAGTTAGGTACATTATTTATTAAAGATGTATATTATAGGGGTTATATAAAGAATGATGGTGATAATAAATTACTTACTTTATATGATTTAGATAATAATGAATTAGCAAGTGTTTATGGTAAGAATATAACTTTATGTGATAAATACTTAATAATAGATAATAGTATTTATAAAATAGAAATAAAAGAAAACTAGTTATACTAGTTTTTTTATTGGAATAAATTGGAATGCTAAGTAATAATTATATGGAAATAATAATAGTAGGTGATAATATGAAAAAGTTATTATTATTAATTTTATTATTTCCTTCTTTAGTATTTGCTTATAGTAATTATCTTATTATGGGTGGAGATACTTTAGGAGTTGAAGTTAATAGTAAAGGTATTATAGTAGTTGGTTTTTATAAAATAGATAATGAATATATAAATAGAGATTTAAAAGTAGGAGATACTATATTAGAAGTTAATGATATAGAAGTTAATAGTACTAGTGATTTAGTTAATGTAATTGATAAATATATGATAGATAATAAAGTAAGTATTGAATATGATAGAAATGGTAAGATATATGAAGATGAATTAGATTTAAAGTATGAATCTGGTACTTATAAAACGGGATTATATGTTAAGTCTAGTATATTAGGGATAGGTACTCTTACTTATATAGATCCTAATACAGGTGTTTATGGTATATTAGGACATAGTCTTAATTTAAGTAAAACTAATAAAAGAATAGAAGTAAGAGAAGGATATACATATAATGCTAAAGTAATTAATTTTACTAGAAGTAAAGATGGTAATCCTGGTAGTAAGAATGCAGATATAGATAAGAATAGTATATTTGGTACTATAGAAATTAATACTAGATATGGAGTATTTGGTAAAGTTAATAATATGGATGATACTAAGTTGGTAGAAGTAGGTAAGATAGATGATGTAAATACAGGTAAAGCTTATATTTATACTACTAATTTAGATAATAAAATAGAGAAGTATGAAATTAAAATATTAGAAATAAATAAGTATAATAGTGATAAAAACTTTTATTTTGAAATAGTAGATAAAGACTTAATTAATATGAGTGGTGGTATAGTACAAGGTATGAGTGGTTCACCAATTATACAAGATGGTAAGATAATAGGAGCTGTTACTAGAGTATTAGTTGATGATGTTAGTAGGGGTTATGGACTTAGTATAGTTAAAATGTTAGAAGAAGGAGATAAGATAGTTGAAGGCCAATAAGGCCTTTTAATTTGCCTAAAATGGGCATTTATGGTAGAATAAGTCCCGTTAAAAAAGAGGGGGATTAGTATGGCAGGTAATTATTTTATTGAATATACTAATTATATTAATGACTTACAATATAAATTAATGAAGATACAACTGAGATATAATGAATGTATTGAAAATGTTAGAAGAGCTTTAAGAGATGGAGAAATAACTGAAGAAGAAGCTAATGTATTATTTAATCAAAGAATGGATATGTATTATGAACAATATGATAGTAAATATACATTATCTAAAAGAGATGTAGAATTTGTTAGAACATATGCAGCTTTAGATAGAAATGGTATGTTACTTGCTAGTTTCTTAAAGAGTGAATACTTAGATAAGAAAGATAAATTATTAGATATATTAGAAGCAGTTAAAATATATGGATATTTAGATAGTCTTAGTAGTGAGGATGCTAGATTAACTGTTAAATCTGCTATGTTTGAACATTATAATAGTCAATTAGAAAAGATAGAAAATAGAATGAATAATTTAATTTCTATGTATGGTGAAAAAGAAAAAAGAAGTAGAAGATACTTAGAATTAGATGAACAAAGAAATAAATTATTAAAAGCATTAAATGCTATTGCAGGATTAGATAAAGCTTCAGAAGAAGTATTTGATAGAATAGTAAGACAATTTTATGATGTAGATAAAAAGTACTATGAATGGTTCTTAAAAATGCAAATAAAACAAGAATATGAAGATGGTACTGTATATCAAGAACATGTTGATACTATGACAACTATTTCAGATACAACTACTACATTAGTAAATTCTAGTGATGAAGTAATTAGTCTTAATAGAACATTAGAAGATACTAATAGAGAAATGTTTAATGTTATTTTAGGTATTTCACAATACGATGTAGATAGTGCTTTAGCATTACAAGAAAAACCTAAAAAGAGAATGTTTAGAAAAGAAGAATTAAATAATAAAGAAGGTTTATTTAATGTATTTGTAGGATTACTTACTATTAATGGCTTAAAATCATATATAGAATTTATGTATGGTAATGGTAATGATACTATAAATTTAAATGAAACATTTGAAGTTTATTTTACTAAAAAATATGGTGAAGGAACTATGTATGTAGATCCTAATAAGTTTATTAATGATTTTAGAGATGACGTAATTGCATACTATAAAGAAAAGATTGAAGAAATAATTAATAAAATTAATGTATTAAATGTAAAAATTAATTCTAATACTTACTTAATGTGTGGTAATATAAAAGTAGGTATGAATCAAGCTGTATTACAAAGAGATATTAGAGAACAATATCCAGCTAAGAGAGATGAATTAATGATAGTAGGATTTACTATGGATGAATTAAATAGGATTTATACTGACTTAAAAGAATTTGTGGGGAATGGATTTAGTTTTGGTACTGATGATGAAGAATTATTTTTAAGAAAGGTGTAATACTATGGTTGATGAATTAATGCTACAAGATGTAAAGAGTATCTTAAAAAAAATAGAATTAATCAGATCAAAAGAAGATTTTGAACAAATATTAAAAGATAATGGATTGAGTTTAGATTCTAAGGAAGATGAAATAAATGAATTTTTAGTAAATAAGTTTATGAGTCCTAATGAAATAGAATTATTTAAAAGATATTTGTTGTATAAAAGAAGAGAAGATTTAAGTAACTTAGTTGTTGCTATAGATTCTTTTAGTGAACTAACTGGAAGAATATCTACTTTATATGATGAAAATAGTAGATCTAGAAATACTATTAATTTAATTAATGGTCTAGTAGATAAAGTAGATGTAGGTTTAAGAGATTATCCTAATATAAGAGTAAGTACTGAATATGGTAAAGTAAAAGGAAGTTACAAAAGATATTTTGATGCTTATATTAAAGATGGAATGGATAGAGCTAAATTTACTGAAGAAATAGATCAAATAAATCATTCTGGTGTAATTGTTAAAAGTTTAAAGAAACGTAGATTAAAACAATTAAGAGAAGGTTTAGAAGAACATAATAAGAATTCTAAAGTACATGTAGATTCTTTATATGATAGATATATTAGTACTAGAGATGAATATGGTATTTATTTAAGGGATTTAATGAGCTCTTTAATAAAGAGAAATCCTGTATTATATGAAGCTGGCTTATTAAGTTTAAGTAGTATGTATGGTGAAGATATACCAATTAAGACTTTAAGTACCGGAGTTAAAGTGGTTGATAAAAGTAAAAAGACTGATATTACTCCTGAATATATAGCAGATAAAGCGTTTATGTATTTTAGAAAGATAGATGAACCAGAGTTTGATGAAAAGATGTTTATTAAGGCATTTAGAGACTTTTTATTACACTTTTATAATAGAGAGATAGAAAGACTTGAAAGAGAAGCAAATAATGCTTTAAAACAAATAAGAAGTTCTTTTAATCAACAAAGAGATATAACTAGAATGATGAGTACTTATCAAGAAGCTATAGAGATTCCTGCATTATCTCTTGATCAAGATAGTAAAGATACTATGGCATTAGTTTATCGTAATAATGGTACAAATAAATAAAGAGTGAAAATTCGCTCTTTTTTTGTTAAAAAAAATAATTAATATGATATAATTCTTATAGTATAGGAGAGTATCTTATGAATAAGAAAAAGACTAAAATTAATATTATATTAATACTTATTGTTATATTTCTTATAGTTACAGCTTTAATGATTAGATTTGAATTTAATCCTATTTCTTATTTACTAGGAAATAATAATGATAATCCTACTAATAAGGAAGTTGTTACTAATTTTAATGGTGTATATAGATATAAAGAAAGTTTAAATAAAACTTATAAGTTATATCACAATTGTACTTTAAGTTATTATGATTTTTATATTGTTATTTTGAATGATAATTATTATAGATATAAGTCTACTTGTGTCGGAACTTTTTTACTTGATGAAGGAAAGACTAAAGATTTAAAATTTGGAGAAACTCTTGAAAAGAGCACAGTTATTACTTTTGATGGTAATGAGTATTTAAAAACCGATTATATAGATAGTGTTGTAGAAGGCAATTATTTAAAAAACAATTTAGAAGATACAGGTAGAATATATGCTGATACGTATCACGTATTATTAAAAGAAGCTCAATTAAAAGGAAAAGAATTTGATATATTAGATATTTCTTTGAACTTTTCTAACGTCAACTTTGTTTTTAAGTTTAAAAAGTTAGCTCCTAGATCTTTTGATATTAAATTATTTGGTGTAGATGAAAAGGTTATTTATTCGTATAATGTAAAAACGATGAATGATTTACCATTATTTTTAGGTTTTGGACAAAATTTATCTATAATTGAACCAATTGTAAATGATAGTAGATATGCATATACATTTAAATCAATTACTAAAGCTGGTCTTAATTATAATTTAGAAAGCAAATTTCCAATCACAATAGACGGAGATTTATTAACGTATTCAGATAATATTTATATTAAATATTCTCCTAGTGAAAATGTTTTTGTTTTATTAGTTAGTGATAGCAAGAAGTTTTGTGAAAAAGACAGTGATTCTAATGAAGTGGCTTATTATGTGTTTCATATTAAATATGATTATGTAGAAAAGAATTTTACTAATCCTAAGTTTATAAGAAAAGTTTATAAAAAAGAAGGATGTAAATATGTTGACGATTTAATGGAGGGGTAGAAATGTTAGAAGGATTTATTACAATACTTGGTTTATGTTTAACATTTTTACCAGTATTTATGTATTTTAATTATTTACTTACACATGTTAGCAAGAAGACTAGTTTTGATTATCATCTAGAGATAGTTAAAGATAAAAAAGGTGATAAAGGAGTAGTTATTGCTTATCTAGAGAGAATACTATATGGAGCTGCAATAGTTAGTTTTGGTATATTACTTAGTGAATATTTTGCTAATGAAGTAATGTTTGCTTGTGTAGTAATTACATCTATTTTATATGTTATCGTAAAATGGATTGATGAAAAAAATGAAAAATAAGTGATAACTTATTTTTTGTGTGATATAATTTTATTATAGTGTAGTTTAAAATAGGGAATGATAGATATGAGGTTTAAAGAAGATTTTCTTAGAGAATTATCTAGAAGACTTAAAGAGAATTTAGAAATTATAGAGTCAAGTTTTGAATTATCTAATAAAGATTTTATTAAAACTAGATTATTGAGTATTGTACCAATAGAATTTCATTTATCTATTCTGTTAGAAGATGATCCATATTTATTCTTAGGGAAACTTATTTATGCTATTACTAATAGACAAGAAGTTAGAGTAAGTAGTACAAATATAGCTTGTGACTTACTTTTAGAATTAGTTAATCTTATTTTAGATGAATTTAAAGTTGAAAGGATTGATAAAATTGGAAAATAATGTAAATTTTGATAAAGATTTAAGAGTATTTTATTTAAGTTCTTTGGCTCAAAGAGATGAAAAACAAGAGTTTATGAAGTTTTATCATTCTGTTGAAAGTTATTTAGAAGAATTAGTTGCTAAATGTACTAATTTAGAAGTATTAAATAGAGTAAAAAACATTATATCTTATAGAACTAAGATATTAGAAAAGAATTTATAAGAGGTGATTGTATGAGATGTCCAAATTGTGGTGCATTTTTAGAACAAGGTAAAGTTATTTGTAATATGTGTGGTACTAATTCTACGACTTTTGTTCCACAAAATAACAATAATAACAATTTTGGTAGTAATGATGGAATGTTTAGTACTGGAATGAATACAGGTAATGGAAATTATAATGATTATAATCCAGCACTTAATAATTTTAAAAATACTAGTACTAAGAAAGAATATCATAATGTTGAATTAGTTCCAGTTAAAAATGGTGAAAAAGATATTTTCGACTTCTTTGCTGAAAACAAAAAGATGTTAGGATTTGTTGGGATTGTATTATTATTTGCTCTTATTGCTTTTATAGGATGGAAATATTATGAAAAGAAGATGGAACCTCCTGTAGAAGAACCTATACTATTAAATCTATATTTTGAAGTAGATGATAGTTTTCAAAAATTAGAAGGTAATAATAATGCTTTAATTTATAGTAGAACAGGTTCTAAAGGAAGTGAATGTTCTATTAGTATATCTTATGGCTCTAATACTTCTAGTGACCATGTTAAAGAATATTTTGCTGCTGTTCATAAAAAATTAGAACCAGCTAAAGATACTAATGGTAATATTGTTAATCAATTAGATGTTTATGTTCCTACTGAAAGTCAAATGGAATTAAATAGTGCTACTTGGTATTATTTAAACTTATTCTATAAGACTAATACTACAGATACATCTGCAACTCATTTAAGATATAAATATTTAACTGCTATATATAAAGGTCATTTCTATGATATAGAATTAGCTAATAATAGTAATGATAATGTATGTGGTGCATCTTTAGATAATTTTTCTAAATCATTAAAGTTTATTGATACTAAAGACGCAAAAGAATAGAGGGTGAATAAATGAAAAAGTGTCCACAATGCGGAACTATTCTTGAAGAAACTAAGAAAAAATGTTATATGTGTGGTGCCGAATTGGAAAAGAGATCTTTTGCGTTAGATTTCGGGGATACTTTTGATGAACAAATTGGTGCTACGGTTACTAATGGACAAAATAATGCTTTTAATAATGTTGGTAATGTAATGGATGGTGCTGAAGGAACTATTTCTAATAATGCTAATCAAGTTACATTTGCTAACTCTATGAATGCTGTTGAGGAAGTACAAGAAAGTGTTGCTAATATGCCTTCTAAATATGATAATAGAACGGCGATTGAAAAAATATTTTCTACTGATGCTAGATATAGACAAGATGCATTAGAATTTAATGGTAATACTCAAGATGATTTTAGTAATAATCCTCAATGTTTCGAGAGTGCACCTATGGTTCCACTTCCTCCAACTAATAATCAAGAAGAGGAAGAAAATAATAAAAAGAAGAAACCTGCTATTAATTGGGGAAGTAATTTAAAGAACTCATATTCTGAGGAAGAACATAGTGGAGGTAAAAAGATTACTTTTGCTACAATATTTAATATATTCTCAGTTATAGTATTCTTGGTTTGTGTAATATTTTTGTACTTTAAGTTTGTAGCGAAAGATGAAAAACCTGCTATTGAACAATTTGGTGGTTTATCTTATGAAATAAGTCCTGATTTTGTTTTAGAAAGTGAAGCGGGTAGAGCAAGATATTATACTTATGGATCTGCTTGTGCTTTAAAAATATCATATGGACCTACAGTTGAAACTACTGGTTTTTTGGATAGTTATTTTGAACAAGTTAAAGAAGCTAATAAGAATTCTCAGACTACAGTTACTGAAATGGGTATTAATGGTAATTCATGGACTGAAATTAGAGTATTTAATTTTGAACAAAATGCTGCTTCACAAAATGGTTATGCTGAAGTATTAAAATATAAATATGTTGCTATAGTACATAAAGGTAATTTCTATGATATAGTATTCGCTAACGATAAAGATGACAATAAATGTGCAGCAATGTTTGATAAGTTTCAACAATCGCTTGTACTTGAATAATTAAAGTGCCTAGATTAGGTGCTTTTTTTATGTTATACTAAAGAAGGGAGTGGTTGTATGAGTCTTGAAGATATTATTGAAAAGATAAAAAGGTTGGATGCTGGTGGCAATGGTACTAATATAGTATGTTTTATTGTTGCTTTTGATTTATTATATTTTTTGAAGGATAACAGTAATAGAGAAAGATTCATTTACGAATACTATAAGAATGATAATGGAATGTTTACTAGTAACTTAAAGAGAATATGTTATTATTGTGAATCAATATTATTAGCTGATGATATATATGATAATATGCTTAAATCTATAGAGATGGATGTTACTAGAGAAGACTTAGTTAGTATGTATAATTATTATGATGCTATAGATAGAATAGAGAAAGCTAATAATAGTACCAGAGATATGATAAGTGATGGATTTAAAATTAGATTGCTTAAACATACTTTTGATTCTAGTAATGAAGATTTTTCTAAATTAGAAGGAAATGTTAGAGAATTAAAAACTAGATATGATAAGAATATGATAGATACTGTTGCTATAATTGCATTATTTATAGCAGTTAGTATCGGAATGATTAGTGGTATTAGTTTTAGTTTACAAGCATTTGAAAATGTAACTGATTTAAATGTATTTACAATGGGATTAACTATATGTACTATAGGATTTGTTATATTTAATTTATTCTATTCTTTATTTAAGTTTGTTGCGAAATTATGTGGTAAAGAACTAGATCAAAAAGGAAATTTTGTATTCGTTGATGTTGTATTTATATTATTAATTGCTTTTTTCGCAATTCTTGTTGTTTAATTTAAAAAAAGTGCAAATATTTATTGCACTTTTTATTTTATTATGTTATTATTAAATGGTCGATGGACCTCTAGCTCAGTTGGTTAGAGCATCCGGCTCATAACCGGGCGGTCGTAGGTTCGAGTCCTACGAGGTCCACCACTTAATGATGCGAGTGTGGCGAAATTGGTAGACGCGCTAGACTTAGGATCTAGTCCTTTACGGGGTGGGGGTTCAAGTCCCTTCACTCGCACCATTTGAAATTAACAGAGATTTATCTCTGTTTTTTTGTTTTGTGTTATAATAACTTTCAACTTGGGAGGTGAAGATATGAACGTAGTATTTTTAGACTTTAATGGTGTATTAGATACTAATCTTAATATGGATGTTATTGATTCTGGTAATTTAAGTAGATTAAAAATGTTAGTAGATATGTTTGATGCTAAAGTAGTTATATCTTCATCTTTAAAAAATCCTTTTTATTATAGTGGTAAACATAGTAAGTTATTTCAAGAAATACTTAATACATTACTTGAAAGTGGTATTGATGTTATTGGTATTACTCCTAAAGGTGAAACAAGAGAAGAAGAAATATTAATGTATTTAAATAATCATCCTGAAGTAAGTAATTATTGTATTTTAGATGATGATTATGATATGGAAAGATTGAAAGATCATTTAGTTAAACTACCTATGCAAATGAGTGATGGTCAAATGGGATTTACACAAGAATATTTAGATAAAGCTATAGGTATATTGGGGAGATAGATATGGAATTAAGTAATTTTAATGTAGAAAATAGTACTGAGTTATCAGTTGTTAATGAAATAAATATAGATGAAAGTATATTTACTAATATTATTGATATTATTAGCAATGCTATGAATAGATTAGGTATTAAATTAGATGGTAAAAGTATTTATTATCAAAGAAATTCTAATAAAACTAGTATTTTAGCTGTTAAATTATGTAATGGTGATGATAATGATACTAATAATTATATGATTAATGGTTGTGATGCTGCTTATTTTAATGGATATGGTAGTTGTGATGTTTATTTACATGCTAATAAAAAGATTGGTCAAGCTGCTATGAATATGGCTAATATGGTTTCTAGTGATATCGTAAGTTTCTTTGATACTATAGAGGGTGAACTTGCTTTAAATGGTTTAACTGAGAGTGAATTATTTATTAGAATTCCTTTAGGTATTAAAGAGGAACAAGTTAAAGATAAGAAAGAAAATAGAGTATTAAGATTTGTTAGAAAGATATTTAATAATAAATAGGAGAAATCCTATTTTTTTGTTTATTTGTTTTAGAAAAAATGGTATCATATAGATAATAGAGGGTGCTTGTTATGAACGGACAAAATAACAATTCTAATGAAAAAGTAAAAAGTAAATTTTTTAATCAAGATTTATTTAATGATGCTAGTGTCAATGATGTTGGTAGTTCTACTAGTGGTCAAGTAATAAGTTGGGGTGTAGGTGGGAATAGAAGTGCTACTCCTGATGTTAGTAACGTAAGTGTTTTAGATTCTACACAAATGTTTAATTTTGTTAATACAGAAGTTACTGATTTTGAAGAAAATAATGCTTATAGTGAACAAGTTATGCCGGATCAAACTAGTAATGGTATGTTTGATGGTTCACAGTTTGCACAATCAATGGATGGGCAAGCTACTATTGATAATCAAGTACAACAAAATCAATTTGCTACTAGTGTAGATCAAGTGTTTGCTGAAGCGAAGTTTGATGGTAATGTTAATAATACTATATCTAATGAGTTTGTTCAAAGTACACCTACATTTACTGGATATAATGCTGATCCTAATGTTATTGCTCAAAATAATATGGTACAAAATCCTAGTATAGAACAAAATGGTGTACCGACTACATTTGATAATATGGCACCTGTTATGGAAGTACCAGCACAACCTTTAATGAATGAAACTGCCTCAGTAGATAATAGTATTGCTGTTCCGCAATTTGATCCATTTAATGGTAGTGCAGAAGGTGTTACTTCTAATGTAGTTACTCCTCAAGTAGAGGCAACACAATTTGATCAAGATTTACAGATGCAACAAAACTCACCTTTATTTGCAATGGCAGCTGAAACACAACAAGTAGATGTGTCTGGTTTTGAAAAAGAATTAAAACCTATGAATGTAACAGCAAATGACGGTGAAATTAATGATGAGATGAGAAGTAATCAACCACTAAGTTTAATGGCTTTAAGTGGTGAAAGTATAGATGAATCACAAAAACCTAAAGATGTAGTTGAGAATTCTAAGTATTTCCAAGCCACTCCTTTAGAAGATAATAGATTAAAAGCAGAGGATATAATACCTGTTATTACTCCTGCAGTAAATATACTTGCAGAACCTACTCGTGATATTAATGTTAAAGAATTAGTAAAATCATTTGTTGGTTCTGAATATGGAAAGATTAGTATGTCACCATTTTCATTCTTTGGTGGACTATTTAATTCATTTTATTTCTTTTATAGAAAAATGTATTTAGGTGGGTTTATATTATCATTTATTAATGCTTTTGTAATATTTATGCTATTTAAAAATTATGTTATTGGTTTAGGTTTAATATTAGGTGAATTTATTATAGTAGGTTTAATTACTAATTCTATGTATATGAAATTTGCTAAGAATCAATCAATTAAAATAGCAGCAACTAATCCTAAATCATCACAATTTGAATTACAAAAATTGTGCTCATTAAAAGGTGGTACTGATGTTGTTATTTCGACAATACTTACGGCTGCAATTTTAGCTTTAACTATATTTGTAGTTTATGAAGTAGTTGGTAAACCATCTTTCTTAGAATTATTACCTGATAAAAAAGGTTCTGTTACTTTAAATAAAGATGCTACTTTAGATGAAGTAGTTGAGTATGATTTACCATCTCAATTTGTTAGAGTTAAGAATGGTACTGTTCCTTATATTATTGAAGAAAAAGTATGGAGAAGAGGTAAACAAATAACTATTAAGTCTTGTGGATTTAATATATATTTAGTTGCTGGAGATGATAGTAAAGAGTTCTTGAAGAATATGGCTGAAGGTCAAAATAGATATACTAATAATGGAACATATAAAACTCTATCTGGAGAAGTATGGGATACTTATGAATATGATAGTGGAGATTATTATTATTTTTATAGAGCTAGAAAAATTAATGGACATATTGTATTAGTTACTTATGAAATTCATGCAAATGCCACAGAAGGAATGTGTGAATTACATTTAGAAAATATTATGAATTCAATTAGAGCAAAAGAATAGGGATTGATTTCCTATTTTTTTGTGTTATTATTTTGTCAATGTAAGAGGTGGTTTATGATGGATAAGTTTAAAATGGAAGGTATTACATTACCTAATTATGATAAATGTATATTAAGTACTATCAGTTCAATATTAAAATATTATAAAGTAGATAATGGACATACTACTTTAAATAGTTTAGATAAGTTGTTAGATAAAAAATATAAGAATGTAGTATTACTAATACTTGATGGTATGGGAGAACATATATTAAATACTTTAGATAAAGATGGATATTTTAAAAGTAATCAAATAGATATGGTTACATCAGTTTATCCATCTACTACAACTGCTGCTATGACTACTTATTATTCTGGTAAGAGTCCTTTAGAAACTGGTTGGATTGCTTGGAGTCAATATTTTAAAGAATATGGTAGAAGTATGGATGTATTAAAGCATAAAGAATCTTATACTGGAGAAAGTATTAAACCTGCTTTTAATGATGTATATGAAACAGTTATTAACTATAAAAGTGTATTTGATATGATAGAAGAAAATGGTATTAAAGCTTATGAAGTAATGCCTCATTATGCTGAAAGAAAAAGTAAAAGAAGTTTTATTGCTGATACAACTATAGAGATGTGTAACGCAATAGAAGATTTATGTAAGATAGATGAAGATAAATTTATAATGGTGTATTTTGATAATCCTGATGGATTATTACATAAATATGGTGCTAGTAGTAATGAAGCTAAAGAGTTTATTTTAGATACAGAAGAAAAGATTAAAGAGTTAACTAGTAAGTTAGAAGATACTTTACTTATTATATCTGCTGATCATGGACATAAAGATATTGGTAAAGTTTATTCAGTATTAGATCATCCTGATTTAAGAGACTGTATGATTACTCCGGAACTGTTTGAATCTAGATTCGTAGGTTTTTGGGTTAAAGAAGATAGAAGAGAAGAATTTAGAACAATATTTGAAAGAGAATTTAAAGATTATGTATTACTTACTAAAGAGGAATTATTAGAACTTAATTTAATTGGTGTAGGAGAAAAACATAAGAAGGTTGACGATTTTCTTGGTAATTTTGTTGCTATATCTGTAAGTGATTCTATCTTTAGATTACAAAACGATTATTTCGAAGGTAAGAAGGTAAAGATAAGTACTCATTGTGGTTTATGTAAAGAAGAAATGGAAGTACCTATTATAGTTATGGAGTGTAAATAATGAATAGAGAAAAAAGTGTAATAGATTTTTATGTATTAACTAATAAGTTAAAGAATGTAATTAGAACTGGTTGGTTAAATTGGCACGTTAGTAGTCAACGAGTAGAAAGTGTAGCTGAACATGTATATGGTGTTCAAATGCTTGCTTTAGCTATGTATTCTGAATATAAATATGATATTGATATTAAGAAAGTAATATTTATGTTAGCTATTCATGAATTAGAAGAAACTGTTATAGGAGATTTAACTTTTAAACAAATATCTAGTGAAGATAAGAAGATTATTGGTCATGAAGCTGTTGAAAAGATATTAAGTGGATTACTTAGTGGAGAAGAAATAAAAGATATTATATATGAATTTGATGCAGGTATTACAAAAGAAGCTAAGTTTGCTTATCACTGTGATAAGTTAGAATGTGATTTACAATGTAAGTTATATGATGAAGCAGGTTATGTAAGATATGAAGATCAAACTCATGCAGACAATCATAGGGAAGATGTAATGGAAGCGTTACGTACTGGCACTAGTACATGGTCATATAATTGGATGACGTATGATAGACCTAAGTACTTAGATGATGAAAATTTCTTAAGTGTACTAGATTATGCGATAGACAATAATATAAGTAAAGAAGACTAATATTTAATTTAGTCTTTTTTTATTTGTGATATACTAAGTTTGGGAGAGATATTATGAAAAGAATAGGTGTATTTGATTCTGGTATAGGTGGATTAACTGTATTAGAAGAATTAAAAAAATTATTACCTAATGAAGATTATTTATTTTATGCAGATAGTAAGAATTGTCCTTATGGAGAAAAAAGTGATACTGAGTTATATGATATAACTTCTAATATAGTAGATTATTTAATAAATAAAGATTGTAAGATAATAGTTATAGCTTGTAATACTGCTACTACTAGATGTATTAAGTGTTTAAGAGATAAATATAAAGATATGACTTTTATTGGGACTGAACCAGCTATAAAGGTAGCTTGTGATAGAGATTATAAGAATATACTTGTTATGGCTACACCTGCTACTATAGCTAGTGAAAGAACTAGTATATTAGTTAATGATAATAAGAAAGATTATGAAAATGTATACTTAGTACCATGTGAAGGTTTAGCGGATGCTATAGAAAATGATAACTTTAAAAAGCAAGATGAAATAGTTAGTTCTATATATAATGAATATAAAGATAAAGAGATAGATGCTATTGTATTAGGTTGTACTCATTATCCACATATTAAAGATTTAATAAGTAAGTTTTTTAGTAATGCAGAATTATTAGATGGTGGAGCAGGAGTAGCTAGAGAAACTAAAAGACAATTAGAAAGAATGAATATGTTAGGTACTGGATTATCTCCAGTAGTGGAAATAATTAATTCATTGGATATGTAGCTAAAATTGACATAATTATAAATAATAACTATACTAAATCCTCGTAAAGGGGATTTTTTATATGTTTGCAGCAGTTATAGATAATGGAAGTACTTGGTTACTTGATATAAGAGATAATTTAGATATAGATTTAGAAACTTTAGAAAAAGAATGGAATAGAAGATATGTTGGATGGCTAGTTAATGTAGATTCTATGAAAGATATTATATGGGGAATACCTGTAAGTAGATTTATTATTAAAAGTCCTGATAAGGGATTAGAAGATATATCTGTTAAACAAGCACATATGTTATATGAAATGATGGCTTCTTATAGACAAGAGAAAAAGGAAAGTCCTACAAAAAAATAAGTTCTAATTATAGAACTTTTTTTAGTTTGTGTATTTCCTATTTAACAAAAGTATTGTATAATAAATTAAGAATAAGGTGGTTAGAGTGATGAACAATAATATGATAGCTAGTCTTAAGATGATTTATAAACCTGCAATAATGTATTATGGAGAATGGGATTTTTTACCTGGATTAAAAAGAGTTGCTTTAGAAAAAAGAAAGAAAAACTTATATGCTGAATTTATAGATAGATACTATTACAAACCATTAATGGTAATATTTAAAGATGAAGATATAGTTAATAGTTTTAGATATGCTATTTGTTCTAGAATAGGTGCTAAAGGTAGAGAATTATTCTTTTCTAAGAAAGTATTTTTAAGTAATTTAATTCCTAATGTAGAAGAAGTTTATGGTACAGGAGAACATGTATTCCAAGATATAAAGAAATCTTTAAGAGAAAGAAAAGATAAGTTTAGAGATGTAGATAATTATGGTTTAGATTCTAAGTACTATAGAGAACTTAAAAGAGAATATAAAAAATATGATACTGATATGAAGTTTGAAGATTTTATATCATTCTGTAGAAAAAAATATACAAGATTATTAACTGGTTATAATGCTGTATTAGAATTATTCGATAAACCTATTAATATAGAAAAATTTATGAATTGTTTTGATATAGATAAATTATATTTACATACTGCTTATAGTATTTTACAACATAGTAAACATCAATATGATCTATATGGTAGAGTAGATTATAATTTAAATAATATAGATGCTTATAAATTGTTAATAGAAGATATTAGAAGAAAAGATTCATTCTATAATAGTTATATATTAATCAATAATGTTGTTTATACAGTAGATGATTTATTTAAAGAACATGATATGTTTACGAAGGAAGTAAATGGGAAATAGATAGTTGTATCTATTTCTTTTTTTTTATGATAGAATTATTTTATAAGTAGAGTGATGATTATGAAGAAAATTGATATGGAAAAAGAAGAAAAGTTATCAATGACTAGAGAACTTAAGTTTAAAGAACTACAAGATAAGATTGATGAAGAAGAAGCTGATAAAATAGTAGAAGAAGCTATTAAGAAAAGTAAAAGAAAAGCTAGTACAAAAAATGTAACTACTGAATTAGAGCAAGAAATAGATCAATTACTTGAAGTTGAAACTAAAAAACGTGGTAGAAAAGCTAAAAAAGTAGAAGTTGATAATATAGAAGAAGAACTATCTGATTTACTAGATGAAAAGAAAAAAGAAGAAGTAAAGAAAGAAACTAAACAAGTAGAAGAAAAAGAAGATGTTAAAATTACTAAAGTAAATACTGAAGATGATTTATACTTAACTAGTTCTTTTAAACCATTAAAGACAAGAATGAAAGCTAGTAAGATAATTAAATTTATAATAAAAATGATATTCTTATTTGCTGTATTAGGTGCTTTTGTTTACTTTGTATTGTTACCACTTTATAAAATGTTAGAAGATAGTAAACCTAAAGCTATATTTGATAACACTTTAGATTATGTACAAGAACAAGCTTATGCATTTATTGATACTAATATCCCTATAGATAGTAATGATTTCTCAGTAGAAGCAATACTAGATTTAGATAGTAATATAAAAGGTATGGAATCTTATGTAAATAATGATTTTGTATTTACATTTGGATATAAAGAAAAAGATAATGCATATGAAAATGGTTATTATGTACAAAATAAAGAAAATGTAAGACATGGTAATACATTTATTATAAAAGATAAATTTGCTTATACTAAATATACTACTAGTGATAACTTTATTAAACAAGGTATGATTGAAGAAGATATCGAGTTAAATGATACTGCTGTTGTATCTACTGATGATTATAAGTATTATATTAATAAATTAATAAGTGTAATGAAAGAATCTATTAAAGAAGAAGATATAGAAGCTACTAAAGAAGAATTACTTATAGATGGTATATCTGTTAATGTAGTTAGAAATTCTTTAGAACTAAATAAAGATGAAGCAATAAAATTAGAAAAAGAAATGTATGCTAAGTTACTAAAGGATGAAAAATTCTTAAAGATAGAAGCTGCTATGTTTGAATCTACATTAGAAGAAGTTAAAAAAACATATGAAGAAGAACCAACATATGATGATGATTATGTTATTTCTTACAATATTTATACTACTAAGGGAACTAAGTTTGTTGGATTTGATATAGAAGAAAAAGGATTTAGAAACTTTTATTTCTATAAATATGAAAATAAATTTGAAGCACATATGAATTTATCTGAAGATAGTGAATGTAGTACTGGTGGAGACTGTGTAGAAAACGCTAGAACAGTAATTGATTTAATTGGTACTACTAAAAATAATCAAACTAAAGTAGATGTATTCTATAATGATGAAGATATTGGTTCTTTAGAAGTAACTGAATTTAATTTAAATAAGATAGATTTTGATTATAATATTATTCTTGGAGATATTAGATATCAAGGAGATGTATTATATGAATTTAATAAAGATAAAAAAGAATATGAATTTAGTTTTGCTTTAGAATTTGATGACGAATACTTAAGATTAAGTTTTAAATTTGCTTATGATGTATTAGATAATATAGGATATATAGATGATACTAAAGTAATTGATTATACTGAGAAGGTTGAATTACAAGAGGAGACAAATTTATATAAAGAATTATCTAAATTAGATATGGATGATGCTTTTGAAATCTATGAAGAAATAGTTGATATGATATTTATTTCAACTGAAGATGAAGAAGTAGAGAGTACTATTTAAAAGAGTGTATATGCACTCTTTTTTTATTATGTTATAATTTATTTGTACAATAAAAAAGGAAATAGAGAGTTTATGTATAATAATATAAGTAGAGGGTGATAAAATTGAGTAAACTTTTAGAAGTTAATAATTTAAATAAGTACTTTGGTAAAAAGCATGTACTTAAAGATGTTTCTTTTTCACTTAATGAAGGAGAGATATTGGGTTTTATTGGACCTAATGGTCGAGGTAGGTTAGTCAGAATTCGCTAAGAGCCTATATAAAATAGACTCTTATGAACTCGCTGCCTTTTTTGTAATGCATCGGATCAATTTCAATTCTATCAATAACCTTACGCCAAAAGGCTTGTTTGTTTTCTCTGCTTAATTCGTTATACATTGATTCTATATCGATTTTTGTTAAGTCTTTTAAATATGATGATGGTTTTATTGTTTTTGGAGCTGCTTCTAATGAAGAAAGCTCCTTTTCTAATTTTTCATAATCTCTATCGTAATCTTCTTCACTCATACGTCCTTTGTTATATGAGTTTGTTGTTCTTTTCATTTCTTCTTTTATTTCTGCAATTCTTTTAGTATTATCAAGTGTTATTTTCTTTTCTTGAATTAAATCAAGTTGTTTAAAATGGTCATTTAATAAATAAGTTAAATTACTTAATAAATATTTTTCTAATTTTTTTTCATTAACCATCTTATTAGTTGAACATAAACCGTGTACTTTGTTTTTGTTACACCTGTAATAGATAGTCGTTGAATGTGTACCTTTAGTTTTATCACCTGATAATTTTCCACCACAATTAGAATCTACTAATAATCCACTAAATAAATAATAATTATTTACATTATAAACTTTAACTTTTTTTCCTTTTTCCTGGATCTCTTGAATGGCATCCCAGCGTTCTTTAGTAACATAAGCTGGACAATAATTATCATTACCTCTATACGTACCACAGTAGTAAGAATATGTTAGTACATGTTTAATAACTGCGTACCTTAAACTAATATTGAACTTTTCATTAGTGTAAATTAAAGTTCTTTTCATAGAATGATTTTTCTCGTAAGTATCGAAAATAAAATTTACAATTTCTCTTTTTTCCTCATCAATAACAATTTTGCCATCTTCAATAATGTAACCAAAAGGCTGAGTACCAGTAATAGGTTTACCAGTAGCAACCATTTCCTCAAAAGCATCGTATATACGTTCTGAAATTCTTTCACGTTCGAATTGGGCAAAAATTGCCAGTAATCTTATAAACATCATTCCAAAAGATGATGATGTATCAATCTTTTCAGAAGCTGATTCAAAATCAACTTTATATTTTTGCATTTCTTGTATCATTACTTCTAAATCAATAACAGAACGAGAAATACGGTCAAGTTTCACAACTAAAATTTTATCGAAACAACCGTTTTTCATGTCTTCCATCATTTCTTGGAATGCTGGTCGATTTGTGTCTTTTCCAGATTTGCCTTCATCGGCATACACCTTATAAACGATATAACCATTGGTTTCGCATAATTTTATTAATTTTTCTTTTTGTGCATCTAGTGAATATCCTTCATCAACTTGTTTTTTTGTAGATACTCTAATGTAAATCGCTACCTTATGTTTTTTCATATATTGTTCTCCTTTTTATTAAAACAACTTAAAACAATCAATATACAACATAAAGCAGAACTATCATAAAAATTAAGTTTATTTATCTTTTTTAAAAAGAATCTAAAATAATTTTGAAATACACAATCATACAAGGATAATTCTAATCTTTTCATAGTAATCTCCTTATATTTCTTTTTTTAAATAATAATTATTACGTTTCACTTTTTTATGAATGTTTTTTCACATTCATAACACAATTTTTATATATATTGTGAAAAAGCTCACATTCTTTTCACATATATATTTTTAAATAATTAATGTTTATTTTGAATCATCATCTAAACAAGATAACTCAATACTCAATATCAAGTGTTGTTTTTGTTTGTCCGATAGTTCTTGATTATCGGCAATAAGATATTTGGTTTGTCTTGCTAACTCTTGTCTAGTAAGTTTTTGAAAAGTAATAGGGATAATTCTATTGTGTTTTAATCCATCAATACTTATTTGCAGCTCTTCACACATTATCATAATGTTATTAAGATTTGCTTTCCCAATTCCTCTTCTTAAAATGCTATCGATAGTAGAGTAAGGCAAACCGATTTTATCAGTAAATGCGGTTAAAGAGCCATATCGCTCTATTATTAAATCTTTTAGCTCATTTTCTATCATACATCTCACCTCCAACATTACTTGTATTGTAACAAATCATTTTTGAAAAATCAAAAGAAAACATCACTATTTTTAAAAAATAACGATATATCAAAAATTTTTGTTGACTATTGTCTGAAAAAATATTATATTTTAATCAAGTTACGACAAATCGTAAATTAAAGGATAAAATTTTGAATTTTACGATATATCGTAATCTAGGAAGGAGATACAATGTACAAAAACTTAAAGGCTGAATTAGTGAGAAGTAACATAAGTAATGGGGATATTGCTAAGAAGTTAGGGATAACACCTGGAACAGCCAGTCTGAAGGTGAACGGAAAAGCAAGAGTAAGTTTGGATGAAGCATTTGTTATTCAAGATTTAATTTTTGAAAAATCAAAAACATTTATACCTATAGAAGAATTATTTAGGTCCTAAACTGGGGAGGAACTTGGGATGGCAGATGTTAAATGGATCAAGCTAAACATTGATATGTTTGATGATGAGAAAATAAAAATCATCCAATCAATGCCTGAAGGGGATGCAATGTGTGTTATATGGATTAAACTCCTAACACTTGCTGGTAAGACAAACGATAAGGGGTATGTATATATAACAGATGATATGCCTTATACGGATGAGATGTTAGCAGTAATCTTTAATAAACCATTAAATACGGTTCGTTTAGCTTTAGATACTTTTACAAAACTAGGAATGATTGATGTTGATTCTAAAGGTATTTATTTACTTAATTTTGATAGACATCAGAGTTTAGATAAGCTTGAGAAAATAAAAGAACAAACAAGAGCTAGAGTACAAAAACATAGGGAAAAAGCAAAACAAATAGCACTTGTAGAAGATGTAACGTTACATGTAACGCAATGTAACGCAACAGATATAGATAAAGATATAGATAAAGAATTAGATAAAGATATAGAAATAGAAAAAGATATAGAAAAGAAAGAAAAGAAAAAAAATAATATAAAAAAAGAATATTTTTCTAATTCTAAAGTAAATGATATCTTTCTAGACTTTATCGAACAAAGAAAAGTTCTTAAAGCAGTAAATTCTGATAGAGCTATTAATACCTTAGTAAATAAACTAAATACCTACGATGACAATACAAAATACAAAATGATAGAGAATAGTATCCTTAATAGTTGGAAAAGTATCTATGAACTAAAAGAAAATTATAATTCTACTAGAAAACCTATTCGAAAAGAAATTGTTCCTTCATGGTTCGATCAGGAAATAAAAAAAGAACCAATGAGTAAAGAAGACCAAGAAGAGTTAGAAGAGTTACTAGGTGAATTTAAAGATGATAGGAAGGACGAAAGCTGGAAGAAAGAAGCAGAGCTTCTTAAACAGCAGATAAACGAAGCTTATGACAAATGAACAAGTGAAGAAAGCCGTAGAGACGTTAATTAAGTTGTATGCCGAACAGAATGGTGTAGAGATAGTTATAAAAGAAAAAAAGCCCACTAATGATAGTGGACCAAAAGAAAAATAAGTTTGAAGTGTAATTGTATCATAAAAAAATAAAAATTTAAAAGGTGAAATCATTGGAAGATACTTATTTAGTAGAAGCTTTTAAAAGCTTAGGAACAATCATCGATTATAAGAATAGAGAAATATCTGTTCTTAAATATGAGGTAGACAAACTGAAAAGAGAAAATGAGCAGCTAAAAACCATACTTAATAAGGAATGACATTCACCTTATAGAAAGAGGAATTTGAATGTTAAATCAAGTTATCGCTGTAGGTCGTATTACGAAAGTAAAAGGTGTTGGAAGTAGTAACGATAGTAATGTATGCACGATGACAATTGCAATTCCTAGATATTTTAAAAACGAGAATAAAACAAAATTTACTGCTGAAACAATAACATTCTTAAGTAACAAGGAAGTGAAATGCTAATGGAAGTTAAGAATCTTAATGATAGCATTATCTCCATTCGAGTAAGTTTACAAAACCTTAAGTTAAAAAAGAGTGGTAAAAATAAATTTGCTGGTTTCGAATATTACGAGCTAGCAGATTTCTTACCAGCACTAAATGAATTAATGCAAAAAGAAAATATAAACGATCAATTTACAATTGAAAATGAAATGGCGATTTTAATTCTTCGAAAAGGTGAGGAATCTCAAGAATATAAAATGCCATTCAAAATATTTGATACTCCGTTAAATAAAGATGGAAAACCATCTATGCAAGATATTCAGTATTTAGGTGCTTTAAACACTTATTACAAGCGATATTTATATTTAAATGCATTCGGTATTACTGATGGAGAAATAATCGACAGTATGGATACAAATGACTTAAAAGAAGTTGATAAAGTAAACTATCGTCAATTACTAATCGATTATTGTAATAGCAAAAATATTGATATGACAGAAGTAGCTAAAAAGAATAAATTAAATGCTAAATCTAGTCAAACTGCATTTAAAAAAGTCTTAGAAAGTCTAGGTGCTGAAGAATGCAAAATGTAACTATTGATCGAGATAAATATATTGGAGGTTCAGATATACCTATCATTATGGGTATATCTCCCTTCAAAAGTAGATTTGATTTATTACTAGAAAAAGCAGGTCTTAAAGATAATGATTTTACTGGTAATGAATATACTGAGTACGGAAATGTTATGGAAGAAAAAATTCGTAACTATGTAAACGAAAACTTAGGTAAAAAATTTCATGAAGGTAAACATATAACTGGAGATATAAGATGTCATACTGATGGGATTGATTATTCTACAGTACTAGAAATAAAAACTACATCACAAATTTATGAGAATTTAGAAGATTATAAAACATACCTGGTCCAATTACTTTTCTATATGTTCTATACAAATAAAAGTAATGGAATCCTAGCAGTATATGAACGTCCAAGTGATTTTGATGAAAACTTCGATAGTAAAAGACTACAAATATTTGCTATCACAACTGATAACTATAAAGAACTTATAGATAGCATTAATACTGCAGTGGATCAATTTAGAATTGACTTAGAAAAGGTTAAATCGAATCCACTTATAACTGAAGAAGAACTACTACCAGTAGATTTAACAGAATTATCAAACAAAGTAGTAGCTCTAGAAAATCAATTGGCTGCTTATAAGCAAATAGAAAAAGAAAGTAAAGATTTAAAAGCTGAACTTAAATCACTAATGGAAAAACACAATGTTAAAAAGTGGATTACTAACAATGGTACTTCTATAACATTAGTTCCTGATGGTACTGATAAAGAAGTTCTTAAGTTTAACGAAACTAAGTTCAAAGATGAGCATGAGGATATTTATAACGAATATCTAGAAACAAAATTACAAAAGGGTAAAAGTGGTTATGTTCTAATCACTCTACCATAGAAAGAAAAGGAAAATATGAAAGCAATACAATACGATGAGTTGTGTGACTTACTAGTAAGAAGTAATAAATGTATTGTAGCTTCAGATAAAGGTGTAACTTTTGTTGGTGAAGCAGAAAAAATATTACTGCTTTATTGCATAATAACTGAAACATTAAGAATGAAATTTAATGAAGATATTATTAGAAAAGCTATAGAAATAACATTCGGTGAACCTGAATATATCAGAGGAGATTTTCACTTATTAGCTACTGAAATAACTAAAGAAATGAGGGATAACTTTGAATAAGGTATGCCTAGTTGGAAGAATAACTAAAGATATTGAATTAAGAGCAAACGATAAAGATATTTCTTATACAAGATTTACTTTAGCAGTAAATAGAAAACATAAAAATGCTAATGGAGAATATGAAGCAGATTTTATATCATGTGTAGCCTGGAGAGAAAGAGCTGAATTAATTAATAAGCACTTCGGAAAAGGAAGTCAGATTGGAATTGAAGGACATATCCAAACAGGCTCTTACGATAAAGAAGATGGCTCTAAAGTTTATTTAACGGATGTAATAGTAGATAGCATTTCTTTTATCGGAACTAAAAAGAATGAAGAAGATGAAGCATTACCTTTAACAAATTCTGATTTACCATTCTAGAGGATTAAACAATGATTGGAACGCCATTACAATTAATCGGATGGTTATATAACCAGGATAAAGAAAAAAGATTCACTATTAAAGAATACTTCGAAAAAAGAAGTAGAGATCAAAACTCGTATGCTTGGAAACTCATTACTGAAATAGGTAATGTCTTAAGAAAATCAAAAGAAGAAGTATACTTACAAATGCTGAAAGACTATGGTCAATCAGAGATAGTAAGTATACTATCTTCAATAAATCCTAGAGGATACTTTAAATACTATGAAAGTGTAGGTACTGGAATAGTAAACGATAAAGAGTTTACTCACTTTAAAATTTATAAAGGTAGTAGTGAATTCGATAGAAGAGAAATGTCTATATTCATTGATGGAATAATACATGAATGCCATCAATTAGGAATAAACACTTTAACCAAAGAAGAAATACTAAAATTAAAATTTACAGGGTGTGAACAATGAACAATAAATATTTTATTCCTTTAAAACTTCCTAGTTTAAATGATTACACTAGCTGGTGTAGAGGTAATAAGTATTTAGCAGCTAAGAAAAAAGCTGAAATAGAGGAGCAAATTGGTGGTCATATAGAAGCTATGCCTAAATGGAGTAAACCTATTAAAATACACTTCCATTGGATAGAAAATAATAAAAGAAGAGATTTAGACAATATTGCTTTTGCTAAAAAGTTTATCTTAGATGCATTAGTTAAATACGGAAAGTTATCAGATGATAACCGAAAATGTGTGTATGCTTTTACCGATAGTTTTGAGTATGGTTGTAAGGCTGGAATAGTACTTGAAATCGAGGAGAAGAAATGAAAGATATAGTATTAGAATATTTAGAAACTCATGGAACTATTACAACTAAAGAAGCATTTGAAAAGTTAGGATGTACAAGATTGTCAGAATACATAAGACAAATTAGATTAGAACAACCAGTTTATGATGAATGGATTCATTCTACAAATAGATTTGGTCAAAAAGTTAAATATAAAAAATATTGGTTAGGTAGATTAGGAAAGTAAGTTTCATGTCGTAACGATGTACCAAAAATAGAAAGGACATTGTTATGAAAGAATTTAAAAGCTTTTATAAAGAAGTTGGTGGGAATGAAGGAAGTAAGTGTAACTACAATAAAAGATTAGATACTTATGGTTGTGGATGTGCTCACGATTGTAAATACTGCTATGCAAAAAGTTTATTATCGTTTAGGAATTTATGGAATGCTGAAGAACCAAGTGTAGCAGATCTAAAAAAGATAGAAAATAAATTAAAGAAATTACCTAAAGGAACAATAATAAGGGTTGGTGGAATGACAGATTGTTTCCAACCTTGCGAATTACCTTTAAGAGTCACATATCACACCATAAAACTATTAAATAAATATGGTATAGGTTATCTAATCGTAACTAAAAGCCATTTAGTAGCTATGGATGAATACATAGAAATAATGGATAAGAAATTAGCTCACATACAAATAACAGTAACTACACTAGATGATGAAAGAAGCTTAGAGTATGAAAAAGCATCTATTCCAACAAAAAGAATAGAAGCAATAAAAAAACTCCAGGCTGCTGGATTTGATGTAGCAATAAGATTAAGTCCAATAATACCTGAGTTTATGGATTTCGATAAATTAAATAGTTTAGGTATAAATAAATGTGTAGTAGAGTTCCTAAGAGTAAACTCTTGGATTAAAAATTGGTTTGATATCGACTATTCAAAACATACTTTAAAACAAAGTGGATATCTACATTTACCACTAGAAGAAAAAATAAAAATTCTAAATAAAATACATATTCCACAAAAAACAGTATGTGAAGATGTTACAGAACATTATGAATATTGGAGAGATAACATAAATCCAAATAAAAATGATTGTTGTAATTTAGAGGTTTAGCATCAAGTGTATAAGAGGTAATGATATGACAATCGAAAAATATTTTCAAACAATAAAAGATAAAAGAGTAGAAATGGAACGTGCTCTAAAAAGATATGTAGAAGCTACTGAAGAGTTTTACACAATAACTAGTGTTAAATATACTGATATGCCTAAAGCAAAAGGTAAGATATTAGGCTTCGATGATTTAATGATTCATATCGAAGATTTATATGAGTTCTACCTGGAGCAAAAAAGTTTATATGACATCGAATATCAGAAATGTATGAACGACATCAATAAACTAGAAGAATCACTCCATAAATTAATAATTGAATATGCATATATAAACTTAGAGAAAGATAAACAGATAATAGATTCTCTAAGGAAATACCATAATATCGAAATAAGCTATAGTCACTTAAGGAATAGTAAGTCAAAAGCTAAAAATAGTTTCTTAAACATAATTAGTACATTGTAGTACATTTTAATACAGCATAATACGTTTCATAAGAGATATAATGTATACGTAAAAGTTTATAATCAATAAACTTTATTAAGAAAGCCTTTCGGGGCTTTTTTTTGTTGGTATAAGAGAAGGTGAATCCGATATGAAATATATAGCAAGTGTTAGTTTTGGTAAAGATAGTTTAGCTATGCTACTAAGACTAATAGAAGAAAAGAAACCACTTGATGAAGTGGTTTTTTATAATACTGGAATGGAATTTAAATGTATTTATAAAATCAGAGATAAAATACTTCCGATATTAGAAGCACACAATATCAAATATGTTGAATTAAAACCTAAAGAATCGTTTGAATATACTATGTTTGATAAACCAGTAAAAAAAAGAGATGGAACTATAAGCAAAGGTTATTCCTGGTGTGGAGGTAGATGTCGTTGGGGAACTACTGAAAAGCTAAAAGCAATTGAGAAATATTGCAAAGGGCATTTTGAATATGTAGGGATAGCAAGCGATGAACATCAAAGGCTATCAAAAGAAAGAAAAGGAAATAAAATATTTCCACTCGCTGAATGGAATATGAAAGAAAAAGATTGCTTGCAATATTGTTATGATAAAGGCTTTAACTGGATTGAAGATGATATAGAACTTTATTCAATCTTAGATAGGGTAAGTTGTTGGTGTTGTTGTAATAAAAATATAAAAGAACTAAAAAATTATTATAAATATCTGCCAAACTATTGGGATAAATTAAAAAAATTACAAAGTAAGACAGATAGACCAATGAAATATAACAAATATACTGTTTTTGATTTAGAAGAAAAATTTATGAACGAATTGGACAATATAGAAAGTGAATAATTGAATATGATTTTTAAACTTTGTAGACGATGTAAAAGAACAATACTACATCCAGCAATATATTGTATTAAATGTTTAGATGCAGTAAATCAAGAGAGAGAAAAATTAAAGAGTATTAGAGAGAGTAAATACAACAAAAATCGTGATCCAAAATATAAGGCTTTTTATAACTCCTTAGATTGGAGAAGATTAAAAGATAAAAAAATGATGGATGAACAATATAGATGCGAAAGATGTAAAAGACTAGCTACTGAAGTACACCATATAAAGCCTATACAAACTAAGCAAGGCTGGGAACTAAGGCTAGACTATAAGAACCTATTAGCAGTATGTACTACGTGTCATAATAAAGAACACGATAGATTCGGCAGAAAGAAGGTGAAGAAATGAAACTAAGACAAATAGTATGTGATGGTACTGACTTAACACTTATCAAAGAAAAGAAAGTAATTAAGTATGGTGAAACATTTGAAGTAAGTGAGCTTAGAGGTAGAGAGATTCTAAACGCTAAGTTCAAAGAACAACCAGTAGCAGAAGTAGTAGTAGAAGAACCTAAGAAGACTACTACTAAGAAAGCAGCTAATAAAGAGGTTAAAGATAATAAAGAAACTAATACTACTCAAGAAACAAAAGAAACAAAATAGTATATAGTTCTTAAACTCATTTAAAGGCTTTCTAAGAGGTCTTTTTTATTTTGCTATAAAGATATCGGAAATTTAAATAAAGACCACTGGGGAGGTCAAAAAAGTATTTTCCAAATACATTAGAACGGTGCAGTGGAGTATTTTGTAGAAAAAATTCCCTAAATAGAAATTTGAACTTATGGAGTGAGTAGTAATTGCAGATAGAATTAATCAATATAGACAAACTAAAACCATATAAAAATAATCCTCGTAACAATGACGAAGCAGTAGAGCCAGTAGCAAATAGTATTAAAACTTTTGGTTTTAAAGTACCAATCGTTATCGATACAAACAATGTAATTATTGCTGGACATACGAGATATAAAGCAGCCAATAAATTAGGTTTAGAAAAAGTACCTTGTATTGTTGCTAATGACTTAACTGAAGACCAGGTAAATGCATTTCGATTAGCAGATAACAAAGTAGGAGAAGTTGCTACTTGGGATTTAGAATTATTAGATATTGAATTAGAAAATATTATCGATATTGATATGAGTCTATTTGATTTCGATATGAATATTGAAGAAGAACCTGAAGAACCAAAAGAAAGAACGGATTTATCAGGAGAAGTAGGAGAAACATACGAAGTTATAATTGAATGTGAAAGTGAAGAAGAGCAAGAACAAATTTACTACAGACTAATTGAAGAGGGTATGAAATGCCGAACTTTAATATTGTAAAAGATGTTAAACCTAATAATACTTTTAGGGTAAATAGTATAGTAAATAATTTTGATTTAGATATAGAACACATTCAAGAAAACTTTGTTGGTAATATTGATATCGAAGATAAAGAATGGAATGTTGGTTTAATTGTTGGTAGTAGTGGAACAGGTAAAAGTACAATCGCTAAAGAATGTTTTCCTAACCATTATATAAAAGGCTATGAGTATAAAGAAAAATCAATTGTAGATGATATGCCTAAAAATAAAAGTATAAAAGAAATAGAAAAAACATTTACTAGTGTAGGATTTGCATCTCCACCAAGTTGGTTAAAACCTTATGATGTTTTATCAAATGGTGAAAAGATGAGAGTAGACTTAGCTAGAAGCATATTAGAAGACAAAGAAGTAATCGTATTTGATGAGTTTACTTCAGTAGTTAATAGAGAAGTAGCTAAGACTTCAAGTTATGCAATTAGTAAAGCTGTTAGAAAACAAAATAAAAAGTTTATAGCAGTAGCATGTCATAAAGATATTATCGATTGGTTAGAACCTGATTGGATTTATGATACCGATGAAAAAAGGTTTTTTTTTGCAAAGGCGAATATACAAGACCAAGAATCAAGCTTGAAATATATAGGGTTGATAACTCGGTTAAAAAACAAGCATGGGAAGTATTTAGGAAATACCACTATTTAAATACTGGTTTAAATCAGTGTGCAGAACAATTTATAGGAGTCATTAACGACCAGGTAGTATGTCATACTGGAATAATACAATTTCCAATGCAAAAAGGTAAAAAGCGAGTTCATAGATTAGTTGTATTACCTGATTATCAAGGTATAGGAATCGGAACTGCTTTTATAAAAGAAATAGCTAAAATAATTTCTGAAAGAGGATACGAATTAAACTTAACTACTACAACACCAGCATTAGTAGGAGCTTTAAGAAAAGATCCTGAGTGGATACTCGGTAGATATGGTAGAGCTGGTAATATGAAAAATTGGGATAGGTTAAAAGGTTGTGAAACAAAACAATTAGGCAATAGTAATAGTAGTAAGCGAATTACCTATAGTTTTTGGTATAAAAGTGTTAAAAAAATATAATTTGGTACTTCCAATTGTATTCATTCCATAGTATGCATATGGCTGAAAGGGAGTGACATATATAGAAAAAATAGAACTATTTAAAAGAATTATAAGTGGTTCTATACGATTTTGTATGGAAGGTACTTATTTAACCTTATATAGTTATCACACTGGTGAGGCTATAACAATAGATTTAAACAAAATAGATGAATATATATTAGAAGAATTGATTGTAGAAAGATAGAGGAAATAAAAATGTTAAACCAAGTAGTTTTAGTAGGAAGATTATCAGACAATCCTACAATAATAGAATTAGAAGATGGTAAGAAAGAAGCAATTGTTACTTTAGGAGTTCAAAGAACTTTTAAAAACGATGAAGGAATTTATGATACAGATTTTATAAAATGTATTTTATGGAATGCAGTAGCAACTTCTACTAGCGAATATTGTCATAAAGGTGATTTGATAGGTATCAAAGGTAGAATCCAAGTAAATCGTTCAAAAGATAAAAAAGGCAATGAAATATTTTCAACTGAAATAATTGCAGAAAAAGTAACGTTCTTATCAAGTAAAGCCGAATAAAGGCTTTTTTTAATTGCCTAAAAAGAAGGTGAGAACATGGCAAGACCAAGACAACCAATAGAATTAGTTGTAGCAAAAGGTAAAAAGCATTTAACAAAAGCAGAAATAGAAGAAAGAAAAAAGACGGAACTTAAAGTAGATTTAAAAAATATTTCTATTCCTAAATATCTACCTACTGGATTAAAAGATGAATTTACTGAAATTGCTTCTAAGTTACTTGAGATTGGAGTAATGACGGAACTTGATGAAGATTGCCTTGCTCGTTATCTTCTTTCTAAACAAAGTTATCTCCAATACACCAGTATGCTAAACCAAGCGACTAAGAAGAATAAAATTTCTGAAATGGAAAAGTTAATGACTATGCAAGATAAAGCATTTAAACAATGTCGTGCAAGTGCTAACGACTTAGGTCTAACTATTGCATCTCGATGTAAATTAGTTATGCCTGAAGTAAAAGAACAACCAAAAGAAAATAAATTTAGTAAGTTTGGTATGTAATGAGTATTGATAGAGTTACAGAATATGCACAACAAGTTGTGGATGGAAAAATAATTTGTGGACATCTTCATAAACTTGCATGTCAAAGACATTTAAATGATTTAGCAAGACAAAATACAGATGAATTTCCTTATCATTGGGATATTAAAGCTAGTGAACGAATACTTAATTATGCTGAAACTCTTACCATTGCTGAAGGTGGAGCACCTAAACCAGTAAAACTAATCGGATCACAAATATTCGATATCGGTTGTAGATTTGGGTGGAAAAACAAAAAAGGGTTTAGAAGGTTTAGACGTTCTTATAAATCCGAAGGAAGACAAAACGGAAAAACGTTTGAGAATGGTATTATAGGAACTTACATCGGAAATTTTTGTGGTTATAACTATGGTAAATTATTTACTGTAGCAACTAAAAAAAGACAATCAAGATTAGCATGGGAAGAGATGGCAAAGTTTATTAAAGTAGATAAAGATTTACAAGATATGTTTGAGGTTAAAGATTACAAATCAATAATTGAATGCAAGCTTACTAACTCAACTATCGAAGCTTTATCTAAAGAAGCTGGTTTAGATGATGGATTTAGAAGTATCTTTTCTTCAATCGATGAAATACACCAGCATAAAGATAACAGGATATATAAAGCTATCTATAATGGTACTGGTGCATTAGATGAAACCTTAGTAAGTATGATTACTACACGAGGTTTCGATATTGGTCCTGAATCATTTAGTTATGAAATGGACTCATATGCAATAAGAGTTCTAGAAGGTTCAGTAACTGCTGAAGACTTCTTTGTTGATATATTTGCATTAGACAAGGACGATGATATATGGAATGAAGAAAATTGGATAAAAGCTAATCCATACTTAGCAAGTACGGAAAAAGGTCTAGAAACATTAAGACAAGACTCCCAAACAGCTAAAGATATGGGAGGTAGTGATTTACGTGACTTCATAACTAAAAGGCTTAATAAATGGGCAAGGGATGAAGATACACAATTCATTGACTTGGAAAAATGGGTAGCATGTGGAACTACTAAAACACTAGAAGAATTTAGAGGTTGCTCTTGTTATTGTGGAATAGACTTATCAAGTGGTGGAGATTTAACTAGTATTGCTCTAGAATTTCCTCACGAAGAAAAAATATATTTATATTCTCATTCCTTTATGCCTAAAGGTAGAATGCAAGAACATATTCAAACCGATATTGCTCCTTATGATATATGGGAACATAACGAACTAATAACTGTTACTGGTGGAGTAAATGAATTTAAAAACGATTATAAATTTATAATCGCTCATTTAAAAAAATTAATACAAGAATATGAATTAAATATAAAAGCCATTGGTTACGATCCTCATAATGCCGATGGTTTTTTAAGTGATTTAGAAGAACTAGGTGTACCACTTTTAGAAGTGACTCAATCTGCCAAGTTCTTAAATGATGCTACTGTAGATATGCAACTAAATGTTAAGAGTGGAATAGTAGAATACAACAAACATAACGAGTTACTTAGTTGGTCTTTTTCTAATGCCAAAGTAGTAGCTAACTCATTTGGTGAAATAAAAGTAGATAAAGAACCTGGAGCTAGAACAAAACGAATAGATCCAGTAGATGCTGTAATAGATGCTCACGTAACTTATATGAAGTTCAAAGAAGATATAGATATCGAAGCAGAAATGACTAACTACTTACAAGCTATGGGATGGCACGAAGAATAGACTACTTATTTAATAATCCAAGATTTTCCTATTGTGATATAATTATTTTAGGAAGTGATTATATGAATAGAGAAAAATTATGGAAAACAATAAATATAGTTTTATTGTTTTTGTTACTATACGTAATACAAGCTGGAAGTTATCTAAATGCAGGAATATATACTGACCAACAATCAAATATGTATGCAGTGATTGATTTATTAATTATTTCTACAATATGTATGATAGTTCCATTAGTTTGGAGGATATTAAATCACCAAAAATTTGCATGTGAAAAAGGTAAAAAAATATGTAGATGGAACAGTATTATAGTACTTATTATATCGCTTATACTAAAAGCTGGTACTGAAATTGGATTAGTTGGTGGATTGGGATCTGTGGTTTATTACTATATTAATAAATGGTTATTTGTTGATGAAACTAAAAAAGATTCCGATGAAAAGATTAAAAATACCAAACCAACTCAGAATAAAAGTAACAATGACATTAAGTATGTATGTGAAAAATGTAATCATCGTGTAAAAGATGATGACTTATATTGTCCACATTGTGGCGATAGTCTTGTTGAAATTGAAGAAATAAAAAAAGAGATAAAAAATATAAATGAAAATATAACGAAAAAAGATTTAAAAGTTAAGAAAAAAACTATATACTGCAAAAATTGTGGTGGAAAATTAAACGATGATAAAAAATGTACTAAATGTGGTAAACAATACTTCAAATTAAATAAAACAATATCATTATATATAGTTATTGGAATTCTAGTTTCTACAAATGTAATAACATTACTATTATATAACGATATAAGAAGAGATTATGGTTATTTCATAGATGGAGATTATTATGAAGACGTTGAAGGAGAGATTATTAATACTTGTGGAACAGCATTAGAGCAGATTAAGAATAAAAGAAAAATTAATTTCTTGGATGATTATATTGTTATAGTTCCAGAAGATAGTAAGTATTACTATAGTTATGATTGTTACATAGAGAATTATTCAAATTATGATTTTTATGCAACTAATATAGATAACGCTATAACAGAAGGATATAAAAAAGGAACTTGCTAGAAAGAGAATGTAAGATTGATATGAAAAAAATTCAAATAAGTGATTTAAGTGTTTTAACTATATTAAACGAAATGGCAATAGAATTGTTAAACCAAGATATAGATAGTAATTTTTATGATGGATATGCATAAAGCTATTTCTTGGTTAATAGAAAACAAAAATAAAATTGTAAATGATTTTTATAATAATAGTGATAAATTCGAAGGTGCATTAAAGACAAGATGTAAGTATATTAATATGTTTGATAAAGAAACTATTTATTATTTAGTAGAAAAATTATAAGTTGTTCGAAGACTACTTAGTAGTCTTTTTTAAATGCCTAAAAGAAAGAAGGTGAAAAAATGTTTAAATTAAAAAATATATTTAAGCCTAAGAATACTAGTAATTTATCCGAATGGATGCAATTAGCAGATTTCTTAGGAATAGATAAAAATCTAGATAAAGATGCTAGATCAGAAGCTACTTATTTTGCTTGCTTAAAAATATTAAGTGAATCAATAGGTAAGCTGCCATTCAAGTTATATCGTAAGACTAAAAAGAATGGTGTTATAGAAGCTTTAGATAAACCACTATATAATGTTGTAAGAAATCGACCAAATAGATTTATGACATCAACTAACTTTTGGTCTACAATTGAATACAATCGTAATCATTATGGAAATGCTTATGCATTAATAGATGGATTCGGAGAAAAGATTCAACTTATACCATTAGATAGTTCATGTGTAGAAATATGGTACGATGATGCCAAACTATTAAGTAAAATACCTGATATATGGTACTTATATACTTGTGGTGGAACTACCTATAAATTCTCCAGTGAAGAAATACTACATTTCAAAACATCTATTACTGATAAAGATGGTTTAAAAGGTTTAGCAGTAAGAGAAATATTAGAAACAACTATTACAGGCAATCAAAAAGCTCAAAAGATGCAAAATGCATTATACGATAGTGGTTTTACTGCTAAAGCTGTAGTTCAATACACTGGTAACTTAAAAGATGATAGTGTAAAAAACTTCTTAAGAAATATAGAGAACTATGCCAAAGGTGAAGTAGAAGCTGGTAAAGGATTAATTCCTATTCCATTAGGTGCTAACCTACAACCATTAACTACTAAACTAGGTGATAATGAATTTATTGAATTAAAAAAATATAGTGCATTACAAATAGCTAGTGCATTTGGTATTAAACCAGTACAAATTAATGATTACTCTAAGTCAAGTTATGCTTCTTCAGAAGCTCAAAACTTGGCTTTTTTAGTTGATACTCTTTTATTCATACTTAAACAATATGAAGAAGAATTAAATTATAAGTTACTTAGTGAAAAAGAAATAAGAATGGGATATTACTTTAAATTTAATACTGGAATGCTTTTAAGAGCAGATTTAAAGACTCAAGTAGAAAGTTTAACTAAAGGTATATCAAACTTCTTATATACTCCAAATGAAGCTAGAGCATACTTAGATTTAGATGCTAAAGAAGGTGGAGATGAGTTAATCGGTAATGGTTCTACTATTAGAGCAATTCAAATAGGCGATCAATATAATTCAAATAATGCTAATGCTCCAAATGAAGAACCTAAAGAAGATGAAGAACCAAAGGAAAATGAAGAGGAGGACAAGGAGGGAGGTGATAGCGATGAAGAAAAAATTCTATGAGTTTAAAAATATATCATCTTCATCTGCTGATCTTTTTATATATGGAGAAATAGTCCAAGAAAAGACAGTAGATTGGTGGACAGGTGAAGAAAGTGATACTGATGTTGGTCTAATGGACTTCAAAGAACAATTAGACAACATAGGTAATGTTAAAACATTAAACCTATATATTAACTCTCCTGGTGGAGATGTATTTACTGCTTCATCAATGATTAGCATGTTAAATAGAGTAAAAGATAAAGGTACTAAGATTGAAGCATATGTAGATGGATTAAGTGCCAGTGCATCATCATTTCTAATGATGGTAGCAGATAACGTTAATCTATATAAAAACTCTACTGTAATGGTTCATAAACCTATGTCTATTGCTATTGGAAATGCTTTTGATATGCAGCGTACTATCGATGCACTTAACAAGATTGAAGATAGTGTTATGATGCCTATGTATATGAGTAAAGCAAAAGCATCGGAAAAAGAAATAAAAGCATTAATCGATGAAGAAACATGGCTTAATGCTAAAGATATGGATAAATACTTTAATGTTACTTTACTAGATACTGAAAAAGTAGCAGTAGCAAATATTAAAAGTGATTTATTCAAGAATTATAAACATGTACCTGAGTACATAAAAAATTCTTTAGAAAATGAAGAAAAAGAAGAAAAAACTAAAGAAATAGAAGAAAATCCTCAAAAAAATGAGGATTTTTTAATTGAAAAAAATAACGAAAAAGAACAAGAAATCAAAGCTAGATTAGGCTTGGTTAAAGGTTCATTAATTATGAAAAACATAAAAGAGAAAGAAGGAAAAAATAATGAATAAAAAAATGCGTGAGATTAAAGCACAAATTGAAGTATTGAATGATGAAGCAGTAAAGATGTTTGAAGCAAAAAACTTAGAAGGAGCAGAAAGTAAACTAGTTGAAATTGAAAATCTAGAACGTGAATATAAATTAGCAGAAAAACTTTTCAAAGAAGAAAAAGAAACTGTTACTGATGAAGTAGTAGCAAAAGCAAAAGTAGTAGATAAAGTTAAAAACTTTGCTGATAACATCAAACGTATTAGAAATACAATGAGTGAAGGTTCTAATATTGATGGTGGTTATACAGTACCAGAAGATGTATCTACTGATATTGAACATCTAAGAGAAGCTAAGTTCTCATTAGAACAATTAGTATCTAAAGAGTCAGTATCTACTATGAGTGGTCAAAGAACATTTAAAAAACGTTCTCATCAAAAAGGTTTTACTAAAGTTGGTGAAGGTGGAACTATTGGACAAAACAATACTCCACAATTTGATAGATACTCATATAATATTGAAAAATATGCGGGTATCTTACCTGTAACAAACGAATTGTTCGAAGATAGCGATGCTAATATCTATAGCGAACTTACTAACTGGATTGCTGATGAATCTCGTGTAACTCGTAATAAATTAATCTTAGAACAAATTAATACTAAGGCTAAAGAAAAAATTACTGGTTTAGATGACATCAAAAAAGTTCTAAATGTAAAACTAGGTCAAGCATTTAAATCAACATCAGTAATTGTTACAAATGATGATGGATTACAATACTTAGATACATTAAAAGATTTAGATGGCAACTATGTTCTAAGTTCTAGTCCAGCAGATCCTATGAAACTTGTACTGGCTGCTGGTACAACTACTATTCCAGTAAAAGTATTACCTAATGCTGACTTTGAAAGTGATGTAACATATGCTGTTTCAAAAGATACTACAGTAGTAGATACAAAAGTTTATTATACTCGTACTGGTTCAGGAACTGCTGATAGTCCATATGTATATACAGAAGTAGCAGCACCAACAGGAAATCCATCTACATTAACTTACTATGAAGTAACTAATGTTAAATATCCATTTGTAATTGGTGATTTACACGAAGGTATTCGTTTATATGATAGAAAGAAATTAAATATCATGACATCAAATATTGCAGTAGCAGGTAACTTAAATGCTTTTGAACAAGACTTAACTTTATTCAGAGCTATTGAACGTGAAGATGTAGTAGTAAGAGATAGTGAAGCATTCGTTAACGCATATTATGAAAAATCATTAGTAGCTACTGTATAGGAGTAGATTACTATGATAACTCTATCTCAAGTTAAAGAAGAACTAGGGATTGATTACACTGATAAATCAACTGATGCAAGATTAACTAGATATATTAGTGTTGCTGATACTTGGTTAAAAGGTACAATAGGAAATAATTATCCTAGTGATGATGAAAGAGCCATTCAATTGGCTCTTTTAATCATCGAAGATTTATTCGATCGTAATGCCAATACAGTAAAAGAAAATAATACTATCAATAAACTAAAACAAGACTTTATTTTACAACTACAAATGGAGAATAGAGATGTCAGTATATAACAAAATAATGCATATTCAAAAACTAAATTTAGATACTGAAGTATGGGAGGATTATTATTACGCTCATACTTTTATCAATAAGGCTAGTGGAAAAGAATATTTTAATGCTAGAACTGAAATCACTAGTAATACATTTAACTTCTATGTTAGGTATTCACCTACATTAGAAGATGTAATGTATAACACTGAAATCTATAGAGTAGTTTATAAAGATAAATGTTTTGATATAAAAAATATTGATAATTATATGTTGAAGAATCATGAACTAATTATAGTTGGTGAGTTTAATGGAAAATATATCGATTGATAATTTAGATAGTACTATAAAAGAAATGCTAGAAGAGTATTCTAATGATATTAGTGAAGATGTAAAAATAATTACTCATCAAGTAGCAGATAACTTTAAGAAAAATACTCAAAAAGATGCTCCTAGAGGTCATAGAAAAAAGTTCTATAAACACATTAGTATTGAAAAGAATGAAACAATACATGGTGCAGTAGATAAATGGTATGTAAAAGATCCTGAATATCGACTAACTCATTTAATAAAAAACGGACATCAAACTAAAAATGGTGGAAGAACTAAATCTAATGATTTTATAGATAAAAATTATGAGATAGCTGAAAATGAGTTAGAAAATATGATAGTGAAGGTGGTTCAAAGTGGACATTAAAGAAATACTTGAAACTGGTACAGGTTTTACCTGGAAGGAACTTCGATACTTGAAAATGCCTCCATTACCTTACTTTATTTATATCGATGATACTCATACTAGAGGAGCAGATATATTAAATAACATCATCGAACACGATTTAACACTAGAATACTATAACGATACTAAGAATCCTTCTATAGAAAAAACTATAGAGGATTTTTTAAATTCCAATGATTTTTCATATAGCAAAAATACTGAATGGCTTACTGAAGAAAAATTATTTGTAACAGTTTACGAACTAGATACTTTCTTAGAGAAAGTTAGAAGAGGAGAATAAGAAATGACAAAAAGAGATAAAAATAAAATTACATTAGGAAGTGGAAAACTTTATATTACTGAGTTTACTGGTACTATTCCTGAAAATACAGTAATCGAAACAGAAGAAAATAGAATAGGTTGGATTAAAGGTGGAGCAGAATTATCATATACTCCTGAATTTTATACTGCTGAAGATGATTTAGGTAAAGTTAAGAAGAGAACTATCCAATCAGAAGAAGTAATCTTAAAATCAGGCATTATGACATGGAATGGTGATACATTAACTAAGCTAACTAATACTGGATCAACTGCTATCGCAAATGGTGTTAGAACAACTAAAATCGGTGGTACTGGTAATTACGATGGTAAAAGCTATGTTATTCACTTCTTACATGAAGATAAAATTGATGGAAATGTACGTGTAACTATTGTAGGTCAAAATACAAGTGGTTTTACAATGGCATATGCTAAAGATTCAGAAACAGTAATCGATGCTGAATTTAGTGCATTACCAAGTGATGAAAACGGAACATTAGTAATCATCCAAGAAGAAACAGATGCAACTGCATAAGAAAGGAATTTTAAAAAGATATGTTAGATCTAACAATTTATAAATCACAATATTATCAAGTAAAACTTGATGAAAGAACAATTCTACATCTAGAAATGCCAAAGAAAAAACAATTAAAAACAATTATGTCTTTAACAAAAGATTTAAATAACGATGACTTAACTGTAGAAGACATCGACTCTTTATATGAAGCTGTATTAATTGCTTTTAATAAAAATAAAGAAGGTAGAAGATTTAGCGAGGACCAAATCGAAGAAATTATCGGTTTCAATTCCTTATATGCTTTCTTCGATGGTTACTATACTTGGGTAGCTGATAATCTAAATCAAAAAAACTAGAAATTCCTTACTATCCAAGTGATGGTAAGGAAAATCCATATCCATTAGAATCAGTAGAATACAAAACAATTGCAAATTACTTAAATATTCCTATGTTCGAAGTAGAAGAATTAGATGTAGTAGAATATAAATTCTTTTTACGAGAAGCATTTATATATAACTGCTCTAAAACTGAAGAAGGATTAGAGTATTTAAAGAATGCAAAACGTTTAGAAGAAACAGATATAGATAGAAAAAGCTTACGAGAATACAAAGGTACTAATTAATTCTATTGAATTGTTAGTACCTCTTTTTTCATAATTCTATGCTTCTTGTAAATTGGAAATTATTGTAATATAATTTGGGTAAGAGAGAAGTATGTTTATGAAAAATACGGATAAAATAGTTGAAAATGCTGTAGGTATCTTTGCATTTATCGGTGTTATAGCAACTATAATATTTACAGTTAATTTATTTAATAATGAAGATCCAGATAGCATTTGTGGAGCACATCTTGGCAAGATTGATGAATTAGAAAGTGAAATAATTAATCTAAAAGATGAAATAGATGCTTTAGAATATCAAAATCTTGAATTAGAATTTGATTTAGATGAAGCTACGGAGGAAAGAGATTTTTATGAAGACTACTACGTAGAAAAAGAAGGAATCGAGTATCCTAAATTAACGGATGGGACTAAGAAATAAGGTGTGATATATGACTAAAACACAAAAGCAAAAAGTAAAAGGTATAAAAGAAGAAGAAATCGTTATGGAAATGTTAGACATGCTTGATAGTGGTCATAGCTGGGATGAAGTATTTGATAAAATGTGTAAAAGTGGTCAACTTAATGCATTTAATAAATATTATGATATGGTGCGATTTATTCATGAAACTGATGCGTTAGAAAAAGGTGTTAAATGAAAAAAAGGGTAATAATAATTTTAAGTTATTTTATTGTAGCTATTTTATTTTGTTTAATTGGTTTTTGTATAGGAATCAATATGGATAAAAATAATAACGATAAACAAATTGCTGAAGTTGTAGGTATTTATCATTCTGATAACTGGAACAATCGAGAAGATACATTAATATTAAATAAAGATTATACGTGTAAGTATCCTGGAAACATCACTGTTTGTTCATGGAGTATTAATGGTGCTGAAATAACAATTCAATTGCAACCTTCAAAAATAGATGATGGAATACACATTGCTACATTAGTTGACAACGGAATAATACTACATGACCATCATTTTGAAAAAGTAGGGTAGTAATTTTATAGGCAAGCTATTTTAGAGATTATCGATAAGCGATAGTCTTTTTTTGTTGCTTAAAAATAGAAAGGAGGGATACTATGGCAAGTTCTAAAATAAAAGGTCTTACTATTGAAATAGGTGGAAATACTACTAAACTAGGTAAAGCACTAGAAGGAGTAAATAAACAATCTAAAGACTTACAAAGTGAATTAAAAGGAGTTAATTCACTTTTAAAATTAGATCCATCTAATGTAGAACTATTAAAACAAAAACAAGATTTACTTACTAAAAGTATTACTGAAACCGAATCTAAACAAAAAATATTAGCAGAAACACTTAAACAAATAGATAGTGGTAAAGTAAAAGTTACTGAAGAACAATATCGAGATTTACAAAGAGAAATTGTTTTAACAGATAATAAGTTAGAAAAACTAACTGATGAAATGAAAAACTTCGGTAGTGTATCTCAAGCTCAACTAAAGGCAGTAGGAGATAACTTAAAAGAAACTGGTAGTAAAATATCAGATGTTGGTGGTCAATTAACTGGAGTTAGTGCAGTAGCTGGTGCTGGATTAGTAGCAAGTGGTAAATTAGCAGCCGATAATGAAGCAGCAGTTAATAGATACATAACAGCTACAGGTACAGCAGTATCTGAAACAGATAATTTTAAATCGGTTTTGGATGATATGTACTCTAATAACTATGGAGAATCATATCAAGAACTAGCTGAGAAATTAGCATTAGTTAAACAAAACTTAGGTGATATATCAAATACTGATTTACAATCAATTACTGAAAATGCTTATCTATTGGAAGATGCATTTGGTATGGACTTCTTAGAGTCAGTACGTGGTATTAATGGTCTAATGACTAATATGGGTTTAACAAGTACTGAAGCATTTAACTTAATGGTAACTGGTGCTCAAAATGGTTTAAATAAATCAAATGAGCTTGGTGATAACATTGCTGAGTATTCTCAATTATGGGGACAAGCTGGATTTAGTGCTGAAGAGATGTTTACCATACTTCAAAACGGTTTAGATAGTGGAGCATATAACCTAGATAAAGTTAATGACTTTGTAAAAGAATTTTCTATCTCATTATCTGATGGAAGAATAGAAGATAATTTAGGTTCTTTTAGTACAAAATCTCAAGATTTATTTAAAGCATGGCAAAATGGTGAGGCATCTTCTAAAGATGTCTTTTATTCTATTGTTAGTGACTTAGAAAACATGGAAAACAAACAAGAAGCATTAACTATTGCTTCTAATGTTTGGAGTGCACTAGGTGAAGATAATGCCATGTCAGTTATTACATCTTTAAACGATGTAAATAAAACATATACAGATACTGCTGGTGCAGTAGATGAAGCCAATGAAACTATGTATGGTGGTAGTAGTGCTAAAGTACAAACTGCCATGAGAGATATACAAACTGCATTTAAAAATATAGGAGAATTATTACTTCCTATCATTGCATCTATATCTACAAAACTATCAGAAATGGCAACTAAATTTAGTGAACTATCTCCTACAGTACAAAAAGTAATTTTGGTTATAACCAGTATAGCAGCAGCCATAGGACCAGTACTGATATTTGTCGGTAAAATAATATCTGCAGTAGGACAGATAATGCCTATACTTGCTAAATTAGGCTCAATACTTTCTAAAGGTAAAGTAATTCTTGTTGCTTTAAAAGGTGTAATAGCTACTATAGTTGGTACATTAGGTTTACCAGTAACTATAATACTCGGAATCATTGCAGTATTAGTTCTTTTATGGAATAAATGTGAGTGGTTTCGTAACTTAGTTAAAGCTATGTGGGAAGGTATAAAAACTGGATTACAAGTTGCATATGAATTCATCGTCAATATACTTTCAAGTATTGGCGATTTTTTTGTTAATTTGTATCAAAGTGTCGTTCAAGGACTTACGGATGCTTGGAATTGGATAACTGGAATTTTATCGGCAGTAGGACAATGGATATACGATAATGTCATAGCTCCAGTAATGGCTTTCATAGAGCCATTTTTTAATTGGTTCAAAGAATTGTTTCAAAGTATCGGTGATTTTGTACGATCAGTAATCGATGTCATTGTCGGTTTGTTTAAAGGTAGTATTATTTTAATACAAGCAGTATGGGGATTAGTAGCTAACTGGTTTAAAGAACACGTCATCCAACCTATCATAAACTTCTTTACTCCTATCGTAGAATTTTATAAAAATTTATTTCAAAAAGCAGTAGAAACTATAAAAACAGTATTTGGTGCTATCGTTAATTGGTTTAAAGATAGATGGCAAGATATTTCTAACATATTCTCAGTAGTAAAAACTTGGTTCAAAGATAGATTTAACGAAGCTATAACAAGCATTAAAACTGTATTCTCACCAGTAGTATCATTTTTTAAAGATACAATTTGGGGAGGAATTAAAAAAGCCTTCGGAAGTGTAGCAACTTGGTTTAAAGATACATTCTCAAAAGCCTGGACCAATGTAAAAAACGTTTTTTCAACTGGTGGAAAAATATTCGATGGAATTAAAGACGGAATCGCATCAACATTTAAAACTGTAGTGAACGGAATTATAGGTGGTATAAACAAGGTCATTTCAGTACCTTTTAATGCAATTAACTCATTGCTGAACAAAATTAGAAACATTTCTGTAGCTGGAATAGAGCCATTTAAAAGTGTAATTAAAAAGAATGCATTATCAATACCACAAATACCCCAATTAAATGTAGGTACAAATAGAGTTAAATCAGAAGGTTTAGCTTACCTACATAAAAATGAAGCTGTAGTACCTGAAAAATATAATCCAGCTATAACTAACGAAAGTACAAAAAGTGCTTTATTTGATGCCTTAACTGATTTTACAGGACTTCAAAGTATTAAGAGTGCAAGTATTCAAAGTGAAAGTACTAAACTAATAAGTTTACTAGAAAAATACTTACCTAGTATAGAAGCTGGATTAGGACAAAACATTGTATTAGATGATGGAACACTAATAGGTAAATTAACACCTAAGATAGATAGTAGTTTGGGTTCACTTGCAAATAGAAAGAGGAGGGGATACTAATGGGTAATGGTGTAATATTCGGCACTAAGAATTCAGTTACTGATTGGGATTTATTAATGACATCAAAACAAATTGGTAAACCTGAAGCTAGAACAAATTATATAGAAATACCAGGTAGAGATGGAACACTTGATTTAACTGAAGCACTTGGAGAAATAAAATATAACGATCGAACTCTATCTTTTGAGTTCGATCTTTTTAATCCAAAAAACTTTTGGAATATTGAAAAAGACATATCTAATTATTTAAATGGTAAGAAACTAAAAATAACATTAGAACAAGATCCTAACTATTATTATTTAGGTAGATGTAAAGTATCTTCTTCTATATCTAAGAATGTAGGACATTTTACTATTGAATGTACATGTGAACCATATAAATATAAACAAAAAGTAACTACTATTACTAATACAGTAGCTACTGGTGGTACATACAATTATTTTAACGATAGAAAAAGTGTAGTACCGACATTAACTTTAAGTGCTGCCATGACTTTAGAGTTTAATGGCACTTCTTATTCAATAGGTGCTGGAAATAATAAAGTATTAGGAATTAATTTTAAAGAAGGAATTAATACCATTAAAGTAATTAATGGTACTGGAACATTAACTGTTTCATATCAGGAAGGAAGTCTATAACATGTATCAGATAAAATTAGGTAATTATGTTTTATATGACTTAAGAGATGATGAATTAATCTTAGAGAATCCTGAATTAAGTTTAGAAATAAATAAAGTAGGTAGCTTATCTTTTTCTATATATCCTAATCATCCTTATTTTGATCGCATAAATAAATTATCTTCAGTAATAACAGTACTAAAAAATAATAATGTTATTTTTAAAGGTAGAGTAATTAGTGAAGAACAAGGTTTATATAACAGTAAAAAATTTGAATGTGAAGGTATTCTAAGTTATTTAAACGATAGTATTGTACGTCCTTATTCTTTTACTGGAACACCTGAAGAATACTTCTCTAATTTAATTAATAATCATAATTCTCAAGTGACAGATGTTCAAAAATTAAAAATAGGAACAATAACAGTAACGGATCCAAATGATTATATAACTAGAAGTTCTATTAACTATGCATCTACATGGGATATCTTAAATGAAGACTTAATTAATAAATTAGGTGGATACCTAAAAGTTAGATATGAATCAGATGGAACATATATCGACTATCTAAGTGATTTTAACGATACATCAACTCAAATCATTGAATTTGGAGAAAACTTAATTGATGTATTAGTTAAAAATGATGCTATAGATGTTTATACTGCAGTTATACCATTAGGAGCAGAAATACAAAACGAAGATGGTACTAGCGAGAAATTAACTATTAAAAGTGTTAATAATGGTTTAGATTATATAGTTAATCAAGAAGCTTATAATAATTATGGTTTAATATTTGCTCCAGTAGAAAATACTACCTGGGATGATGTTACATTACCAAGTAACTTATTAACTAAAGGTACTAAATATCTAAATAACCAAGCAGTAATGCTTAAAAGTTCCCTAGAACTAAGTGCAATAGATTTAAATATTGTAGATAGTGGAGTAGAGAACTTTTTTATTTATGAATACGTTAGATTTATAAGTTCGGTACATAACATCAATGAAAGATATTTATTAACTAAAATAACTATACCGATTAGTAATCCTGAAAACATGAAGATTACACTAGGAAAAGAAACTAGTTCCTTAACTGGTATAGAGATGGGCAATAAACTTAACATTGATAATGTAATTCAAAGAATAGGTAGAGTAGAAAGTAATTATACAATTGAAAGTGGAAAAATAAGTGACATAGAAAAATCATTAGAATTTTTTAGTGTAGATTTATCTCAATACACTATAACAATACCTACTGATAGTAATAAAAAACCATTAGAAACAAAAAATATTGATGTTTATTTTTATGGCTATTATAAAGGCAGCCAAGTAACTCCAAGTGTTTCTATTAGTGGCTCTAATACAGGAATAACAACATCTACTACTGATACATATGTTAGATTTGCAGTAAATAGTAATACTGCCATTGCTGAAGCTTTAAGCGAATACAAATTAGTATTTACTTATAGCATTGATAACAATTCATATTCAATTACCAAAACAATTAATATAGCATTAGCATTAGCTGGAGAAGATGGTGCTCCAGGAGAAAAAGGAGAACCAGGAATACAAGGACCAGCTGGAGCAAATGGTACAACTTATTATTTTCACGTAAGATATAGTGCTAATTCAGATGGTAGTTCGATGACTACTGCTCCACAAACTAATACACAATACATGGGAGTAGCTAGTACAACATCAAGTACTGCTCCAACATCTTATACTGCATATACCTGGACAAAAATAAAAGGTGAGCAAGGTACTCAAGGAAGTCCAGGACAAACTGGAGCAGATGGATTAAGTTCATATCTTCATATTAAGTATAGTGATGATGGAATTAACTTCACAGCAAATAGTGGAGAAACTATAGGTAGATATAGAGGAGAATTAGTAGCTAATAATTTAGAAGATAGTACTACATTTAGTGATTATAAGTGGTATGATATGGCACTGATAGTAGATGAAGAACTAAACGAAATAAGAGAAGAAATAATAACTAATACAACATCTATTCAACAAAACCAAGAAGAAATATTAATGACAGCTTTAGAAAACTATACTTCTAAAACTGACTTTGAAACTTTTCAAAGTGAAGTAACATCTCAATTCCAACAAACAAGCGATACATTCGAATTCAATATAAATAATGTTGTATCTCAAGTAAATACGGTTAACGGAAACGTCCAACAACAATTTCAAGAACTTGCAACATACTTTAGAATTACTGGAAATGGTACTGAGCTAGGCAAAAGCGATAGTGATATTATCTTAAGGCAGCAAAACGATCGTATTAGTTTTATTCAAAACAATACGGAAGTAGCATACATTAGTGATAGTACATTATATATAACCGATGCTCACTTCTTAGTAAGTATCAGAATCGGTAATTTTGCATTTAAACCTAGAGCTAATGGAAACTTATCATTAGTTAAGGTGAACTAGTCAATTGAAATATGGAAATTATTGTAATATAATTATTTTATGAAAAATGTAATTTGTTAGGAGTAAAAACATGAGTATTTTAAATTGGTTGTTTAATAAAAAAAAGAAAGAAAAAAAGGATATAGAGATTAGAGATATAGATTCTTCAGTAGAGTTAGATGTGAAATTAGATAAAAATGAAATTATATCTCTAGATAAAGATGAGAATCATAATGCTTCTGAAAAAAAATTAGATAAATTAAATGAGGAAGAATCCTCTTTAGAATGGTTAGATGATTATCAAAATTTTTTTAAGCCAAGAGATGAAAAATTATATGATTTATCAATACAAGCATCTAAAACCGACAATATAGAAAATGAAATAAAATTATTAAAGAAATTCGTGTCTTATTTTGAAGCATATCAAAATGAATGCAAAATAAAAGGAAAATCTTACGAAAAGTACTTTTATGACATGCACATACAAGGTAGTTCAAAAAAAGGAAAACCCGATTATTATTGGTTAAATGAAAGAAAGGAACGACTAAATTACTTAGAGGGAAATAGAGATAAACTAATTGAAGAAAAAAGATTTAAAGAAGAAGCTTTAAAAGATTTGCCTCAAAAACTGAAGAATATAATTAGAAATAATCCTGGTATATTACAAAGTGAAATTTATAAAGAATTTGATAAAATTTTAAAAGATGAAATTTCAAGTCAATTGTATTTTTGGGCTAAAGACGGAAAAATTAAAAGAGAGAAAAGTGGGAATACTTATAAAATATACTATAAATAATAATATACCTTTTATATAGATTATCAATACGATAATCTTTTTTTATTGAACTAATAAAGAACTAGAAATAGTTCTTTTTTTTACGGAAAGGAAGTGATGTAATGGCTAAGTCAGGTAATACTACAATTAATGTAACTAGTGATGGCTATATTAAACTTAGATATTCATGGAGTGCTGGTACACCAAATATCGCTAATAACTTTACTCCAGTTAACTGGACATTGCAGTTAATTAGTAGTAACTCAAGTGCAAATATTAATTCAAGTGCTGCTAAAGATTATAGTGTAACTACTGATGGAACACCAAAGACAGGTACTAATACGATTGGGTTAAGTGGTGGTTCTACTAAAACATTAGCAAGTGGTTCTAAAAATATTTATCATAATGCTGATGGAACAAAAAGTTTTAGTTATTCATTTAGTCAAGATTTTGGAATCACATATAGTGGAGCAGCAGTAGGAACTAAAACAGGTAGTGGAACTGGTACATTAGATCCTATCTATCGAAGTAGTGTATTAGGAACAATAAGTGCATTTACAATAGGCAATGCTATAACAATACCAATAACAAAATATTATAGTAACTTTTATGATGTTCTAACTATATCAGTAGGTGGAACAGTAGTTAAAACAGTAAATGGTATTACTAATAATGCAAGCATTACATTTACTACAACTGAACTAAATAATATATACGCTAAACTTCCTAGTGCAACTAGTGGTACATTTACATTTAAATTAACTACAAAAACAAGTTCTAGTGGAACTGCAGTAGGAACTAGTTCAAAGACAGTAAAAGGTACTATTTCAAGTACAATAAAACCAGCTATATCAAATTTTTCTTTAGTAGAAAACAATAGTGCTATATCAACTAAATTTGGTTTACTAATACAAAATAAAACTCAATTAAAAGGAACAATAACAGCAACTGCTGGTAATGGTTCAAGTATTGATGAATATAAAACTACAATAAATGGAGCTACTTATACAAGTAGCTCTTTTACAACTGGAGTATTAAAAACAAGTGGAAGTAATAGTTATTCAGTAACAGTAACAGATAAACGTGGTAGAACTGCATCATTAAGTGGAACATTTAATGTTACTGCTTATTCAAGTCCTACAATAAGTAATTTTAAAGTAGTAAGAAGTGATGCTAGTGGTAACGATGATGATGAAGGTGCATATGCAAAAGTAATTTGTAGTGCTGCTATTAATTCTTTATCTAGTAAAAATGATAAAACATTTAAATTAGAATACAAAAAAAGAAGTGCTACTACCTGGACCACTGCAGAAACATATACAACTGCTTATACTTATACACTTACTAACAAAATCATTAGTGGCATAAGTACAGAAGATACATATGACTTTAGATTAACTGCTACTGATTATTTTGGTAGTGCAGTAAAAACATTAAGTTTATCTACTGCATTTACTATTTTAGATATTAAAGCAGATGGTACTGGAATAGCATTCGGTAAAGTAGCAACAAAAAGTGGAGTATTCGATAATGGATTTAAAGAAACCTATTTAAGTAATGATACATACTTAGGCGGGCAAGATAACGATGATTCAGAAAAAAATTTATTTTTCACCAATACAGGAACTGGACTTAATAAACATAAAGTTAAATTATATGGTGGTAATGGTAATAGTATTACTGCAATGGGAATATGGGATGTTATAAAAGACTTACCCATATTTCAATATTTTGATGGAGATGAATATAGGCTTAAATTTGGTGATGATATTAATTTAAAATGGGGAGCTTATGATGTTGAATCAGTACTAGCTAAAGCATTTAGTAGTGCTACTGGTAGATATAGAACTAGAACAGGATTGTTATTACAATGGGGATCAGTAACTATTACACCAGTAGCAAATACGCCTACCAGTGCTGCTATTACGTTTCCTATTGCTTATGATGAAGTCCCTAATATTCAAGTAAGTGCAGTATCTGGTGTACCTTATACAAACGTTTTAGGATATGCACATGCAAGTGATAGTACTACTGGTACAACTTTATGGGTTACAAGAACAAATACAACTGCAACCGTGCTTAGATGGTTTGCTATTGGAATTAAGGAGATGTGATAAATGAGATATGTATTAGATACTGAAGGCTATATAGCCTTCATTTCTTTAGATGTAGAATTACCACTAGAAAGCGAATTAGGTCCATGTCATGAATATACAGGTACAATACCAGAAGGATATGATAATCTTTTTGATTGGCAATGTAACGCCAATACAAGAGCTTACAAGATAGTAGATGGTAATTTAGTTTATGATGCTTCTAAAGATAATGAACTACAATTATTATTTGAAAAAGAAGCATATGATAATTCATTTGTAACACATAAAGAATTAGAAGAAATAAAAATAGATCAAGACGATAACTTAAAAGATTTATATGATGAACAATCAATAGAAAATTCTTATTTCAATAGATTAGTTAACTTAAATGATTGTGGTAACTTAGAAGTAGAAAAAATAGATATAAGAGCTAATGATAGTACTGCTATAAGCAATAATATAAAAATGCTTTTTACATCTGCTAACTTACTACCAAATGAAATAAGTGATATATCTATTAACGGAATCACATTAAAACAAAATACTGATAAATCAATGAATATAACAGGTACTTCAACTAGTAATTGTGAAATCAGTTTAGTTGGTTCTCCAATAAACGTTGAGAGTATCTTTTATTTTTTAAAAGATATTAATTATTACTTAAATGGTTTAGAAGAAAATATTTCTTTGAAATTTTATAAGTATGATGAATCAGATAGAAACTTTATAGGTGAATATACAAACGAATCAATTATAAATTGGAGTGAAGATGTAGAAGTATCAGAAATAACTTTATATATTCCTAAAGGAACAAAAATAGATACAACTATATATCCAATGTTACAAGTAGCTAATGATACTCCAAATAGTTACACTCCTTATAAAGAAAACTCTTTAGATATAAATCTAGGAGAAAATACATTTGAACCTGGAGATACTATTGTTATTGAAAAGGGAGAAGCTAACTTAACTAAAGATAGATATATCCATAAAGGTTCTTGCTTCATACCTGACCAATCAATACCAAACTATACAACATTATATTTTAATTTTCCTGATGACTTATATAAAACATTACCAATAGAACATACTGACATATTTATATGTGGTGATGGGCTTACAGGAATATATGTAGAAGATAAAAAAATATATTTTGTAACATCAAGATATAGTGGAGAAAGATTAGATGTAGAAATTTATGATAAAGAAAATAATATTAATTTATCTAGTTGCTCTACACATACTCTTTGGACTAGTGATGAAGTAGATGATGTTATTAGTGTAACTGATAGTGAAGTAATAAATTATATTTCACTAATTCCATTTGATGAAATAGAAAGTACAAGCTTAGGTAGTGTAAAAATGCCTAGTACATATTCGTCCATTACAAATGTTTATTCAAACAAAGATGTTGTATCTAAAATAACTTATAGAAACTCATCTAAATTAAATACTAACAAGATCGTACTAGGAACTTTTGAAATAAATGATTACGGTATGAAATCAAAGTTAACTCCACCAATGCAAATAGCTAATTACGAATATGACTATACCGAAGAAGATTTAACTAAACTCGCTCAATATACTGTAGAAGGAACAGGACTAACATATACTGAAAAATTATTATATGACTTAAATGGTGATGGAAAATTAAATTCTTCAGATACTGCAGCCATGAGAATGATATTGGCAACTGGAGTTACTCATTCTAATCCAGGAACATTAGAAATCAATAGTAATTCACCTACAGATACTATTGTTCTAAAAGATAATGAAGGAAATAAAAGAGCTAATATAAATCTATTAGGAATAGATGCATTTGGCTTTAATTTAATTGAATCAAATGGTAATAAAACAAACCTTATAGATTATATAAAAACAACTATATTAAGTTCAATGTATCCAATAGGAAGTATCTACGTAAATGTATCTAATGGTACTAATCCTAAAGAGTTATTCGGTTTCGGAGAATGGGAACAAATACAAGGTTTAAATTTAATTGGTGCTGGTACTTATAAAGATAGCAATAACGTAAGTAAAACATTTAATGCTGGAGATATCGGTGGTACTTGGAATCACACTCATTCAATACCAGCACATAATCACGCATTAAGTGATAAAGGTTATGCAAAAACATTCTTTGGTGCTTCGTACTTTTATGCTAAAGATTTTAAAACAGCAAATTGGACAGGTAATGCAAGAAAATCAGTTAGTGGATCAAATAGTACTGCATCTACAACAAATGCTTATGGTACTGGACTAGGTGGAACAACTGATGATAAGGCAGCTTTTAATTCTGGTTCAACTTATCATCTAACTCCTAGTCTAGTAGTTTATATGTGGAAAAGAATAGGTTAGGAGGTGATGAAGTGAATGACATAATGGATTACATAAAAGATATTAGTGCAGTAGCAGTAATACTAAGTACCTTTATTGAAATAAGTCCAGTAAAGATAAATCCTTTATCATGCTTATTCAAAAAGTTCGGGAAAGCACTAAATAGTGAAGTAAACAGAAAAGTAGATAAACTAACTGACGAACTAACTACTTTAAAAACTACTACTGAAGAAAATAGAAGAAAGGAGTTGAAAATACACATCTCTAATTTTGCTAGTGATCTAAGGCATGGAGTAAGAAAAAGCGAAAGCCAATTCATAGCAATAATAGAGTTATGTGATGAATACCTAAATAACAATTGGAATTCTAAAGTAAGACTTGATGCTGAATTTATTAAAGATGAATATGTAAGATTAGGTAAAAAAGTAAAACAAAAAGAAATATTTATAAAAGGAGAGGATTAATATGTTTGAAATTATACAACCTTATTTATTAGAAATTATTGTAGCTATACTAACTGGTATAGCTTCTTTTATTGGAGTAAAAGTAAAGAAAGTATATGAAGAGTATGTAGATACTAAAACTAAAAAAGAAATAGTAGAGTGTACTGTTAAGTATGTTGAACAAGTTTATAAAACAATACATGGAGAAGAAAAACTAGAAAAAGCTAAAGATAAAGCACTAGAATGGTTAAACGAAAAAGGTATTACAATTAGTGATACTGAACTAGAAATACTAATCGAAGCTAGTGTAAATGGTTTTAATAATGGGTTAGAAAAGGCATCTAAAGAATAGATGCCTTTTTATATTTATTTTATTTGAGGAGGAATTAAAATGAAAATTTATAAATGCTTATTAACAAATAATGATTGCTATAAAAAAGCCAAAAAAATGAAACCAAAAGGTATAGTAGTACATAGTACTGGAGCTAACAATCCAAATTTAAAAAGATATGTACAGCCTGATGATGGAATACTAGGAGATAATAAATATAATAACGATTGGAATAAACCAGGTATTTCAAAATGCGTTAATGCATTTATTGGTAAAGACAAAAATGGAGATGTTAAGTGTTATCAAACATTGCCATTTGATTATGCTCCCTGGGGAGTAGGTAGTGGAAAGAAAGGTTCTTATAATAGTACTCATATTCAAATTGAAATTTGTGAAGATAATCTAAAAGATAAAGATTACTTCAATAAAGCATTTGAGTTATCAGCAGAATTTTGTGCTTATTTGTGCAAGGAATATAATCTATCCGTAAATACAATTGTTTCTCATAAAGAAGCTCATAAAAATGGATATGGTTCTAATCATGGGGATTGCGATCATTGGTTAAAAAAATTTGGTAAAGATATGGATTGGTTTAGAAAATTGGTTCAATCTAAAATGAGTAAACAAGAAACTGAACAAAAACCAGCAACTAAACCTAAACCAACAACTACAACAACAGAAAATAAAACAACAAAGCCTAAAGTAGATTATGCAAAAAATCTTAACAAAAAATATTTGTTAGGTAAAACATATAAAACTACTTCGGAGTTACATTTAAGAGCTGGAGCTAGTATGGATAAAACTAGTCTTGGTATTATGGCAAAAGGCGATAAAGTAAAATGGTATGGCTACTATACTGATAACTGGAAATTAGTTAAAGTAACAAGTGGTAAACTTAAAGGTCAAACAGGATTTTGTTCAAGTAATTATTTGAAATAACGTAAGGTAGCTTCGGCTACCTTATTTTTTATTGCCAAAATTTGTCGAAAACTATTGAAAATTGGTAAAAATTGGTATATATTATTTATAATAGAAAGGAAGTATAGAAGTGAATAAAAAAACAAAAAGAACAATAATGCTATTAGCATTAATACTATTAATATTAGGAGTTGGATATGCTTTTTTTAATTCGAACTTAAATATTAATGGTTCAACTACAATACTGAATAATAATTTTTCAGTAATATTTACAAATTTAAAAGAAAAGGCAGGTAGTGTAACAGCTACAACACCAGCAACAATAACAGATGAAAATAGTACATCAGTAACATTTGATGTATCATTAGCGTCACCTGGCGATTATTATGGATTTAGTATAGATATTAAAAACGAAGGCTCTTTAGATGCAATGGTTGATTCAGTAACGATGACAGAATTAACAGAATTACAACAAAAATATCTAACTTATGAAATACTTGATAATAACGAAGTGGATATTAGAAATAAGGATTTATTAGCAAAAGGAACTACTCGTACAATAAATGTTTTAATAAGTTACAAAACATCTCCTGAAGCATATCCGACAGGAACTGAAGAAAAATTACAATTATCTTTTAGTGTTAATTTCGTTGAAGCAGATAAAACTGCTATAGATACATCCTTACGTCTTGGTGATAAAGCTCTATTCCCTAATATACAAACTGATTATTCAGACATTAGTTCTTTATCAACAGTGTTACTTACTTCAGGAGGATGGTCTTATCAAGATACAGACTTATTTGCTAATAAAACTATTACAAAAATAAACATCCCAGTTATTTCTGTAAAATCATTAGAATCAGATCAATGTATGACTATGGGTATAGTTGATAAAACTACATTTGCAGAAGGTTCAGCAGCTAAATTTAATAGAAGCAAAAAAGTTTGTATTACAAAAGAACAATTGTCAAAATATGATTCAACTACAATAAAAGATTATATTATGGTAGATATTGAAGATGAATATATCGGAGCAAATGAATTTCCAACATTTGGGCTTCCAGACGATGATATAAGTTTTGCTTACGTTGTTAGTCCGCCAGAAAATTTAAGAACATATTTAGTTGTAAGAGATGGTGTTGGATCTGTTGCAAAATCTGATAATCATGGAATTTTGATGGATATATATGTAAATGCTGAATCAGAGTATAATCCATTTGCTTCAAAAACATTATCTTTATTAGGAGACAGTATTAGTAGTTTTGATGGTTATTCAAATAATCCGGATTATAATAGTACACTAAATAATGGTGCAGTATGGTATACTCCAGGTGGAACAACTATGTATGATTTGACAAGTGTTAATGATACATGGTGGATGAAAACAATTAATGATTTGGGAATGACATTAAATGTTAATAACTCATATTCAGGAAGTAGAGTTTTTGCACCAACACATGCAGGTTATTTAAGAGCTACAGAAATGGATAATAACGATAATGTAAGTCCTGATATAATTGCTGTATTTATGGGAGTCAACGATGTATTAGTTGAACCTGATACGATTGGTACATACGAAGCAATTGACTTTGATTCATTAAAATCAGGAAATAGTTATATCACACCAACTACATTTGCAGAAGCATATGCTATAACTATTGATAAAATGTTAACAAAATACAAAGGTGTAGATATATATTGCTTTACATTATTACCAGCAGCAGGTAAATCAGAAGAAGGTTTACTAATAGCTAATGATATTATTAAAAATATTGCTGCTAAATATAATGTAAATGTAGTTGATTTGTATAATGATTCAGGAATTAATTCAAGTAATTTATACACATATACAGGCGACGGACAACATCCTAATGCAGCAGGTATGGCTAAAATATCTGAAACTTTTGTAAATAAATTAAAATTTGAATATGGAGTTAAATAAATACTAGTTCAACTAGTATTTATTTAATAAAAGAATAATGGGAGTAACTATGAAAAAGAGAGATATAAAGAACATATTTATATTATTATGTATGTGTATATATATAATTGTATACAACAAAATAATAATTGCTAAATATCTAGAATATGAAAATATTATATCTCCTATATTCATGATAGTTACTTCTTTTATTACTATATTATTACTAGGATATAGAAAAGATAAAAATAAATTATTAGAAAAAAGAACTTTAAATCTTCTTATATATGAATTAATTGTATATTTTTTATTAACTTATGGAATCGGGATATTAATAGGTTTCTTAAATAATTCATATTCCTTAACACCAATAAGTGTTATAAAACACACAGTAAGCCCTTTTGTATTTGTAATTACATCAGAAATAATAAGATATGTAATAATAAGCACAAATAAAGATAAAAAATACCCTATAGTAGTAATAACGATAATACTTATATTATTAGAATTATCAACTACAATAAATGCTTATACAACAAGTACAGCGTTAGGTATTTTTAGAATTATAGCAAGTGCACTTATACCATTAACTATTAAACATTCATTATTAAGTTATATATCCAATAATACTGGTCTAAAAATACCTATAATATATAGATTAATAATGGAAATGTACATTTACATAGTTCCAATAGTACCTAATTTTGGAGAATCGTTCCAAACAATAGTTAATATAGTACTTAATACAGTAATATATTTAACAATATATCAACTGATAAATAAAAGAAAATATAAAGAGCCTGAATATAAAATAAAGAAGTATGGTGTTATAGATTTTGTTTATATATTAGTAATACTGTGCATAGTTGGATTAACGTCAGGTATTTTAAAATATAGTTTGGTAGCAGTAGGCTCTGATTCAATGCAACCCACATTTAGTAAAGGCGATGCAGTATTTGTAAATCAAAAGCCTATACAAGAAGAATTGAAAGAAAAAGATATTATCTTATTTGAACATCATAATAAGGTAGTAATACATAGAATAGCAAGAATCGAGCAAATAGATGATAAAGTTTATTTTTATACAAAAGGAGACGCCAATAACACGGAAGATAACCTTAAATTAGAATTTAAGGATGTTAAAGGTAAAGTAATGTTTGTAATTCCTTATATAGGATATCCTAATGTATTAATAAGTGAGTATAGGAGTAAATAAGTATGGAAAGCAAAAGAATAAAACAAATATTATTAATAATAGCAATTGCATTAGCTTTATTATTAGCTTTGATAATTAATACAGAATTTAGGAATTATATATATGTAGTAGGAGTATTACTAGGAATAGATATTATAGTGTTATTTATATATCATAATAATACTAAAACTTCAGATTCAATATTTAAAAGCAAAATAAGAAATATTATAAATACATATGATTCGATTTTAGTTAAAGTAGACATATTACCTGATCTAAGTGATAAAGATATAGTATATATATCTAAATTTGAAGAATTAATAAATGCACAAGGAGAAACGAAAAAACCTATATTTTATAGTGTTACCGAAAAAACAGCTGCATTTGTATTAATAGATAATAACCTAGTTTGTTACTCAATAATAAAGGAAAATGATAGTTTTATAGATCCTATTGAAAGCAAATTGATGACTATTAATGCTAAGAGAAAAGTTAAAGATGTAGACGAAAGTATTTTAGCTGACTTAGATAAAACAACAATTATTAAACTTCCTAATATTGGTTCTTATAAAGTATCTCCAATAAGAAAAAAAGAAGAACAAACTAAGGTTGAACAACCAATAACTAAAGAACCAAAAGAAGAACCTAAAACGGAGTATAAAGAAGAAGTAAAAAAGAATCATTCAATGGAAAGAGCTAGAAAATACAGAGAAAAATTAAGAAAGATGAGAAAGGTAGGATAAAATCCTACTTTTTAATTGTACATGTTAAAAAAATATACACTTTTTTCTAAAAAGTGGTATATTTTTCTTGTGATGTATTATGAAGTTAGAAATCAAGAAATGGTTAAAAGATTTAGAGTATCCAGCGAAATAGTATTTGTTTAAATAAATATTATTTTGGAGTGAGGAAAAATGAAAAAGAAAGAAATAAATAAAACAATAGAACAAGAAGCCATACAAGAAAGACCAATCGCATCTTTTGTAATTGAAGAATATAAAGAAGATATAAAAAACCTAAAAAATACAAACGAAAAACTTAGTGAATGTGTAGATAAATTAAATAACAGTATAGATGCTCTAAATACTACAAATTCAGAATTAAACAAAACAAACAATCAATTGCTCAAGACCAATAGAATGCAATCTATTTTAATCGTTATACTAGTTATTTTTTCTATCTTATTATCTGCATATGGGATAATGTATTGGGATGCAACACATCCTGGCAAAGGCATAGTTACACATAACAGCGAGTAAAACATGTTAAAGATAGCATTTACCAAAAAAGAATTAGAAATGTTATTAGATGTAGTTCATTTCACACCTATGCAAAAGAGGATAATCGGTTATAGGATGGATGAAGAATCTAGAGTAAAAATGGCAGAGTTAGAAAATGTTAGTGTAGCCACAATAGATAGAGAAATTAAAGATATTGCTGCAAAAATTAAAAAAGCTTATGACAATAACATGATAGTTTTTTGATAGTTTTCTGATAGTTTTTTGCTAGTAATTTGATAGAAATATGATAGGAAGTTGATAGTTTCAACTTCTTTTTTTGTGCAATAATTATATCAACAAACAAGATTATGTAGAAAGAGGTGGAATTATGGAAGGAATCGTAAAATGGTTTAGCGATGAAAAAGGATATGGCTTTATTGAAAGTATAGGTAACGAAGATATTCTTGTTCATTATTCAGCAATTATTGATAGTCCTAGAGATCACAAATCATTAATAAAAGGCGAACGAGTAGAATTTGATTTAGTAAAAACTGATGCTGGATTAAAAGCTAAGAACGTTACATCAAAAAAATGAAAGGCTAAAAGCCTTTTTTTATTTTTGCCTAAACATATTAACATTTTGTTGCTATGTCTAGATATAGCGAAGGACTTCTTATTGTTATATGGAAATTATTGTAATATAATCATCTTAACAAATAGTAATTTGTTAAGGAGTTGTATTTTATGAAACTTATAGATTTAAAATGTAATCATTGTGGAGCTAATTTGAATATAGATGCTGATAAAATTCAAGCATTTTGTCAATATTGTGGTAATAAGTTATTAATAGACATGGATAAATTATCAGAAGTTCTAAAAGAAAAAGAAAAAACAAAGCAAGTAACAGAAAAAGAACAACATATAACAAAAAGAAAAGAACTAGATTATAATTATAAAAAGGAAAAAGATAAAAGTGATTTAAAAACATTCTTAGTTATAGAAGCAGTATTCGGTATACCTCTTTTGTTATGTGGATTATACTACATAATTAAAGATTATATGTCATATATTTGTATTGGATTGGGGATAGCGATTGGATTAATAGCGTGCTATGTAATTTATCAAAAATTCTTAAAGAAAAAATAATAACACATTACAATTTATATATATGATTATCAAAAATGATAATCTTTCGTTTTAAGAGTAGTTAAAAGTCGAATGTATAAATAGTCTAAAATTCTATTAGAACGTCTTAGAAGTACCTTTATTGAAGAATTAGAGCATAATAAAAGGATTGGAATATCCAATCCTATATTTATAGATAACTCTTAAAAAAGGTTTCTATAAATTCTTCCCTTGTATGTGTTTTTTCAAATTCTTTTTGAGCAATTCTTTTTAAATCTAAGTCTAATGCTTTTAGATAGTGTACAGAATGATTATCGAAGTTATGATGTCTATAACATAGATATACCTTTAAACCATACTTCTCACTTAGTCTTCTTCTTGAAATACCTTCAAATATATGATGTTCATGTAATCCAGTAGTGGTTTCGACATCGTAATTAACTCTACAAATAAAGCATTCTTTCTTATCTTGTATAATTGATTTCATTAGTTTTAAGTCTCCTTTTAATTTTCGGACTAACTAACCTAGACCAAATGGTGCTGGTAAGACAACAGCTATTAAATGTATATTAGGATTACAAAGAATGAATTCTGGTAATGTTAGGATTAATGGCTATGATATAGTTACTGATTTTAGTAATGCTATTCTAAGAGTAGGTGCTATAGTAGAAAGTCCTGATATGTATATGTATCTAAGTGGTAGAAAGAACTTAGAGATGATAGGTCGTATGTATAAGGGGATTACTAAAGATAGAATTAATGAAGTAATTAAGTTAGTAGGGTTAGAAGCTAGAATAAAAGATAAAGTAAGTAAGTATAGTCTTGGTATGAGACAAAGACTTGGTATTGCTGCTGCTTTAATTCATAATCCTAATTTACTTATATTGGATGAACCTACTAATGGATTAGATCCTGAAGGCATTAAGGAATTAAGAGTGTTAATTACTACGTTAGCTAAGAAAGAAAATGTAGGTGTGCTTATATCAAGTCATAATTTGGCTGAATTAGAGAGTTTTTGTACTAACGTGTGTATTATTAAAAATGGAGAAATAATTGAATCTACGAGCGTTAAAGAGGCTAAAAAGGTAGATAAAACTAGTTATTTAATTGATTTAGATAAAACTGATGGTATAGAAGAATTATTAAATAGTGAAGATAGTATTATAGATAAACATACTATTAGAGTTTATAAAGGAAAGAAAGAGATATCTCAATTTATTAAGAAATTAATAGATAAAGGTTATGAAGTTAATGAATTTAAATTAGAAACAATAACTTTAGAAGATGCTTTCTTAAAAAAGGCTGGAGGTAATAAAATTGATTAATTTAATTAGAAATGAATTAACTAAGATATTTAGTAAAAAAGCTATATATATTTATAGTATTATAATATTTGCTATACTAGTTGGTATGTCTATGTTAGCTAAAAATATCGAAAATAGTACTGCAATATCAGATTCATTTGTTGAAGTACTAGAAGATAATTTAGGCAATTATGATCTTAGTAATCCTCAAGAATTAGAAATGTATATTGGAGATAGAGTAATAATAGATACTAATAAATTATCAAGAAACTATGAGTATGAATCTCTTGAATATTACTATATAGATAATACTATAGAACCTTTAATACATGAAAAGTATAGTTTAGAATATGTAAAAAAGGATGTAGAAGGTGCTAAAAAAGTACAAGAGGAAATAGATAATGAAATTAAAAAATTAGGCAATCTTGATTGGAAACAAGAACTAATTGATGATAAAAAAGAAATTGAAGAAGAAATTAAATCTTATGAAGATGTATTAGATATTGATAAGAATAATGAAGATGTTAAATTATTACTTGAAGATGCTAAATTAAGATTATGGTGTGTTCAATATAGAATAGATAATAATGTTTCTTATTCTTATAGTGAATTATCTAATGAAGTAGATAATTATTATGATTATGCTACTAAGTATGCTAATATTGTAAAAGATGAATCTAAGATTAAAGATAAAAGTGAGTTAAATAGAAAGAGAGAAATAGAATCTAATTATAAAGAATCTTTATATAAATTAGAACATAATATGGTTAGTGAAAATCAGTTTATGTTAGATTTTATACCAGATAGTATGGCTTATGTAGATGGTCTTATAATAGTTGCTATATTAATTATATGTGGTTCTATTATATCTGAAGAATTTAATAAAGGGACTATTAAGCAATTACTTACTAAACCATTTAGTAGAGCTAAGATACTTACAAGTAAGATGATTGCGGGATTAATTGCTGTTACTATATTTGTTATAATATATGAAATAGTATTTACGATAGCTAATTGTTATGAGTATTCTGATTTTACTAGTATATTTGGTAATACAGTAGTTTATGATTTTAATATAGGTAAGGTTAGAGAAGTTAGTATTTTAAGTCAATGTATATATGGATTTATATCTGTATTACCTGCTTATTTAATTATGTTTGCTATTGTATTCTTTATAGGAGTATTAACTACTAATAGTGTTTCTACTATATGTGCTGGCTTTGGTATATTTATATTTTATGATTTATTAGGCTCTTGGTTAAGTCCTAAGGTTCTTAGTTTTTTACCATTCTATACATGGGATTTAACACCTTATATGTATGGTGGTGTAAGTAGTAATCAATATGCTACATTTGGTAAATCTTTATTTATAGATATATTAACTTTTGTAGTATTTATGGTAGGAAGTTATATTATATTTAAAAGAAAAGATATTAAGAATCAATAAAAAAAGTAGACGATGTCTACTTTTTATTTGCTATAAAACTTCTCTTTTAGGTTGAGCTGGATGAGCAGCTTGAGGTTTATGAGCAGGTGCTGGTTTTTCAGCGTGTTTTACTATTTCTTTAGTTACCATTGCTTCAACTGGTTGTTGCATTTGGCCTACTGCAGTTGAACCGCTTTTATAAGCTTCTAATACTTCAACAGGAACAGCGAAGATAATAGTATTTGATTGGTCTGAACTTAAGTCATTTAATGTAGATAATGTTCTTAAGTGTAGAGCACCAGGTGTTGATGCCATAAGTTGAGCAGCTCTTGCTAGGTTTTCAGAAGCTTCAACTTCACCTTGAGCTTTAGTGATAACAGCTTGTTTTTCACGTTCAGCTTCAGCAGCTTTAGCAATAACACGTTTCATTTCTTCTGGTAGAGCAACGTCTTTTAATTCAACGTTTTCTACTTTAATTCCCCAAGGGTCAGTTGCTTCATCGATAACTTTACAAATTTCAGTACTGATTTTATCTCTTGAACTTAATAATTCGTCAAGTGTTACAGAACCTACAGCATTACGCATTGTAGTTTGAGCTAGTTGAGAAACTGCATAACGGAAGTTTTCAACTTGTAATAAAGCTTTACCAGCATCAAATACACTGAAGTAAATAACTGCATTGATTCTTACTGAAACGTTATCTTTTGTGATTGTTTCTTGTTCAGGAACATCGATAACTTTTGTTCTTATATCGATTTTGCTGTAACTTTGAATAATAGGTAATACTAAACGCCATCCAGGATTTAGTACTTTACTAAATTTACCATAGCTGAATAGAATACCTCTTTCATATTCATTAATTTGTTTAATAGATCCTAATATTACTATTAAAACAATGGCTATTAATACCCATTCCATATTTTATAACTCCTTTCATATTATAATCATATCATAAATATATTAATTAAAATATAAATATTTGATAAAATTTTATTTCTTTATGTTATAATTATATATGATAAGGAGTTGGTTGTTGTGGGTTTATTTGGAATTAAGAAAGCCAATGAAGATACTAAGCCTAGCAATACATTTATTAATGAAAATGTTATTAATGCTGCTGATTATAGCAATATGCCTGTTAATACTGTAGTTGGGTATAATCAACCAACTGATGTTAGTAATCCTGATGTTATGAATTATGATGCTAATAGTAATAATGGTGAGACATTTGTTTATTCTCAAGTTAGTAATAATGATTATAACAATCAATTTGTTAGTGCTGGTTTGAATCAAAATGTTGATCAAAGTACTATGTATAATAATCAAATGATGAATCAAGTTGATTCTAATATGTATAGTAGTGAACCTACTAGTGATGTAGTTGTTACTGTTGATAATAATTTTAATCAAGTAGATAGTAGTAATTATGGTGTTAATCAAGAATTTAGTGGAATGAATAATGTTCCTTTTGATAATTCTGCGTTATTCGCTCTTCCTGAAGGAGCTGTAGTTGAAGAGCCGGAACCTGAACCAGAACCTGTAGTGGAGGAAGTTGTAGTAGAGGAAGAACCACAAGTAGTATTAGATCCTCTTAATAATGCAAATAATCCAATACCTGTTAATCCGGTTGCTACAAATGAAGAAGTTAAGGTAGTAGAAGAAGTAGTTGAAGAAGAAATTCCTTTATTTGATGAGGAAGAAGAGGTAAAGACTAATTTATTTACTGTTGTTAATATGATGATAGGGGTTGTTATTAAACCTGGTACTACTATTTCAACTAATGCTAGAAGATATAAAAAGATGTTTGATGCAATATCAATAACATTTTGGGTAAGTGTATTATCTTTTGTAATGTGTTTAGCTGGTAGATTAGTAGTTGGATGTTTTTCTAAAACAGAGAATGCTATTTCTGGAGCTAGTAAGATAGTATTAGATTTTTCTAGATTAGTAGATACTAATAATTATATACCTTATTTGTTGATTACATTCTTTATAGGATTAGGTACTATATTAGTAGTTGCTTTAATTTATTATTTATCTTCATTTATATTTAGTAAAGGTATTCATATTGGTACATATTTTGCAATTAGTACATTATCTGTAGTACCTGTTATAATTGGTTTTACTATTTTGTATCCAATTATTACAATATTATCTAGTGGTATAGCAATGATGGCATTAATTTTTTCAATAATATATGCACTCATAATATTATTTACTGGTATTAACGAAGTATTAAAGTTTAAGAATAATGATCAAAGAATAATATATAATGCAATTAATATGGCAGTTATATTTTCTATAATGTTATTTATATTTAATGTTTTATCTGATTTAAATATATTAGATATTTCTATGTTAATGTAAGCAAGATTTATTCTTGCTTTTTTTATTTGTGTTTTTTAGGCATAAAAAAACTACTCGATAGAGTAGTTAATTTCTTATTGGTGACCCGTACGGGATTTGAACCCATGCATGTATGCGTGAAAGGCATATGTGTTAACCGCTTCACCAACGGGCCATAAATTAAATGGTGGGCCTGGGGGGACTTGAACCTCCGACCTCACGCTTATCAGGCGTGCGCTCTAACCAGCTGAGCTACAAGCCCATTTGTTTTAAGCCTCTTAATTATAACTTGTATTTGTCATTTATGCAAGTCTTTTTTTTAAATTTTTTTTAGTTCTTTTCTTGCTGACTAGTTAAGTATATCAAGTGTTTTTTAAAAAAGCAACAAAAAAATGCAAAAAAAAGTAATTTTTTATAAAATATGCTATACTAACGAAGAAATGAGGCGTTTTTATGGTACTTTTAGTTAATAAAAATCATATATTTAATGAAAAAGATATAGAAAACTTTGAAATGGTAGAGTATGAAAACTATAAAGAAAAGACTTTATTTATAGAGAGTGAAACATTTAAACACTTCGAAATGTTAAGGGCACATCTAAAAGTAGATGGTATTATTATTGAAATAGATGATGCTTATAGAAGTTTAGAGAGTCAAGAAAATTTATTTTTAAAATTTATGAATAAATATGGAATGGCTTATACTGAAAGTATTGTTGCTATGCCAGGAACGTCTGAACATCATACTGGTCAAGCTATTGATCTTATTATTCAAAAAGATGGTAAATGGATAGAAGAAAATGATGATTTATTAAAAGAAGTAGAAATATTTAATAAGATACATAATGCTTTAAAACATTTTGGTTTTATACTAAGATATCCTAAAGGTAAGGAAGATATAACTGGTTATCCTTATGAACCATGGCATATAAGATATGTTGGAGAAGATATATCAATGAATATAGGAGATAAGACATTAGAAGAATATTTAGAAAAGTAGGGGAGTTTATGGGAAATATAGTTCGTAGTGAAGAAGATTCTAAATACTTATGTAGTTTAGTTTATGATATTAAAGATAATGGCTTTGATAAAGAAAAAATAGAATCTATTTTAGATAGAATAATGCCTAGAGATAAAGATGGGAATATGTTACTTAGATATAGAGTTAATGATAAAGGGTTACATACTGCTATTTTTATTCCGGAATATGAAGTTATAGAAGTATCTATAAAAAGATTAAGTAATTGGTTAGATATAAATACTAAAGATTTGGCAGAAATGTATGAAATAGATGATATAGATTTACTTAGAAGTTATTTAGTGCTAATGGTATTAATGCATGAAGTAGAACATGCTAATCAATACTTAATTAGTTTAGGTAAGGTAGAAGCACCATGTATTGCTATTAAAGATGCTTATTCTATTTTATTTGATTTAATGAAAAGAAAAGATTATATATTACCAAGACCTATAAAACAAGTTAGAAGAGCAGTATCTGTTATTTCTTATAAAAAACGTGAAAATGAATTCTTATTAGAAAGAAATGCTCAATTTGATTCTTTAGGTACTTTATCTAATATAGCTTTTTGTAATGAAGATATGGATATTAGAGGAATGCTACTTGATATGAGAAGTATATTTGCTATTGCTGGATATACTAAGAATACTGATGGTACTTTAGTTAATACATTTAAAGGTATTCATATGGGAGATAAATTTAAAAAGATACATCACGATTATGTTGATATGGATATGATGGATAGATATAGAAATGGTTTACCAGTAGATCAACATACTAGAGAGAGAATACTGGCTTTAAGAAAGTAAAAAGTAACACTTTTTACTTTTTTTCATATCTTATAGTAGGGGAGTTATTATGGCTTATTAGAGAGCTTATGTTTCTGTTGAACCATTAAATGTACATAATAAAAATGTTTATAAGAGAGATACTATTATTGTAGGTAAAGGGTTATATAATGGAGAACAAGTTATTAAGTTGTATGATACTGGAAGTATGAGTTATATATATCATTATTCAATGCTTGGATATGTTGCTAGTAAATATTTGAAGAAGGTTAATTAATAAATTTGTATTATGAAAAATATAAAAACTACTTTTTGTAGTTTTTATTTGCATTTTATTTACTTTTTTATTATAAAAAACATATTTATTCTTTTTTTTGTTTGGTATAATAGAGTTGTAGAATAGAGGAGTATGATTAAATGAAAAAGCTTTTGTTATTTGCAATAGGGGTGTTCTTTACTTTTTCTGGTATTGCTAGTGCTGCAACAGTAGATTGTAATATTTTTGGTGAAGGTACTGTTAATGGTGTTCATAGCTATGATTGTTATGTAGGAGAAATGCAAGATGATGTTGTTTTCAGTTTCTTATCTGGTGAATTTGGATTGCCTGAAGGCTTAATGGAATATAGTGAAAAAGCAGCATTTAAATTGACTTATGATGATGGTACTACTAATGTTACTGATGTAAAACTATATAATATATCAACTGGAGAAATAATTACTGATACTTCAGAAGAAAATTTAAGAAGATTATTTGACGTTTCTTATGGATCAACTATTACTAATAGACAATGGTCTGATAAAATTGAATTGTCTTCAATGACAGAGGGAGCTATTTATAGATATACTGCTACTGGTACTGTTCAATTTCCTGAAATAGTTAATGATTTAGGTAAAAACGTTATGATTTATTTAAAAGAACGTGATGATGGTGGATATGATGAGGAAATTTGTCCTATGAAGAAACTTAATTCACAAGCTATAACAACTTCTTATAATGAATATACTAATGGTGAAGCTTTTAATATTATGTATAAAAGTTTAAGTAATGCAGATTTCTTGGCTGCTGTTGATACTACAGATGTTGTTAAATTAAGTCCTTATAACGAGGGAGATACTTTAGTTTATCAGTTTGAAAAATATTTGTATAATGATACAAATCAAGATATAAAACTTACTTTATATACTACTTTTGCTGGAAATAATCCTAAATATGAAGTTGTTACTATACCAAAAAATACGATCTATGCATTTGATTGGATGATTGATTCTATTACTGTTGGTGATACAACTAATAATGGTGGAAATGGTAATAACACAGGAAATACTGGAAATACTGGCAATACTGGTAATACTAGTAACACTGAAAACAACCCTAATACAGGTGCAAGCATATCTATTGTTAGTATTACTTTTGTTATAATAATATCAGCGTTATTATTATTTGTTGCTGAAAGAAAAAAATCTATTAAGAGAATATAAAAAAACTACTCGATTGAGTAGTTTTTATTTTTAAATGGTGGGGCGTTAGGGATTCGAACCCTAGACCCACTGATTAAGAGTCAGTTGCTCTACCAACTGAGCTAACGCCCCATTTGCTTGGTACGTATTAAATTATACAACAATAAAAACAAAAATACTAGTACAAATTTAAAAAAAGTTTAATATATAAAAAAATAATAAAATATGTTATTATATGAAGTAGGAGTTGGTTGTGATGTTTAAAGAATTAGATTACAAATCAAAAGTTGAAGTAATGAAAAAGTATGCCAAGACTAATAAGGGAAAAGGTTTATCTAGTACATTAGATAGATTACTTATTGAAGCAGTTATACTATTTGTTTCTTCTATATTAATAATTGGAGCTGTTATAATTACTGATTGGCCTTTATGGACATTGGGTGTAGCAGGTATGACTTTTATATTTGGCTTAATATTTTTTATTGGACAATATAAAATCAGAAATAAGGAATACAACAAATTTTTATCACAGTTAAATAAAAGTGAAAAAAATAAGTTGACTAAGCGTAAATAATTAGTTATAATTTATTTGTTACCTTGGTTATGGAGCAGTACTCAAGAGGCTGAAGAGGCGCCCCTGCTAAGGGTGTAGGTCGGGTAACTGGCGCGAGAGTTCAAATCTCTCCTGCTCCGCCATCGAGTTAATTAACTACCATTAATTGGTAGTTTTTTTGTGTATAAAAATAGTTTATGTAAACATACAATAAAGTTATATATTTAGGTCTTGTTTTTATTTTTTAAATAGTGTATATTGTTCTCTTGGTTTAATTATACCAAGATGAAAATGATGGGTATTTTACTTTGGGGATTGTTTCGGTATTCATTATTTTTGATTATAAACAAATGTTTTTAATACTATAAAAATACTAAGGTTTAGAGTTGCGTTTATAAACTTTATTTGTTTTTTAGGTAGAGGAGAAACATATTAATGTAAAGATTGTAAAAACTATTAAATAATAGTTAAAATAACCCTGATAATATGTTAAAATTTTATAGTAGGAGGAATAGCAAATGAAAGAAGAATGGAAAGGTTTTATAGAAGGGGCATGGTGTAATGAAGTTAACGTAAGTGACTTTATTAAAAGAAACTATGTACCTTATGATGGGGCTGATACTTTTTTAGTAGGAAAAACTGAAAAAACTAGTAAAGTATGGTCTAAGTGTGAAGATTTATTAAAAGAAGAATTAGAAAAACATGTACTTGATATAGATACTGATCATATGTCTGGAATTAATGCTTTTGAAGCTGGATATATTGATCAAGAAAATGAAACTATAGTTGGTTTACAAACTGATGCTCCTTTAAAAAGAATCGTTAATCCATATGGTGGTATGAGAATGGTTTATTCTGAATTAGAAGCTTATGGATATAAATTAAATGAAAATGTAGACAAATACTTTAATGAATTTAGAAAAAGCCATAATCAAGGCGTTTTTGATGCTTATACTAAAGATATTAGAGCAGCAAGACATGTTGGTTTATTAACTGGATTACCTGATGCTTATGGACGTGGAAGAATTATTGGAGATTATAGAAGAATAGCATTATATGGTATTGATTATTTAATGGAATGCAAGAAGAATGATTGGGATAACATGGTTATAGATGTTATGGACGATGAAACAATGCGTTTAAGAGAAGAAATATCAATGCAATATAGAGCATTAGATCAAATTAAGAAGATGGCAGCTAAGTATGGTTGTGATATTTCTAAACCTGCTCAAAATTCTAAAGAAGCTGTTCAATGGACTTATTTTGGTTATTTAGCTGCTATTAAAGAAAATAATGGTGCCGCTATGTCTTTAGGTAGAGTAGATTCATTCTTTGATATATATTTTAATAGAGATTTAGAAAATGGAACTATAACAGAAGAAGAAGTTCAAGAGTTAATTGACCAATTTGTTATTAAATTAAGATTAGCTAGACATTTAAGAACTCCTGAATATGATGAATTATTTAGTGGAGATCCAACTTGGGTTACTTGTTCTATTGGTGGTGTTACTAATGAAGGAAAGAGTATGGTTACTAAGACTTCTTATAGAATCTTACATACTTTAACTAATTTAGATCCAGCACCAGAACCAAATATGACTGTATTATGGAGTCAAAGTTTACCTAAGAACTTTAAAAAATATTGTGCAAAGATGAGTATTGTAACTGATTCAATTCAATATGAAAATGATGATGTTATGAGACCAATATATGGTGATGATTATACTATTGCTTGTTGTGTATCTGCGATGAGAAGTGGTAAAGACATGCAATTCTTTGGAGCTCGTTGTAACTTAGCAAAAGCACTACTTTATTCAATTAATGGTGGTGTAGATGAAATGAAAGGTGATCTAGTAGTTAAAGGATTCGATAAGATGACTGATGAATACTTAGATTACAATAAAGTAAAAGATGCATACTTTAAGATGTTAGAAGTGGTATGTAAAACATATAGTGATGCAATGAATATTATTCATTACATGCATGATAAATATGCATATGAAGCTGGACAAATGGCTTTACATGACACTAAAGTTGGTAGATTAATGGCTTATGGTGTTGCTGGTTTATCAGTAGTAGCTGATTCATTATCTGCTATTAAATATGCTAAAGTTAAACCTATTCGTAATGAAGAAGGTATTGCTGTAGATTTTGAAATCGAAGGAGATTTCCCTAAATATGGTAATGATGATGATAGAGTAGATAATATTGCTGTAGAAGTATTAGAAAAAGTTTATAAAGAACTTGCTTCACATAAATGTTATAGAAATGCTACTCCAACATTATCAGTACTAACTATTACATCTAATGTAGTTTATGGTACTAAGACAGGGTCTACTCCTGATGGTAGAAAAGCTGGTGTTGCATTTGCTCCAGGAGCTAACCCAATGCATGGTAGAGATTGTAGTGGAGCTATAGCTTCATTAAACTCAGTAGCTAAGATAAATTATCCTGATTGTTGTAGAGATGGTGTATCTAATACATTTACTGTTATACCTGGTGCTTTAGGTGCTAATGAAGAAGAAAGAATAGATAATTTAGTTACATTACTTGATGGATATTTTGTACAAGATGCTCATCATTTAAATGTTAACGTATTAAATAGAGAAATGTTAATTGATGCTATGGAAAATCCTGATAAATATCCATTATTAACTATTAGAGTTTCTGGATATGCAGTAAGATTCAATAGATTAACAAGAAAACAACAAGAAGAAGTAATATCAAGAACATTCCACGAAAAGGTATAGTATGAAAGGTTCTGTTGATTCAATTGAAACTTTTGGTTTAGTTGATGGACCTGGAATTCGTACTGTAGTATTTCTAAATGGTTGTAGTTTAAGATGCAAATTTTGTCATAACCCTGAAACTTGGAAAATTAAAGAACTAAACTATACTAGTGAAGAAATAGTAGAAAAAGTAAAAAGAAGTAAACCATATTTTAAAAATGGTGGAGGAGTTACTTTTTCTGGGGGAGAACCTTTAATACAGTATGAATTCTTACTTAATACTTGTAAATTATTAAAAAAAGAAGATATACATATTGCTTTAGATACTGCTGGAATAGGCATGGGTGAATATACTGAATTATTCCAAAATATAGATATGGTTTTATTAGATATAAAACATATAGATAGAGAAGGCTATCAAGAAATAACAGGTACTGATAAATTCTTAAACTTTATGGAATTTGTTAAAGAACTTAATAAAACCAATTTAGAAGTATGGATTAGACAAGTAATTGTGCCCGGCATTAATGATAATAGTGATTATATTAAAAATTTATCTACATTTATAAAAGATAATATTAATAATGTTACTAGAGTAGACTTCTTACCTTATCATAAGATGGGAATAGAAAAGTATAATAAACTTGGTATAGAAGATCCTTATAAAGATATACCAGCTATGGATAAAGATAAATGTGATTTGTTATATAAAGAATTTTTAGAAGAATTTAAATAATTCTTCTTTTTTTTACGTAAAATTATAGAATATTTATTTAAAAATTTGCATTATTTATGATAATGTGTTAGTTTTAATGTAGATTTGAAAGGAAGTGATATATATGGATAGCAGTAGTCTCCAGTTGTATAGTTTAATTAAATATATTGGTATTGTTAGAAATAATATTACTTCATTGTGTGATAATAAATAATAAACAATACCTAATTAGTTTTTTCGTGTATGAAAATCGAATAAAAGCGGTATTGTTTTTTGTTTGGAAAAAACATAAAAGATATAGAAAGAGATGGTGAATAAAAAATGAAAATAATAACTAATACAAAATTATATGGAAAAGTATGTTATGTACAAGTTAAAGATGTATTATTTTTAGCTAGATATACAGGAAATAAAAGATTAATGCAAGATTATTTAAATTCAATTAATAACGGTAAAAGTGATAATGAATTTATTAAAGTGAGTGGGGATAGTTATATAAGAGCATTTGAATTATGTGATTATATTATTGACTTTAGTGAATACAGTAGAAGAGATATTGGTGTTAATTATTTAAGTAATATGGTTAAAACTAAAGTTTATGCTATGCCTAAAGATAAGAGAGATCAAGAAGGTTTAGATTATCAAATAGAAGGTGTAAGAGATATTATTTCTTATAAAAGAGGAGAATTAGACTATAGAATACCTTTAGTACCAAATGGTAAAATGGAAATACTAAGTAAAGATAAAAGATTCGTATTCGAAAGTACTATTATAGATGGTTGTTTTTCGTTAAAGACTGTCGATGGTAGTGATATAGAAAAGAGTGATTATCAATTATTCTTAGATGAATGTATTGATAGAACTTATACTACTTTATATCCAGATTGTGATGAGAGAGACTTTAGTACTTTTGTTACTGGAAATACTGTTGTTTTAAATATTAAGAAACATAATGTAAAAAAGAAAAAAGGAGTAGTAAGTAAGATACTTGCTAAAATAAAAAAAGAAGATTAATTCTTCTTTTTTTTGTTATTTTAAAACTACATCTGATAACTTAGTAATAAAGTCATTCATTATTGTTAAGTAATTATCTTTATTATTTCTTTCTTGATCTGTTAGTGTATGCATCATATTTATTTCTATTAATTCAGCTTTATAGTTATCTACTAAATCTTTAACACTGTCTGATACTTTGTTTTTATCTGCAACAAATATCTTAGTATATGTTTTATTTTTAAATTTATTTTTAATACTACTAGTTATATTACTTTCACTACTAATGTTTATTACATTAAATCCATATCTTTCTAGGAATCCTAGAGAGTCGTATGCTATTACTATAGTTTCTGATTTACTATGAATTGCTGATCTAGCTATATTTCTTAGTTCAGCATCTAAAGTAGTTAAATCTTCTTCTAATTTAGCATAATTTTGTTCAATTTCTTCAGCCGCATATTTTGATGAACTTAATTCTTCTAAATCTGATTTAATAGTATTAGCTAACATTAAGTAATTATTTGGATTTAACCATATTTCTTCAACACCATATTTATAATTCATACCATAAGATACATCAATGATTTGCATCTTTTTATTCTTGTTTATAAATGTTTTAGCTATTTCTTTTTCATTACTTAATCCGTTATATACAAATAAAGTAGTTTCTTTAGAATATTCTTTTATTTGTTTATCTGTTAATTCATATTTAGATATATCTACATCATTAGGATAGATACTATTTATTTTACTATGTTCTCCGTATAATCTATCTACTAAGTATTCAACTGGATATACTGTAGTAGTTATGTTTGAACCATCTAATTTATTTGTATCAAAACAACCAGTTAATAAAAATAATGATAATATACTTAAAAATGTTAATAATAATTTCTTTTTCATATATGTCCTCCTAAGACCATTTACTTTTATAATTTTACTATAAATAATAGTTTTTGTAAATGTACTATAACTTTCTTTTATATGTGTAAATGCTTGAAAAATCTAGTAAATAAGGGGAATATTTGATATAATGATTGAGGTGATAAAATATGGATTTCTTAAATAAGTTTGGAATTAATATTAAAGATAAAGAATTGTTACTTAGAGCATTAACTCATTCTTCTTATTCTAATGAACATAATTGTCTTAATTATGAAAGATTAGAGTTTTTAGGCGATGCTGTATTACAAATATTAATGAGTGATTATTTATATAATAATATGGAACTTAATGAAGGTGATATGAGTAAGACTAGGGCTTCTTATGTATGTGAATCTGCTTGTGTTAAATATGCAGAAGCTATTAATTATAAACCATATATTAGAGTTGGACATGGTCAAATAAATAATATTAATGATACTATTGTAGCTGATATATTTGAAGCTATTATGGGATGTATTTATTTGGATCAAGGATTAGATGCTGCTAGATTGTTATTTGAACAAGTTGTTATACCTTGTGTTAAGAATAATAGTATATTTTTAGGAGATTATAAAAGTAAGTTACAAGAACTAGTTCAAACAACTAAAAAGTCTTTAGAATATAGATTAATTGGAGAATCAGGACCTGCTCATGATAAAGTTTTTGAGGTTGAAGTAGTTATAGATGAAATTATCTATGGTAGAGGTACTGGTAAATCTAAAAAAGAAGCAGAACAAAATGCTGCTATGGATGCTTACAATAAACAAGCTAAAGTTTAGGTGATTATATGTATTTGAAGTGTATTAGGGCAACGGGATTTAAATCGTTTGCTGATAAAACTGAATTGGATATAGATAAAGGTATTACTGGTGTAGTAGGACCTAATGGTTCTGGTAAAAGTAATATCGTAGATGCTGTTAGATGGGTATTAGGTGAACAATCAGTTAAAGCATTACGTGGTGATGGTTCAATGACTGATGTAATATTTGCTGGTTCTAAGACTAGAGGACCTCAAAGTAGAGCAAGTGTATCCTTAGTATTTGATAATAGTGATCATTATCTTAATAGTGAATTTAATGAACTTGATATAAAAAGAGTTGTTTATAAAACTGGTGAAAATGAATACTATATAAATAATACTAAAGTAAGACTAAAAGACATAACTAATTTATTTTTAGATAGTGGTGCTGGTAGAGAATCATTTAATATTATTTCTCAAGGTGCTGTTATGGACATTGTTAATAGTAAACCTTTTGATAGAAGAGTAATATTTGAAGAAGCAGCTGGAGTATTAAAATATAAAAAGAGAAAAGAAGAATCATTTAGAAAACTAGAACATACTAATGAAAACTTAGCGAGAGTTAATTTGCTTATAGATGAACTTCTAACTACATTGACTCCTTTAAAAGATCAAAGTGAAAAAGCTAAGAAATATTTGGAATTTAGAGAAGAGTTAGAAAGTACTGAAATAGCATTAATAGCTAGTGATATAGAAAAACTAAATACTGAATATGTAAAAGTTAAAGATAGAGTTAAATACTTAAATGAAGACTTAGAACGTATTAGTTTAAGTAATAATAGTGATAGTTCTAAAGTAGAACAACTTAAGTTATTAAGTTTAAAACTTGATAGTGATATCGAAGATAAAAATAATGTTGTACTTAATTTAAGTAGAGAATTATCTGAATTACAAAGTAAGAAACAAATTACTATTGAAAGACAAAAATATGAAGTTGATGGTAATGTATTACAAGAAAGTATTCTTAACTTAAAAGAAGAAGTACTTAATTTAACTAATAGTATTGAAAGTATTACTAGTGATATAAGTACTTTAAAAGCAGATTTAGAAGTTAAACAATTAAGAAGTATGGAACTTATTAAGTTTAATGAAGAAAAGAAATCTAAGCGTAATAGTACTCAAATAGAAATTAATAATATTAGTAAAGATATTATGAATTTAAATAATAAGATAGATATTTTAAATGATAATATAAATAATGATACTAAGTTACCATATAGTGTTAAGAATGTTATTAATAATATAAGATTACATGGTATACATGGTGTTTTAGGTAAGTTAATAGATGTACCTGAAAAGTATGTAACTGCTATAGAAACAAGTTTAGGAGCTAATACTAATGTAATAGTAGTAAGTGATGAAAAGAGTGCTAAAGAAGCTATTAATTACTTAAAAGAAAATAAACTTGGTAGAGCTACATTCTTTCCTATGTCTATTATTAAAGCCAGAAATGTAATGTATGAAGATTTATCTAAGATAAAAGATGTAGATGGATATCTAGGTACTGCAGATACATTAGTTAGTTATGATGATAAGTATAGAGATATAGTACTTAATCAATTAGGTAATGTTATAGTAGTAGATAATATTGATACATTAAATAAAGTAGGTAAATTAATACAATATAAATATAAGATTGTGTCTTTAGATGGTGAAATATCATATTCAGGTGGAGCTATTACTGGTGGTACTACTAAAAATAGTGGTAGTGTTATTAATCAAAAATATGAACTTGAAGAATTAAAGAAACAATTAGATAGTAAAAATAATCAATTATCTAAAGCAGAAGAGACTTATGAAAAAATAGAAAAAGAATTAGAGAAATCTTCTGTTAACTTAGAAGATAATCAAAGAGAAGTAATATTACTTACTGAACAAGTTAATTTAAAAGTAAATAGATTAAATGAATTACAAAATACTTATAATATGAAAAATAATGAATTAACTGGAGCTATGAATAAGAGTGAAAATTCATTAGATAAAGAGTTAGATGAAATAGTAAGTTTATATTATGAAAAAGAAGCTTTAAAAAATCAAGAAATGAAAGAATTAGATAAATTAAAGAGTCAAAAGTCTGATTTAAGTACTGAAATAGCTGAATTAGAAAAAGAATATAGAGAAATGAATAGTCAAATTACTGCTAAACAAAATGAACTTAAATTAGAAGAAATTAAATTAGGTAAGATGGATGTTAAGTTAGATAACTTACTTATTAATTTAAGTGAAAATTATTCACTTACTTATGAAAAAGCAAGAATGGATTATACATTAGATATAGATGAAGAAACCGCTAGATTAACAGTTAATAATTTAAAAGCACAAATTAAAGCTTTAGGGGATGTTAATACTGGTAGTATAGCTGAATATGAGAGATTAAATGAAAGATATACATTCTTGAGTACTCAAAGAGATGATTTAGAGAAGGCAGTAACTAATTTATTAGGTGTTATTGAAGAGATGGATGAACTAATGAAAGTTAGATTTGTTGAAACATTTGAAAAAATTAGTGAAGAATTTAAAAATGTATTTAAGAAATTATTTAAGGGTGGAGAAGGCGTTTTAGAACTTACTGATCCTGATGATATATTAAATACTGGCATAGAGATATCTGCTTTACCTCCAGGTAAAAAGTTAAATTCTATAGCATTATTATCTGGTGGAGAAAAGACACTTACTGCGATAAGTTTATTATTTGCAATACTTAATGTTAAACCTGTACCATTTGTAATACTTGATGAAGTAGAAGCAGCACTTGATGAAGCTAACGTAGATGCTTTTGGTAATTATTTAGTTTCTAAGAAAGATAGAAGTCAATTTATTATAATTACACATAAAAAGAGAACTATGGAATATGCAGATGCATTATATGGTATTACAATGCAAGAATCAGGTGTATCTAAATTAGTTAGTGTAAAATTAGAAAATTAATAAAAAGATAGAGTAATCTATCTTTTTTTATGGTATACTTTTTGTAGAATAAAAGGTGATTATTTATGAACGAAAATCCAAATATACAATTAAATTCTAATGAAATAGTATGTCCTAAATGTGGAGCTATTGGTACTGAAGAGCATTTATTTTGTGCTGTATGTGGTACTCCTTTAAAAGGAGATAATAATACTAGTACAGTAAATAATGTTGGTAGCGGTACTGTATATCTTACTTCTAAAACAGATAATCCTGCACCTGTTAATCCTGCTAATGATAAAGGATATATTCCTTGGGTTATTACTGCTTATTTAGCTGCACCATGTGGTTTACTATTAAGTTTCTTAAGTGGTATTAACTTACTTATTGGTGGTTTTATATCTTTAGTATCTGCTATATATGCAAAAGTGCAATATCCAAATGTACCTATTGTTAAATTTACTTTTTGGTTTATTATTATAATTTATATAGTTAGTATTGTTGCTTTCTTATTTCTTATTTATCTTTTTGTTTCAGCATGCGCTTCTTGTGCTAGTGGTTTAAGTTAATGAAATATGTATATCCATCAATGATTGTATTATCTTTAATAGTTAATGTAATTGTTGTACTTATTATATCGAGAAAGTTTAAATATACTGTTGATGATTTAGTATCTATGTTAGTTATGGAAAATATAGGTATTATAGGTGGAGGAATATTATATACTTATATCTTTTCTAAAGAATTAGGTTTTTCTTCTTTAGGAGGGGTTATAGGTGGTTTAATTATGTTATATTTATATTCTTTATTAGTTAAGAAAGATTATAAGTATATGCTAATTTTATTTATGCCTTCTATTCCTTTGATGTATGCAATAGGGAAGATAGGTTGCTTTGTTGCTGGTTGTTGTTATGGTATTCCATATGATGGTATAGGACATATAGTTTATCACAGTAGTGAAGTAGCATTACTTAATACTAATTTATTTCCTATACAGATAGTAGAAACAATTATATTTTTAATAATATTTGTTTATATAATAAGTAGATATTATAAGAATAAATTTAGTATTAAATTAATTATGATAGAGATTATTGTATGTGGTATTGCTAAGTTTTTACTTGATTTTTTAAGATATGAACATACTGTTAAATTAATAACTAGTAATCAAATTATGTGTTTGTTATTAGTTATATTTAGTAGTATTTATTTGATTAGATTAAATAAAAAAATAAAGGGATAGAAATATTCCTTTTTTGGTGGAAAAATACTTGACATGGAAGTTCGGAGGGGGATAAAATTTTTATAGATAGTAGAGGAGTGTAGTAATGAGGAATAGAAAAAGTTTTAATACAGTAATTATTTTTGCTTTAGTATTATTTTTGAGTGTAGGTTATGCGGTAGTTAACTCTGTTACTTTATCAGTTACAGGTACATCTACAGCTGCTACTGAAGATTTGGAAGTTTATTTTAATGGAACAACTAGTGTTTCGAGTAGTAAAGTAACTGCAACAGCAACAAATGGTACTACAAGTGCTAGTATTTTAGTTAATGATTTAACTTTAAATGAAACAGTAACTGCTACTTATACAGTAGTTAATAATGAAACTGATGTAGGAGCTAGTTATTTAGTAAATAGCATTAATTTAAGTAATTCAGAATACTTTTCTGTAACAACTGATGCTAGTAGTGCTAGATATATAGCAGCTAAAGGGACTAATACTATCACTGTAACTGTTAAAATGGTTAAGACACCTGTAGATAGTTCTAAGAGTTCATCATCTATAACAATCAATCTTACTGCTACACCTAAGAATGAGATTACTTTTTATGTTACTGGTAGTTCTTACAAGGCTGTAGAGGGAATGACATGGGGAGAATGGATAAATTCTAGTTATAATACTGTTGGTTTAAAAAATTCCGGCTCTTACGTGGCTCTTAGTACTGGTGGATATGTTTTGAATGGTTCAAGTTATGTGCTTGTTTCTTCTACAATAGAAACTGGTAAAAGTTATATTACTGGGGTATGTTGTTTTGATCCTGGTTCTAAAGTACTAATGGCTGATGGTACTGAAAAGAATATTGAAGATGTAGAAGTTGGAGATATGGTAATGTCATTAGATGAAGAAACTGGTGAATATGTTCCTCAAAAAGTATTAGCTACAATTATTAGAGAAAAATCTGATGATTTAGTTTATGTTAATTTATCGAATGGTACTAGAATAGGTATGAGAGCTTATCATCCATTATTAACTACTGAAGGATGGAAATCTTTAAGACCTGAACAAGCCGAAACTGTTATGGATGTTGGAAAAGTTCCATTATTAAAAGTTGGAGATACTTTAGTAGGTTATGAAGAAGATGTAACTATAGTATCTATTGAAAAAAGAGAACATATTGAAAATTATAATACATATAATCTAACAATTGAAAATACACATAATTATATTGTTGAAGGCATAGTAGCACATAATGCTGTTTCTTGCCCTGCATAGTTTATAAAAGGAATAGAAATATTCCTTTTTTTATTTGAAAAAAAGGAAATAGAGAGTTTATCTATAATAATATAAGTAGAGGTATTAATTCGACATTATTAATAATTGATGATTGATATATTGTTCTTGGTGATAAGGATGAAGAAAAAATTAATTATTATTATGTTGGCTTTAGTAATAGGTGGAAGTATTGCTTATTATATGTTTAGTAGAGAGTATGTAGATGATAGTGGGAAGGTAAGAGTTAAAGCTTTTCAAGTAGGTGTGTTTACTAATTATGATAATGCTTTAAAGGTAGCGGATAGGAATAATGGAATTGTAGTTAATGATAATGATGTATATAGAGTTTATGTTTCTATATTAAGTAATCAGGAGGCGGTAGAGAAGATGAAAGAATATTATGATGAAATTGGATTACATTATTATTTAAGAGATATTGAAGTAGATGATGAGTTTTTAAATAGTATTAAGAATACTGAGGATTTATTAATAGTTAGTGATACAGACACTTATAATATTATTAATTTAAATGTTTTAAGTAAGTATGAGGAGTTATTGTGAGTTATTTGATAAAAGAGTTGCCTATATCAGAAAGACCGCGTGAAAGGTTTAAAAAATATGGTGTAGAAGCTTTGTCTAATGAAGAATTACTTAGTATTTTACTTAGAACAGGTACTAGTAATAGATCTGTTAAAGATTTAAGTATAGATATACTTAATACTGTTAATATGAATGAATTGGTTAATTATGATTTTAATTCTTTAAAGAATATAAAGGGTGTAGGTGAAGTAAAAGCTATTACGATTATTAGTGCTATTGAATTTGGTAAAAGAGTGTTAAGTAAAGGAGACTTAGATAAACAAATAAGAACTGGTGATGATGTATATTATTTAGTTAAAGATGAATTAGAAAGTAGTTTACAAGAGAAATTCTTGGTTGTTTATTTGGATACTAAAAAGTATGTAATAAGTAAAAAAATAATATTTATTGGAACAGTTAATAGTAGTAGTATTACACCAAGAGATGTATTTAGAGAAGCAGTTAAACTTAATTCAGTAAGTATGATATTAGTACATAATCATCCTGCTGGTTCTATAGCACCTAGTTATGAAGATATATATTTAACTAATGAATTTATAAAATTAGGTAGAATGATGGGTATTTCTGTAATAGATCACTTAATTATTGGGAAAAATAATTATTATAGTTTTAGAGAAAGTAATGGTGATTTATTTGTACAAGAAAAGAGTAGTAATTCTTAAAATAATTAGTTTTATATTATTATTTATATTTCTTTATGGTTTGTCTTATTTTAGTAGTTATGTTAAATATAAAGATAGATATTATGTTGAATTAGATGGGTTAAGATTAGAGAATCAAATACTAAAGAAAGAATTAAATGATTTAAGTAAGATTAAATATGATGATGGTGTTATAGCTAAAGTAATACTTAGAGATATGTATAGTTTTTATGATGAATTAGTAATTAATGTGGGTAGTAAAGATAATATAAATATTTATGATTCAGTTATATGTAATGGTAGTTTAGTAGGTATTGTTACTAAGGTAAATGATAATACTAGTAATGTTAAATTAATAAGTAGTAATTATAATATATCTGTTAAAATTGGCAATACTTATGGTAATTTAAATAAAGGTATTGTAACTATGATTGATAAGTATAGTGATATAAGTGTAGGAGATTTAGTATATACTTCTGGATTAGATAATATCTTAGGTAATATTTATATTGGTAAAGTAAAAGATATATCTTTAGATGAAGATGGATTAAGTAATAAAGTTATAATTGAATATGAAGATAATAATTATTTAAACTATGTATATGTAGTAGGTAAGATATCATGATTATTTTATATTTTATTATAGATTATTTGGTTATGCTTTTTTTACCGATAAATACTTGTTTTATAATACTGGATATAGATAAGAATAAGATTAGTAATATATTTATAATAGGTATTATATTTGATATTTTATATAGTAAGTATTTCTTATTTACTTGTTTTATTCTTGTACTTTATTTGTTTATTAAATTACTTAAAATAAAGAGAAAATATAGATTAGTTATGAATACTTTTATATATTTATTATTCTTTATAATTATGAATAAATGTTAGTTATTTTACATAGTATTTAGTGGTGATACTATGAAAGATAGTAAGTATTATAAGAGAAGATTAAGTAAGTTAAGTAGTAATAATAATATTTGGTTAAGTAAGTTATTAGTTACTATTATTATTGTTTTAGTATGTCTTATTGTATGTAATTTTAATAATGAATTAAGAGATTCTTTTGTAAAAGAAGTGTTAGAAGATAATATGAAGTTTAGTAATTTTAATAAGTTATATAAGAAGTTTATGATAGATAGTGAAGAAAATATTGTAGTTAATGATACTGTTATAGATATAAGTGATATGGAAGAAGTAGATGGAAGATATAGATTTAATTATGGCATTGATTATCAAGTAGAAGCATTAATGTCTGGCATTATTGTCTATATTGGGGATAAAGATGATCTTGGTAATACAGTAATAGTACAAGGTAATGACGGAATAGATATTTGGTATAGTGGTATTTTTTTAAAAGAATATGGTCTTTATGATTATGTAAGTAAGGGAGATATATTAGGATTAAGTAGTGATGTTTATGTAACTATAAGTATTTATGAAGATGGAGTGTTACTTAAATATGAAGAATATATTTAGAATAGATAGTAGTACTTATTTACTTATGTTATTAGGTTTGTTATCTGGATATATAAAGAATGTATTTATAATACTTATTATTGTTTTAATACATGAAATTGGTCATGTATTTTTCTTTTATTTATTTAATATTGAAATAGAAAGCATAGTTATTTATCCTTTTGGTGGAGTAAGTAAGATAAATAAAAGAATTCATGAAAGAATATATAAAGATATATTTATTAGTTTAGGTGGTATTTTATTTCAATTGTTGTTATTTATTATAGTGTATTTTCTTTATAAAAATGGAATTATATTTAGTAGTACTTATCATATGTTTAATACTTATAATAGAAGTATAATTTTATTTAATTTAATACCTATAATACCGTTAGATGGGAGTAAATTATTTTTTGCTTTATTTACTAAGTTTTTATCTTTTAGACTTAGTTATATATTAATGGTTATAGTAGGTATTATTTCTTTAGTATTATTTATTCTTTATAACTTTATATTTAAAATAAATGATATGGTTATATATGTTTTTTTAATAGTTAATTTATACTTGGTATTTAAGGATTATAAGTATGTAATGAATAAGTTTTATTTAGAAAGAATAATGTATGATAATTATTATAATGGTATAGTAAATGATAGTAATATAGATGATATTAGACTTGATAAATACTATTATTTTAAGGTAGGAAAAGGTTATATTAATGAGAAAAAATATATATTAAAAAATAAGTTTTAGATTGCTCTATTAGATTGACTTTCACATTATAAAAAGATATACTAATAATAGTATAAATATAATAGGAAGTGTGAAGTATCTTATGAGTAAAACTAATACTAAAAAGATAAAATTTATTCTTGTTTTACTAGTTGTAGTTTTGGCTGTAACTTTTTCGATACCATCACTAGCTAGATATAAAAATTATATTAACTTAGAAGCTATGTTTAATGAAGTAGAAACATGGGATGGAAGTATTGCTTCTTCTTATAATAGTGGTACTGGTACTGAGAATGATCCTTATATTATTTCTAATGCTTCTGAATTAGCTTATTTTTCTAAGGAATTAAAGAACACTGATTATTCAGGTACTTATTTTAAATTAAGTAATAATATTATTTTAAATGATGGTGTATTTGGATATGATGAAAGTAATATTATTTATACATTAAATGATACAGTATTTTATTTAGGTGAGTATACTGGTAATGTTTATGAAAATAGTGAACTTGATGGTAATATTATTTCTACTATTAATGTATTTGATCAAATAGAGAATTTTAAAGGTTATTTTGATGGCGATTATCATACTATTTATGGACTTTATTTAACTCGTGATACAGAAGAATTGGCGTTATTTAATAATTTGGGTGGAACTTTTGAAAATGTTTATTTCAAGAATAGTTTTGTATATGGTGGAAGTTCTACTGCAGTATTAGCTAATAATGTGTCTTTTGCAGAAATAAATAATGTTTCTACTGAGGGGATAGTAGTTGGTACTGATGATACTTATAATGAAGTTATTGATTTTAATTTACATGATATTCAAATTAGTAAAGATGTTGATGTTTATAATACTAGTATTGATTTAAGTTCTTATGCTAAATATAATTTTGATAATATGGTTATTACTGGTAGTTATTCTAGTACTTTAAGTGATCAAGTTATTAGTATTAATGGGGAAGAAGTTACTGTTGGTGATTTTGAAATAAATGTAAAAGATGTTACTAGTTTAGATATTTTAGTTAATGATTCTATAGTTAGTGATATTACTATTGATAATTTAGTATTACAAGGAACTTACAATTATCCGATTGCTAGTGGAGTAATTGGTATATGTAAAGATAGTAATCTTTCTAACATAATGAATAAAGCTAATGTATATGGTATTAATGTATCAGGATTAGTTGGTATAGCAAGCAATATATCTTTAAATAATTCTTATACTACTGGTAGTTTAAAAGGAAATAATGTTTCTAGTATAGTTAATAAGGTTTCTAATAATGATTATTCAGTAATTAATAAAGTATATAATAATGGTCAATTATATGGAAATACTACTAATTTTATTGGTAATGTTTTAAATAGTAATAGTTTGGTAGTGGGTAATAGTTTTAATACTAAGGTTCTATCTAGTACATTTGGTAATATAGAAGGTAATGTTCAAGTACTTAATGTATATGATGTTAATAGTACTAGTGTTATAGATGGTTTATTAGTTAATTCTATAAATGTTGTTACTAGAGAAGAAATAAATAGTGAATTATTAAAAAGTATTGGTTATTTAGAATATGTAGATAATAAGTATTTAGAAACTAATCCTGATAATATATGGGTTTATGAATATGAAGAAGTACCTCTTCTTTATGTAGATGAACTTAATAATCCGATAGCTTCTTTAAATATTGGCGTATATTCATGGAATGATTTGGGATATGAATTAAAGACACTTGAATTTACTGAAAGTAAAGCGTTTAATATAACTCCATTAAATGGGTATAATAGATTTAAAAATGTATATTATTATATTCATGATAGTGAAGAAATTTTGAATAAAGATAGTATAAAAAATATTAGTGAATGGATTGAATATGAAGATGTAGTTTCTTTAGATAAAGAAGGAAAATATATTGTTTATATTAAAATAGTTGATCAAGATGATAGAAATTATTATATTAATAGTGATTTATTATTCTTTGATTTAGAAGGACCAGATATAACAGTAAATTTTGGTATTAATAGTTGGAATTCTTATAAAGAAGATTTAAATAGTGTATATATTAATGAATCTGTTAGTTTAAGTGCCACAGTTAATGATAAGTATTCTGATGTAGTTAGTACTGAGTATTATGTATCTAACGTATTTGTAAATAAAGAAGATATTGATAATTGGTCTTTATATGAAGGTAGTATATTAATTGATACTAAGGGACCTAATGTTTTATATATTAAATCTACTGATTCTAATGGTCATGTAAATATTATTAATTCTGATTATATTATTTATGGTGGTTATAGTGAAAAGTTAAGTGTAGGTAGTAATTCTATTGATTATGTAGATACTGCTCATATTACTGATAAGTCTAGTGTTACATATAGAATTACTTATCAAGATAATATAGCTTACAGTGAGGGATATAATAGTAATTTGGTATTAAGTAATCCATTACCTTTAAATACACATATTACTTTAATAGATCATAAACTTAATAATGTTTATTATTATGATATAGATAGTAATGATTTAGTGATTTCATTTAATAAATTTATGAAGTTAGGTACTAAAGATAATGTATCTTTTGATGATATTTCTTACTTAGTAACAGATAGTAAAGATTTAAGTATTATATTTGATTTTAATAAAACTACAGTTACAAGTAATTTTGCGTTTAGTGCTTATGTTGATTTAAGAGATTCATTAGGCAATGTAGTTTTATCTACTTTAAAAGATTCTTTAAAAGTAACTAATGTATATAGTAATTTAGATTATCAATTATCTATTACTAATAAGAGTGTTATTTATGGAATTAATTATGATAGTGATTCTAAGAATGTAATAGATTTTGAATATTCATTTAATTCTTTAGTAAGTAATAATGTAGTTATTAATGATACTAATTATGAAGGTATGAAAACTGGAATATTAATTAAGTTAGTTGATAGTGAAGGAAATATAATTGATAAAAAATATCTAAAAAATATGGAATTTATTATTGATGGAGTTAATTATTTTGCAGATAGTGATGGTATTGTAAGAATTAAACTTAGTGATACTTTAGATAAAGTAGCTAAGAGTTTAACTATTGTTACATATGAAAATGATTTTGACTTAAGTAATGGTGATTATAGTTTAGTTATGGTTCCATTTGTAGCTAGTGATGGTAAGTATGCTGATACTTATTCTAATAGTAATATTAGTATACCTGTTGTATCTGATTATGAAGAGATACTTGATTATGAATTTAATGTAACTATGAATAATGAAGATAAGATATTAGTTAAAGATAGTGGTAATGTTGCAATACCATTTGAAATTATTTCTAATAATAAATTTAATAATCCTAGTATTAGAATTAGCTTATATAAGAAAAATAGTTTATCTGCTTATGATCAAAGTTATTCTTTGATTGATTTAGATGATTATTCAAGTAATGAACTGCAATTTGCTACTGATTATTCTTATGTAATTGAAGATGGTAAGTTTAATTTAAATTTTGATTTAAGTAATTTAGATAAAACTGGTTATGAATTTAGATTTGAATTATTTGATGGGGACAAGAGAATTGATGTTATAAAGAAAAAGATAATAGTTAGATAGTTGAAAGGAGGAGTACTATGAAAAGAAGAATTACATTAATTATATTATTTGGAATTCTTAACATTCTATTGGTAGGTGTTACGTACTCTTTCTTTACTTCTGAAGCTAAGTTTTTTGCTAATCAAGATATAGCGAAATTTGTCTTTGATGCGCAAGAAACTAGTACTATATCAGTACCTATTACTGATTTAAACCCTGGAGATAGTGCTTCTTATACGTTTGAAGTAACCAATAACGTAGATGATGTTGTTAGCCAGGTTTCTATTAATTATCAATGTATAATTAAGACATACCATTTGATGCCTTTAGAAATAAAGTTATTTAAAACTGGTAATGTTGAAGAACTTGTATTAACTTGTGATGAAACTTTTGGTAGAGATACTGATAATCAAGTTGTTTGTAATTCGTTAGTACAAAAGATGGATTATGATGTTAAATCTTCTGATACATATAGATTAGATATTAGTTTTCCTGAGAAGTATAATAGTGAAGATTATAAAGAACTAGTAGATTATATAAATATCGATATAAGAAGTTGGCAAGTAATAGGGGAGTAGGTGGACTATGAAAAAGAAAAGGAAATATAATCCGTTAATACTATTAGTATTATTTCTTACTTTTGTATTAATAATTACTAGAGGTTACTCTTTAGCTAGATATGCATCTAATGCAGTATTTAATTACTATTTAAGTTCTAAAGGATTTTATTTTGAAAGTAAAGATTTAGCTTTTGATACTAAACATAATGTAGATACTATGTGGGATGGTGAGAAAGTTTATTTTACTTTGACTAATAGTACTAATGATGCTTTAGCTGCTGAAGTTGATATAAAATATGAAGTTAAATGTGTAGTTAATGAAGAAGATAGTACTAAGAAATGTTTATTAAACGGTAGTGATTCGGATACTTTAGAAGCTACATTATCTGCTAATTTTGGTTGTGATGATGGTAGCAATACTACTGAAGCATTATGTGTAGAAAATGGGCACAAATGGGTTAGTAAACCTTCTACTTCATCTTTATATTTTGAAATAGTTGATACTAGTGGTAAAGATGTATTAAATGCTGATGTTACTATTACTGTGACTTCTATAAAACCATATCAAAAGACTTTAAGTGCTAGTTATAGTTTGATTAGAGATAATTCTTTAATAGGAAGTTTATCTATGAAATATGAAAAGGGAAATTTGAATTCAAATTTAATAGTTACTAATTCATATAATGAAGATAAATGTGTTTTAGTGACATGGGATCCTGTAGATTTTATCTTTAATAATAAATCTAATGATGCGTTTAACACTACATATGATAATGATGGAAATGTTAATGGAGTGTATTTTAAAATAAATAAAATGGATAGTACTACATTAGAATATTATTTAAAAGATAGTTCTGTTAATTATAATGAATTATACTTTAAATTAGTAGAAAGTAATCTTTGTGATTAGTTCTTGAAGTATGAATATAGATGTGTTAGGATTTAAGTAGGAGGATTAGAAAATGAAGAAAGTTGTAGATGTAGTTAAGAGTATTATTTCTTTTGTTCTATTTATTATTTATTTTTGCTTTGCGTTAGTAATGACTATATTATTATTGAATTATAATGATTATGGTGTTACTCAATTTGGCGAAAAAAGTTTTATTTTGATTAATGGTAAGATAAGTAATGATCTTTATAAAGAAGGAGACTTAGTTATTGTTGAAAGTTCTAAGATCGAAGATTATAAAGTTGGTGAATATATATTTACTTATAGAGTTGGTGCTGATAGAATTCCTGTAGTACAAGTCGGTAAGATTGGTAATGTTTATCCTGAAGAAGATGCTATATCTTTTGAAAATGGAGAAACATATTCTTCTGAATTTATAGCAGGTACTGTTGTATCTAAACATGAGAAGATTGGCGGTATTTTATCTATCATTGAATCTAAATGGGGATTCTTATTTATAGTATTGATTCCAGTATTCTTAATATTTATTTATGAGGTATATGCTTTAATTATTGAGATTAAGTATGGTGCTGAAGAAGACTAAGAAATTAGTCTTTTTTTATTGTCGCATTTTGTTGTAAAAGAGTTGTATGAGTGTTATAATTAGTATAGTGTAGAATGAATAAAATAGGAGTGATTTAGCTTGACGACTAATGTATTTGGAATCTTAAAGAAGCTAGTTAATTTGATATTAGATTTTTTTATTGTGATACTTGCTGGAGTATTACTTATTGCTATATATAACAATGTGCAAATAAATATTATAGGTAATAGTTATTCTAGTTTTATGGGTTATGCTTTGTTTGAAGTACAAACTGGTAGTATGGAACCGGAATTAAGTGCTGGAGATTGGATTATTGTAAAAAATGAAAAAGATTACGAACTTAAAGATGTGGTTACTTTTGAAATAGATGGTGAATTTGTTACTCATAGAATTATTAATAAATATGGTGATACTTTTGTAACTAGAGGAGATGCTAATAGTGGAGAAGATTCACCTATATCTAAGGAACAAATTGTAGGTAAAGAAGTAAAAGTTCTTCCAACATTTGGAATATTAAGAAAGACTTTATTTAATCCGGTTGTATTAGTTGGAATTATAGTTATTCTTTATTTATCTAGTACTTTATTTAAGAAAAAAGAGAAAAACCATGAAGATAATGAAGTAGTTAGAACTTTTGATAAGGTTGTAAAAGATGAAAAGAAGAAAACTACTAAAAAGAATGTTTCGCAAAAGATAAAAGTTGAAGAAGTGGAAGAAGTTACTGAACCTATAGAAGTAGTTGAAGAAGATAAAGATATAACAGAAAAAATTGATGTTGTTTCTGATACTGATACTGACGAAGAAATTGATACTGAAGAAGATGAAGAAGATTTAGATAATACTCAAGATTTAGAAGAAAAAACTATGTTATTTAGAATGATTTCTGTTGATAGTGAAGATGTTGAAGATTTAGGCAAAACTAGTGTTTTAGAAGAAGTAGAAGAAAGAACACAAGAAATACCTACTGTTGAAGCAACACAAGAAGCTATTGACGCTGCTACTGAAGAAAAAGTTAAATTAACATTAGAATTAATACAAAAGAAAAGAAAAAAATGTAATAACTTTATTGAAAAAGCAATGCTTCTTAAGAGAGAAGAAATTGAAGAAATAGTTTCAATACTTAATTTAAAACAAAAATATAAAGTAAATGAACCAAGTATCAAAGATGCTTTAGGTGACATTTATATGGATGCTAAGTACTATAATAACTGTGCTTTAGGTGAGTTAGATGCTAATGTTAAAGTTACTGCTTCTAAAGTAGAACAAACTTTATTAGATTACTCAATTACTTTATTTAAAAATTATAAAGGTACTGATGATAAGTATCATGATAAATTAAAGAAATTCTTAAAAATAATGGTATTAGTTAATAAACTTGAAGAAGATTATATTAAGATTGAAGATTTAGAAAAGAAAAAAGATACTTATACTAAGAAAATACTTAGATACTTAAAATATACTGAATTACCTTTAAAAGAATTGAAAGCTATGGTTACTAATATTATTAAAGTACAAAGATCATATGCTAGTATGATGAAATTCTTATTTAATAAGTTAGATACTGGTATGTTTAAATTAGCTTATAACCAAGTGGGTAAAGAAAAAATATATATTTTAGATTTAGAACATAATATTCAATTTAGTAAGATGTATAGTGATTATATAGTTGATAAGACTTATACTGAAGGATTAGTTGCTGAAGATAAATTAGAAGTACTTGCTACTTTATTATCATCTCAATTAGTTAAAGATATGCTTGATAAAGAATTTAGTAAGAAGTATATAGTTACTATTCCAGATAGTTTATTTACTAAAGAGAAAAAGTTAGAAAAGATTATTGGTATGTTTAAAGAAAGACATGCTAAGAATAGTGTTTTATTCTTACTTAATGTAGATATGGTAAATGATAATAAGAAACTTATTAGAAAATTAATTAAAGATAATTATCATTTTGCTATTGATATGAGTAGTTTAAAAAATATTAGAAAGAAAGATGAAACTTCATTATATTTAGTAGATGTGTTAGTAGCGTCTAATAGTAATAATGCTATTAAAGAATTACTTGGTAATTATCCTAAAGAAATTACTGAAAAAGTTCTTTATACAGATGTTTTATCTAAGTTAAGAAAGTAGGGGATTTATATGAATACATTCTTAAGATTCTTTTATGAATTTATCTCTATCTTTTTTGATGGAGTTGTTATGGTATTTAAGGGAATAGTTGAAGGTTTTATGAAAATGTTCAACTTCCCTGAATATACTAAAATAATATCTAGTTATAATGCATCTTTTAGTGGATTTGAGAAATTCTTAATGTGGGTTGTTGTATTATTATTTGTTGTTATATTCTTCTTGATAATATTCTTTGTGATAATGCAAATTAGAAAGTTATTTAGAAAATTTAATAACAATTTTAATAAAGAAGATTTATTAGAAGAAATATCTAATTTAAATCAACAAGTTGCTAAACTAATGAAGGAAAAAGATGAGTTAATGGCAATGAAAGTTTCTCAATTAGGATTAAATCCTGATGGAGAAGGGGAAGATGCTACACCTGGTGAAGGTGATGAAGAAGAAGTTGATACTGAAACAACTGTTAGATTCCCTAGTTTAGCATTAATAGATGCGACTTTATCTAAGAGTAAACCTAAGAATTACGATAATGATTTCACTTTATCAGAGTTAATTGAAAATTTCAGATGTTATGCTGCTTCTCAATTAAAGTTGTATTATGAATATGATATTTTAAGACCTTTTATTGCTGGTTTAGCTTGCGGTAAGATGATTATTTTACAAGGTATTTCTGGTACTGGTAAAACATCATTAGCTTATGCTTGGGGTAAGTTTGTTGAACAAGATTCATGTGTATCTTCTGTAGAACCATCTTGGAAAGATAAATCAGATTTCTTGGGATATTTCAATGAATTTACTAAGAAATTTAATGAAACAAGAGCATTAACTGAAATATATTCAGCTTCATTTGATGATGATGTTCATACAGTAATATTAGATGAAATGAACTTAGCTCGTGTTGAATATTATTTTGCTGATTTATTATCTATTTTGGAAATGCCAGATAGAGATGAATGGTTAGTTGATATAGTATCTAGCCCTTGGGGTAGTGATCCTAAGAAGTTAGTTAAGGGTAAATTAAAAATTCCTGGAAATATTTGGTATATAGGTACAATCAACAACGATGACTCTACATTTATGGTTACAGATAAAGTTTATGACCGTGCTATGACATTAGATATTAATACTAAGACTAATGCATTTAAGTGTAGAGAACAAGATTCTATGAAAGTAAATTCAAGTTACTTAGAATCATTATTTAAAGATGCTATTGAAGAATATCCATTATCTGACAAAGGATTAAATGATGTTACTCAAATAGATGATTATGTAATTGAACATTTTAGAATATCATTTGGTAATCGTATTATGAAACAAATGACTGTATTTACACCAGTTTATGTTGCTTGTGGTGGTAAAGAAATAGAGGCAATAGATTACTTTATTGCAAGAAAAATATTAAGAAAGTTTGAACAATTAAGTGCAGCTTTATTAAAGAATGAAATAGATCCATTTATCAATTGGTTAAATAAAAAGTTTGGTAAAGGTGTTATGAAAGAATGTGTTCAATACTTAGAAAATCTTAAAAAGACTATTTAGTTAGGGTGGTATTATGACAAATACATTTAACAAAGATGATTTAACTGAAGTCAAAAAAACTGTTAGAGCTTTTAATAGAAAAGTAGAAGCAGAGATGGATTATAAATCTTCATATAATGGCAATGTTTTATCTTTCGATTGGTTAGATGAATTTGAAGAGGCTTGCCCAAGAATAGATTTAATAGTAAGAAATGCTAAAGTTACATTAATGCAGGAAGAGAATATAGAACTTATTGAAAAAGCTAAGAGAATTACTGTAGAAAGTGTTAAAGATTTAGCTAAACATACTAACTATATTAATGAGATTGATAGTAAAACTGGTGGTGTTAAACCAGGTAAAATATTAGATATTAGAAATGAAGAAACATTTAATATTTATGAAAATAGATTTCTTTATACTTTAATACATGAAATGGAAGATTTTGTTTTAAGAAAAGAAGATGATCTTAAAAAATTAGAAATTTCTGATAGTAAAGTATTAGAGTATAAAGGAAAAGCTAAATCTAATAAAGATAGAATTAATATAGAACTAAAGATAACTGCTGATTCACTACCTAGTGATGAAGTAAAAGATGATTTAAAAGAAAAGATTAAAGATTTAAAAAGAAGAATTAAAGATATTAAAATATATATAGGTAGTTGGTACAAAAGTGAAATGATGAAATCTTTAGAAAGAGCTCATATTCCTTTTGTAAAACCACCACTTAAGAAGACAAATATATTACTTAAAAATCAAAATTTTAAGATTGCTACTAAATTATGGGAATTTATTAGAAATTATGATGATGATCAAAATAATGCGCAAGATAATTTAAATAGTAATGGAACAAATGCTATTTTAGATTTCTTGAATCATAGTTTCTTACTAGATTATGCAGTAATGGATTCGATATTTAGTTCAAAAAGAGAACAAAAGAAACAATTATCTAAATATGCTGTTGTACTACTTAGTTTAGAAATGAAAAGGATTATTGAGTTACTAAGAAGTCAAGGTATTAAGATAGATGATGAAGAATTGCTTAGAATGCTAGCTAATGAGGTTAATGAAGAAAAAGATGATAGATTAGCTGGTAGTGATGACATAAAGAAAAAGTTCAAAAAAGCAATGGATGAATACTTAGAAAGGACACAAGAATACTTGTAGAGATTTATATGAAGAAAGTATTAGGAATAATAAAGAAAGTTGTAGATATAGTTCTTACTATATTTGTACTTTTATTTGTGTTAGTTGTATGTTTACAAAGATTTTCTAATAATGAAATATCATTGTTTAGTTATAGAATGTTTACTGTAGTTTCTGGTAGTATGAAACCTGAATATGATATTGGTGATGTTCTTATTTCTAAAGAAGTGGATGCTAATAAAATCAAAAAAGGTGATGATGTTAGTTATCTAGGAAAAAGTGGTACTTTTAATGGAAAAGTTGTTACACATAGAGTTGAAAAAATAGAAAAAGATGTTGATGGAAGATTAGTATTCCATACTAAAGGATTAGCTAATTTAGTAGAAGATCCTGTTGTATATGAAGATCAAATATATGGTGTTGTAGTTCATGAAGCTAAGATATTATCATTTATTTATAAATGTGTATCTACACCAAAAGGTATGTTTATATTTATTGTAATACCTGTTTTATATATAGTTGGTTCTGAAATGATATATTTTATGTTAGAAAAAGAAGAAAAAAGACGTAATAAATTGAAAGAACAAAAAGAAGAAGTCGTTGAAAAAAAGAAAACTGTAGTTAAGAAAACTAATAAAAAATAAAGAGTAGAGTAAATAGTTAGGTGGTGATTGAAATGGATGAAGATAAAGCAAAATCTAGACGTAGAAGTTATATCAAATTAAATATTCTATCTTTATTTTTTACAGCAGTTTCATTTATTTCAGTTACACTAGCATGGTTTGCTTATAGTGGACTTGTTACTACTCAAACAGAAGTAAATGTTAAAGCTTGGTTTATTGAGTTTAACAATAAAGGTAATGCAGTATCTAATGATATAGTTATCTCATTGAGTGATATATATCCGGGAATGGATATCGTTAGTGAAACTATTGATATTAAAAATAGTGGTGATTCTGATGCAATGATTAATTATAAGATTAAAAGTGTTAGAATACTAGATGAAGAGTATGATGTTACTGATGGAGTTATAATTCAAGATAGATTATCTCATGAGTTTCCTTTCCATATTAATATGAGTCTAAGTGATCATTTTGCAAATGCTCATGATGGTAAAGGTAATTTTACAGTATCAGTTTCTTGGCCTTTAGATAGTGCTACTGATGTTGAAGATACTGATTGGGGAACTAAAGCTTATGAATTTCAAAAAGCAGAAGCTGCTAAATATGCGAAAGATAATAACTATCAAGTAAGAAATGCTATTGAAGTAAAAATTAGTTTAGAAGCTGTACAATATGTTGGTGAAGGAGATGCTCCTGATTATAATTATTTACTTGGTAGTATTAAATTATATGATGTAGTTAATAATCAACCTTGTTCTGAAATATCAAATACTTGTTTGAAAACTTATATAATAGATAAAAATAATAAATTATCAGATAGTTCTGTTACATTACTTCCGGATTTATATGGTACTTATGTAAGTGGTACATATAGTAATTATGATACTATGTATAATTCACTTACTAATGGTTGGACAGTTGCCCATAGAAAGTTAGAAGTTAAAGATATATTAGATATTACTTCTACAGATGTTGTTTCAACTATGGTGGTAAGTGATAAGATATCTAGTCAGTTGGTTGGATATTTAGGTAGAGATGGAAGAACAGATGGATTATTAAACAATGTTATCAAATACGATGCTCATATTAGATTTAAGAATCAATCATTTACTTATTTTAGTACATCAAATTGTTATTGGTTAAATGATTCTTATAATGCTGATAAACAATTTGCTTTAATTAAAGTTGATGATATGTTTAGTAGAATTTATGCTGAAAATAAAACAAGTACTTGTAAGATTGTACCTGTTATTGAAGTATCTAAAGCTAAATTTAGTGGAGAAGAAAGTAGTAATTAATACTACTTTTTTTATGTTATAAAAAAGAACTACTCTTCAGTAGTTCCTATTTTTTGTTCAAATTTTATTGTAGCTTCTATTTGTAATTTTGTGTCATTTTTATTAACGTCGATTGCTACTTCTGTATCTTGTTCATCATTCATAGATTCGTTTGTTCCTTCATACCATTCGAAGTATACTCTTATAGTAAATTCTTCAAATTTGAAGTTTTCTGTTTTGTTATCATATGTTAGCGAACCTTTTATTTCGTTATCGACGATATCTTGTTTTGTTATTGTTGTTTTACCTTCTTCGTAGTTATTATCTAATATTGCATATTTTGATATTAAAATGTCCGGTAGATTTTCATTTAATACTTTAACATTTACTGTGTAGTCAAATGACATTTCTACTTCTGTTGGATTTACTAAAATATCGAAGTATCCTTTTGAAGAAGGTGCTATTTTATTATCTTTTATATTATCTGATGCTTCTATTACTGGTGTAATTTCTAATGAACTTGTTGTTCCATCAGTTATATCTTTATTATTTACTAGTATTTGCCAACTTGCAAATGATAATTCAATGTTACTAGGAGTACTTACTACATATCTTGAATATGTATCACTCATAAAACTTAATGTAACTGATAGAGTAAGAAGTATCAAAATAATCTTGATTCTCTTATTCATTTAGACCTCCCTCTATATTACTATTATATAAAATCAATTATGAAGTCGCAATTACTTAAAACTAAAAAACGTTGTTTTATATGTCAACATTTGTCAAAGAAAATTTATGAGCTTTATTGTTATAAAAATGACTAGTTTTGATGGTGTCGAATATTGACAAAATGTGTCTAAATGATATAATTATAGTAGTATTATAAAGAATAGGATAGTGTAGTATTATACATCTTATGAAGATAGGAGTGAGAACGTGGGTAAACTTGAAAACTTTGATCTTAAAAAGTACCATTTTGAGAAAAAAGTTCGCAGGATTATAGTTATAGTTATCTCGCTTTTATTTTTGCTGTTGTTTTTAGCTTACTATGTTATTGGTATTATTTATAATAGTGGAAATTTTAGCGTAACGCTAGACAAGAACTTGTACTTTGATGATGGACTTATCATTTATGATGATCCAACATATAAGGTATATAGATCTGAATTATTAGCGCCTGCTCCGGATACTTTTGATAATATTTCCTATAAATGGTTACCAAAAGATATTACGGAACATGAGGGTGGTTCTCATAATGGTGATAATTATTTGGCTTATACCTTTTATGTAGAGAATCTTGGTACAGATACTTCTGATTATTGGAATGAAGTAGAGATTGCCGATGTTATAAAAAATGTCGACGAAGCTGTTCGAGTTAGAATCTATAAGGATGATGAATATGTTACCTATGCAAAGATTGGCGCAGATGGAAAACCGGAACCGAATACTGTACCATTCATTGATGATTCTACTATAGCATTACAGCATATAGAAAATTTCAAACCTGGAGATATCCATAAGTACACTTTAGTATTATGGGTTGAAGGCTCTGATCCGGAGTGTACGGATAATATTTTAGGTGGAGAGTTTAAAGTTGTAATGAATTTTAACTCTGAACATGTTGATGAAAAAGAAAATTAGAAGGAGAAAATGAAAATGAAACAAAGAAATACTAAACATGAAAAACGTTTAAAAAAATTAGTTTTAACTTGTCTTTTATTAGCTGTTGTTTTAACTGTTGGTACTTATGCATGGTTCATTGGAATGCAAACTGTTAGCGTTGATGCTTTCGAAGTTAAAATTGCTGCTGTTGAAGATTTAGCATTATCTATCGATGGCTCTACATGGAGTACAGATTTAACAATTACTGAAGACGTGTTAAAAGAAAATGATTATGCTAAAGGAACTTATAGTTGGACTGGGTTAAAACCTGTATCATCTATTGGTGAAATTAGTGCTGATACTAGTAAACTAGTAATGTATGATAAAGGTAGTTTAACTGCTACTGATGGTGGTTATAGATTAATGTCTGCTTTAGTAACAAATAAAGCTACTACTAAAGATAGTTCCGGTGAAGAAGATGGATATGTTGCATTTGACTTATTTATTAAAAATATGTCTGGTGATGCATATTATAGTAATATTACTGATCCATCAAATGAAGAAGCTATTTATTTAGCTGCTGATTCAAAAGTTGAAGCTGGTACTGCTGGAGATAACTCTGGTATTCAAAACTCTGTACGTATTGCATTTGCACAAATTGGACGTGTTAAATCTGATGCTAGTGCTTCTTTAGTACAATCTATTAGTTGTACTACTGCTGAAGGCGTTACTCCTATTTGTACAAATAGATATGCTACTATTTATGAACCAAATGATACAGCTCACGTAACTAATGCTATTACTTGGTTTAATAAAACTTGTAAAAAAAGAGGTGCTGACGGAGCATATACTAAAGATGCTTGTGCTTCTATAGTTGATGGTACAGCTGTTGCAACATATGCTGTTAGTGATGTAATTGATCATACTCATAAAGTTGATGTATATGACGGAATTAACGGTTATACTGGATCTACTGCAACTTCTAAAACAGCTGGTAAATTAGTTGCTCAAGATACATTTACTGACACTGAAAAAGGCTATGTTGGTACTGATAGACCAGAATTCTTTACTTTAGCACCAAATAGTATTACTAAAATTAGAGTTTATGTTTACTTAGAAGGACAAGACGTAGATAACTATGATTTTGCTTCTTTAGGACATAGTATTAAAGCTCAATTTGGATTCACTAAAGAAAGATTTACTGGTACTGAAATCGGTGGAGAAACATTACAAAATGATGTAAACACTTACAACGAAACAAATAAAATTACTCCAGAAGTTCATGAACCAGAAGGAGAATAATTAATATATTTAATATATTGATTAGAACTCCTTCTTTGGAGTTCTAATCAAACCAAATTTTATGGAGGATAAAATGAAAAGAGATAGTAAAAGAAATCGTCGTATAAGAAATCTTGTTCTTGTATGCGTATTATCAGCACTACTTTTAACTGTTGGAACTTATGCATGGTTTATTGGTATGCAAACTGTTAAAGTTAATAGTTTCGAAGTTAAAATTGCTGGTGTTGATAGTTTAATGCTTTCATTAGATGGTACATCATGGGCAACTTCTATTGATGTTTCATCAGCAAAGCAATATTTAAACAATGCTAATGAATTCTTAGATGGAGATAAAGAAGGTTTAAAACCTATTTCTACAATTGGAGAATTTGATAGTGATGCATCTAGAATTAAATTATATGAAAAAGGTAGTTTAACTGCTACTAAGGGTGGTTATAGATTAATGGCTAGCCGTGTAGAAAATAATACTACTAAAGCTAAAGATAGTAATGAATATCTTGAAGGTGATGGATATGTAGCTTTCGATTTATTCGTAATGAACCTATCTGGTGATGCTTATTATGAAGACAATAATACAGCTAATGAAGAAGCTATTTATTTAACTTATGAATCAGCTGTTACTGCTGGAACTAGTGGAATTACTAATTCTGGTATTGAAAATTCTGTTCGTGTAGGATTTGCACAAATCGGACGTGTTAGTGCTGCTAAATATGGTAACTTAGCTGCTGAAGAAACTGATAAATTAGCTACTGTTACTGGTATGACATGTAATGGTGGTGGAGATGTTACTGGTATTTGTAGAACAGCTCAAATTTGGGAACCAAATGAAAATACTCACGTAGCTGCTGCTAAAACATGGTATGAAAAAACATGTAAAGCTAGAAGAGCTGCTACTGATGGAGAAAGTGCTGGCTTCTATTATTCTGAAGCTGCTTGTGCTGACTTAGATGAATATATTACAACTAATGCTGTTAAAGATGTAATTGATCAAGAAGATTATGTTGATGTATATGATGGTGGTTATAATGGATATACTGCTTCAAGTGCTTTATTAAATCAAGTTGATACATTTACAGATTCTGAAAAAATGAAAACTGGAACTGATCGTCTTCAATTTATGTCTTTAGCTCCAAACAGTATTACTAAGATTAGAGTATATGTATGGATTGAAGGACAAGACATAGATAACTATGATTTTGCTTCTTTAGGACATAGTATTAAAGTTAACTTCGGATTCACTAAAGAAAGAATTACTTCTGGTGAAATTGATCCTGGTTTAAAACCAAATGAAGGACCAAGTGGAGACGTAGACGCTGAACAATTACCAACTCCAGTTCAAGGAAGTTAATTATTTAAAGCAAATATTTTGAAATTAAAAGGATAAAAGTAAGGCGTTTGCTTTTATCCTTTATTTCTATAAAGGTGGTGTCTAAGTGACTAAAACAACTACTAAAAAAGTAACTACTAAGAAGAGTAGTAGTACTAAAACTAATAAAGTTTCTAAGACTAATGTTAAGTCTTCCAAAAAAAGTACGAAGACACCTATTAAAAAAGTAGAAACTAAAAATGTAGAAGGAAAAAAACTATTTAAAAGAGTAAATCCTAGAATAGCTTTAATCGTAATATTTTTATGTGCAATATTATTAATATTTGCTTCATATGCATGGTTTTCTATGAATTTAAATATTAAAATTAAGACACTTAATATGGTTGTTGCTAAGAATAGTGATTTAACTATATCTTTTGATGGTATTAATTTTGAACGTAGTATAGAGATAAATAAAGATAATATATATAATAATTTAGCTGATGTTTATCCTAATCATACTACTCAATGGCCATCTAATGGATTAATACCTGTATCTTCTCCTGGTATACCAGATTCGAATTCATCTAATTTTGATATGTTTGAAACTAATGGTGTTTTATACTATAAGAGAGAGAAAGATAGAGGATTTGTTAAAACTAGATTATCTAAACAGGATACTCCTAGGGAATATAATTATTATTTAGCTTTTGATGTATTTATAAAGAATGATACTGGTTCTCCTATTAGTGATAATTTATATTTTGATGATACTACATCTATTTATGCTCCAGGCGAAATAGATGAAGAAATGCAAGGTTTAATTAACTCATTTAGAGTTGGTATAGTTAAGATTGGTAGTGTACCATTAAATGCTTCAGTAAGTGAAATACAAAATATTAAATGTAATAATAGTTGTACTTCTTCTATATATGAACCTTATAGTAAATTTCATACTCCTTTATCTATAGAAAGAGCTAAGAAGTATGGGGTTATGCTTGTAGATGGAAATAAATTTCCTACTTATGCTTATAGAAAAGCTGGTGGACCAATATATGTAGAAAATTCTATATCTGGATCTAGTAAAATAGATAGAGAGTATTTTATACCTCAAGAAACTATTACTGATGATACTTTAGATACTTCTATATTCCAAATACCTAATGGTATTACTAAAGCAAGAGTATATGTATGGATTGAAGGTCAAGATATCGATAGTTTAGAAACTAATTCTAAAGGTACTGATGTAGATATATCAGTTAACTTTATTAAGGATACTGCAGGTTGGGAAGCTTACAATGAGAAATAAGAATAGGGGTTATTACTATGACAAAAGAAAATAATAAAGTAGACTTTGATTTATCAGCATTAACTCTTGAAGAATTGATTGAAGTATATGAAAAGATAGAAAACTTTTTAGAATATTTAGATGATTCTAGAGTAGAGATAGAAGAAAAGAGTGGTGAAGATGAATAACTTTTTAGAATTTATTAATAAAGATATAGATGGTAAAAAGGAACAATTAAATTCACTTCCTCTTCGTACTAAAGTTAATAAAAAGAAATTTAACGAAACTTTAGATAAAATGACTGATAAATATGAGCAATATAAAGATAATGTATATAAATACTTAACTGTTAAGGCTAAGAATTTAATTAAATTAAAAAAGAATACTGATGATGAAGAACTAATTGCTCTTATAAATAAGCTAGAAGGAGCTAAGAACTTACTTAATCCTTTTAATACTTTTGTAGAAAAGATGGGGTTTGATTCATTACTTTATCAATTTAATTGTTGTTATACATTAAATTTTAAATCTTTAAATCATATAATTAATGGATTTTTAGATAAGTTTGAATTAGCAGGTATTATCTTAGAAGAAAATGATTTTGATTATACTTGTTATGTTAAACAATATATGGAATCTTTCTTAGAAGTTAGAAATAAGGGAGATAAGGATTATACTAAGATATCTGAAATATTTGAACAAATATATTGGTTAAATCCTGAGTTAATACAACATATTGATTTAAACTTTAGAAAACTTATTAGAACACATGCTAATGTATTTGATAATTATTTAAATAAATTAAAATTAGAAGCTAAAGAAGCTTTAGGATTAAAAGATTATGATGATTGTTTAAGTAGATTAGTAGATGCTTATACTGAATTAAATACTAATAATAAAGAAACTATAGATGATGTAGTTAGATTAAGTATTGATGGTACTATAGATATCGAACACTATAAACCAGAGAATAAAGTAAGAAAGGTTGCATTTAATGCTTTACTTGGTGAAGATTTTGATGTAACAAATAATAATAAGTTTAATAGAGTTTGTGAAGATTTAGACAAACTTAAATATAATTTAGTGGAATTATCTAATTATCTTAATTTTGAACCATTATTTGATGAGTTTAAGAAACAATTTAATAAATTAGAGAATAGTGGTAATAATAAGAAGAATAAAGAAATTAAAGAATTCGAGAATAAGATTATTAAGATGGAAGATGAATTAGATAAACTTAATAATAAGATATCTAGTGGTAAAAAATCTATCTTTGGTGGTAAATTAAGTGAATTAGATATTAAGAATTTAAAAATAGATTCTGTGTTAAAAGCTAAAGAGTTATATGAATTATATAAACAATATGAAAAAGAATATTTTAAAGATAAAGTAGAAACTATTATATCTAGTAATATGTCTATTAGTGATTTATTAAGATTATATAGTAGTTTTGATTACTTTAAGAAACTTACTATTCAAAGTGTGTTTGAAGTAGAAAGTTATGATGAAATAGCTGATTTAGCTGATAAATTTGATTCATTTGCTAGTAATCCTTTAAATAATATTATGGAAGGTGCTTTAGTATTTGGAGAATTTGATATACCAAAGACTATTGTAACTAAGTATAGATTAAGTGGTATTATTGTAGATGAAGAGAGTTTAAATGAAGATAATATTAATGCTTTAATTAATAAAATTAATATAGTTATTAGAACTAATATTATCAATAATAGTAATGTTCCAATTGAAAAGATTTGGTTTGTTACAAAAGTTAATAATTATAAAGAAGATTAGTTATTAGTACTAGTCTTTTTTTATTTGACTTTATAGGTATTTTTTGCTATAATTCTAGATGTTTTGAAGGGCTATTCATCAAAACCGCACTAAAAAGGTAATAAGTATCTTAATGATCACCTTAAGGGCGCGTCTTAAATTTATACAAGGAGGTATGAAAATGAAAGCTATATTTGTAACTGGTGGAAAACAATATTATGTTTCTGAAGGTGAAACTATCTACGTTGAAAAATTAGATGCTGAAGTTGGTTCAGAAGTTGAATTTACTGAAGTATTATACGTTGATGGTGTTGCTGGAACTCCAGTAGTAGACGGTGCAAAAGTTGTTTGTTCTGTAGAAAAACAAGGAAAACAAAAGAAGGTTGTTGTTTTCAAATACAGACCTAAGAAAAAATATCGTAATACTCAAGGACATAGACAACCATATACTAAGTTAACTGTTAAGAAAATTGTTAAATAATTATGATTAAAGTTAATGTTAAGTATAACAATAATAAAGTTTATGAACTTGTAATAAAAGGACATGCTGGTTATGATGTTCATGGTAAAGATATAGTATGTGCTGCTGTAAGTAGTATGGCTATAACAACTATCAATAATATCATAGCATTAGATGATTCTATTGATTACGAAGAAAATTCTGGTTTACTTATAATCAGAGTTAAAAGAGATACTGAAGTAAATAATAAGTTACTTGATAATTTAGTTAGAATGTTAACTGAACTTAAAGAACAGTATCCAAAAAATATTGAGATTAGAAATGAGGATTAATATATGAAATTTTTAAGTTTAAATATCCAATTATTCGCTCACGTTAAAGCTCAAGGTTCTACACAAAATGGTAGAGATTCTAGAGGTCGTAGATTAGGTGCTAAAGCAGCTGATGGACAAACTGTTTCTGCAGGTAGTATTTTATACCGTCAAAGAGGAACTAAGGTTTATCCAGGCGTAAATGTTGGAATGGGTAAAGATCATACTTTATTCGCTACTGTATCTGGAGTAGTTAAATACGAAAGATTAGGTAAAGACAAGAAAAAAGTAAGTGTTTACGAAGCTTAGTTATTAAAAGACCTTTATTAAGGTCTTTTATTTATGATATAATTAAAATGTTTAAAAAAGGAGGTTGTTTCCATGTTTGTAGATGAGGTTATTATTAAATTAATTGCTGGTAAAGGTGGAGATGGATGTACATCTTTTAGAAGAGAAAAGTTTATTCCACTTGGTGGACCTAATGGAGGTAATGGAGGTAAAGGTGCTGATATTATTTTCCAAGTTGAAAAGGGTCTTAAAACACTAGTAGATTTAAAATATAAGAAACAAATTAAAGGTGATAAGGGAGTTAATGGTAAAGGTTCTAATATGCATGGTGCTAAAGCAGAAGATGTAATAGTTAAGGTACCAGAAGGAACTACATTAATTGATCATGAAACTGGTTTAGTTATATGTGATTTAATCCATGATGGTGATACTTTTACAGTATGTCATGGTGGTAGAGGTGGTAGAGGTAATAAGGCTTTTGCTACTCAAGAAGATCCTGCTCCTAAGATGAGTGAATTTGGTGAACCAGGAGAAGAAAGAATAGTTAAATGTGAACTTAAAGTATTAGCTGATGTTGGATTAGTAGGTATGCCTTCAGTAGGTAAGAGTACTATATTATCTTTAATTAGTGGAGCTAATCCTAAGATTGCTGCTTATCACTTTACTACATTAAATCCTAATTTAGGTGTAGTTAAACTAAGAGATCAAAGAACTTTTGTTATGGCAGATTTACCTGGATTAATAGAAGGTGCTTCTGAAGGTGCTGGTTTAGGAGAAAAATTCTTGAAACATGCAATGAGAACTAAAGTAATAGGTCATGTACTTGATATGGGTGCTTTTGAAGGTAGAGATCCATTAGAAGATTATAGAATTATTAGAAAAGAAGTAGAAGCTTATGATGATAAGTTAGCTAGAAAACCAGAACTTATTATTGCTAATAAGATGGATTTACCTGATGCTAAAGAAAATCTTAAAAGATTTAAAGAAGCTTATCCTGAATTACCTATAGTAGAAGTTACTGCTATGAATGCAGAAGGTACTGAAGAAATGATTATTAAACTAGCAGATATGTTAGAACAAGTTGAACTTGAACCTATATATGAAGAAACTAGTTATGAAAGTCATATTATTTATAAATTTAAAAACGAAAAACCATATACTATATCAAGAGATGATAGTGGAGTTTGGATAATTAAGGGTGCTGAAATAGAGAAGTTACTTAAGATGACTAAGTTCTACGAAGATGAAGGTGCTCAAAGATTTGCTAGAAAACTTCGTGGTATGGGTGTAGAAGATGAATTAGAAGCATTAGGAGCTCAAAGAGGCGATGATGTTCAAATTTTAGACTTCATATTTACATTTAAAGAGTAGAAATACTCTTTTTTTATTGTTTTTGAATAGTTTTTAGCAAAATGTTAAGAAGAACTTGACTTATTCTGTTATTAATGTTATATTAATATCACTTGAAGGGGAGTAGCATAATACATAACCGTCAGCACTGAAAAGCGGGAAAGTAAATACTCTAAACAAGATTAGCGAGACCTTCATGAATATTTAATGATATTCATGGAGGTTTTTTATATTCCATTCCTCCATGGATATTAAGGAGGAATGAAATAATGGAAGAAAAAATATTTACAAAAGTTGATGGACGTGCTTATGCAGAAGCTGGTATAGCTTGTGGAGAACTTACTCCAGTTGTTGCTGTTAAATTCGCAAGAGTTCGTGCAAGACGTGGTGTAGTTGGAGAAGAAGTTGTATCATATTCTCAAAATGGTATTGTAGAAAAAGTTGCTACAGTATCAGAAGATCCTGAAACTAAAGAAACAGGTTGGGTTTTAACTAAGTTAGATGAAAATGGAGAGGTTATAGTTGACGAATTCGGACATAAAAATGAATGGATTGTTGATGCTAAAACTTTTGCTAAAAAATATGACTTAGACGAAACTAAAGATGGTGGTGTTTACAAACCTAAAGGTGGACCTCAAATCTTTGTTCCTATTGTAATGGATGTTATCCTTGAACAATGGGGATCAGAAATGAAAATTGAAGCTGGTGGATGGTTAAACATTACTAATCCTTCTGATATTTATGGTATTTCTCAAAGAGACTTTGAAGATACTTATAAAATCGTTGGAGAAGAACCTACTTATAAACTTACTAAATAACATTAGATAAGTTTTGGACATTTATCGGAAGATAAATGTTTTTTTATGGTATACTTTTTATGATAGATGGTGGTTATATGGAAGATTTTATAAGAGTAGATGTTAGAGACTATGTTAATAGAGGTATTGAATATGGTGATTTGGCACCTTTTTGGGCGATTAAATATGGTAGAGTAAGAGCTAGAAGAGGTACTGTAGGAGAAGTAGTTAATACTTATACTGATGGTGGTATTTTAGAAAGAAAAAATACTGTTAAAGTAGATCCTCAAACTGGTAATACGGGATGGATTATTACTAAATGTAGTCCAGATGGTGAGATTATTATAGATGAATATGGTAATAAGAATGAATGGATTATGGAAGATTCTGATTTTTTACAAGAATATGTATTAGATCCTAATTTAGATGGGGTGTTTAAGTCTGTAGATGGTCCACAATTATTTGTACAAGTATTAACTGATATGGTTATGGTACAGGGAGATAAGGAAATGCATGTAGAATGTGGCGGATATATAAATATTACTGATTTTTCTAGTTGTTATGCAATAAGTGAAAGAGATTTTAATGATACTTATAGAATATTAGATGCTGAGAATCCTGAAAAGTCTTTAAATTAAATAGCTATTTTAATAGCTGTTTTTTCTTTTTTTAATACTTTATGATATAATACCAGCAATTAAGGGGTAATTGGCATGAATGCACGAACTAGAGAAGAATATAAACATCAAAAGAAAATATTTGATTTATTAGGATTTAATTATATAGATTATCAAGATAAAAGGGTTATTAATTATGTAGCTAAAGCTTTAAAAAGTATTAATACAGGTGCTTATGTGTGTTTTGGTACTGTTTCTTATCCAGATGCATTAGCTACTAGTGTAGAAAATGTTAAAGTATTTGGGACAGAAATAGCTAGTAGAGTTGCTAGTTTAACTAGTAATTTAGTGTTACAAAAGGTAAGTCCTGTAAGTAATGGATATACTTGTAATATTACTTATTCATTAGATGATGATACTAAAGAAGTAGATTATTCGTCTGGTACAGTTGATCATTATAAAGTACCGATAAAACCAGATATAATGGCTTCATTTCACTTAGGACATGAACATTTACATGCATTAAAAGAAACTAATTATTATGAATATATAGATGGTTTTGTTTTAGGTGACGTTATAACTATGTTATATGAATTTATATTGGCTGATAAATATCCTGAATTAAAAAATGAAATATATAGATTTAGATTATATTCATTAAAAGAGGATTATACTCATTATGAAAATGCTATTAATCAAATGAAGAAAAGTAAAGATGATAAAGATTTATATAAAATTATTGCTACTAGAAGTGGTGTATATTTAAATAGTTATTATTATGCTTGTATTTTATTTGATATGTATAAGAGTAGTCCTCAAATGATTTTAGATATAGTTAATAGAGTTTTAAAACATGAAATGACTACTAGAGATATGCTTAAAATATTAGGTTTATTTCATCAAGATAAAAATAGTATATTTGATTCAGTATTTGAAGATGTTAAAAAATGTGTAAAAAAAGTATAAAATAATATTTATACTTTTTTTATTTTGGTATAATAATGGCCATGGTGATGAATATGGAAGAAGAGGAGATAGTACTACTTAGTGATAAAGAATTAGCTAGTTCCTTTGTAGGTGATGCTTATTCAATGTACATGAAAGAAGTATTTAGTTATCGTCTTCTTTCTATGGAAGAAAATAAGGAACTTGCAAGAAGATATCGTAGTGGAGATTTAAGTGCTTTAGAAAAGTTAGTTAATCATAATTTAAGATTAGTAGTTAATATGGCTCATAGATATAAAGATAGACTAAATACTATGCATATACTAGATATTATACAAGAAGGTAATTTGGGTTTAATGAGAGCTGCTAGAGACTATGATCCTGAAGTTGCTTCATTTTCTACTTATGCTTATAACTGGATTAAACAAGCTATTACAAGAAGTATTAGTGATAAAGATAATGAAATAAGAAAACCAGTACATATTCAATCTTTGAGTAATAAGTATTTAAAACTAATTAGTGAAAAGAAAAATTTAACGGATAAAGAAATATGTAGAGAATTAGATATTGGTTTTGAAACTTTAGAAAATATTAGACATGCTTTATCATTATCATCTGTATCTATGAATCAAACTGTTGATGACGATGAAAAGACTGAATTAGGAGATTTCTTATCTAGTAGTCATAATGATTATGAAGATATAATAGAAGAAATGTCTTCTAAAACTATCTTTTTAGCATTAAAAGAAGTGCTAAGTGATTTAGAATACTATATTGTTTATGTAAGAATATTAAGTGATACTAGAATGACTTTAGAACAAGTTGCTGGTGAACTTGGTTTAACAAGAGAAAGAGTTAGACAACTAGAAGCTAAAGCATTAAGAAAAGCTGAACCATTAATGGAAAATGAAAATAAAATGCAACAAGTTCTTGCTAGATTACAAGCAAGAGAACAGGTAAGAATAGATAACTTAAGAATAGAACCTATTGAACCTGGTAGAATAATAAAATATTTATATGTAAAAGATAAACTTAGTTTTGATGAAAAAAGATTAATGCATTTTATATATTTTGGTAAATTTAATTATACTCATAAAGAATTAGCTTTGATAATGAAGATGAGTTTACAAGATTTTAGTAAATTATATAGAAGTTTAATGGATAATTTAAAACATTATTTTAGTAATAGTAGTAAATTTAATAGTTATAGAGATAGTATGATAAAAAACTATGGTACTAAGATATTTACGTTAGATATTAATTCTGATGTTAAAGTAGTTGATTATGATAGTTTAAGAGATAGATATAGTAGTTTATCTTTAGAACAATATTTAGAGTTAGTTAATAGAGCAGAGTATCAAATAACTAAAGATGAAATTGATTTATTAACTAAGTATTTTCATATACCTGAAAGAAAGAGTCATGCTATTGAGTTATTATTTAGAGATTTGAATTTAGCTGTTTTTGGATATAAGGGTAGACCTACTAATGTACCAAAGAATAAGTTATGGAAAGTTTATCAAGATAATTTAAGTGATTATACAGAAGAACAAAGATTGTTTTTAGAGTGTTATTTCTTTAATAAAAGAGATAAGAGTGAATTTAAAACTACATATAAAGATAGTTCACTTTATTATAGATATTATTATTTAATAGATAGATTAGAAAGAACATATTTTAATATTTATAGATATTTAGATAATAATTTTACTAGAGAACAATATATATTATTTAAAAATAAATATAGTCATAAGATGACTAAGGAAAGATTAGAATTATTAGATTTATTTTATGGAGTAAATGGTAAAGCATTAACTATTCCTGAAATAGCTGCATTATATAATATGGATTATATAAAGATGCATGATAAGATTAGTGATGCTAGAGATGCTGCTATTGTTATAAATTCTGGTATGGATAGGGGGTTAGATTTAGATAAAAGTTTATATGTTCAATATGTACTTGATCCAGCTATATATTTTACTTTAGAAGCAAGAGCAGTATTAAAACTATTTATTGTAGATAATAAAACATATGATGAAATATCTAGTTTACTTGGTTTAACTAAATATAGAATATCTAATATTATTACTGAGAATGTAAGAAAGATGGATGGATATAGATTTGGTTTATTTGAAGTAGACAGAATGGATGAAGATTCTTTAAATAGTGTATTTGATTATTTTAAAGATTCTTTTTTGGAATTAGAAAGAAAAGTATTAAGACTTAAACATTTAGAACATTTAGAAAATAAAGATATTGCTGATAGATTAGGTATAGATTTAATTGATGTTAATCATTATGCTTCGCATTTTAATAAATTATATTTTAGTTATAGAATTAAAGATGTAGAGATAACTAAAGAAGATATAATATTAGAAATAAATAGACATAAATCTGAATGTGTACTTGATGATAGAAAAAAGCTGGCTATTTCATTATTCTATGGTATTAAAAATGAATTTAATCCTGAAGGAGAAAAACTTACTCGCGATGAAATAAAAGTAAGATTAGGTATTACTAAGAATATGTGTTATCAAACACTAACTAGTGGTATTAATGATATAAAGGGTAGAAAAATAGGTATAAGCAAAGTTACTGGTTCTTATATACCTAGAGAAGAATTAGATAGATTACTAGATGATTATCATTTACCTATATCAGATAAAGAAAGAGAAATAATATGTTATTTATTTGAATTAAAAGGATATCCATATAAGAAAATAGATGAATTACCTGAAATATTTGGAGATACTAGAAGTAGTTTAGGTAGAAGATATCAAAGAGCTATTGTTAGTATTTATAGATATATGAATAAAGAAATAGAAGGTCAACTTAATTATGATGTAGATTTATTACCTAATTTAAAATACTTTAGTTATAGTGATAGAAGAATAATTAATATGTATTTTAAAGATGGTTATACTGTAGAAGCATTAGCTAAAGAATATAAAGTTTCTTTTGAAAAAATGTTTTCTATAATAGAAAGAATAAAGATTAATATATATGAATTACTTAATAATCCTAAAGTAAAGAAATTTGATTATGATTATTATATGGCAGTAAGAGATAAATGTGATTTACCTTATTTTGGTGATAGAGAAACTACAATAGAAGTATTTGATTTGTTCTATGGTATGAATGTTGGACTTAGAATGAGTATTCCAGAAATAATAAAGAAATTAAAACTTAATACTGAACAAAGTGCTACTAATAGAGCTGCTAATAGTTTAATGCTTGCTGTATGTAAGTATAAGGAAGGTATTAAAGCAGGTAATAGTTTTACTTATGAAGAGATAAAAGAATATTATAGATTACATGAATCAGAAATGACTTATTATAAGAAACAATTCTATTTAAGATATTTTAAGAAAGTAGAAAATAGTTATAGAATAAATGGTTTAATACCTGGTGTAAGTTATGTTATTTTATATGATTTATTAGTAGATAGAAATCCTAATATATATACTAGAGATAACTTAGATAGAGATACTGTTATACAGTTAATAAGAAAATATGGTTCTTTAATGACTAATGCTGTAAGAAGGGAATTAATGGCTATATATGAGATTACTCCTAGAGAGTTTATGAATGGTAAAGAGATTAATCACGTATATAAGATATTTAATGCTGTAGATGAAAGATTAAAAGAAAAAGGAATAAGTGTTCAAATAAAGAAAAAAGACTAGTAAGCTAGTCTTTTTATATGGTAGAATGGATATGGAGGGTGGAAGAAAACATGAAATATGATGTAGTAATTATAGGTGCTGGTCCTGCGGGATTATTTAGTGCTTATGAATTAATTAGTAATAATAAAAAATTAAAAGTTGCTATTTTAGATAAGGGCTTTAGAGTAAAGAATAGAGTATGCCCAATGAGTAAAAAGGGGATTCCTTGCCAAAACTGTAATCCTTGTGCAATAATGGCCGGATATGGAGGAGCAGGAACATTTAGTGATGGTAAATTAAACTTTATTCCTAGACTTGGTAAAAGTGATTTAACTAAGTATATGCCAGAAAGTGTTGCTAATAAGTTAATTGATGAAACTGAAGTAATATTTAATAAATTTGGTATGGATGCTGAAGTATATCCAAGTAATATGGATGAAGCATTAGAATGGAAGAAAAAAGTAGCAATAGCTGGAGCTAAGTTATTAGTTATTAAACAAAAACATTTAGGTAGTGATCATTTACCTGGTTATATTGATTCTATTTGTGATTACTTAGTTGAAAACGGAGTAGATCTATATGATAGAGCAGATGTAACTGATATTAAAACTATTAGTGAAAATGAACATGAAGTTACTTATGTTACAGGTAAGAAAGAAACTATATTAAATGCTAAGAATGTTATTGTAGCTCCTGGTAGAACTGGTGCTAAATGGATACAAGAATTAGCTGATAAATATAATATTCCTTATCTATCTCAAAGTATTGAAATAGGTGTTAGAGTAGAAGTAAGAAAAGAAATAATGCAAGAAATTACTGATGTAATTTATGATCCAACAATATTCATTAAAACTGATACTTATGGAGATGAAATTAGAACATTCTGTACTAATCCAGGTGGATTTGTTGCTAAAGAAAATTATTATGGATTTATTTGCGTAAATGGACATGCATTAAAAGAAATTAAGTCTAATAATACAAACTTTGCATTTATATCTAAAGTTAATTTAACTGAACCAGTAACTAATACAAGATTGTATGGTGAATCTATAGCTAGAATAGCTAATGTATTAGGTGATGGTAAACCTATTATTCAATCTTTAAAAGATTTAAAGAATGGTAGAAGAAGTGAATGGCATAGAATTAATAAAGGATTTATTGAACCTACATTAAAAGATTGTGTAGCTGGAGATTTAGCTTTAGTATTACCTCATAGAATTATAGATAATATCTTAGAAGGTTTAGCTACATTAGATAAGATAATACCTGGTGTTGCTAATGATGATACATTATTATATGGACCAGAAATTAAATTCTTTAGCAATGAAATAGAAACAGATAATAACTTTAAGTTAGAAAATGATAATATTTACTTTGTTGGTGATGGAGCTGGTAAAGCAGGTAATATAGTTACTGCTGCTGCTACTGGTTTAGTTGCTGCAAGAGATATACTAAATAGAAAATAGACTAGTTATCTAGTCTTTTTTTTGTTATAATTTATTTAGGGAAGATAATCACTAATTAAGTGATACATTTGAATGGGACAAATGCTTTCCTTTCGGTTTGCATCTGCGTTAGTTATTTCTAACCAGATGTCTTTTTATTTTACTAAAGATATTAGTAAAGCAATAAGAATGAGTTTTATGATAAAAATTAAGTCTTTGACTAATTCTTTCATACTATCACGCCTTTCCTAGTACCAAAATCCCCTTTGTATTGAATTTCTTCAACCAATAGGAAAGACATCTGTTCAAATGTATCTGTAACAAAATAACATAAAGAAAATGTGAAAGCAAACCAAAGTAAGTTATATAAAAAGTACTGAAAAATAGTTTTAGATATTATTTAATTGATACATACTTTTTTTGTTTGTTGTTTAATATATTTTTTGTTTTTTTTGATAAATTTATTGTTAGATATTTATGTTTTTATTAAAAATTTGTGAGACTCATCACAAATTTTATTTTTTTAATATTTTACATAATTTTTGTATATATAGATACTTGAGGTAAATTTGCTTATTTTTATTATATTTTATATAATAAACAGCAGATTTTGAGGGGATTTATTATGGCTAAGATATTAGGAGTTTCAGTACTTGCTGCTACTGGATATAAATTAAAATTTGATAAATATTTTAAAGAGTTTAATAAAACAGATAATTATTATTCAATGGTACAATGTATGTCTGGAATGTATAAAGTAATGAGAAGTTATGGAGATGCTTCTTATAGTGATGGTACAACATACTTATATGAAAGATTTAGGGATAAAGTAATAGATTGTGAAAGTAGATTAGCTCGTTCTTTTATTGTAGAAAGTAATCCTTATTTTAGTTATAACGATGATTTCTTTCTTAATACTAGATTTGATAGATTAGGTACAGAAGAACAACTTGATTATATTGTTTGGATGACTAGAAGAGCGTTATTAGAACATTTACATGATTATGATAGAAGAATAAAGTCACTTAATGGAGAACATTTAACTAATGAATGTAAGAATACTTCATATTTAATTAAAGATATATGTAGAGCTTTAAATGTAAAAGCTGAAGTAGTTAAGATACCTGCTGCATTTAGTGATGAGATAAACTTATATAATGGTAGTGGATTTCATTACTTTGTAGTTGCTGAATTAAATGGTCGAGAATACTTAATTGATTGTACATATAGACAATTCTTTAGAGCAGATAATAATAACATAGATAGATTAGGTGTAGTTGGTTTATGTGGTTGTGATCCTGGAGTATATATGATGCAAAATAGAGATAGAAAGAATGTTGCACTTGCTATACTAAAAAATGGATGGATAAGATGTACTCCTGAAAACTTTAAACATTATTTAGATGGTTTTACTTTATCATTTAGAAATGGTTTATATTATGATTGGTTAGGTCAAGTAGATTATAGTGTTGGTTATACAGTTGATGATTATATTGAATTCTTATGTGGAGATGACTTTATAACTAATTATGAACCTTTAGAAGGATTAGGAGAACAAGAAACTCCTTTAAAAAATAGAGGATTAAAATTTAGAAGATAATAAGAAAGGAGGAGTAATATGAATAATAATGTTTTAGGTTTACTACCTCATAATCAAAAATCTTATAAAAAAGTTAAAGCTGCTTATGATAGCGGAGAAAAGGTAGTTGGTATTTTACATGCTACTGGTACTGGTAAAACATATAATGCTTTACAACTTGCTTTAGATAATCAAGATAAACAAATTATATATGTTACTCCTTTTAATAGTATAATTGAACATGTTAGAGAACTTATAAAAGAAAATCCTGAATTAGATATAGATAGAGATTTTAAACATGTTAAATTCATGACATATGCTGGTTTATCTAAGTTAAGTCCAGAAGAATTAGAAAAACTAAATGTAGATATGATGATCTTAGATGAATTTCATCATATTGGTGCTCCTGTATGGGGAGATGCAGTTAATAAAGTAATTGATAGTCATGAAGACTTATTAATATTTGGTATGAGTGCTTATTCTGTTAGAGATAGAGGTACTAAATATGAAAGAGACTTAGCAGAAGATAATGGTAGTGAATTATTCTCTGATAAGATAGTTTCTAGATATGATTTAGTAGATGCTATATTAGATGGTGTATTACCTGTACCAATCTATAAGAGTGCTTATATTAATTTATTAGACTACGTAAGTAAGTTAGAAGATAAAGTTAATAAAAAATATAGAGGTACTCCTAGATTAACTGAATATTTAAAAGTATTAAGTGATATAAAAAGGAAAATTATTACTTCGATAGATGTAAAAGAATTACTATTTAATAATATTAAAAAGAATGGTAAATATATTTATTTTTGTCCAGCTGTTTCTATAGAAAATCAAAATGATATATATACTATTATGGATGATATGAAGGAGTTCTTAATTAGTAAGGGTTATAGTGAAAATGACTTTGAACTTTATTTTACTACTGGAGATGAAGAAGTTCTTGGCAAGAGAAATCGTAATGCATTTTATAATGATGTAGATTTAAATGGTAATGATACTAGTCATAAATTAAGAATAATGTTTGCTATTAATCAATATAATGAAGGAGTTCATGCTCCTAATGTAGATGGTGTTATATTAGGTAGAGAAACTAGTAGTGATATTGTATATTTCGAACAAATAGGTAGAGGATTATCTGTAAGAGGAGATTCTTGGATAAAAATAGAAGAATTACAAAAATTAGATATTAATACTATTAAAGAAATGTGTATTAGTAGAGATATAAATATAGATGGTTTAACTAAAGATGATATGATTGAAAGATTAGTTGCTCCTACTATAATAGATTTAGCTGGTAATATAGCATTTATTAAAGATTTAATTACTGATTTAAAACATCGTATTAAAGAAAGAAGAATAGATGATAAACATATAGATAGAATAATTAATATTACTGATCATTCTTTTGATATAGATATACTTGGTCAAGATTTAGTTGATATATTAGATAATATAAATAAAGAGTTTTTACCTCAATCATGGGATGAAAGCTATAGATTAGCTAAATGCTATTATGAAAAATATGGTAATTTAAATATTAGTAGGAAGTTTAAGACAGATAATGGTATTTATTATGATGAATATGGTTATCCTTTAGGTGAATGGGTAGCTATTCAAAAAAGAGAATATACTTATGGTAACTTATCTTTAGAACAAATTAAATTACTTGAAGATATAGGTATAATATGGAAAGTAGTTAAAACTTGGGATGAAAGTTATGAGTTAGCTAAAAAGTATTATGAAGTACATAAAGATTTAAAAATTAATTATAAATTTAAAACTATAGATGGATATACCTATAATGAACATGGTTATAGTTTAGGTGGTTGGTTAGTTAATCAAAGACGCTTATATAGATTAGGTAGATTATCTAAAGATAAGATAACTAAATTAGAAAATATAGGTATAGTATGGAATGTAATTAAATCATTTGAAGAAAGTTTCAAACTAGTTTTAGAATATTATAAAGAATATGGAAATATTAATTTACCTAATGATTATTATTTAGAAGATGGTTATAATCTAGGTGGATTTATATATAGTCAAAAACAATTAAAGAAACAAGGCAAATTAAGTGATGATAGAATTAAACTATTTGATGATCTTGATATTGATTGGACTATAAAAGAAGTAAAGAAAAATCCTGGTTGGGATGAAATGTTTAGATTAGCTAGTAATTACTATAATACTTATAAGAATCTTGATATAAAAAGAAACTTTTGTACACTAGATGGTATTACTTTAAACGAAGAAGGTTATAACTTAGGTAGATGGATATCTAGACAAAGAGTAAGTTATAAGAATAATAAGTTATCTAAAGAACAAATAGAAAAACTAGAAAGTATTGGAATGAAATGGAATATGGATGCTAGCTATAAGTCATGGGATGAGTCTTATGAACTTGCTTTAGAATACTTTATTAAGTATGGTAATTTAAATATCAAGAGTGATTATATTACAGAATGTGGTTATAACTTAGGTGCTTGGATATACTTACAAAGAAAGAATTATATAAAAGAAAAACTAAGTGAAGAACAAATAGAAAAACTTAATATAATAGGCATGATATGGAATGTTAGTGATAATTATTCTAGAATAAAAGAAATACTTCAAAGTAGGGGTATTAACTATAGAAAACATATGAGTTATTTAAAACAATATTCTGTTATAGAAGTAGAAGCTAAAATAAAATATTTAATTAGTAAAGGTTATGCTATAATAGATAAATCTAAGTTACATGAAATATTTAATATGTCTGATATAAATATGAAAATTAAATATGGTGTAAGTAGAGAAGACCTAATAAGAGAATATTTAGGTATTGAGAAGAAGGTATAATATGTTTTTAGAAACTGTACTTAGTGAAACTAATATGGAATTAATATATGATAAATATGATAAAGAATACTTAGAATGTATAGATCCATATAACTTTGCTAATATATATAATCTATTTTTAGAAAATAAGTTTTACTTTATAGAAGATTTAATTGTTAAATACTTAGAAATATTTACTTTAAATAAAGATATAATAGAAGATGCTATATTTGCTTTAGAAAGTGAATATGGTAGTGATTATATCTATTATATAGGTAAAGATTTAAGTATATTAGATGAAGCTATAAATAATGAATTAGAAAGATTATAATCTTTCTTTTTTTATGTAGTAATGGTATAATTTTAGATAGAATAATAGGAGGGATATAAAGTGTTAAATATAAAGAAAACAATTAGAAATACTACTATAATACTAATATTCTGTATATTTGTTATTGCTTTTTTTGAAATTGCTCCCATTATTGAAGATAAATTTTCTGATAGATATTTTATAGTTACTTTTGATTTAGGTGTTGGAGATAGTTATGAAGTTATGGTAACTGAGAATAATCCAGTAATAAAACCTGAAACACCTAAAAAAGATGGATATAAATTTGTTGGATGGTATTATAAGAATAAAGAGTATAACTTTAGTACTTATGTAACTAAAAGTATTAGAATAAATGCAGTATGGGAGAAGATAGAAGAAGAAACTACACCAGATGTACCAGAAACTCCTGTAGTTAATAATAATAGAATAAAAGTCAAATTTGATGTAATGGGTGGTTCATTAATACCTGATCAAGATATAGTAAAAGGTGGTACTGCTAGTATTCCACAAACTCCTACTAGAGAAGGTTATACATTTGTAGAATGGCAAGTTAATGGTAAAACATTTGATTTTGGTACATTGCTTAATGAAGATATAACTATAGTAGCAATATGGAAAGAAAATTAAGGTAATTATATTACCTTTTTTATATTGTTTAAGACGTATAATAATGATATAATTTATAGAGAATAGAGAACTATAAGGATAGTGATTGTATGAAAGAATTAAAGGGTAAAAGTATGTGCTTCTTTTCTGCTAAGGGTGGTGTAGGTAAAACTACTAACTTACTTAACTTAGCTGGTATATTTGAACAACTAGAAAAGAAAGTACTTGTTATAGATATGGATTTATATAGCGGAGGAATATGTGCTTACTTAAATAAAAAGAATGATAAGAGTGTATATACTTTAGTATTTGATATGATGAATGGTAATTATAAAGACTTAAATGACTATACTGTAAAAGTAGATCATTATATTGATATACTATGTGCTCCTAAAGATCCTAGAGATGCGAATAAAGTAGATCATAGATTTATAAATAATATAATAAATGATGCTAAAGCTAAATATGATGTAGTACTTATTGATACTAATCATGCTTTAAATGATATAAATTTAACTATACTTGATAGTGTAGATGAAATTAACTTTATGGTTACTAATGACCCTATAGATTTAAAGAATATGAGATCATTACTATCTATATTTGATAGTTTAAATTTCTATAATTATAGAATTACTTTAAATAATAGTAGAGATCCTTTCAAGAACTATTTTACTTATTTTGAGATAAGAAAGTTATTACAACATAATATTGATTATACATTATCTACTGATATGTTCTTAAAAGATATGGATAAAATGGTTATGAGGGGAGCTATTATATCTTTAGATAGAAAGTTTGCTGAAGTAATGACAAATGATTATAATTCATTTGTTAATATGGCTACTAACTTACTTAAAAGAGGTGATAAGTAATGGCTAGTTTATTAGAAGAATTTAATGTAAGTATTAAAAGTACTGATTTAGAAGTTAATGATTATAATGTATTTGAAGATAAAAGTCTTTTAGATGGATTTAGAATTCAAATATTAGAATTATTAAGTGATAAAGGATTTACTGGTAAGAATGTACCTGGGAATATTATTAATGATTTGATAGATGAAGTATGTTACGGATATGATTTAAGTAATGGTGAAAGAGGATGTCTATTTAATTTAATTGATGGAGAAGTTAATGGATTTGGACCTATTACTTATTTAATGAAAGATGATAATATAACTGAGATAATGGTTAATAGTCCTTCTGAAGTATATATAGAAATAGATGGTATGTTACAAAAAGAAAATACTATATCTTTTGTAAATAATGAACATATTATTAGAACTATTGAAAGACTTATAGAACCAACTGGTAAGAATATAGATGTTAATCATCCTATGATAGATGCTAGATTAGATGATGGTAGTAGAATTAATGCAGTAATACCACCATTAAGTAAGAATCCTATTATAACTATAAGAAAATTCAAAAAGAATATAGTAGATATGGAAAATTTAATAGGAAATGGTAGTTTAACTCCATATATGGCAAGATTTTTAGAAGCTGCAGTTAAAGCTAGATTAAATATATTAGTATCTGGTGGAGCTTCTGCCGGTAAGACGACACTTCTAAATATATTAAGTAATTATATTCCTGATGGAGAAAGAATAGTTACTATAGAAGATGTTAGAGAACTTAATTTAAATCAAGAACATGTTGTATCTTTAGAAACTAAAAATTCTAACTATGATGGTATTGGTGAAGTAACTGTTAGAGATTTAGTTAGAAATTCACTTCGTATGAGACCTGATAGAATTATTATAGGTGAAGTAAGAGGCAGTGAAGCATTTGATATGTTACAAGCTATGAATACTGGCCATGATGGTTCACTGACAAGTGTTCATGCAAATGGTGCTAAAGATGCTATAAAGAGATTAGAAACTATGGTATTAATGGATGGTTTAGATATACCAGTTAATGCTATTAGAGAATATGTTAATGATGCATTAGATTTAGTAGTACATATTTCTAGAATGAAAGATGGAAGAAGAAAGATAACTGATATATCTGAAGTTATTACAGGTAAAAATGGAACTATTGAATTAGTTAATATATTTAAATTTGAATTAGATAATAAAGATACTAATGTAGTACAAGGAGAATACATATTACAAGAATATGTACCAGTGTGTTTAGAAAAAATTAAAAATGCTGGTATTAATGATTTAGATGATATGTTTAAATTTAAGAAGAAAAAGAATCAAGAATAAGGAGGTATATTATGGATAAGTATACTGTAGCATTACAGATATTAGCATGGTTATTTATTGGTTATATAGTATACCTTGTTATTCGTTATATTAAGAGTTTATCTAGATTAAATAGATTATCTTATTATTCATTAAATTTAGAAAATAAGAAAGATAAAGGATTAATAAATAATATTGTATTTAAAACTAGTAAAGTATTAGAATCATTAGTTATATTTAATGGTTTAGCTAGAACATATGATAAATATATATATAGTGATAGTAGATTAAGAAAAGGTATAGATTATGTGAGTATTAAGATACTATTAGGTTTATTATTTATATTTGTTAACGTACTAATTAATGCTTTATATAGAATAGAATTTAGTAGTTTATTAATACTTATATCATTTATATTAGGATTTATTATTCCAGACTTTTATTGTTTATTTAATAAAAATAAAAGAGTTAATATATTAAATAAAAATTTACTTAGTGCAATAATTATAATGAATAATAGTTATAAAGCTAATGAAAGTACTGAACAAGCTATAAAGTCTGTAATTGATAGAACAGAAGGTGCTGTATCAGTAGAATTTATGAAAGTATTAAATGATATTAAACTAGGTATAGATATTAGTGAATCATTTAATAGAATGTATGAAAGAACTCATTTATCTGTAATAAAATATATGAGTAGTGTACTTGGTTTAGTAAATAAAAGTGGTATTGATATAATAGATGCTTTTTCTAATATAGAAAAGAAATTACTAGAGATAGAGAAGTTTAATAATGAACTTATAGTACTAAGGGATACTAATAGATTAAGTGTATTATTATTTAGTATATTGCCTTTAGTATTCTTAGTTACTGTAGTAGCTTATAATACAGAGTATATTAAATTATTAATGAATGTTAATGGAATATTTATAATACTTATTATGTTTATTTCTTATATGTTATATTTATTTATCATTAAGAGAATTATAAGAGGTGATAAGTATGTTAAATAGTAGATCTTATAAAAGAATAGATAAGAAAATGAAATATGCAGGTATGATAGTTAATCCTATGATATTTATATTAATGAGATTAGCTAGTAGTTTAATATTATTAGTATTCTTATTATTCTTTAGTAGTTATGGATATATAGTTGGTCCTATTGTAACTATTATTTATTATTATTTTATTGAATATGTAATACTTGATATACAAATAGGTAAGAGAAAACAACAATTAGAAGAAGATTCTTTAGAATATTTTCCTATATTACTATTATGTTTGAATGGAAGTAATAATGTTAAGAAAGCTATTAGTTTAACTAATGAGCAAGTAAATAATAGTTTATCTAAAGAATTTGAAAGAGTTATTAGAGACGTTAAGATAGGTAAGTCTTTAGATGAAGCATTAACGCTAATGAAAGATAGAGTACCTAGTACATTTATTATTAATATTATAGTTAATTTAATTGAAGCTAATAGAATGGGGAATAGTATATCTCTATCTATTAAAGATCAATTAGATTATATTGAAAATAAAAGAAAAAATAAGATTATTAAGTATCATAAAATGATGCCTTTTAAGGTAGCTATTGCTAGTATTATATTTGTATTTGCAATGTTATTCTTACTAATTTTTTGTAGTATGTAGGTGAGTTATGAGAAGTAGAAATAGTTTTAAATTAATTATATTGTTAGCGTTAGTTTTATGTTTAGGTGTAGGTTATGCAGTTGTTAACTCAGTTACATTAACTGTAACAGGTACAGCAGGTGCAGGAAGTGAGACATTAGATGTTTCATTTAATGGTACTAAGACTGTTTCAAACACTACTAAAGGTAGTGCTAGTGTTACAGCAGGAGCTACTACTGCGACATTTACAGCTAGTAATATGACATTAAATGAAAGTATTACATTTACGTATACAGTTCAAAATAAAGAAACTGATGTTGCTGCAAATGTTTCATTAAGTTCAAGTGGAAGCAATGATTATTTTACTGTTACAGTTAGTCCAACTTCTACAACTATTCAACCTAGTTCAACTAGTGTAGTAACTGTAGTTGTAAAAATGATTAAAACTCCGATTAGTTCTTCAAATAATAGTGCTAGTTTTACAGTTACGTTAAATGCAGTACCAAATGAACCTGTAGAAATGATTAATTTTTATATTGATGGTGCACCTTATCAAGCTGAAAGCGGTATGACATGGGAAGAATGGATTGGTAGTTCGTATAGTACTAATGCTGTAAGTCTTCAATCTGGAGTTGTTTATATAAACGGATTGTATGTATTTACAAGTAAAGCTGTTCTTGGTACAGATATAATAATTGCTAATTATTATTATTATTCAACTGTATGTTGTTTTGACCCTGATATGAGAGTTCTAATGGCAGATGGCACTTATAAGAAAATTATAGATGTTCAAGTTGGAGACATGGTTATGTCACTAGATGAAGAAACTGGGGAATATGTTGCACAAAAAGTAAAAGCAACAATTATAAAAGAAAATTCGGATGATTTAGTATATGTACATTTATCCAACGGAACAAAAATTGGTATGAGAGCTTATCATCCATTATTAACTACTGAAGGATGGAAATCTTTAAGACCAGAACAAGCTGAAACAATTATGGATGTAGGAACTGTTCAAATGTTAGAAGTGGGAGATACTTTAGTAGGTATTGAAGAAAATGTAACTATTGTATCTATTGAAAGTAGAGATCATATTGAAAATTACAATACTTATAATTTAACAGTTGAAAATACACATAACTATATAGTTGAAGGTATTGTAGTTCATAATGCTGGTTGTTCTTCTGTTTAAAAAAACGGATATTTGATATCCGTTTTTTTTCTTTTTATGATATACTATTTATAATAAGGAAGATGTTAATATGAATAAGACTACAAAAGCTTTAACAACTACATTTAGTTTGACTATTATATTATTTGGTTTTATCGTATTTTTATTATATGTAATATATTGTTATGCTTACTATGATAAATATATGGAACTTGAATATACTAATAGTTTTAATAATAGTAAATATAATTTTGTATTTGATAAAATGGTTGGTAAAGGTAATTTAACATATGAACAATTTACTTATTCATTAGATAAGTTAACTGATAAAGAAAGACTTAATGAAATATTTGATTCATATTATAAAGATAGTGGTATTTATAATAAAGAAGATTTTTTAGATACTTATTTATATAAATTAAATAATGTAGTAGAAAGTGATATCAAATTTAGTACTAATGGTAAAACTAATTTATTTACTAGAAGAGCTATATTTTATGATGAAATAAAAATAACTAATAATAAAAGTTATACAAATATAGGAGTATTTAATAAGATAAGTTTTAAAGTAGAAGATAATTCTATTTTAAGAGTAGATAATAAAGAATTAGAATGTATTAATAATGTATGTATAATAGATAAAATATATGGTGGTATACATGAAATAAGTTATGTATCTAATGGTTATGAATATTATGCATTAGTTAATATTAATAAAGATAAACAAAGTATAGAAGTAACTAATTTAGAAAGTTTAGTTAAAGTAAGAGAAGTAAATGTAACGTTAAAATATGGTAGATATTTACTTACTAGTTGTAATGGATTCTGTCCGATAATTAATAAAAGTTATTTAATGATTAACGAAGATAATACTTATTATTTATATGATTATCATAAAGATGGACAAAATTATAATGCATCGGGTAAATATAGTGTTAATGGTAATTATATTACTATTGATAAAGAAACTTTTATGATAACAGGAACTAATTTAGTAGAAAGTAATAATAGAGTTACTTATACTTATACTGATTAAGTAATAGTTAAATACTATTACTTTTTTATGTTATAATTTTATTATGAGGTGTTTTATATGGGAAAAGAATTATACTCTTGTAAAATAGAAATATCTAAGAATGATATAAACAAGTTATTAAGTATATTTGGTAATAATACTCAGTATAAGAAATATATTAAAGATATTAGTTCTAATTATGAATTATTATTTTTTGAAGATTATTTTATGTATGTTAGTGAAGAAGAAATTAAGTATTCATATGATGTTTTTACTGAAGTTATTGAAACAGATACAGACTTTTATTTAACTAATGATAATATAGTTATATATTTACCTAAAAGAGATATGGATTATAAGTTTATTGGTTTTATTAGAAAGTCGTTTCCTAATATCGATAATAGAATAGGTGAAGATATAGGTATTAAAGAAATAGGGAAGTTTCATGATTCTAAGGTAATGACTAAAGTATTATTGGTGTTATTTATTATTAATATTGTATCTGTTTTCCTAGCATTTGGAACATGGGTATTAGTTGTTAAATATTTAAATATAGATGGTTTATTAATAAATACTTATAGATGGGTTGCGTTGTTTTATTTACCGATACCTATTGTTACTACTATACTTGGATGGATTTATTATAAAAGAGGACATAGTTCTTTAAAGAATGTTATAGGTGGTGCTATAGTATTCTTTGCTATATTAGGATTTGGAGTTAGTGCTTTTAGAGATAATAAAATGTTATTAGAATTACAAAAAGAAATGGGATATTTAAATAATTATAAAGATATAATGAAAATACCTGCTATACCTAAAGATGGATCTTTATACTATATTGAAGATACCGAATGTTATGTAAGTGAAGGTGGTAATGTACCTTGTTCACAATTAATGACTATCTTCGAAGACTACGAAAAATTTGAGAAGTATTTATTTGATAGTAAGTATTGGTTATTAGACAAAGATGTTCCTAGTGAATTTAGTTTATTTATTATAGATAACGATCTAAAATCATATTATTCTATATATAATCAAACATTAAATGAATATAACAAGATTGCTACTGAAAAAGGTACATATAAATACTATGTAATGGAATATGTACCACAATTATCTTATTTAAGAATAAGTGAATTTGAATATGAAGTTAAATAAAATAACAGGTAAAATTCCTGTTATTTTTATTTGTTTTTATAGAAATAAGTACAAATGTATTATATAATTATTAGGAGGATGTGTATAAGATGTATAATTATATTAAAGGTACTGTAGAGTCTTATGGACCTAATTATATTAGTTTAGATAATAACGGAATAGGTTATTTAGTATACGTACCTAATCCATATGTGTATCAAGAAGAAAAAGAATATAAAGTATATATATATAATCATGTAAGAGAAGAAGAATATACTCTTTATGGATTTAGAAATGAACAAGAAAGAGACTTCTTTTTAAGACTTATAAATGTAAAAGGTGTTGGACCTAAGTTAGCATTACCAATACTAGCTAGTCCAGTAGATGCTATATATGATGCTATTGAAAGAGAAAATATTCTTTATTTAACTAAGTTTCCTAAAGTTGGCGATAAAGTTGCTAGACAAATTATATTAGATTTAAAAGGTAAATTAGTTAAAAATGATGATTTATTTACTAATGATGGTTTAGATGAATTAATGGCAGTACTTGAAAGTTTAGGATATAAAAAGGGCGACATTAAAAAGATATTACCACAAGTTGATGCTTCTTTAAGTATAGAACAACAAATAAAAGATGCTTTAAAATTATTAATGAGGTAGTGTTATGATAATAGGGATAGATATAGATGATACAATAGCTAAAACAAATATTTCTTTATTAGAGGAAGCTTTTCAATATGATAAAGATCATTGCGGAGGCAGAGGTTTTAAAAATAAAGATGCATATGCTTTAAAAGATATGTTTTATTGGTCTGATGAAGATGTATTAAATTTTATGACTTTTATTAGAGATGGTAATTTATTTACTGAAATATCTCCAATAAAAGATTCTGCATTATATGTAAATAAATTATTTGAAGAAGGACATAAAATATATTTTATTACTAGAAGAAAAAATACTGCTAATATGTTAAAAGTTACTATGAAATGGTTAGATAAACATGGATTTAAGTATCATAAATTATTAATGGGATGTTCTGAAAAAGGTAATGTTTGTGAAGAAGAAAGAGTTAATTTATTTATAGATAATGATGTTAAACATGTTACTGAAGTAGCTGGTAAAGGTATAAAAGTATTATTAATGAGTGATTGTTATAATACTGATTGTACTGTATTTACTAGAGTAGATACTTGGGAAGATGTTTACGAATATGTACATAGGTAGAGGTGAAATATATGGGGAGATTAGTTGATGGAGAAAAAAAAGATGAATTAGATAATTTTGATCAATCTATAAGACCTTCGTCTTTATCTGAATACGTAGGACAAACTGATATAAAAGAAAATTTAAAAGTATTTATAAAAGCTTGTAAGATGAGAGATGAAGTATTAGATCATGTATTATTATATGGTCCTCCTGGATTAGGTAAGACTACTTTAGCTCATATTATTGCTAATGAGATGGGAACTAATATTAGAACTGCTTCTGGTCCTTCTATTGAAAAGAGTGGAGATTTAGCTGCGATATTATCTCAATTAGAACCTGGAGATGTATTATTTATTGATGAAATACATAGAATACCTAGATATATTGAAGAAATATTATATCCAGCTATGGAAGATTATGTACTTGATATAGTTATTGCTAATGGAGATGGTACTTCAAGAAATTTAAGAATTGATTTACCACCATTTACTTTAGTAGGTGCTACTACTAGAGCTGGTGATATTTCTGCTCCTTTAAGAGATAGATTTGGTATTACAAATAAATTAAATTATTATACTGATGAAGAATTATATCAAATTATATGCAGAACAAGTAAAGTACTTGGTATGCCAATAGAAGATGAAGCTGCTAGAGAACTTGCTAAGAGAAGTAGAAAAACTCCTAGAATTGCTAATAGATTATTTAAAAGAGTTAGAGATTTTGCTTTAGTATTTGAACAAGATATGATTGATGAAGAAATAACAAAGACATCTTTAAAGAGATTAAAAGTTGATGAAGATGGATTAGATCAAATAGATATTCAATACTTAGAAGCTTTAATTACTAAGTTCAATGGTGGACCAGTTGGTGCACAAACTGTTGCTACTTCTATAGGAGAAGAAGTTACTACAATTGAAGATGTAGTAGAACCTTATTTGTTACAAGAAGGGTTTGTAAAAAGAACTCCTAGAGGTAGAGTTGCTACTGAAAAGGCATATAAACATTTAAATATTGAATTTGATGCAAACAGTTCTAAATAGAACTGTTTTTTTATGTTATAATTATTCTAGGTGATTAATATGAAAGGTAAAAAAATATTATTGATTATAGCTGGTATACTTATAGTAGTAGGTGTAGGTATTTGCATTGGTGTCGCTATATTTAGTAGCCAAGATGTGGAAGTAAGAATAGAAAGAGCTGGTGTTTGTAATCCGTTAAAACCAGTTAAAGATAAAGAAGTACCTACTGATGAAAAAACTAAGAAAAAGTTAGCTAAATATTGGAAGAAAACAGATAAAGAAGAAGCTCCTGATAGAAATGAATTAGTAGACTCTTTAGTAGGTGATTATAAATTGTTTGTAGGAGAAGATACTATATTATTTAATCTTGATTTAGGTTATGTATCTTATAATGGTAAATATGTAGATATTAGTGATGAATTTATTAAATATTTATCTAATTATGTAAGAGAAAACGATGTTAATTTAAATAAAGATGAAGAAAAAGAGAAAAAACCTGAATTTAGTACAGGAGATGAATGTTGTAGTTGTTGTCCTGATTTAAAACCAGATGAAGTATGTATTGATGCTTGTTGTGAATGTGATTAATAAGATATAAAGTATATACAAAAAAGCAAAAAAATGATAGAATTATATTGAACTTAGGAGGTGTATTATATGGATGATAAGACAGGTTTATTTGATGTAAGTGTGGTTAAAAAGAAACTTATTGCATCTACTTTAGATGAAGTTTTTAGTGCACTTAAAGAACGTGGTTATAATCCAGTTAATCAAATTGTAGGTTACTTAATTAGTGGAGATCCAGGATATATTTCTAATTATAAAGATAGTAGAGAAAAGTTAATGGATTTTGATAGAGCTGAAATAGTAGCTATTATTTTAGAGGAGTATTTAGACAAATAATGAGATGTTTAGGTCTTGATTTAGGTACTAAAACTCTTGGATTAGCTATGTCCGATAAAACTAATTTTATAGCTTCTCCTTATCGTGTTTTAAGATGGGATGGAGAAGATTATGAATTACTTTTTAAAGACTTAGATATAATAATTAAAGATAATAGTATTACAGATTTAGTATTAGGTTTGCCTAAAAATATGAATAATACACTAGGTTTTGCAGCTGAAAGAAGTTTAAAATTTAAAGAAGCTTTAGAAAGTAGATATAATATGGAAGTACATCTAATTGATGAGAGATTATCTACTATGGAAGCTACTAATTATCTTTTAACAGCTGATGTAAGTAGAAAAAAAAGAAAACAAGTAGTAGATGGTGTAGCAGCAAGTATAATACTTGATACATATCTAAAGATGAAAGGGAACAAATAATATGAATGATGAAAAAAAAGGAATATTTACAATAGTAAATGATGAAGGAAAAGAAATAGAATGTGAAATACTTTTTACATTTGATTCTGATGAAACAAAGAAAAGTTATATAGTTTATACTGACAATACTTTAGATGAAGAAGGTAGTACAAAAGTATATGCTTCTGTATATGATCCTACTGGACAAAATCCTGCTTTAATGCCAATTGAAACAGAAAAAGAATGGTTAGTAATAGAAAATATCTTATCTTCAGTACAACAAAAAATAGAAGAAAATACAGAAGAATAATATAGATTAATGAAAAAGAAAATTTTAATTATAGTTATCGCTATATTTTCTTTTTTTGTAATAGCTTGTGGTTGTTTACTTGGTTTTTATAATTCTTCTTTAGAAGCTAGAGAAACTGATAAAGACAAAGTAAGAGTAGTTCAATTTACTGTAGAAAATGGAGCAACTGCTACTCAAGTAGTTGATTCATTATATGAACAGAAGCTTATAAGAAATAAATATACTGCTCGTATATTCGTTAGATTAAATGATGGATATCTAATGCAAGCAGGTGTTTATGAATTAAATGATGGTATGTCTTTTAGAGAAATACTACATAAAATAGATGAAGGTAAAGTAATAGATAATAGTATTAGTGTTACTTTTGTTGAAGGTAAAAGAATTACTAATTATGTTAAAGTTATTAATAAAAACTTTGGATATAGTGAAGATGAAATACTAAAAACTTTAAGTGATAAAGTTTATTTACAAGAACTAATTGATAAGTACTGGTTCTTGACTGAAGATATATTAAATGATAAATTATATTATGCACTTGAGGGATATTTAGCTCCTAATACATACTTCTTTAGAGAAGATGCTAGTATAAAAGAAATAATAGAAAAATTATTAGATACTACTAGTATAGAATTAGAAAAAGTTAAAGATAAAATACAATCAAGTGAATACAGTATACATGAAATGCTTACTATGGCTTCTATTGTTGAATTAGAAGGAGCTAATAGTGATGATAGAAAAGGTGTAGCTGGTGTATTCTATAATAGATTACAAAATGGTTGGAGTTTAGGCAGTGACGTAACTACATATTATGCAGAACAAATTGAGATGAGTGATAGAGACTTATATCAAAAAGAACTTGATGAAGTAAATGATTATAATACTCGTCCAGCTGCTATGGCAGGTAAATTACCTATAGGTCCTATTTGTAATCCAGGAGTAGAAAGTATAAAAGCTGCAATAGAACCAGAAGAACATGATTATTTCTTCTTTGTTGCAGATAAGTATAAGAAAACATACTTTACTAAGACTAATAGCGAACATGTTGCTATAATCAATAAACTTAAAAGAGAAGGATTATGGTATACATATGAATAAGGTGAGTAAATGAAAGAATTAATTTTAGAAATGGAAGAATATGCGAAAGAGCATAATGTTCCAATAATTGAGAAAGAATCTATAGCTTTTATTATTAAATTTATTAAAGCTAACAATATTAAAGAAATACTAGAAATAGGTAGTGCTATTGGGTATTCTGCAATACTTATGGCTTCTGTAAATGATGATATTAAACTAACTACTATTGAAAGAGACGAAGTTAGATACATGGAATGTCTTAAGAATGTTAAAAAATGTAACATGCAAGATAGAATCAATGTAGTATATCAAGATGCTTTAGAAGTTAATTTATCTGGTGTAGCTTATGATTTAATATTCATAGATGCTGCTAAAGGACAATATACTAAGTTCTTTGAGAAATATAAATATTTCTTAAAACCTGGTGGTGTAATTATTTCAGATAACTTAAAATTCCATGGACATGTTGGTAATAGAGAAAATATAGCTAATAGAAATCTAAAACAATTAGTAGGTAAAATAGAAAATTACATAGATTTTCTTAAAGAAAATGAAGAATTTGAAACTAAATTTTATGATGTTGGAGACGGCTTATCTGTAAGCATTAGAAAAAATGATATCTAATATACTTATTTATGTAGATGATATTAATCATATAGATGATTATAGAAAAGCAGGAGTATCTGCTTTTCTTTTTGCTTTAGAAGGATATAGTGTTGGTTATAATACTTATACTTTAGAAAGTATTAATAATAATGAAGTTTCAAATAAATATGTAATGATAAATAGGGTACTTGATTGTGAATCAGTAGATAATTTAAAAGAAGTTTTACCTAAACTTACTAATGTTAAAGGTATAGTTTATGAAGATATAGCTGTATATAATCTAGTTAAAGATTTAGGACTTAATTTAGAAATGATTTTTTATCAAAATCATTTTGGTACTAATAGTAATTCTGTTAATTTTTGGTTAGATAGAGTAGATAGTATGTTTATTAGTAATGAGATTACTAAAGAAGAAATTAGTACTATTGTAAGTAATGCAAGTAAAGAAGTTGTACTACATTTATTCGGGTTTAATCAAGTAATGTATAGTAGAAGAAAGTTATTATCTAACTGGAGTGAATTCTTTGATATTGATAAAAAGAATACTAATTTACTTACTGATAGAGCTACTAAAGTACAATTTAGAGCTATGGAAAATGAATATGGTACAGTTATGTATTCAGGTAAAATATTTAATGGTAAAGAATTATTAGGTTTAAGTAATGTTAAATATTACTATGTTAATCCTACTATGATAGAACATGATGTAGTAATGGATTTCTTAACTAATAATGATCATAATAGTGATATAGAAGATAATGGTTTCTTAGATAAAGAAACTATCTATAAATTGAAAGAGAGGAACAAATAATGGGTGTTTTAGAATTACTTGCTCCTTCTGGAGATTTAGAAAGATTAAAGATTGCTTGTTTATATGGTGCTGATGCCGTATATATAGGTGGTCAAAACTTTAGTTTAAGAGCTAATGCATTAAATTTTAGTTTAGAAGATATAGAAGAAGCTGTTAAATATGCTCATTCTTTAAATAAGAAAGTATATGTGACAGTAAATATTGTATTTCATGATAAAGATTTAACTGGAGTAGAAGATTACTTAAAAGAATTAGATAGAATAGGTGTAGATGCTATTATAGTAAGTGATGTAGTTATAATGGATTTATGGAAGAAATTAAACCTAAAATTAGAACTACATGTTAGTACACAAGCTTCTTCATTAAATCATGAAGTAGTTAAGTTTTATAAAGACTTAGGTGCTACCAGAGTAGTATTAGCTAGAGAAGCTTCTAGAGAAGATATAAAACGTATTAAAGATGAAACTGGTGTAGAATTAGAATGCTTTGTACATGGTGCTATGTGTACTAGTATAAGTGGTAGATGTGTATTATCCAACTATGCTACTAATAGAGACAGTAATAGAGGTGGATGTGCTCAAGTATGTAGATTTGTATTTGATGCAGATAATACTGATAAGATATTTAGTATGACTCCAAAAGATTTAAATATGATTTCTAATATAGAAGAAATGATTAAAATAGGAGTTAATTCTTTTAAAGTAGAAGGTAGAATGAGATCTGTTTATTATATTGCTACTGTTATAAATGTATATAGACATCTAATTGACAAAATTGTTAATAAAACTTTAGATGATGCATATACTAAGTATAGTCTAAGTGTACTTAATAGATGTGCAAACAGAGATAGTATAGAACAATTTTTCAATGGGTTACCAGGTGTTAACGAACAATATTTCCTAAGTGATAGAGATGAAGTAAGTAATAAAGATTTCTTAGGAATTGTTGATTCATATGATAGTGAAACTGGTATAGTTACATTAGAACAACGTAATTATTTTAAACCAGGTGATGTAGTTGAATTCTTTGGTCCTAACTTGGAACCACTTACGTTTACAATCCCTGAAAATATAATGGATAAGGAAGGAAATTTAATAGAAGTAGCTAATCATCCAAAGATGATTGTTAAGTTCAAAGTACCTTTTAAATTATGCCAATATGATATGATGCGTATAAAAGTGTTTGACATTTCAGATTTTTTATAGTATTCTTAGGAAGATGTTTTTTGAAGGAGATGCTTGTTATGGCAAATAATGAAATTCTATTAACTGCAAAAGGGTTTGCAGAGTTGGAAGAAGAATTAAACGAACTAAGAACTACAAAAAGGGAAGAGAATATTCAAGCTATTAAAGAAGCTAGAAGTCATGGCGATCTATCTGAGAATTCAGAATACGATGCTGCTAGAGATGAGCAAGCTAAAATTGAAGCTAGAATACAAGAATTAGAATATAAATTAGAACATGCTACTATTATCGACAATAAAGGTTCAGATACAGTTAATGTTGGTAGTAATGTAACAATTCTATATGTAGACGATGAAGAAGAAGATACATATAGTATTGTAGGATCACTTGAAGCTGATCCATTTGAAAACAAAGTTAGTAATGAATCACCTATCGGAGCTGCTTTAATTGGTAGTAAAGTAGGGGATGTTATTAGCGTTGAAGGACCTAATGGTTCATATGATATAAAAGTACTTAAGATTGCTTAATCTTAAGACTTTTTTTATTTGTTGGTGTTATTGAAAAATTCTATACTTTATTATATAATTTTTATGATAGTAAGGTAGTGGGATTTATGAAAAATATTAAATACTTTTTATTTAGTATGCTATGTATTTTTGTTAGTTCAATAGTATTTGCTAAAGATGAAATAACTATTGAAAAAATGATTCCAGTATATGATGAAAATAGTGGTGTTATCGTATCTGAAGAAAATGGAATACATAGTGTTGTCTTTAACGATAAGGATCAAAATGTTAAATATAATATTGTGTTAAAGAATAATGCTAAAAGAGATATTTCATTAAAAGATATTGTTTTACCAGAATCTCCTGAAGAGTTTTTTAAGTATGAATTTGTTGGTATAGATGAAAATACAATATTGGAACCTAATTCAACTGAAGAAGTTGTATTATCTTTAGAAACTGTTAAAACTGAAGGTTGGGGTCGTAACTTTACTTTAGATCTAACTAATAAAGTTGAAGTATTGGATAATGTAGTGAATCCTAATACAAGTGCACAAGAACTTATCGTACTTTTTGTTTCAATAACTTTTATAACAGGTATTGTAACTATTTGGTTGAAAAATAGAAAAGTATCAAGATATGTAGTGTTAGTAGTTATGTTTGGTTCTTTAATGAGTGTTACTAAAGCAAAAGATCCAATAATATTACCAATTAAGTTGAATGTTAGTTATGAATCGAAAAATATTATGGAACCAACAAAAGATGATGCGGGAAATACAATAGATTATTGGCAATATGCTTCCAAAATTAAAAACTTTTATATTGAAAATTCAATTCGTGAAATAAATGAGTATGCATATAAATTTGACGTGTCAGACCAAAAAAATGAAAGGGTAATAGCATATTTAATAACTAATAAAGATGACGTGAATTATTATGACTTATATTTACAAGCAGATGGAATTATTTACATAAACACCAATGCAAGAAATTATTTCGCTGGTATGAGTAAATTAGATTTAATAGAAAACATAGAAGGTTTAGATACAAGCAATGTAACTGATATGTATTGTATGTTTTGTAGTACTGGATATGATAGTACGATTTTTACCCTCGATTTAAGTAACTTTGACACAAGCAAGGTTACTGATATGAGTAATATGTTTTATCAAACAGGTAAAAATAGTACTGTGTTTAGTCTTAATTTAAGTAGCTTTGACACAGGAAATGTAACTAATATGAATTCTATGTTCTATAGAACGGGTTATAGTAATCCGAACTTCACACTTGATTTAAGAAACTTTGATACAAGTAATGTAACCAGTATGCATCAAATGTTTAATTATACAGGTTATAATAGTACCAATCTAACGCTAGACTTAAGTAATTTTGATACAAGCAATGTAACGAATATGAGTGCTATGTTTGCTAATACAGGCTATAATAGCACAAATCTGACGCTAGACTTAAGTAATTTTGATACAAGCAATGTAACGAATATGAGTACTATATTTTATCAAACAGGGTACAATAGTATGGATTTAACACTTGATTTAAGCAGTTTTGATACAAGCAATGTAACAAATATGAACAGGATGTTTTATCAAACAGGTTCCAACAGTACGAATTTTACACTAGACTTAAGTAATATTGATACAAGCAATGTCACTACAATGAAGGAAATGTTTTATCAAACAGGCCAAAATAATACAACTTTTACATTAGATATAAGTAATTTCGAACCAAAAAATGTAACTGATATGAGCTTTATGTTCTATGAAACAGGTTCTAGTAATCCGAACTTCACACTTGATTTAAGTAATTTTGATACAAGCAATGTAACTAATATGAGTTATATGTTTTATGGAACAGGTCAAAGCAATCCGAACTTCACACTTGATTTAAGTAGCTTTGATACAAGTAAAGTAACAGATATGAGTTTTATGTTCACTAGAATAGGTTATAGTAATCCAAACTTCACACTTGATTTAAGTAATTTTGATACAAGCAATGTAACTAATATGAGAAATATGTTTAATTATACAGGTTATAATAGTACCAATCTAACGCTAGACTTAAGTAATTTTGATACAAGCAATGTTACTAATATGGCAGCTATGTTCCAATATACAGGTTTTAATAGCACAAATCTAACTATAAACTTAAGTAGCTTTGATACGAGTAATGTAACTGATATGAGTTATATGTTTCAATATATAGGTTCAAATAGTACCAATCTAACGCTAGACTTAAGTAACCTTGATACTAGCAATGTAACTAATATGAGAAATATGTTTTGGAGTGCTGGCTCCAATAGTAATAAATTTGAAACCACAATGACAATTAGAAATCCAAATACATCTATGTACACTGGGATGTTTAAATATGCAACAACTAAAACAGGTTCAAAAATAACGTTAAACTATACAAGTGCAACCAGTTCATTAGTAGACAAAATGATAGCTACTAAATCATCAAACTCTAATGTAGTTAAAGGTGTACAAGTTGATTAAGAAAGGACTTAGAAATAAGTCTTTTTTTATTGATAAACTAAGGAATATTAGGTATAATATTGAATGTTGAAGGAGAAGTGGAAAATGAAAAATGTACACGATATAGAAATAGAAATCAAAGGTAAAGATTGGGATCAAATTCTAGATGCTGCTTTCCAAAAAAGAGTTAAAGATACTAATATCGATGGATTTAGAAAAGGTAAATGTCCTAAAAATGTTTATCTACAAAAATTCGGTGTTGAATCTTTATACATGGATGCTGTAGATGTAGCTGCTGGTAAAGCTTATACAGAAGCATTAAAGAAAAATGAATTAGTTCCAGTTTGTGAACCTAAGATGGATGTTAAAGAAATTGATAAAGATCATATCAAATTCGTATTTACAATAATTACTAAACCAGAATTAAAATTAGGTAAATACAAAGACTTAGGAATTAAGAAAGATGCTGTTAAAGTAACTAAAGCTGAAATTGAAGAAGAAGTTGCTAGATTAGCTTCTAGATTTGCTGAAATCGTAGTTAAAGAAGAAGGTAAAGTAGAAGAAGGAAATACAGCTGTTATTGATTTTGAAGGTTATGTAGATGGAGAAAAATTAGACGGTGGTACTGGTGCTAATTATCCATTAGAAATTGGTTCTCATACATTCATTCCTGGATTCGAAGAAGGAATCGTTGGTATGGAAATTGGTGAAACTAAAACATTAAACTTAAAATTCCCTGAAGAATATACACCAGAACTAGCTGGTAAAGAAGTTAAGTTCGATGTTACTCTAAGAGAAATCAAAGAAAGAGTTTTACCTGAACTAAATGAAGAATTCTATCAAGACTTAGGATTCGAAGATGTTAAGACTGAAAAAGAATTTAACGACGAAGTTAAGAAAATGATAGAAGCTAGAAAAGAAGAAGAAGCTAAAAATAAATACTTAGATGATGTATTAGAAGCTGCTGCTAAAAATATGAAAGGTGAAATCAACGAAGAAATAATCGATGATGAAGTTCATAGAATGATACATCAATTCGAAGAACAATTAAGAATGCAAGGTCTATCAGTAGAACAATACTTACAATTTACTGGTAATACACATGAAGACATGCATAAACAAATGGAACCTGAAGCAGAAAAAAGAGTTAAGTATCGTTACTTAATTGAAATGGTTGCTGATGAAGAAAAAATCGAAATCAGTGATGAAGATGCTGAAGCTGAAGCTGATAAAATGTCTAAAGAATATGGTGTAGAAAAAGAAGAATTCTTAAAACACTTTGGTGGACTTGAAGTTGTTAAATACGACTTAAGAATGAGAAAAGCTTTAGAAATTCTAGGTGAATAATTTAAGTGATTGATAATTCAATCACTTTTTTTATGCTATAAAATATATTTATGATATAATTGATTATAGATGATAAGGGGATAGTTAGTATGGCTATTAAAAATGATCAAAAAGTTGATGAAAATGTAAAGTTTGATACTAATAAAGATGTACTAGATATAAAGAAAGAACTACCTAAGAGAAAGAGTTATAAGGTATTAGTTCTTAGTTCTTTTATTCAAAAACTTAAAGAAGATAAATTATATTTTGTATGTTTTATTATTACGATATTTGCTTTTACTGTATTTTCTACTAGTAAGGTTAAGGAAGCAGATGGAGCTTTTACTAAGAAGGAAGATAATGTTGTAGTTAATAATAATAGTACTAGTAAAGAAGAAACTAAAGATACTACTAAATTAGATGTTAGTGATTTTGTTGGTGTTTATGTTAAGAGTTATACTTTAGATAAGAGTATTAAGTATGATGATACTTGTGAAGTTAGTAAGTATGATTTTGTTTATGAGGTTAAGAAGGATAATACTATACTTCGTTATATCGTAAATGAGTGCTTTGGTAAGGTTTTATTAAGTTCTGATAAGTTAGAGTATATTGGTACTGGAAATAGCCGTAATATCGGCTCTAAAAGGGCTATTTATGTGTTTAATGGTAATAAGTTAAGTGAAGTAGATGGTTTAACTTATGTTAAGAATAATAAATATGATCTTAGTGGAGAAAGTATTAACTTAGTTAATAGTAAATTTAATTTTTATGGAGATAAGTTTATTGTTTTAAATAATAAGAGTATGTATTATATTAATGGAGCTAAAGTAGAGTATCAGTTAGTACCTAATACATTAATGGATAAGACTATATTTAAAACTGGTAATACTTATAGATATTTTGAATATGATACTGGAGAGACTTTAGTTTGTTATGAACCAGGTCAAATAGCTGAAGTTGGATTTCAAGATAAATTATTATATACAATATACTTATTAGAATTTGATGAAGATACTTTATCATTTAAGGAACCTCAAATAGAAAAAGTAAGAAATAAGAGTGCTTCTTGCCAAACATTAAATGATGATTTAGCAGGTCTAAGTGAATAAAAGTGTAAAGTAAAATGTCATAAATGATTATTATAATCGTTATAAAATGACTTTATAATCGCTAAAAATGGGAGAAAAAATTATTTTCTTCTTTTTTATTTGTAAAAAAGCGTCAAACGGATAGACAAAGATATTTTTAGAATATATAATAATCATTAATTGAAATTGATATCTTGAGGAGGCGAAACATGAAAATTAATTTACCGGTAATGCTTCTTAAGCGAATAGTCCTTTTGCCCCATCAAGATGTTAGACTTGACTTGAATAATGATATTAGTAATAGAGTAATCGATTTAGCGATGAAAAAACATAATGGGGAGATATTAATAGTATGTCCTATTGATCCTTATGAAGAAGCTCCTGATTTATCTGATTTACCATCAGTTGGTGTAGTAGGTAAGATTAAGAGTAGATTAGAGTTACCTAATGGTAATTTAAGATTAGTAGTTAGTGGTACTAAGAGAGTTAAGATATTAGAATACGTTAATGAAATAGCAGATGGCGATATCTTAAAAGCTCATATAATGGAAATTGATTTACCTAAGTTTGATGAAGTAGAAGAAATAACATTAAGAAGAAAAATGTTAGAAATATTAAATCTTTATATAGATACTGCTCCATCAATGAGTAATAGTGTTTTATCTAGTGTTAAAGATATTACTGATATAAATATACTTACTGATTTAATAGTTCCTTTTATGCCTTTTAAAATAGAAAAGAAACTATTATACATGCAAGAGATAAATCCATTACATAGAGCTAATGCATTAGTTTATGATTTATCTATTGAACTACAAGTTGCTCAGTTAGATGAAAAGTTAGATGATGTATTAAGAGAAGACTTTGAAAGAACTCAAAAAGAATTTGTCTTAAGAGAAAAGATGGAAGCTATTAAGAAAGAACTTGGAGAGACAGATTTAAAAGATGAAGTTATAGGAGATTACTTAGAAAGAATTAGTAACTTAAAATGCGATGGTAAGTTAAAGAATAAGTTAGTTAATGAAGTTAAGAAATTTGATTATACTAATGAAGCTAGTCCTGAGATAAGTCAAATTAGAACATACTTAGATTTAGTATTAGATTTACCTTTTGGTGTTAAATCTAAAGATGAAACTGATTTAGAAAAGATTAAAGAAGGATTAGATGCTACTCATTTTGGATTAGATAAAGTTAAAGATAGAATCTTAGAATATATAGCTGTTAAAAGAAGAAATAAAGATTTAAGAAGTCCTATTATATGTTTAGTTGGTCCTCCTGGTGTTGGTAAAACTAGTTTAGCGATGGGAATAGCTAAATCATTACAAAAAGAATTTTATAAAATTAGTGTTGGTGGGTTAAATGATTCTTCTGAATTAAATGGTCACAGAAGAACTTATATAGGTAGTAGTCCTGGTAAGATAATACAAGCATTAAAAAAATGTGGTACTTGTAATCCTTTAATACTTATAGATGAAATAGATAAGATGGTTAAGGATCATAAAGGAGATCCTGCATCAGTGCTTTTAGATATTTTAGATCCTGAACAAAATAGTATGTTTATAGATAATTATGTAGAAGAACCTTTTGATTTGTCTGAAGTTATGTTTATACTTACTGCTAATTATAAAGAAGATATACCAGAAGCTTTATATGATAGATTAGAAGTTATTGAATTATCTAGTTATACTGAATTTGAAAAGTTAGATATAGCTAAAGAATATTTAATACCTAATATTTATAAAGAACATTTAGTTTGTAGTAAAGAAATTAAATTTACTAATGATATTATTTTAGAAATAATAAATAGATATACTAAAGAAGCTGGTGTTCGTGATTTACAAAGAAACTTAAGTACTATAGTTAGAAAGATAGTTACGAAGTCAGTAAGAGAAATTAATAGTCCTATTAAGGTTACTGTTAAGAAGAGTGACTTAAATACTTATTTAGGTGCTTATAAATATGATGTTAAGAATGAAGCTATTACTAATCATGTTGGTTTAGTAAATGCACTTGCTTATACACCGATGGGTGGTTTGGTACTTCCTGTTGAAACAACAATGTATAAAGGAAAAGGTGACTTTAAAGTTACTGGTATGATTGGTCAAACTATGGATGAAAGTGTTAATGTAGCTTATAGTTATATTAAATCTAATAATAAAGAATTTAAGGTAGATGATAAAATATTTAATTCTAATGATGTACATATTCATTTCTTGGAAGGTGCTGTTAAGAAAGATGGTCCTTCTGCTGGATGCAGTATTACAACATCATTATTAAGTTTATTCTTAGATAAAGAAATACCTAAGACTGTTGCAATGACTGGAGAAATTTCTTTAAGAGGAGATGTCTTAAAAGTAGGTGGACTTAAAGAAAAAGTTATTGGTGCTTATAATGATGGAGTTAAGAAAATATTTATTCCATATACTAATTCTTGTGATTTAGAAGAAATACCTGAAGTAGTAAAAGAAAACGTGAAAATTATATTAGTTAAAAATTATAAAGAGATATTTAATGCTTTATTTAAGTAATTAAATATCTTTTTTTTCATACTATTAAATAGGAGGAGATATAAATGAAACAAGTTATACCTTTTTATAAAGAAATAGTATTTAAAAATAAAATAGCTAATTTAACTAGTATATCTTTAGAACATAATGAGAAAGTAGTAGATGGAGAAGTATCTGGTGAATTTATTGTATATGGAGATTATAAGGTACATAATGATACTACTGAAAAGGAAGAGTTTAAGTATAAGTTACCTTTTACTGCTTTATTACCTGATGATATTGACTTAAATACTGTAAAAGTAGATATTACTGATTTTAAATATGATCAAATAGATGAAGATGTATTAAGAATAGATATTGATTTTTCTATAGAAGGAGATACTTTAGAATGTTTAGATGAAAGGGAGGAAGTTTCAGAAGAAGATACTATTAATGAAGAAATAGATGAAATATTAGGAATTAAGGAAGAAGTAGATGAAATATTGGGGATTAAGGAAGAAGTAGAAGCTTTAGAATTACCAGTTGAATCTATGGAAGAGGAAGTTCAAGTAAGAGAAGATACTATTAATGAAGAAATACAAGTTATTGAAAAGACTGAGGAGAAGATAGAAACTATGGAAGAATATGTTACTTATCATGTACATGTTGTAGGAAGTAACGATAGTGTAGAAAATATTATGAAACTTTATAATACTAATTTAGATATATTAAATCAGTATAATGATATTAAAGAATTAAAGATTGGAGATAAAGTTATAATACCTGAATATAATGAATAGGAATTTAGAAGTATTTACTAAGATATATAAACCTTATAAGATAGAAAGAAATAATAATGTATATATATTAAATACTATGGATGGTAATTATGTAATTAAGTTAAATCCTAAGATTGATTATAATAAGTTATATAAGTATTTAGATAGTAGAAGTTTTAATTATGTACCTAGAATACTACCTGATAGTAAAGATGATATGGTAGTATTTGAATATATAGAAGATACTATGGTAGATAAGAATCAAAAAATACTAGATTTAATTAATCTAGTTTCTTTATTACATAGTAAGACTTTCTATTATAAAGAGATATCTAATAGTAAGTATGAAAATTTATATAATGATATTAAAAATAATATACTATTTATAGATAATTATTATGATAATTTATTTATGGAATATATTAATCATGAAGTTAATAGTCCTTCTGAGTACTTATTTTTACGTAATTATACATTGATATATAATGCTTGTAAGTATTCATTAGATAAGTTAGATACTTGGTGTTTAAAAGTACAAAATAGTAATAAACAAAGAGTAGTATTAGTACATAATAATTTAAGATTAGATCATATGATTAAGAATAGTGATGAATACTTAATAAGTTGGGATCAATATTCTTATGATTCTTTAGTATTAGATTTAATTAATTTATATAAAAATGAATGGGAGAATGTATCTTTTATAGGAGTTATAGATACTTATAATAGAAATTTTGAATTATTAGATGAAGAAAAGTTATTATTTAATATATTAATTAGTATTCCATATAAAGTTAATCTTGATAGTAGTGAATTTGATAGATGTAAAGAGTTTAGAAGACTTATTAATTATTTAGGTAAAGCTTCTAGTATAGTTATAGATATTTAACAAGGCCATAATAATTTAAATAATAAAAAGAATAATATACTAAATTCTATAAGTAATATTATTATATTAAAACGTAGAGGGAGAAATAATGTAAGGATTATTTGATAACTTATTAAGACACATAGTCCTATTATTAAGAGAAATGTAAAAAAGAAATTATTTCTAAACATAGTATCACCTAATATAGTTTATGTTTATTTGTTATATAAGAAACAAAATATTTATTTGTTTCTTTTTTTATGTTAAGATGTATATATACTAAGATAGGGTGATGATATGGGGAAGAAGTTTTATATAGTTATATTTTGTATACTTAGTTGTTCTGTTTTATTATTAGGTATGTCTTATTCTAAGAATTCTAATGATAATATGGATACTGGTTTAATAGAATATAGTAATGATACTTTTAGAGTAGTATATTCTCATGATAAATTATTAGATACTAGAGATAATAATACTTTAAGAGTTAGTTTAATTAATAAGAAATATAATGATACTAGTTATGCTTTATATTTAAAAGAAGAAGATAATAAAGATATTAATGGTGTTTATTATACTATTAATGGTGAAGAATATGCTCTTACAGATAATGTTATATATTTAGGTACTTTAAGTAAGTATGGTACTAATGGAGATACTTATATGTTTGATATTAGTTTAAGAGGTGCTGATAGTTATAGTTTCTATTATTCTATTGGAGAGGTGTCTTATGGAAGTTAATAAACAATTAAGAAAACAAATTGTTATAGAAGTATTTGCTTTAGGATTTTTAGTATTTGCTATTATGTATGGTATATTTGCTATAGGTAAAGATAATAGTACTGTATTTAGTCAAGATGGTATGGTTATTGTTTATGATACTGAGAATTTTAAAGCTATAGAGAGTTTTTCTGATGGTGAAGGATTAAATACTGATGGTATTAAATATACTGTAACTAATAATAATACTAAGGAATATAGTTATAAATTAGTTCTTTATGTAAATGAAGAAGATGAGTTATTAGAAAATATTAGAGTAGGTATAGATGATTTATATGTAGAAGATTTACTTGATTTAGATAGATATACTTCTGATAGTTATATACTTACTGAAACTACTTTAGAAGCTGGTTATACTAGAATACATAATATTAAGATGTGGTATAAGTTAGATGTTGATCAAACTATAGCTGATAAAGAAATAGATTATAGATTAGAATTAGTTAAAGAAGATAAAGAATAATATAATTTAACATAAGGAAGATTATTAAATGTACTAGTCTATATGTTATATATTTTTTATAGTTTATATGAGTATCGTTTACGATACTTTTTATTTGGGTTTCTATACATAAACCACATGTAGATATTGATATACTAGTAAATAGTAATTTTATATTAAATGGTAATGTTATGGTAGATAGATTATCTAGGGATGTTGTTATTTCTAAGATACTTAGTATTAGTGTTTTTATGTATTTATTATTTATTAAGTTTATTGGGAGAGTATTAAAGAATATTATTGTTCCTAGGATAGTTATTAGGTTATTTATATTGTTTTTAATACTAGTAGATAGTAACATAAATATGTTTTGTTTTTTATTTTGTTTGTATTCTATATTTTTAGGCTTAATAAGAAGAGATAATATTATATTTGATAAAATATTAGTACATATAAGTATTAAAGCTATTTTATGGTTAAAAATAGCTTTTAGATAATAATAAGTAAATATAGGAGATGTATATTTAGTAATACTTAATTGTTTAGTAATATCAGTATTATATTTATTTAAAATATATGCATTAGATGGTGATCCAGAGATAATACTAAGTATATAGGTAGTATTAATAGATAAGTATTTTTCTATGTAAAGAGGTATATTAGAGTTATATATTATATCTACTATAATAAATATTGGAAATAAAGAAGGTATAATCTTAGTAATCCATATATTAAATGAATATACTATTTGATTTTTAATATATAAATTATTAGTTATACAATAGATAAAATAAAATACTAATATTGTAAATAAGATAAAATCTTTTATTTTATTTTTCATAATATTCCTCTTTAAATGATATAATAAGTTAGGTGATATGATGTTTAATAATATTTATGATAAAATTAAAAACTTTATGAAAGATTACTTAGGTATGATTATATTTATAGGTATATTTTTATTCTTAACATTTTATGAAATACCTTATGATGTAAATATGCCAGGTGGTTTAATTAGTTTAAATGATAGAATAGAAGTAGATGGTAAAAAGGTAGAAACTAAAGGTACTTTTAATATGGCTTATGTAAGTAGCATTAGTGGTAGTTTACCTCATATTTTATTATCTTTTGTTATACCTGATTGGGATATAGTACCTAGTAGTGATAGTACTTATGAAAATGAAAGTTATGAAGATGCTTTAAAGAGAAATAAATTATATTTAGAACAAAGTAAAGATTATGCTAAAGCTGTTGCTATGGATGCTGCTAAGATTAAATATGAAGTATCTAATAAGTTAAATTATGTAGCTTATATAGATGTTAAAGCTAAAACTACTTTAAAAGTAGGTGATGATATCTTAGAAATGAATGGTGAAAAGGTAGAAGATATAACTATTATGTCAGACTTAATACAAAAATTACCTGTAGGAGCTAAGATAGAGTTTAAAGTAGATAGAGATGGTAAAGAAGTAGGAGCAGAAGCTATTACTTATGAAGAAGATGGTAAAAAGTATGTTGGTATATCTGCTATTACTACATTTGATATGAAAAGTGATGTTGATGTACAAATAAAAACTAAGGATTCAGAAAGTGGACCTAGTGGTGGACTTATGATGACTTTAATGGTTTATAATGCTATTACTAATCAAGATTTAACTCATGGCAAACAAGTTGTAGGTACTGGTACTATTGCACTTGATGGTAGTGTTGGTGAAATAGGTGGAGTTAAATATAAAGTAATTGGAGCTGTTAAAGAAGGCGCTGAAATATTCTTAGTACCTGAAGGTAACTATAAAGAAGCTATGGAAGTTAAGAAAGAAAAAGGCTATGATATAGAAATAGTTTCAGTAAAAACATTTACTGATGCAGTTAATTATTTAGAGGGTTTAAAATGAAATACTATGATGAAAATGTCTTAAAATACATAGAGCCTGCGATAATACTTAGCCCATCTTTTGATGAATGGTTTATGATAGTTAAAGATATTTTACTTAATGATGAATTTCAAAAGAGAAAGTATTTTATGCATCATCATAACTTAACAGTATGGGAGCATTCAATATTAGTATCTTTTAAAGCATTTAAGATGGCTAAAGGAATAGGTGCAGATTATAGAATATGTGCTATTGCTGGTTTATTACATGACTTTTATACTTATGCGTGGTTATATAGTGAAGAATTAGAATATATAGATAATGGTAAGTATTTAAAAGAAATAGGAGTGAGAAAACCACTATTTAAGATGCATGGATTTACTCATGGAGCTGATGCAGCAGCTAATTACATAAAATACTTTCCGGAATTAGAAGATGATAGAATAACTGATTCTATTAAGAAACATATGTTTCCTATGACAATAATTCCACCTAAATATATAGAAGGTTATATACTTACTAGTGTAGATAAGTTAAATAGTATAAAAGAACTACCTAGTATACCTGAAATGAGTAAAAAAGTTACTAATATAATAAAAGCATTTTTATTTAAATGATATGAGTAAAATTCATGTCAAATAATAAAATTATGAATAATAGTTATTGATATGGCTATAATAAATGTTGTAGAATGTTTATAGATTTTGGAGGAAGAATAATAATGGTGTTAGAAGGTAAACAAAGAGTCTTTGCAATTGTATTTTTACTTGCACTTGCTATTCTTATTACTATTAGTGCTTAAAAACTGAAATATTTCAGTTTTTTTATTTGGGAAGATTGATTTTTGTTTCTAGATATCTTATAATGAGTATGATATAGGTAGTAAATAAGATATGGAGAGTGATTATATGCAAAAATTTAATCCGAATGAATATAAAGATTTACAAATGAGTACTAAAAAGAATGGTAGTACAATTAATAATTTTTTTGTTCCAGTATTAATTGTTGCTTGTTCTTGTTTAGCAATGTTAGGTATTACATTTTCTTCTAAGTTAGTTGGAAATGATACTGATATCTATAAAATTAGAGTAGACATAATTAATGGAGAAGAAGAATTTTTTGAAACTAAAGTTACAGAAGGTGCTTTTAGACATGTTATAGCAAGTAATAATTCTTTTGGATCTATTAGTTGTACTAGTGGAGATTTAAATTATGATCCTATTACTAATACAATATCTAGTGTTTATATAAATAAAGATACTTCTTGTGTATTAGTATTTAAAGATGATGGAGTTAAACATATAAATGTAGATGAACTTGGTACTGTAAATGATAATCATGGTGTTTCTTATTACTACAAAGCAGATGCTAATAATAACTACATTGTTGTAAATAATCAAATGTTTAGAATCATTAGAATAAATGGTGATGGTACATTAAGAGTAATGCTTAATGATGTTGTACTAGCTAGTAACTATGGTAATGAAGTTTATAATAGTAGTAATTTAAGAAGTGTATTAAAGAATTGGTATAATCTTAATATGAGTAATTTAAGTTATGTTGTTCAAGGAGACTTTGATAATAATAACTATGAAGGTTATGAAGTTGAAAACTTAATTGACTTTGAAAGTTACTTATATGATTATGTTGGTACATTAAGTGTTAGAGAAGTAGAATTAATGAGTAAAGATGTTAAATCTAATTTCTTAGATACATTTAATGGTGTATGGTTAATGAATCCTAGTGGATTTGATAAAGCTTATTATATTAAAGAAGGTAAAGTACTAGTTGGTGGTTTACTTGAAACACATAATGTAAGACCTGTAATTAATATTAAAGTTAATGGATTAAAGGGTGAAGGTACTCTAAATAATCCTTATACATTTGAATAAAAAAGAAGATTTAATTCTTCTTTTTTTTATGTCTTTTTGTTATAATAACTTACGTGATGTAAAATGAAGAGAAATGAAGTAGATAGAAGTAAATTAAGTCCAGGTATGAAACAATATTTTGAAATTAAAGATAATTATGAAGAAGAAATGTTGTTTTTTCGTTTAGGGGACTTTTATGAATTATTTTTTGAAGATGCTATTTTATGTAGTAGAGAGTTAGAACTTACTTTAACTAGTAAAAATGGTGGTTTAGAAGAAAGAATACCTATGTGTGGTGTTCCTTTTCATAGTGTTAAACCCTATATAGAAAAATTAGTTAGTAAGGGCTATAAAGTAGCTATATGTGAACAATTAGAGGATCCTAAAGATGTAAAAGGTATGGTAAAAAGAGGTGTAGTACAAGTTATATCTAAAGGTACTGTAGTTGATTATGATATGCTAAATGAATATGATAATAACTTTATAGCTAGTATTTTAGATTTTAGTAACTTATATACTTTAACTTATTCTGATATATCTACTGGTTCTTTATATATAATGGATGTACCAAAAGATGAAACTAAGTTAATTAATCATATACTTAGTTTAGGATTTAAAGAAGTCGTATTACTTGATAATAGTAATCAAGAACTTATAGATAATTTAAAGAATACTTATGGTATAGAAGTAAGTATATGTAGTGAATACTTAGAAGATAGATATTCTAATGTATATAAAGATATTAAAGAAATGAGACATATACTAGGTATTAAACATTTAATGTATTACTTAGTAGTTAAACAATTAAAAGAATTAGATCATATTAAGAGTCCTGAAATAGTATATCCTGATGAATATTTAGAAATGGATGTACATACAGTAAGAAACTTAGAATTATTTGAGACTTTAAGATTAAAAGAAAGAACTTATAGTTTAATATGGTTACTTGATAAAACTAAGACTGCTATGGGTAGTAGAAAGTTAAAGAACTGGTTAGCTAATCCATTAAAAGATAAACAAAGTATCTTAAAGCGATATGATATGATCGATATTTTAAGAAACGAATTTATCTTAAAAGAAGAATTGTTACATGAATTAGATGAAGTTTATGACTTAGAAAGATTATGTGGTAAGACTGTATGTGGTACTGTTAATGCGAGAGATGTATTACAAATTAAAAGAAGTTTATCAGTACTTCCTAGTATTAGTAGTAAGATAGAACGATTAGGTTTTGATTATAAATTAGCAGATGTATCTAAGTTATATGACTTATTAGAAAATTCTATATATGAAAATCCACCTATAGGTTTAAAAGAAGGTTATTTAATTAAAGATGGATATAATACTGATTTAGATGAACTAAAAAGTATTAGAAGTGGTGGAAAAGACTTTATTGCATCTTTAGAAGAACAAGAAAGAGAAAGAACTGGTATTTCAACTTTAAAAGTAGGTTACAACAAAGTATTTGGTTATTTTATTGAAGTAAGTAAAGGCCAAATAGATAAAGTTAAAGAAGAATATGGCTATGAAAGAAGACAAACATTAGCTAATGCAGAACGTTATATAAGTCCACTACTTAAAGAAAAAGAAGCATTGGTACTAAATGCTGAAGAAAAGATTATTGAACTTGAATATAACTTGTTTATGGAAGTTAAAGAAGAAATAAAGAAAGAAATATTTAAGTTAAAAGCTATAGCTAGAGACTTATCTGAGTTAGATGCGATAATAAGTTTAGCAACTAGTGCTGATGAATATGGTTTAGTAAGACCTGAGATACTTGATGAACGTAGAGTAGAAATAGTAGATGGTAGACATCCAGTAGTAGAAAGAGTTAGTAAAAAAGAATATGTATCTAATGATTGTATGATGAGTGAAGAGGTAAATACACTATTAATTACTGGACCTAACATGAGTGGTAAATCTACTTATATGAGACAGTTAGCAATTATAATTATAATGGCTCAAATAGGTTCTTTTGTACCTGCTAAGAGTGCTAAATTACCTATATTTGATAAGATATTTACTAGAATTGGGGCTAGTGATGACTTAGTATCTGGTGAATCTACATTCATGGTAGAAATGATGGAAGCAAGAAATGCTTTAGTTAATGCTACTAGTGATTCATTAATTCTATTTGATGAATTAGGTAGAGGTACTGCTACATATGATGGTATGAGTCTTGCACAAGCAATTTTAGAATATGTTAATAAAGATATAAAATGTAAAACATTATTTAGTACTCACTATCATGAATTGACTGCTTTAGAAAGTCTAAGTGGTATTAAGAATGTCCATGTAGAAGCTTATGAAAAAGATGGTAATGTAACATTCTTACATAAAGTTAAAGATGGTGCAGTAGATAAGAGTTATGGTATACATGTAGCGAAGTTAGCAGGAATGCCTAAAGAGATTTTAAATAGATCTTCTGAAATACTTAAATATTATGAAAGTAATGGTAAAGAAACTTTAGTACAACAAAATGAACAATTAGGTTTTAATTTTGATGCAGTAGTTGAAGATAGTCCAGTACTAGATAGATTAGAAGAAATAGATCCACTTAAAACAACACCTATGGAAGCTATTAATTTATTATATGAATTAAAGGAGTTGTCTAAGAAATAATGTATAACGAAGAATATTTTTATGGTATTACAGATTTAATGCATTTTAATGTATATGCATCTTTACTTAAAGAACATATAATTAAAGAAGAAAGAGTTATTATTAAAGTATTTAAGAAAGATGATGAAGTAGTAATAATTGAAACTAATATTTTTAAAGATACTATACTTAAAGATACTAGAAAAGATAAGAATAGTGATTTAATGGAATATGATTTATCTTTCTTGAAAGTATTAGAAAGATATACTAGTGATTATGAAATACCGGGTATGATATATGAACGTATTGAAGGGATAGGTTGTTGGTATAGAGTTAAGATAGATGGATATTTACCAAGTGATAAGTTGTTAAAACCATTTTTCTTAAAGAAAAAGATAAATAAAGAAGATTTATCTAAATATGCAGATAATCAAGAAGAAATAGAAAAGTTAAATAAGTTTTATGATATTACTAAAGGATTAATTAAGTTTAGTAAAGTTAAAGAAGTAAAAGAACTATTAGCTAAGGTGGAGCAATAGTTCTTTTTTTGATATAATAACTTTGGTGGTTATAATGGCTAAAAAATATACAAAAGAACAAAGAAATAGTTATACTTCTATTATGATTATTTTATTTTTGATAAGTTTATTTGTTTATTTATTTTTTGTTTCTTATTGTCTTGGTATAATTTTTCCTGAGCTTAGATTTGTTAATGCTCAATATAGTATGAAAAGTGATTTATATCAGAATGTATTATTAAGTTCTTTGGTATTAGATATGGCAATAGTTTTTATTTTATGTAGTTCTTCTATTGAGATGAATACTATTTTTAAAGGTGTTAAAGCTGGGAATATAGTAGATGTTATTGGTAAAACTTTACTTATTTTTGAAGCAGTTATTCTTTTGGGTGGTTGCTTTGTTTCGTGGTTTTTGAAACAAAATGTTTTACTTTATGATAGTCTTTCTGGAATTTTATTTAGTACTTTGGTATTTATTCTTTCTTTAATGTTTTTATTAGCACATATATCTGATCCACCTGGTTTTCCAACTGCTTTAAATGTAAAATATAAAATTAAACATCATAATTATAATGATTTTAAAAGATACTTAGCTGAAAAGTTAAAAATTAGTGTTAGTTCTTTTGAGATGTTTGAAGAGAAGCATTGTGATATTGAATCTTATTGTTATTCAAAAGGTGATGATGAATTTTGTTTTATGTTAATTCCTTTAAACAAAGTTGGTAGAAAAATATTAGGTGATTGTTTTGATGGTGGCTTCTATGATTATTTTGCTTATAAATATAAAGATGTAGATACAAAGAAAAAATCGTTTTATGTTTATTATATTTTTGTTGTAGAAGAAGTTAATGCCGTTTTTAAGGAAATGGTAAAATATCGTGCGCCGATGCAAAAAGATTTTTATTTTCTAGGTGTTGGTGTTGATATTAAAAATAATGAATTATATATTAATGGTTATGATAAAAAGAAATTTAAAGATAATTATGATTTATTGTTTAATAATTTTGATAGTTTAATTGAAGATATAAAAATTAAGTAGGTGATATAAATGATAGATTTACATATGCATACTAAATATAGTGATGGACAGTTTGAAGTAAAAGAATTACTTAATATATTAAATGAAAAAGGTATTAAGTATGCTTCTATTACTGATCATAATTCTATAGGTGCTCATATAGAAATGAGAGATAATGACTTATATAGTTTATATAATGGTAAGATGATTACTGGAGTAGAAATACAAACATTAGTAGATGATTATTTAATAGAAGTATTAGTTTATAATTTTGATATAGATAAATTTAATAAATATATTGAAAGTACTAGAAAGACATTTTGGGAATTTCATGAAATTGCTTATAAAGAATTACTTAAGAAAGCAGATAAATTAGGTTTAAAGTATATTGAACCTGATAGAGAATTAACTAATGGTTATTATTGTAATATGAAGTTTCAAGAAGCTATTGCTGCTTGTCTAGATTATAATAAGAATATTATTGATGAGAAGATACTTACTGATCATTTACATTTTTATAGAAATGAATTTCAAAGAGTAGGTAGTGAGTTTTATGTAGATAATAAAAAAGCGTTTCCTGCTATAGATGATGTAATCAAAAATGCTAGAGATGCTGGTGGGATGATATTTATTGCTCATATAGATGAATATCAAGCAATACCAAATAAGATGGAATTCTTAGAAGACTTATTTAACAGATACGATATAGATGGTATGGAATGCTTTCATCCTGCTATTAGTGTTGAGAATCGCTCAACTTATGTAGAGTTTTGCTCAACTCACAATTTACTTGTGAGTGCAGGTAGTGATTTTCATGGAAGTCATTTACCTCATAGAAAAAATATAACTACTGAAGCAACTTTGGAAGATATTAAGTGGATAGAAGGCTTAAAATAAGGAAAATACAATAAAATTTTGTTTTATTCTAATAAAACTTATGTTATAATCACTTGAGTGAGGTGCATTAGGGATGGCTAAAACTAGAAGTGAATTAAGAGAAAAAGCAATGGTTATTTTATATCAAATAGATATTCTTAAAAGTAACAAGTGTGAATACAATGTAGAAAATTTAATAACTGAAAATTTAGAAGTAGATAATGAATTCGTAAGAAACATTGTTTATGGTGTAGAAACTCACTTAGAACAATTAGATGAAATAGCTAATGGTCATATGAAAGATTGGTCTATTAATAGAATAGATAAGACTGGTGCTGCTATTTTAAGAATTGGTTTATTTGAAATTTTATATGAAGAAGAAACACCTAACATAGTAGCTATTAATGAAGCAGTAGAACTTGCTAAAAAATATAGTGATGATAATGTTAGAAAGATAATCAACGCTGTTTTAGATAAAGTAAGTAATGAAAACTAGAGTAATCTAGTTTTTTTATTGGTTATATTTGAGAAAATTAGTATTTAGTGTTATTATATATCACCTAAAGAAAAGGGGGATATACATGGCTAAAAAACGTGAAATAGTAGTAAGTAAACATGAACCTATTATGTTTTTAAATGATGCATTAGTAGATCGTATACTTAATATAATGTTTATTGCTAATGATGAAGAACGTAAAGAACATCATGTGGGATATAATGAAATTTCTTTAATGAATTTAATGTTTATCTTCCTTAATAAATATACAGGTAATAATATTACCAAAGACTTTTATACTGCTTTTAAAGATAATGATAAGGAATATTCTTATGATTTTTATATTTATTTTATTTATAATTATTATCAAATGTATAAAGATAGTTATAGTTTTAGTAGAGAATTTATAACTAATATTAATGATTTATATTATTTAGATGAAATAGAAGTTGCTTTTAATCCTGATAAATTTAAGATGCATTATGGTACTGCATTTACTGATACTTTAAATGTAAAAGAAGATGTAGATTCTAGTTTAGTTGATTATGTAAGAAATAATTTACCTAAGTCATTAAAAACTGATTTAGAGAAAGCTATAGGTATATATATATTACTTGCTAAAGTACTTAGATATGCTCCTATATATACGATAACTGAAGAAATATATGATACTTATCCATATTATGATGTTACTTTAGATAATAATGAAGTAGTATGTGTACATTTTTCTATTATTTATCATAAGATACTTGATATGTTTGGTATAGAAAATAATTTAGATGGTAACGTTAATTATCATATGTATGTTAATTTGAGTTTTGGTTCTATGATGATAAGAGCTGATGCTACTAGATATGGTTATTATAGTGATCAATTGGAATTATCTGATTTAACTAATACTAAATATGATTTTATGATAGAAGGTTTCTATATTGAAGATAGTAAATATTTTGATCCTAAATATGTTGAATATGGTAGAGATAGATTACATCAAATAATAGTTGAAGTATATAAGAAGATGGGACTTAATACGGATACTAAAGAGAAGATGAATGAATTTATTGATAAATATCAAAGAGTAGAATTTGCTAAAGGAAGAGATGTAAATAAAAGTGTATTTGATGAAAGAATTGCTATGCTTAATAGTATGTTTAAATTTCATGAACAAACAACAGAGAATACTCAATTCTTTAATTGGTTAATTACATCAGTATTTTATGATATTGCTGAATTAAGAGCAGAAAATATTTCTTTATATAGAAATAGTGATAAGGGAATAGAATTAAGTAAATTATTAGTTTTATATGAAGAAGATGAAACACCATATTACTATTTATATAGTGATGGTAAGATAGTTAATTATGATGTAGATACTGTAATAGATATAATACTTAAAGATGGTTGGTGTTTTAAACATCAAGCAGACATAGATGCATTAAGAATAGATGATGATGATCTAATATTAAAGTTATGTAGATAGAGGTGATACTATGGGAATAAAGAGAATAGGAATTAGTATTGCTGATAAGTTTAGTAATAAATTAGATGATAAAATGATTACGTATGTATCTAAGTATGTAAGTGATGATATGAGTACTTTAGAGAACGCTATTAGTATTTATTTAGCCTTAGGTGATGTACTATGTTATAGTCCTTATTTTAGTCTTACACATGACTTTAATAAAATTAGTTTGGTTAGAGATATTAATATTGATAATAATGAAATGATATGTAAGAGTTGGGCTATATTATATTATCGTTTGTTAAAACATTTTGGTATTAAAGCTAGAATACATAGAAGTACTGCTCATTATAAAGTAGAAATGGTTTTAGATGGAGTTATTTATTCTATGGATGCTACTGGATATGGTGGTAATCATTATTTTTATACTTTATCTGATACTACTAGAATTAAATGTAATTTAAAAATTAGTGGATTCTTAGTAAGTGGTACTGTAGATGTTAGAGATAAAAATAAACTTGCTGAAGGTTATGAAAAGTTAAATGAATCTATAGATAATGTATATAAAAGACAAGGTAGAAAAGTTGTACCTGATGAAAAGTATGATTCTTTAAAATATAAAGTTGGTAGATTAGTAAAAGAACATGCTATGGTAGTTGGTATTGGTAGTGAAGAAGATATTAATTATAGAATTAAAGTTATAAATAGATTCTGGGGGCTTGATATAATTCAGTCACCAGTAGAGAAGGTACAATTATTTAATGCATTTTATAAATTTATATTTGATGATTATACTACATATGAGTATCAAAGTAAGTGTCATAACATATTTGGTTATAAAGATCATAAATTAATGATATATAAGTTATTAGTATTAGAAATCAATGGTATTTATTATTACTATTTAGATGATGGTAAGAAGTTTAGTTATTATAATAGAGATGATTTACTAAAAGAATTTATGAATAGAAATATACGTATTACTGAATTTACTGAAATTATGGGTTTATATGGTTATGCTGATATGTATAAAATTAAGATGAAATAAAAAAGAGAAAACTATTTGTTTTCTCTTTTAAATTGAACGATATTTGTCTTTGTTTTTAAATGGTTGTTTAGGATCTATTTTATCTGTAAATAGTATTCCATCTAAGTGATCTAGTTCATGTTGGAAACCAACTGCTAGTTCTTCACGTACTCTTATTTCGTTTAGGTTGCCTTTTTCGTCATAGGCTTCTAATTTCATACGAGCATGTCTTGGTACGATACCTGTAGTAGGGCGATTTACACTTAAGCATCCTTCGCCTTCTTCGATATATACCATTTCTTCTGATACACTTTTTATTTTTGGATTTATTACTACATATCTTTCGAATTTTCCTTCTTCAATTTCTTGAGATAGAACAAAAATTCTTTTAGGAATACCTAATTGGATATAAGCAAGTCCCCAACCAGCACGAAGATTATACTTTTGATTATATTCTTCTATTTGAGACATTTCTAAGTAAGTTAACATGTCTTCAATACGTTGTAAATCTTCTTTAGGTAGTGGAAATGTAACATTTTCACTTTTTTGTTTTAATCTTTTATCTTTTTCATCTAATATTACTATATTAGGTAATTTACTATATTTTTTACTCATATATATCACCAACTGCATAACATTTTAACAAAAAAAATAGAAAAAGACAAATTAAAAAGGGAAAAATCCCTTTTTAGTTGTTATTCCAATTCCAACCGGCACCAATTATAATAACTAATAATATAAATAAGACTATCCAAATAGCTGCTCCAATACCATTACCTTGAGTATATCCTACGAAGCCACCACATGATGGAGCAGTATTATAGTTACCATAGTAACCATTATTTCCATAATAATACATACAATAACCTCCTTTATGTATCTAATATATTTTATTAATAGGTGTATAATTTTGACATTAAAAGTTTTTATTTAACTTTTTTAGTATATCTTTATATGGTATTATTATAATAGGAGTGCATGATGATGAAGAAAATATTTGCTAATTTAAATTATTTGCTTTTATTATTAATGATTATTTATACTGCATTTGGTTGCTTGATGATATTTTCTGCATCAAGTGTATCAACTGTATTAAGGTATGGGGTATCAACTGATTATTTTGTAGTTAGGCAGATTATTGCTTTAGTACTTGCTTATGTAGCTGGATTTTTTGTACTTTTTGTACCAACTACATCGAGGTTATATAAGTGGTTAAGTTATGTTATATATGCTGGTATTTTATGGCTTGCTGGTTTATTTATTTATGGTAAAGTAGCTGGCGGTGCGTTATCTTGGTTTGAAATAGGTAATAGAAGTTTACAACCAGCAGAATTTGTTAAATTGATGTTAATTTTATTTTTTGCAGTTTATTATTCGGGATTGCAAAAGAAAAAGAATAAGATAAATTTTTTAACTATGATGTTTCCAATGGGAATAGCTATTTTAGTTTGTGGTTTAGTGCTTGCACAACCTGACTTAGGTGGAGCTATTATAATAGCAGCTATATCTATGCTAGTTTTCTTTTCATTACCATTCGGTAAAAAAGAAAAATGGTCAGTAGTTAAGTTAGGTATTGGTGGAGTAGCAATTGTTGCGTTTTTAATATTTATTTGCGATGTACAAATTATTAAACCATATCAAATGCAAAGATTTGATTATGCTAAACCTTGTACTAAGTATTCCTTAGATACTGGTTATCAAGTATGTAACGGTTATATAGCTATACATAATGGTGGTTTAGGTGGAGTAGGATTAGGAAACTCTACTCAAAAGTATTTATATTTACCAGAAGCACATACTGACTTTATATTTCCTATAATATGTGAAGAACTAGGTTTAGTAGTTGGTATTGCTGTTATAGTAGGGTACTTTGTAATGTTATTTATTATGTTAAAGATTGCTAAGGAAACAGATAACTTACGAAGTAGTATATTAGCTTATGGTATATTTTGTTATTTCTTAATACATATCTTAGTTAATTTACTTGGTGTATTAGGATTAATACCATTAACTGGTGTACCATTACCATTCTTAAGTTATGGTGGATCTTATAACTTATGTGTTGTTGTATCATTATTTGTATTACAAAGAATACATTATGAAAATAGAGAAGCTAAGTTAAGAAGAAAGATAGAAAATTTATAAAATATCTCATTAATTGAGATATTTTTTTATTGGTTCTACCCAAAGTAGATAATGATTTATGAAATAGTGTGGTATAGTTGGTTTAGAAGCTTCTAGGAGATGATTTTATGAATCAAGATAAAATAGGAAAGTTTATTGCTGAATTAAGAAAAAAGAAAAAGTTAACGCAAACTGAGTTGGCTAAAAGAATAGGTGTAAGTAATAAAACTGTAAGTAAATGGGAATGTGGTAATGCTATTCCTGATTATGGAGTTTTTGAAAACTTATGCAAAGAATTTAATATATCAGTCAATGAACTTTTAAATGGAGAAAAAGATATGAAAGATGATAAAGTTATTGGTGAATATATGAAGATGAAAGGTAAACAAAATTGCTTGAAGATATTGGTTGTTGTGATTATTTGTATATTGGTTATACTCTGTGTAATATTTGGTACTTATTTTTTTAATTCTTATAAAAGTATTACTATGTATGAATTTGTTGGAGAAAATGAAAACTTTGGATATAAAAATGCAACTTATTTAGAATCTAAAATTAAAACGGTTTTTACCGGTGGTCAGTTTAGTATTTTAAATAATACAATTTCTGAAAAAGATATAATTGATAAAAAGTTAGTTATAAAAGAGAATGATAAATATTATTGGTTTGGTAATGTCTATGCTGGTTCTTTAAATTATGAAGATTATTTATATGGAGATACATTTAGTTTAGGAGAACTTAAACATTTACCTAATGATTTGTATTTAATAGTATGGTATAAATTTGATGGAGAAATATTATACGATGTAATAGAGTTGAAAAGTAAATTAATATTATCTAATGATAAACTAGTTGATTTTAAAACTGAACATATTGCTGAAGATCCTAACTATGAACTTGTTAACGAAATTATTTTAGATAAATATAATTCAATTGATATAGATAAATATAAAAACCAATTGTTAGAGCAAGGTTTTGTTCCTGCTACTAAGGAAGATGCTAAGCAATTTTATGGATTAAAAGAAAATGGTTTAATTAAAAAGAATGGTAAAGAAATTATCTTTATTGATTATATTAATTATATTCTTTTTTATAGTGTTGTAAATAAAGATTACACTATACATTCAGTTGCTAAAAATAATGATTTCAAACACAATTGTAATACAGATAATATTGGATTGGTTGACTTATATGTTTCGGGAAAAATTGATGGCCAGGATTATTATACTAGGGCTTATGAAGGATGTAGTGGTACTTATATTAAAGGAGAATTACCGGTTGATATATCTGATGATCTTGAAAGATTTAAAGAAGTAAATAAATTATATGCATATAAAGATGAATAGAAATATTCATCTTTTTTTGTGAAAAAAAAGGAAATAGAAAAGTTATGGAGAATATATAAAGTGAAGGGTGGTGTTTAGTTATATGACTAAAGAAGAAATTTTAAAGTTAATTATTCTAAAATGGAAAGGTGGTAAGAATAAATGATTGATGAAGATAAAATAAGATATATTTTACTGTCTATTATTATAATCTTAGAATTGATAGTTATTAGTTTTTTAGTATTTGATAATGATACTAAGGAATGTATTTCTAATAATGAAGTAGTACCTGTTTTAGAAGAAAAAGAAGAAACTAATGAAGAAGAAATTGTTCCTAAGATAAAGGTAGATATTAAGGGAGCTGTTAAGAAAGCAGGAGTTTATGAATTAGATGAAGGATCTAGAGTATCAGATATAATTAAGTTAGCAGGTGGTTTAAAAAGTAATGCTTCAACTAAATATTTAAACTTAAGTAAAAGATTAGAAGATGAAATGGTTATAAAAGTATATACTGAGAATCAAATTAAGAATATGAATATTACTTATAAAGTACAAGAAGAGTGTAAGTGTCCTAGTGAAGATATAACTAGTTGTGCAGGTTCTAATGTAATTACTAATGTGACTGGTAGTAATAATACTAATAAAGTATCTATTAATAAAGCCAGTAAAGAAGAATTAATGACTTTATCTGGTGTAGGTGAAAGTAAAGCAGAAGCTATTATTGAATATAGAAATAAGAATAATGGTTTTAAATCATTAGAAGAATTAATGAATGTATCTGGTATAGGAGAAGCTGCTTATAATAAAATTAAAGACTCTATTACATTGTAATTTAGTATATATTTGTTTACTTTTATTACTTTCTATATATGTATTACTTAGAATAAGTTATGAAGATAATAGTAGTATTTATGATATTACTGATACTGACTTTAATATGATTGTAAATAATTATAAATTTGATAATGATAAATTAAGTCTTACATTAGATGGAGATGAAGATTTAATTGGTACTTACTATGTAAAAAGTGATGAAGAATTACTATATTTAAAAGATAATATAAAGTATGGAGTAAGTCTTAAAATAAAGGGTAAGTTAGAAGTACCTAGTAATAATACTATACCTAATACATTTAATTATAAGAAGTATTTACTTAATAAGGGGATTAGATACAGATTAGTTATAGATAGTATTGTAGTTATAGATAGTAACATAGGTGTTATATATTCGTTAAAAAATATAATAAATAATAGAATAGATAATATAGATAATACTGGATATATGAAAGCATTTATATTAGGGATTAAAGATGATATAGATGATGAAGTATATACTAGTTATCAAAAGATAGGTATTACTCATTTATTTGCATTATCTGGTATGCATGTAGGTTTATTATCGGGTATTATACTTAAGATATTAAAGAAAGTAAGTATTATAAAAAAATATACAATAATAAATATTATATTAGTTATATATGGTTTTATAGTAGGTTATCCTAGTTCTATTAAGAGATGTATATTATTCTTTATATTTAATAGTATAAATAAAATATTTAAGTTAGATATTAGTACTTTTAAGATATTGTTATTAGTTATATTTAGTTTAATTATATATGAATATAAGATTATATATGATATTGGATTTATATACTCTATATGTACAGTAGGAGGTATTATACTTTGTAATAATTATATTAATCATGATAATAAATTAATTAGTAGTTTTAGATTAAGTTTAGTAGCTTTTATATTTAGTTTGCCTATATCATTAAGTAGTTTTTATGAAGTTAATTTACTTAGTATTTTTTATAATATGGTATTTGTTCCTTATGTAAGTATTATTGTTTATCCATTAAGTTTAATTAGTTTTATGATACCTAGTTTATCTTTTATTTTTAGTTTATCTATTAAATTATTAGAAGTATGTAGTAGTTATTTGAGTACTATAAGATACTTTAGTTTTTATTTAGACTTTAATATGGTAGAGATTATTATATATTATTTAGTTACTATATTTATGTTTTATAAGAATGAATATAGATTAAGTATTTTACTTATATTAATAGTTATTATAGATATTATGATTTCTTATTTAGATAGTAATGGTTATGTATATTTTTTTGATGTAGGACAGGGAGATAGTAGTTTAGTTATAAGTCCTTATAGGAAAGATATTATTTTAATTGATACAGGTGGTAGTTTAAATTATCATGTATCTGATAATGTAATTAGTTTTATGAAAAGTATTGGTATTAGATCTATTGATTTGCTTATTTTAAGTCATGGAGATAGTGATCATGCTTTAGAAGTAGATAATATATTTAAAGATATTAATATTAAGTGTTTAAATACTAATTTAGGAGATTTTAATGATTTAGAGATTAATGCTATGAAATTAATAGATACTTGTTTGTATGAGCCTAAAAATATGGTTTTAAAGTATTTAAATTATGATGTATATGATAATGAAAATGATAATAGTTTATTAACTTATATGAATATATATAATTCTAGTATTTTATCTTTAGGAGATGCTTCTAGTAAGGTAGAAGATAGTTTAATTAATAAATATAAATTAAGTAATATAGATATATTTAAACTAAGTCATCATGGTAGTAAGACATCCAGTAGTTATTATTTCTTAAATAGTATTAAACCTAATATAGCTGTTATTAGTAGTGGTAGAAATAATAAGTTTAAACATCCTAGTAAAGAAACTATAGATACTTTAAATAAACTAAGTATTAATTATTTAAATACTCAAAATGAAGGAAGTATTGAATTTATTATTGATAGAGATGGATATAGGTATGTTAATTATGGAACTTAGGAGGTGTTATATGAATTACTATGATGAGATTAAACATAAAATTATAAATTGTGAAATATATAGTAAAGTAAGAGATTATTCTAGAGATAGAAATAAATTACAAGTTTATTTTGAAATAGGAAAGTTATTAAGTTTAGCTGGTAAAGAATATGGAAAAAATATTATAAAACAATTCTCGGATAGATTAGTCGTTGAAGTTGGAAAAAAGTATAATGATAGAACTTTGAGAAGGATCAGGCAATTTTATGAAGTGTTTTGTGATGAAAATTGGTCCACATTGTGGACCAAATTGACTTGGAGTCATTATAGAGAAGTGTTGGTTTTAAAAGATATTAATGCTATTAGGTATTATTTGAATTTATGCGAGAATAATAATTTAACACAAAGACAATTACATGAATTAATTTTGAATGACGAATATGGAAGATTAGATGTCGCTGCACGTAATAAGATTATTAATTCTGAAAAAGTACATGTAGGGGACTTAATTCCTAATCCTATTATTATTAATAATTATGTGTCTTGTGAAAGGTTTGATGAATATGCTTTGAAACAAACAATTATTGTTTGTTTAGATAGTTTTTTATCGCAACTTGGTTTTGGATTTACTTATGTTGGGAATGAATATAGAATAAAATTTGCTGATAAATATAATTATATAGATTTATTGTTGTTTAATGTGGAATATAATTGTTATGTTGTTGTAGAACTTAAAGCTACAGAATTAAAAAAAGAACACATAGGTCAGATACAAGTTTATATGAATTATATAGATCAAAATATAAAAAAATCATTTCATGATACAACTATTGGAGTGATCATTTGTAAGAAAGAGAATAAATATATTATTGAATATTCTTCTGATAATAGAATTGTTGCAAGGGAGTACAAATTGGTTTAATATATAATTAGGATGTGATTATGATGCCTAAGTTAGAAGAAGTAAGAAATGTAGTTAAAAAGATTAGTAGTATTGATGAATTAAAGGGAAGAATTTGTTTCTTTGGTGGAGCTATGCCTTATATTTATCATGGTGAAGAATCAGGAAGAGAACATTCAGATATTGATGTATTAGTTGATGAAGAAGTTATGGGTGTTTTAAGAGATATGTTTAAAAAAGCAGAAAACTATCGACCTCATTTAGATTCAATAAATTTAGGATTAGATAAAGACTATGGTTTTAAAATATTTATCGATGGTGTTTATGTTGAATTTGAACCTATGTCTATTAAAGATGGTCATTTAATTAGATCTAGTTTTAGTCCTGATAAAGAATTTGCAGGAACTGAAGTTATACCTTTTTTAGAAATGGAAGATGTAGTTGTCCCAATTACTGTAGATGGTATTAGTACGCATACAGAAAGTATGGAATTAATTAGGGCTAGTAAAGCAAAGTATGAAAGAGATAAAGATTTAAAAGATATTGCATTTATTGATAGTCATGGTATAGATCCAGAAAGATATGCAAGAGTAGTTGCTTGTTTAAAACAAGCTGATGTATCTATGAGTTCTTATGAAGAATTAAGAAGAATAAAAAAACAATGAACAATTTTATAATTATAATAGGAGGAAGAATATGAAGGATTGGTTATGTAAGGAATATGTAGTTAAAAGAAAAAGATGGAGTGTTATTATAGATATAATAATAGAATCTTTAATAGTAGGTTGGTTATTATATTATTTATTATTTGATTGTAGTGATGCTATTGCTTGGTTTGTAACTGAAGTAAAAGAAAGAGATGTTGTACTTGATACTGTATATATATTAATGCCTATAATTTTAGTTATTATTGGTATGTTTAAATTTGGTTTTTATCTTTGCAATGATGCTGCATCAAGACCAATGTTATTAAAGAAAAAACAAGATAAAGAAACTAAAGTTACTAAGAGTACAAAGACTACTAAGAAGACTAAAAAACGCTAGTTGGCGTTTTTTTTGTTATGTTACATTTTAGATTATTATACATAGAATATATTAGTCATCATATGATGTTTAGATAAATTGAAAGAAGAATAGTTCTTCTTTCTTTTGTTATGTTATAATTTATTTATTAGATTAAATATTTTGGAGGCTAGTATGAATAGTTTAGGTAGTAAAATAAAAGCATATAGAGTAGAAAATAAACTAAGTCAATTAGAATTAGGAGATATGTTATGTGTATCTGATAAAACTATTTCTAGTTGGGAAAATGATAGAACTATTCCTGATATAAATTTTATATTTCAAATGGCAGAAATATTTCATACAAGTTTTTATGCATTAGCTTATGAAGATTATTGTAATTTAAATAATGTAGAATTAGAATTAAAGATTAAATTAGATGAAAATGAATGGAATAAATTACAAGAATTTATTAAAAGTAATTCTACTTATTTAGGTGATGAGAATCATTCTGCAGTTTATTATTATCCAGAACATAGAGAATTAGAAAACGAATGGTTAAGAGTTAGAAACCAAAATGGTACATTTGTATTAAATTATAAAAAATGGGTAGATATAAATTATTGTGAAGAATATGAAACTATTATTGATAATCCAGATAATTTTGAAAAAATACTATTTAGTATGGGATTTAAGAAATTAGGAGTAGTCGATAAAGTTAGAATAGGTTATTTATATGAAGATAAATATAAAATATCATTTGATAATGTTAAAGATATTGGATTATTTATGGAAATAGAAGTTAAGAAACCGACTATGTCACATGCTGATGAATGTGCTGAATTAATGAATTTATTAAATAAATTTAATATAGATGTATCTAAAGTAGAAACTAAGAGATATCCTGATTATTTAAAGAAAGATGAATAAGATTACTAATATAGTAATCTTTTTATGTTATAATATAAAACAAGGTGGTTTTTATGGATAATGTATATCTAATAAGTAGTAATAGTTTTCATTTAATGGAAGATGAATTAAAGAAGATATTAAAAGATAATCCTTATACTAGTTTTGATCTTAATGCAGTAGAACTAGATGATGTATTAGAGGAAGCTTCTTACTTTTCGTTATTTGATGATAAGAAATATATGGTAGTTAAGAATGCACAAATATTTGGCGCTTCTAAAAGAAAGAGTAAAGAAGATGAATCTTCGGAAGAAGAAAAAGTATCTAAAAAAGACGAAAAACTATTACAATACTTAAATGAACCTAATGAAAATACAGTATTAATATTTACTATAAATGGTAAAGCCGATACTAAGAAAAAGATATGTAAAGTTATTAAAGATAGATATAAATTTATTCAATTAGATGATTTAAAACCAAAAGAAATATATTCTAGAGTAGAGAAAGCACTTAAAGATTCTGGATATAAACTTGATAATAGTAATACAGGTTATTATATAGTTAATAATGCTTTAAATAATTATGATTTAGCTATTAATGAAGTAGAGAAGATTAAATTATATTATGGTAAAGGTTGTACTGTTAAGTATGATGATGTCGTTAATATAGTTAGTAAGAATATTGAAGATAATAATTTTAAATTTATAGATACAGTAATAAGTAAAGATATAAAAGAGGCATTTAAGATGTATGATGATTTAATGATACAAAAGGTAGAACCTATTATGTTAATGAGTATGTTAGCTAAAGAAATTAGAAATATGCTTCTAGTTAAGAAAATGATGAAGTCTAAGAGTAAGAAAGATATGATGGAAGTTCTTGGATTGAAATTTGATTTTCAAATAGATAAGTTAATTAGTAATAGTTATAATTTTAGTGAAGATAAATTAGAAGGTTATTTAGTATTACTTAGTGATTTAGATTATAAAATTAAAAGAGGTAAGATAAGTAATAAACTTGCATTAGAAATGTTTATTATGGATATTTGTAGATAATAAAAACGAGATATTAATTTATCTCGTTTTTGCTATTTCTAGAATCTTCTCTGTATTTTTAAAACTTAATTTAGCTATTTGTTTTAAGATATCTTTGCCATATTTCTTAACTAGAGTAGCACCAACTTCATCTACTAGGTTAGAAGCTCCTAGTGGCATTTCAATATTAAATCTATCTGATAGTTTTTTCATTTCTCTTAAGAATATATATCTACTTATTATAGAAGAAGCAGCTACTGACATACATTGATCTTCTGCTTTAGTCATAAATGTTATATTAGTAACTTTTTCTGGTGCTTTAGCTATATGTGCATAGTAAGCTTTTTCTGGTTCGAATTGATCTACTACTATTTTAGAATACTTAACACCATCTTTTTTTATTACTGATAATAAACATTTATTATGTAAGATTGCTTTTACTTTATTCATATTAAAATCTGTTGAATGATATTGGTTATATTCTTCATTAGATAGGACCATTGTTGTATGTGGGATTCTTTTAATAAGTTCTGGAGCTATCTTAATTATTTTATCATCTGTAAGTTTTTTAGAATCTCTTACTCCTAAATCTTGCATCCAAGCGATATTTTCTTTAGAAACAAATGCAGCTGTTACGATTAGTGGACCAAAATAGTCACCAGTACCAACTTCATCTGAACCAACTGATGCTTCATTTATAAATACTTTCTTTTCATCTTTTTCTTTCTTTTCTTTTTCTTTAGGAGTAGTATCTATTAAATTATTATTTAAAACTCTTTCTTGTTCAGTCCAGTAAGAAGCTTCAATATCAGCTCCGATACCTTGGAACATTACTTTACCTGATTCATATAGTGTTGTTACACAGTCAAAATCCTTTACTTGGAAGATTGCATATGGAGGAGTTTTATCACATTTCATGTCCTCATAATGCTTAATCATCATTTCTTTTATATTATCACTAACTTTAAAAACTATAGTTTGTTGTTTAAATCCATTAGCCATCCCTAACACCTCGTTACAAGTTTATCATATTTTTATACAAAAAGCACTTATTATATATTATAATTAAAGAGTAGGAGAGTGATGTTATGTTAATGAGTTTAACATTAAATAATCCAGTCTCTATTGCTATAAGTGTAATTGTAATATTAATACTTATTGGAGATATAGTTGCTGGATATAAAAAAGGATTCTTAGAAAGTGGTGTAAGATTTTTAAAATCAGTAATTGCTTTACTAGTTGCTTACTTTTTAAAAGGTCCTTTATCTAGATTTATGTATTTAAATTTACCATTAATAGAATTTGATGGAATATTTAAAGGAGTAAGTGCTATAAGTATATTAATATATGAAGCTATTGCATTTTTTGTGGTATTTATTTTAATTTTGATAATACTAAATATTATAAGTACTATTATTAAATTAGATGAAAAGATATTAAGATTAGTGTCTATTATAGGTGTTCCTAATAAAATTATGGGAGCTATAGTAGGTGGACTTAAGAGTTTAATTATTCTTTACTTTATATTGTCTGCTTTATATGTTGGATCTAGTTTTCTTAATATAGATACGGGTAGATCAGTAGGGGATTATGTAGTTGAGTTGCCTATACTTAAAGATACTTTTGGTGGTGCTTTAAACTCTTGGGATGATATTACTGAGTTAGCAGTAGAATATGAAAATGTTCAAGATAAAGAACAATTAAATAAAGAATCTATTGATATATTATTAGAGTATGGTATTATAACTGAAGAGAACTTAGAAGTTCTTATTAAAGCTGGTAAAGTACAATATTCAGTAGATAATGCTGAAGAACAAAAAGGTATGATGGAGGAACTTTATGAATCATTTGCAAAATGAAAAAGATTTTAAAGATATTATAAAAGAAGGAACTTGGTTAGTAGATTTTTCTGCTAGTTGGTGTGGACCTTGTAAAATGTTAGAACCTAATTTAGAAGAATTATCTAAAGAATATAATGTTTTAAAAGTAGACATTGATAAATTTAGAGAATT
>SVAU01000010.1 GCA_015059245.1 Bacillota bacterium
TTAGTTCGTTTGCTAAGATAGAAGTAGTAGCCATTGAAGTATCAGTATTAATACTTTCTTGATTATCTTTCATTATGAATTCTTTGATTATTCTTTCTAATTCTGGTCTTTCGATAGGTTTAGATAAATAATCATCAAATCCTGTTGCTAGATATTCTTCTTTCATACCTGTTATAGCGTTAGCTGTTAGTGCTATTACTGGTGTTTTAAATGATTTGTTTTCTTTTAATTTCTTTAGTGTTTCTTTACCACTCATTTGAGGCATCATATCGTCTAAGAAAATAATATCATAATCATTTTCTTTTAATTTGGCGATACATCCTAATCCACTAGTTGTAAAGTCGATATTGAAGTGATATTTCTTAAGTAGTGTCATTGCTACTTTAATATTCATTTCGTTATCATCCACGATAAGTAACTTAGCGCCATTCGCATCTATTATAGTGCTTTCTGTTTTAGGTTTTTGTTTCTTTAATGGAGGTTCCATTGAAATAATTCTTTGATCTAGAGATATAGTAAATTTAGATCCTTTACCATATATTGATTGTACTATTATTGTACCGTTCATTAAGTCTAATAGTTTTTTTGTTATTGCTAGACCTAATCCAGTACCTTCGATAGTTAGTTGTTTTTCAACATTAAGTCTTTCAAATTTAGAGAATAATTTAGGTATACTTTCTTGTTTAATACCTATTCCACTGTCTTCTATTGATATGATAAGACGACATACATTATCTTTTACTATAGAAGATACATTGAACATTACATATCCTTCTTTAGTGTATTTAACTGCGTTAGTAAGTATGTTTAGGATAATTTGTTTTACTCTTGAATTATCTCCATATAGTACACTAGGAATATCTTCGGCGATATTTACTTGGAAGTCTAATCCTTTATCACCTATTCTTGCTTTAGTTAGTGATACTAGTTCTTTAAATATTTCAGCAGGTTCATATTCTTTATTTATTATTTCTAATTTATTAGCTTCTATTTTAGATATGTCTAAGATACCATTAACTAGTTCTAATAGGTTTTGAGATGCTGTTATGATGTCATCTACTTTTTCTTTTGATGAATCTGGTATGTCATCTTCTTTAAGCATTTCAGAGAAACCTACTATTGCATTAAGTGGTGTTCTAATTTCATGTGACATACTTGATAAGAATTCTGATTTTGCAGTGTTTGCTTTTTCAGCTTGTTCTTTTGCTATTGATACTTCTTCAAGCATTTTTTCATCTGGGTTTTCTAATGTGAAATACATTATCATAAGAGCTATAGTGGCTAAGAATTCTAAACAAATAAATTCTGGTACAACACCTCTTATTATTACTACTAAGATAATAAATATTAATAATATAAAAATAGGAATTACTTTTGTTTTTAGTTTTACTTTATTTTTGACCGCCATTATGAATGATGAAATCAACATAATTCCACTAGCTATTACTGTTATATCCACAGAGAGACCGGTTGACACCATATATGTAAGATCGTTTGTTACTTCTAGAGTAACTGGTGTTAAGAATACAACTAGCCATAGAATTGTGTTAAATGCTATATATAATATATTTACTTTTTTACCTTTAATATCGCACATATACATAATATACATTAATAGGTTTGCAAAATAATTACATATTGCTATGCATTCTATCTTATTAGCTATTTTTATAATGTTATTATCGTATTTTATATAAATTAGGTAAACTGCTACCATACAAAATATGCTCATTATTAAATTATCTATAAGCATATATAGATAGAATTTATTTTCTTCTCTTATTTTTGATATTTTCCATGAATACATTATTATTAAAACTATATTAACCACTAAACCACACAATGGTATGTAAAGATTGTACATTTAGACACCTTCTATTCTTTTAATATTATAACATATATGTTTTTCTTTTTAATAAAAAAAACACTATTTAAGTGTCTTTTTTTATTCCTGTTAATCTTTTTGATAAAAGAAATGCATTTTCTTTTTTAGGTATTAATTCATCTAGGTGGGCAAATGCTTCTTCATTAGTTGTGATTGTATTGTGACTTTTTGCTTTACCTATTCTTTTTTCATCTTTTAAGTCTAATTTATATCCGGTTTTTGGAATGTCACAATCTGAAATAAGTTCTTTCTTTAATTGTTCCCATTGCTCTTTTAGTGTTATTCCGTTTTTTTCTAATTCTAATCTAGAGTATGTTGAGTATTTACTCATTAGATCATAGTACATTGTCCACATTTTTTCTAAGAGAATATTTTTTCTTTCAAATATATCATCAGTTTTAGAAATATAAAATGGTTCCCCTTTTAAAGAATAGCATTTTTTACCGTTTACTTCATCATAATGTAATATTGTGGGTATGATTGGACTTCCAGTTTCTTGTGCCAGTCTTATAGCTCCTATATTTAAATCTTGAATCAACCAATTTTCTGAGTTATGATCGTCTGCTCGGTGTCTTTCGTCTGCTAAGCCATTATCGTCTAAATTCCAATATCCTTCTGGGTATATTATTATGTTACCACCGTGTTCTATGACGTATTTCATTTTTTCATAAGTTTGTTTCCTATTTTCAGGATTATCTCTATCAAGCAATATCATTCCATATGCCCATAATCCCAAGCCATTTGTTGTATCTAATGCTAGAAATTTGTTGCCAAATACGAAATATCCACTTTCTCCAATTGCATTAGCACCTAGAACAATGTCATCGCTTTGACGATGATTGACGACAAATATTTTTCCTTTGTTTGTTTTTATTTTGGGATTTTTATTTTCTTTTATTAATTTGTATTTAGTTTGAGTTAAGTATATTTTTCTAAGCAGTGGAGCAAATATTTTTCTTATTTTAATTCCATTTTCTGACAAACTTTTTTCAATCTCTGGACTTAATAAAAAATCTACGCTGTAACTAGTGCCGTTTAAGATATCATTTTTTAATTTTTTTAAAGTTTCTAGTTTTTTACTCATATTAATCCCCCTGACAAGATTTTTTTCATTTCTAATTATAACATATTTATAGTTAGTATAATAAAAAATAGGGATTGCTCCTTATTTTTTCTTTGGTATATCTTCTAATTGTAGAATTCTTGGTGGTTCTTCTTCAACTGGTGTTTCTACTATAAGTGCATCTTGTGGTTCTACTAATTCTGGTATAGGTTGTTTAGATGCTTCTTCTAATTCTTGCTCTGCTTCTAATTGTTCTAAATCATTTTGTTTTAATGCGATATATGTTTTTTGTTTTTTAGAAAATATTAGATTTAATGTAGCTACTAAAGATGCTAATGCTGCTCCCGTTACGCACGCTATCATTTGTGGTGCATCTGGTATTGTTAGTAGTTCTAGTACGTGACCTAATGCTGAAGCATAGAAACTGCCGGATACTAGATATTCCATGTTTAATTGAGTTTTATTTATTTCTAGTTGAGTTCTTAATGCTTCTAGTTTATCTTTTATAGTATATCCTTGATTGGGTTGTCTTTCTTGAATATATTTTAATTCTTTTTTATATGTATTTCCCATTTGAGAGTAGCTTATTAGGTAAGCAAACATTGCTGCTGTAGCTCCACCTACTTGTAGTGCTTCTAAGCCATTTCCTACTACTATATTTCCTGCTACTACTAATGCACTTAGTGTAGATACTGCTCCTGATGTAATTGCAAATGCATTACATCTTTTTATATCTCTATTTAATTGTTCTTCTTTATAATTGGTATACCAATCTTTATTTTGTTTTTCCATTTCTTTACCCTCTGTTATTTATTAAGTCCTTTTGATTGTTCTACTCCAGTTATTTTATCCATTTGTTCATCTATGTTTTCAAAATATTCTGAGTAGTTATATGCTGGAGTTTGATTATTTGTTTGATGAGCGTTTGTGTTTTCTCCCCATTTTGGAGCACAACCTCTAACTAACATTAATAGTATTGTTGCAGTAATAGTTATTGCTGCCCATTTTGTACATTTTTTCATATTTTATCACTCCTTTAATTACGTGATTTATTATATGTATACAGGGCTGTTTTGTCAAATTTAGGCCTACTTTTCGATGATTTTGATTGCTACTTTTATGCCATCTACTGATGCTGATGTTATTCCTCCTGCGTATCCAGCTCCTTCGCCACAAGGATATATTCCTTCGATGTTACATTCTAAATCTTCGTTACGTAGTATTGTTACTGGAGAAGATGATCTTGTTTCTACTCCTGTTAGGATTGCGTCTGGATTAGCGAATCCTTTTATCTTTCTATCGAATGCTAGAATACCTTCTTTTAAAGTTTTAGATACGAATGTAGGTAGTATTTCATTTAGATTACATAGTGTGTATCCTGGTTTGTAACTAGGTATTATATTTCCAATATGAGTAGATGGTTGATTATTTATAAAGTCTTCTACTCTTTGTACTGGGGCATTGTAGTTACTACCTCCTAGGATGAATGCTTTATGTTCTAGTTCTTCTTGAAATGTTATTCCAGCTAGTGGGTCGTTTCCTTCGAAGTCAGTTGTTAGTACATTCACTAGTAGTGCTGAGTTTGCGTTTTCTTTGTCTCTTTTGAATACTGACATACCGTTTGTTACTATTGATTCTGTTTCACTGGATGATGCTATTACTTCTCCTCCTGGGCACATACAGAATGTATAACAACTTCTAGTATCTCCATGATAAGCTAGTTTATATTCTGCACTAGGTAATTTAAGTTTAGTTAATCCTCCGTATTGGGATTCATTTATCATAGATTGTTTATGTTCGATACGAACTCCTACTGAGAAGTTCTTTCTTGCAATATTTAGTTTATTTTCATATAACATTTTTATTGTATCTCTAGAAGAATGACCTATAGCTAGTACTAATGCATCTGTTGTAAATTCTTTATCTTCACATATTACTTTAATATGGTTATCTTCTTTTATAAAATTAGTAAACTTAGTATTGAAGTGGTATTCTCCTCCTTTACTAGTTATATATTCTCTTATATTTTTTAATATATTAATTAAGTTATCTGTTCCTATATGAGGATGACTTAAGTAAGTTATTTCTTTTGGTGCTCCAAATTTATAGAAGTAAGATAGTACTTCTTTTATTAATGGAGATGATATTCCAGTAGTTAGTTTACCATCACTAAATGTTCCGGCTCCTCCTTCACCAAATTGAACATTGCATCTAGTGTTTACTTTTGGTTTTGTTTTAAATTCTTCAATTATTTTAGTTCTTTCTTCTACAGATTCGCCTTGTTCTATGATAATAGGTTTATAACCATTATCTATTAGTGTTAGAGCACAAAATAGTCCTGCTGGACCGGAACCTATTATAACTGGATTATATGCACTGTTACGTCTTTTTATTGGTTTAGGAAGTGTTTCTACACTTATATGTTTTATATTTGAATATTTAGATTCATCTAGTACTTCTATGTTAATTGCATAGTTATAATGTACATTAGATTTATCTCTAGCATCTATAGATTTTTTTACTATATTTATAGATTTTATATCACTAGGATTTATCTTATTCTTTTTTATTACTTTATTAAATAGTTGTTCTTCAGTTAAGTCTTCATATATTTTTATATTATCTATTCTTAACATAGTTATCACCACAAAGATATTTTATCACAATATATTATAAGAAATTAAAAAATCGAAGATTATTCTTCGATTTCTTTTGATACTATTGTACCTATTGTTTCTCCTAGTAGGACTTTTTTTAAATTACCATGTTCGTTTATATCAAATACTACTATTGGTATTTCATTATCCATACATAGGGATGTTGCTGTTGTATCCATTACGTTTAGTTTTTTATTTAATACATCTAAGTATGTTATTTTATCTATCTTTTTAGCATCAGTATGTTTTCTTGGATCTTTATCATATATTCCATCTACGTTAGTTGCTTTTAGTAGAGCATCAGCGTTTATTTCAGCTGCTCTTAGAGCTGCTGCTGTATCTGTTGAGAAGAATGGTGAACCAGTTCCACATCCGAATACTAATACTCTCTTATTACTTAGATGTTTTAGTGCTCTATCTTTTATGAAGTATTCTGCTATTTGACGCATTTCTACTCCGGTTTGAACTCTTACTTCTTGATTAAGTTGTTTGAATGCATCACCAATTGCTAATGCATTCATTGTTGTACCTAGCATACCTATGTAGTCAGATGTACATCTATCCATTTGTTGGTTACTTCTACCTCTCCAGAAGTTACCTCCACCTACTACTATAGCTACTTCTATACCAAGTTCTGCTACTTCTTTTATTTCTCTACATACATCTAATACTCTATCAAAATCTATTCCTGTACCTTTAGATCCTGCTAGTGATTCTCCACTTAATTTTAATAATATTCTTTTGAATTTCATGTTATTCCTCCTATAAAAAAAGACTTATTACCCAATGGAATAATAAGTCTAAGAAAAAGAGATAGATATGTTAGTTAGTATTTTCTTCTTCATATCTATCCCCTCCTAAAGTAATTATACTATTTAGAAATTTATAATGCAATTACTTAGTGTAATTTTTATTTAATAATGTTATGTATGCTTCTTGTACTCTAGCATTTTTAGCTTGACTAGAAGTATATCCTAAGTTTTCTAACATTGCTCTTTCTGATTTAGTTGGTTTATCTAAATCTAAAGGATTAGAGCATTCTAAGATAACTCCTCTATCATTGCATAATGTTTCATACATAGTAATACCATTTCTTAGATTAGCTTTTTTAGCATCGTCTGGTAATGATAACCATACTGATTCTCCTGTATACATATCTACACCATTATATGCAAATGATGATTCATATGCATTAGAATATCCACCAATGTTATTTAGAGATACATTGTATGAATTGTTCATTGCTAAGATAGTTGTAATCATTTCTGGTACTTGTTCACCTTTTATTTCGATTACTCTTAGTCCAGTATTTAATCCTACTACTGCATATAATCTATTATTACTAATAGTTAATCTTGGTGTAGAAGTTATTTCATAACCTTCATCTACTAGTACTCTACATATTGTATTAGATAATTCTTCTTTAATACCATTAGCTATAGTACCGCAAGAGAATGTTATATAAGCATCTATTGCTGGTTTGCTAGCCATGTTATTTGCACAGAATCTTTCTTCTCTATTTCTAGATACTGCGTATTGATAGTCTCCATATAGATCATCAATGTCTAAACCTAATACTTCTGCTTTGTTTGTATTTGTGAAGTATAATTCATCATAGTAGTAGCCGTTTAATGCATCTGATAATTCGATTGCTCTACTTATTTCAGTAGCATCTACTACTGGATTTCCATAATAGTCATAAGCACAGAATTCTCTATGAATATCCATAGCGTCATCTTGTTTAATTTCTATTCTAGTTTCATATCCTACTTGAGCATCTCCTAAGATATTTGATGCTGGTACTGCTGCATGAGCAGTTTGTGCTAATGGTAAGCTTAGAGCACCTGCTAAAGCTACACCTAGAACTACTTTTTTAGCTCCTGTTGCGAAATCTATACTGCTTAATTTTTCTTTAAATTCTTTAATTCCCATAAAACCCATTCCTTTTGCCTTTATTAAAGCACTATATATGTATTTAGTCAATCAAAAAAAGAATTAGTAGATTAATTACTAATTCTTTTTGCTTTTTAAGTTATCCTTTGCTACTGTAAGCATTAATTTTATTCTATTTACTTGGTTAGTGTGTGATGCCCCCGGATCGTAGTCTATTGCAACTATATTAGAATCTTTATATAAAGTTCTTATCTTCTTAATTACAGATTTGCCTACGATATGATTTGGTAAACAAGCAAATGGTTGAACACATACTATATTGTTTATTCCGTCTTTAATTAATTCGACCATTTCGGCTGTTAAAAACCATCCTTCTCCTGTTTGATTTCCGGTTGATAATATCCCATTAACATTGTTTGCTAATTCGTATATGTTACTTACATTACGATATCTAGTATCTTTTAATAGATCTCTTACTGTTTTTTCATAATAATCAATTATTTTTAATACTGCAGCACTTCCTACACTTAATTTTTTCCCTTTTTTTAATAGTTTTTCTTTTATTATATTGTTGTATGCACAGTATTTAACAAATCCCATTAATTCTGGTACAAATACTTCTGCTCCTTCTTGTTCTAATTTTCCAACTAGATTGTCGTTACCAAAGGTATGATATTTGATTAAGATTTCACCTACAATTCCTACTTTAGGTAATTCTTTTTTTATTATAGGAATTTTATTAAATTCTTCAATTATCTTTTTACAGTTATTTTTAAATTCTTTTTGGTTTCCATCTGATAATGATGCATAACATTTTCTATGCCATTTATTATATATTTTCTCGGTTTTGCCTTGTTCTTTTTCGTAAGGTCTGGTAGCTAATGTTAATTTCATTAATAGGTCTCCGTATACTACTGCTTGTAATACCTTATTTAATAGGTTTGGTGTCCAATGGAAGGCTTGTTCCCCTTCTAATCCTGAAAAGTTTAAGGATATTACAGGAATTTGCTCTAGGTTTGCATCTTTTAGTGCTTTCCTTATTAATCCTATATAGTTTGTAGCTCTACATCCCCCACCAGTTTGAGTAATAATTACACTTGTATTATTTAGGTCGTATTCACCACTTTTTAATGCTGTTATTAGTTGTCCTGTTACTATGATTGCTGGATAACAAGCATCGTTATTTACATATTTTAGCCCTGTTTCTACAGTATTATCATTACTTTCTTTTAAGTATACTGCCTTGTATCCTTCGCTATTTAGGGCACTTTCAAATAATGGCATATGATATGGAGCCATGTCTGGGAATAGGATTGTATGTTCTTTATGTTCTTCTTTGAAATAGTTCTTTGTATACTCATATGTTTTATAATTTTTTTGAGTATCTCTTTTGTTCATAGATGCTATTAATGAACGTATTCTTATCTTTGCAGCTCCTAGATTATTAATTTCATCTATTTTTATTGTTGTAAATAGTTTATTATTATTTTTTAAAATTTCTTCGGCTTGATCTGTTACTATTGCATCAAGACCACATCCAAATGAGTTTAAGTTTACTAATTCTATATTCTTATGTCTTGCTACTACATCACTAGCATGATAAATACGACTGTGGTAAGCCCATTGGTCTATTACTCTTAGTTTAGATTCTATTTTACTTAAGTGACAAATAGAGTCTTCTGTTAAAACTGCTAGGCCTAAACTATTAATCATTGTATCTATTCCGTGGTTGATTTCTTTATCGATATGATATGGTCTACCTGCTAATACTATTGCTTTTTCGTTGTGTTCTTCGATATAACGTAGGAATTCTTCTCCCTTATCTCTTACTTCTTGTTTAAATGTTCTTTGTTCTTCAAAGGCTGCGTTTATTGCTTCAGTAAGTTCTTTTTTTGTAAATTTATATTCTTTGAATTCTTCTAGTTCTTGAATACGTTTAAGTAAGGCTTTTTCTTCTAAAGGTAAGAATGGATTTAAGTAATTTATTTGTTCTTGTTCTAAGTTTTCTACATTTAATTTAATTGCTTCTGAGTAACTTTGAACAATAGGACAATTATAATGATTATCACAGTTTTTAAATTCCATGTTTTCATACATGATACACGGATAGAAGATTGTTTTTACACCTTTTTTTATCAAATTCATGATATGTCCATGTACTAATTTCGCTGGATAACAAACTGATTCAGACGGCATTGATTCAATGCCTGTTTCATACATTGTGTGGTTTGAATGGTCTGATAATACTACTTTAAATCCTAATTTTGTAAATAATGTGAACCATAAGGGGTAGTTTTCGTACATGTTTAGTACTCTTGGTATACCTATTTCTCCACGTGGTGCATTTTCAAGTGGTTTATAGTTAAATAATCTATCATATTTCCATGCATACATATTTGGTAATGTTGAATGTGAACCATTGTTTCCACTTCCTCTTTCACATCTGTTACCAGATATAAATGATTTTTTATTAAATAAATTGATTGTTAGTGCACAATGATTTTCACAGCCTTGGCATCTAGTGTTTGTTGTTTTTATTTTTAAATTTTCTATTTCTTCTTTTGTTAGTATTCCACTTTTTATATCTTGGTCTTCATATTGTTTGAAATTATTAAGTGCAATTAAAGCTACTCCGTATGCTCCCATTAAACCTGCTATATCTGGTCGAACTACTTCTTTACCAACTATGATTTCGAATGCTCTTAATATTGCATTATTTAGAAATGTTCCACCTTGTACTACTATTTTATTGCCTAGAGTATTGAAATCTCTTATTTTCATTACTTTTTGAATAGCATTTCTTATTACAGAGTATGAAAGACCTGCAAAAATGTCACAAAGAGGATATCCTTCTTTTTGTGTTTGTTTTATTTTTGAGTTCATAAATACCGTGCAACGTGATCCTAAATCTATTGGAGATTTGGATGTAACTGCTTCATTAACAAATTCTTCTACTGTTATGTTTAGTGATTTTGCAAGTGTTTCAATAAATGAACCACAACCTGATGAACAAGCTTCATTTAGCATTATACTATCTACTGCTCCATCTTTTATTTTGATGTATTTCATGTCTTGGCCACCAATGTCAATGATGCTTTCGACACCTGGTAAGAAGTAGTTAGCTGCCTCATAATGAGCCATTGTTTCTATTTCGCTTATATCTAGATTAAAGGCCGTTTTAATTAGTAATTCTCCATATCCAGTTGATCCTGCACTTCTGATTATGGTGTTTGTTGGTAATTTAGAATATAAGTCTAGGAGCATTCCTTTTACTGTATCTACTGGAGTTCCTTTATTACTGCAGTAATTTTCGTATAATAAATTACCTTCGTGATCTATAGCTACTACTTTTGCTGTTGTTGATCCGGCATCAATTCCTATAAAAACGTCTCCACTATAATTATCTAATGCTTTTCTATTTACTGAATTTTTAGTGTGTCTTTTTTTGAATGTATTATATTCTTTTTTATTTACAAATAAAGGTTTTAAACTAGATGACTCTGTTTCTCTAAAATAACTTAGTTTTTTTGACATGGATAGTAAGTCTGCTGAAGTATATGTTTTTTTATCTTCATTTCCTAATATTGCTCCGATACATACAAATAATCTGGCATCGGTTGGTGTTATTATTTCTTCTTCTTTTAAATCTAGTGTTTTTATGAATCTATCTTTTAACATAGTTAAATAGTTTAGCGGACCACCTAAGAATATAACATTCCCTTTGATTGGTTTACCGCAAGCTAAGCCACTTATTGTTTGATTAACTACTGCTTGTAGTATTGATAATGCTATGTCTTCTTTTTTAGCTCCTTCATTAAGTAAAGGTTGAATATCTGTTTTAGCGAAAACGCCGCATCGCGATGCGATAGGATATATTGTTTTTCCATTTTTGGCATATTCATTTAAACCTTGGGTATCAGTGTTTAGTAATACTGCCATTTGATCTAGAAATGCACCTGTTCCTCCAGCACATGTTCCGTTCATTCTTTGTTCTATAGTTTGATCAAAATATATTATTTTGGCATCTTCACCACCAAGTTCAATTGCTACGTCTGTAGATGGTGCATATTCTTTTATTGCGTTTTTGCATGCTATTACTTCTTGAATAAATGGTATATTTAAATATTTGGCTAGAGTTATGGCTCCACTGCCTGTTGATGCTAAAGTAAATTCTTTGGCTGGAAATTTTTCTGTTATTTCAGTTAGTAAGTCTTTGATTGTTTTTTTTGTATCTGAATAATGTCTTCTATATTCGTTATATAAGATTTCTTTTTTGTTGTTCATTACAACTAATTTTACTGTTGTTGAACCAACATCTATTCCTATATTTAATATATTTTTCATAAAAACCACCTCATTTTTAAATTTTAAACTTATTATTTTTTTTATTCAATAAAATAGGGAGTTTTTAATAATTATTAATTTTTTTTCATTTAATAAAAGGTTTTCGCAAACCTCTTTTTATTATTTACATAACTTTTTTAGAGATATTACTCCTGCTAGTAATGCTAATAGACTTAAGCTTATGAATAAGTTTGATTCTGCTCCAGTATTTGGAGGAGTTATACCTTCTCCACTACCACCTGGACCAACATTACCAGTTGCAGCTTTTTCTCTAGTTATTTTGTATGATACTGTAGCATTAGTTATAGTTTCTTCTTTATATATATCAAATGATGCTACATAAGAAGTATAACTTTGAGTATTATTTACTCTATATGCCATTGTATGATTATATATTTTTCCAGCTAATATACTTTGTACATTGAATAGATCACGAGTAACTTTTACTCCTCCACCTTGTACTGTATAGTCGAAACCATATTTGATTTCAGTTTTATCTACATACCATAATTCAGTAGTAGTAACTAATTTATATGATAGTTTGTATACTTTACTATTAGTTAATGTACCAGTTTTTACTGTAGTACCTTCACCATTAAGTTCTAAACTGTATGAATAAATTGTTTGTCCAAATATACTTCTTGCTGTTTCTTTGAAAGTAAATTTACCAATACCTTCAATGTGTTGCTCTTCGTTATATCCTGTAACGAAACTAATTCTTTTAATTTTGTCATTATTTTCTTTAACTGATGTAGATATTTGTTCTTTTTGTTCAGCAGTTAAAGCACTTGGTGTCCAGATAACGATTGAGTTACCTTTTTCTAATGAATAGTAACCAATTGATGTTGGAGTTATTGTATATTTTCCTTTGTATCCAGGAACTGGTACTCCAGCAGAGATATTAGTTGCATTTTCATTAGTTTCAGTAATAGTAATATCTTCGATTGTAACACCTTGTTCTTTTAATCCTTCTTGTGTTGCTTCTAAAGCTGACTTAGCTAATTCTGCACCTGTTTTAGTGAAGAATGTTTGAGATAATTCTTTTACATCTCTTACAGTTCTTTTTTCAGGTAGACTGTAATATACTACTCTACCATCTAATTCGATACCATTTAATTGAAGTTTACCAGTTTTGTAAGCATTTTCTAATGCTTTTTTAGCTTCTTCAATAGTACCTTCGATAGTTATTCTACCTTCTTCAATAGCTTTTTCTAATTCTGCTTTAGCATCTGCTAATGCAATAGTATAAGCTAATTCTTCAGTTAATTGTCCAGGTAATGTAGTTTTATTTGTTTCTTTTTCAGAATCATCATAAATTGCTACGATTACTGCAACTTTTTCTTCATATCTTTCATCTTTTAAGAATTTGTCTGAAGCTTCTTTTGCTTCTTGATATGTTTCATATGTATCTTTACCAACTAGTTCTTTAAATGTTTTAGCATCTACTGAACCTTTTTTAACTAATACATATTCATTTTTTACTAGTTTGTATCCATCTACTTGAGGATTTAATGTTAAAACTAGTTTTACAGCATCTTCATATGTTAATTCTGCTGCTTTTCCACCAACTTCGTAAACAATAGTTTTTTGATCGTCTTTTGAAGTTGTTTCTTTAGAAATTACTTCTAAATCTTCATATTCATTTAGTGTTGCTTCAATTTCAGCAATTTTGTCTGCACATGATGCTTCACTACATGTAACTGTGATTGTATCACCTTTAACTACTACACTTTCTTCTGAAGAAGTTATAGTTAGTTCTCCTTGTTTCCATGAATCTTCTAATTGATATTCTTCGTAGAATTTTTTAGCTTCTGCTTCAGAAGTAAATTTCTTTTCAGAAGTTACTTTTTTAGTATCAGTTACTACTACTTCGTCTTCTTCTTTTGTAATAGTAATTTCATAATCATAAACGTATTCATCATCGCTTTCGTTTAGATTATATACTTTTTGTTCTACTTCTTGTTTTAATGATTCATAGTCTTCTTTGTTGATTGTTTGTGTTTTTTCTTCATATACTTCAACTGCATCTGCAAATACATTTAATGTAGATGAGAAGAATGTAAGTAATGCTAGAAGAATTCCACTAACTTTTTTCATTGTTTTTCCCCCTTACAATTATGCCCAACTTCCCTTGTTGTTGGTGGTTATTTTATATATATAAGATAAATGTCAAATTTTATTATTATTTTTCACTAAAAAAATGGCTTTTTAGGCCATTTTATTCGATATTTTTAAGTTTTATGTTCCAATTTCTTAATATTTCATATATTTTTTCTACTGGAACACCAAGTATATTGTAGTAACTTCCCTCTATTTTATTTATAAAGTTAGAACAGATTGTTTCTACTATGAATCCAGATGCATACATAGCATCACTTTCGTTTTCTATGTAGAATTCTATATCTTCTTCATCTATATCGTTAAAAGTTACTAGTGTTTCTTGATATGTTATTATTTCTTCGTTAGTTTGTTTATTTAACATAGCTATACCTGTTATAACTTTAGATGTATTATTAGAACTATTTCTCAAGTTTTGTTTAGCTTCTTCAATAGTTTTAGGTTTTTCTACTATTTTATTATTTATTAGTACTATTGTATCTAAAGATATTATTATGTCTGTATTATAATTAGATACACTATCTAGTTTTTGTTTAGCTATGTCTTTTACGTATTCATAAGGATCATTATAGTTTGAATGTTCTTCACAATTGGGAGATATTTGATCGTGTTTAATATGTACTGTATCTAGTATTTTATTTTTGAATTTTGATGTAGATGCTAAAGTTATTTTCATGGTATCACTCCTACTTGTATTATAGCATGAAAAAACTGCATTATATGCAGTTTTTATTATAGTTTTATAACTCTTTTAATACTTATTAATAACGCTAATAAAGAGATTAGAATTATGCTTAGAAGATTAGTGTTTGATAATGTATGAGGAGGTTTTACTGTTCCAGTACCTTCTTTTTCATATATGTATGTTACTACTATATCTTCTTCAGTATATGTACCATTTTCATTACCTTGAATTTTAGATAAGATGTATCCATCTATTTCTTTTGAATTTGTTTTATAAGTTTCTCCAACTAATCCTTTTATAGTTTCTTGATTAGCAATCACTTTATTAAATTCATCAACGTAATTTACTATTACTTTACCTGGTACTTCTAGTTTTGTTTCTTCTTTATCTGTTGTTTCTACTGGTTCTTTTATTGTATCTATTACTAATTTAGTACTAACATTATTTTCTACTACTCTATCTGTTGCTTTTAGATTTTTGTAGTATAAAGATATTTCAATATTAATGTTAATTTTATTATTTATATTTTCGTATGTATTAACATCGTATTCTTTTGTCCATGTAATAGTTAGTTTTTCTTCGTTATAGATACCACCATTAAGTTTTGATTTATCAGCGTCTATTGGATGTGTTAGTTCATCTACTATAGTTATAGTAGCTTTTCCTATGTATTCATCAATTTCAGTATTATATACAATTGTATAATCAAAGTTATCTTTTGTATTTGTTATAACATCTTTTGTTGATTCTTTATCAACTTTGTTTTCTTTTACTTCTGCAGGTGTTTTTGTGTAGAAGTATGTTACTCTTGTAGTTCCTTCTACTATTTTTCCACTTGCGTTAGTTGGTGTTTCTTTTAATGTGTAACTATTAAATGTTTTAGCTTCAGTAGTATATGTTTCTCCCACATAATCTTCTTCTGAATATGAATGTAGTTCTTTTATCTCACCATTTTCTGCTATATAGATATATTCAACTATTAGGTTTCCTTTAATATTTGTTGGAATTACTACTTCATCTGGAGTAGTATCTTTTGTTTTACCTTCATCTGTTTTAATATATCCTGTTACACTATTAGTTATTGTTCCATTTGATGGAATATTTTTGTATCTTAAACTAATTATTTTTTGAATGCTTACATGGTGTTTTGTTCCAGTTAAATAAGTGTTTAAGTTATCTATTTTTTCTGTCCATGTAATAGTTAGTTTATCTTTATCATATGTTCCACCAGATAGTTTTGATTGCGATACATCTATTGGATATTCTAATTGGTCTACTACTGTTACTGTAATAGTTCCACGATATTCAACAAATGCATTATAGTTAATTTCGTAGTCAACATTTTGATTCTTTGATGTAACTTTAGTAGTACTTGAAGTTTTAGTTACTTCTTCATCTGTTAAAGATATATCTATCTTTTTATATCTATAAGTTACATTAATTGTTCCGTCAATAAAGTTACCTTTATCGTTATCTGGTAATTTTTCACTTACTAATGTGTAGCCATTTATTGTAGCTGGTTTTGTTTCGTAAGCAGTTCCTACTTTACCAGTAATGTTTTCTGGACTTACTTCAGTTATTTCTTTACCTGTTCTATCATCTAAATGTCTTACTACTACTTTTCCGTCAATATCTATATCTGTTTCATGTTCTTCTTTTTCTACATGATCGTCACTAGTACCATCTTCGATATGTATTTCTACTGTATTAGTAAATGATTTACCATTTGCAGGAATACCAATATATACTAACTCTAAGTTTTCAATAAATGTTATTGGAATTTCTTGAGTAGGTTCAATATTTGATTCTTCAAAAATAATCCAAGTTATAGTATTGTTAGTTTCATCATAAGTATATTCACCACTTATTTTTGAATTATTAATATCTATTGGATAAGGTAGTTTATCTATCATTGTGATAACTACATCACCTTTGTAACCTGATATTTTAGCTTCATAAGTTAAGTTGTATTTTACTTTTTGATCTGTAGAAGTAATACTTGTAGTACCTGTTTTTGTTAATATTGGATTTTCTGGTGTTGCTGATAATCTTTCATAGTAATATGTTACTTCTGTAAGTTTTTCTTTTACAATACCTGTTGTATTTCCGCTATTTGATACTACTTTATATCCGTTTATTGTTAATGATTTTGTTTCGTATGATGTTCCTACTTTTACATCTTTTTCATATAAGTATGTTGAAGTATGTAATACTTTATTTGTATCTTTTTCTAGATAATTTATTTTTACATTACCTAATACATTTATAGGTACATCTTCTTTTACTTCATCACCTGTTGTAGTTTCTTTAAGAATAGTTATAGAAGGTTTTGCTTTATTTGTTAGTTTGTCATCTGAATCATTTTCTGCAGCAAATGTTTTATATTTTACTGTATAACTTAATAATTCTTCTATTTCTACTTCGTTTGTGTCAACTAATGATGTATGAATATGATACTTTTTAGTAAACGTAATTGTTTTATTACCATCATAAGATGCAGTCCATCCATCTGATACAGTTTCTACTTTAGATATTGGATATTCTAATGTGTCTACTATTGTAAGAGTTACATCTCCGTCATGATTCTTAACTTTAGTACTGTAATCAATTAAATATGTAACTTCTTGGTTTGTAGATGTAATTATTGTATCTTTTAAGGCTTTTTTGATTAATGTAGGTTTTTCAGTTACTTCAGCAGGATCTTTAGTATATACGTAAGTAATTACAATTGTTCCTTCTTTTATAGTACCTTTTTCACTACCTCTTACTTCTTTAAATGTATATCCTTGGATATCTTTTTTAGATGTTTCATAACTAGTACCAATCTTTGATGTTTGTGTTGTATCAAATTTACCTTCAGCTATTGTTTTTTCTTCATTATTATCTAGGTATACATATTTTGCTTTTACTGTACCTTTTATATCTGTAGGTATTTCTTTATCATCGTAACTTGGTATCTTAGTTTCATCTGCTACTAACTCAGTTGTTATTCTGTTTACTATTGATGATTCGCTACCATCGAAGTCTGTTTCATCATATTTTAAGAATACATCCATACTATAATCTATAATATATTTTTTACCTGTTTCAAAAGTATTAATATTATATTTTATTGTATATGTTATTGTTTCTTTTGCTTCATCATAGATTGAAGTACAAGTATATTTATTTGTATTAGTACATTTATATGTAGATTCTGATTCAATAATTCTATGAGGTAGTGAGTCTATTAAAGTAATAACTAATTCACCTTTATAGTCTTCTACTTCTGTATAGTAACTTATTGTATATTTTATAGGATCTTTTAATGTATTAATACTTGTTTTTGTACTTTCTTTAGTTAGGTTTGGTTCATCAGTTTTTATTTCTTTTTTAGTATAATAAAATGTAATAATATTATTATCTTTTTTTAGAGTTAAACTTTGATTTTTAGCACTAACTAAGTCATATTCTTTTAAGATACTTACTCCGTTTGGAGAAGTTTCATATCCAGTTAGAGCTGTTTCTGTTACTTTATCTCTATTTTTGTAACCACTTACTATTTTTGTTCTAACTAATTCTTTATTAGTATTTTGTTCTAAGTATTGTACTTCATATGTAACAGGTACTCTATCAACTGATAAAGTTATAGTAGATGATTTTTCATAAGTGTTTTCACCTTTATAAGCAATACTTGTTACTGAGTATTGGTTTTGTTTTAAACTTACACCATCGTATTCGTAAATACTTACATTGCTTATAACATGATAATCAATAGTTGGATTACCTGCACAACCTTCTAGTGCTGTATAAACTATATCTCCATTTTTTACTTCTGCTGTTCCACATGATACGCTATCAATTACTATATCATATGTAACAGTAGATTCTGGTATAGTCATATTAGGTCTAGATTGAACCACTATTTTGTCTAATTCTTCTTTTACTATATCGTTTAATAATATAGTATCTTTTTTGATTGTATAAGTATTTCCTTCTAGGTAATTTTGATCTGTTAAATCATCGTCCTTAGTTACTGGTGCTATTGCAACTACTGGTTTATCAAATTTTTCTTCAATATTTTTATTTTGATAGAATGTATTATCTTCTGTAGCAGTTGCAGTGAATATAGCTTCTTTATTTGTATACATTGCTCCGTTGTATTCATCTTTAGCTTTTACTGTATATTCGATTTTGTAAGTTCCTTCTAATGAACTTATTTCTTTGTAATTTACTACAATTGTTGTAGTACCATCATCGTTTGTTGTGATTTTAATTTTATCACCATAAGTTGTTTGTAAACTAGTTATAGCTTCTTCTGTTAGTTCAAAAGTTGCTGGTATTGTGTCTTCTACTTTAGCATCAGTTGCTAAAATTGATTTGATATTAGTAGCAATTGAGCTTATAGCTGATTTTAACCCATCTGTGTCAGTTGCATTGTATTCATATTTCTTTTCAGAAGTAGATTTCGATGCTATTGATTCTGTTAGGAATTCTGCTAATTTACCAGTTGAATCGCCATATCCTACTGCATATATTTCTACACCGTATTTTGAACTTTTTAATTCATCTGCAACTTTTTTTGCTGCTGTAGATGGAATTAACTTGCTATCATAGCATTCTTCTGGATCCCAATAATCAAGGTCGTCTTCATTTCCATCACCACAAGTTATACCTGATGATAATGTGAAGTATGTTGGTTCACCATCTGATATTAAAACTATGATTTTGTTTGTTGCTGTTGAACTATTGAATAGGATTTTAGCTGCTTCTAAACCAGCTTGTACGTTAGTTCCGTTATTATTTGTTAACTGAATATTAGTAATCATATTTAATGCTGTTTGTTGGTTACTAGTCATTTCAGAATATGTTTGAGTTGAATATCTTTTTTCGTAATTAGTACCAAAAGTTACAACACCAATTTTAACGTTTCCACTATTGTTTGCTGGTAGTACTTGTTTTATTAATTCTTTTGCTTGATCTTTAGCGATTGTTAAACGATAATCGCTTTCTAAGCATCTTGTCTTGTTTTCGTTATATTTAGTACATATAGTTTTAGACATACTACCTGAACGATCCATTAAAATTATTATGTCAGTAGTAGTTTGTTTTAACTTATTAGTTTGAAGTTCTAATGTTACTTTTGCTGTACGATCATTGTTAGCTACTGCTGTTTTTTTCAGTGTTATTTTTCCGTAAGTGTCTTCGGCTTTAACATCTATTAGTTTTACTAATCCACATATAGCTATTACAAATACTATTGAAAACAGAATAGTTGTTACTAGTTCTTTTAGCTTTTTCATTTTCATCTTCCTTTCTATTTTGCTGTAATGTGGAGCGTTCATTACATGCTTCATCTATTTATTGCCTATGCAATATAGGTGAAATGGTAACTCTCATTTGAAATTTGATTGCTACTCATGAAGGGATAGATTAAATAATAAAAAAACAAACTTGTTAAAACAATATTTACTAAAGATAAATATTAATTGTTAAAACAAGTTTTTTAATTCATACAACCATTCCCTCTGCTCGCAATTATGCAATTTCACCGTATATTTATCATAATTTATAGATTTTTTGTTGTCAATTATTTTTTTTGATATTTTTTAATAAAATAAAATCACCTTTTGGGTGATTTATTTGATTTCAAATCCTATTAATATGTAGTAGTGTCCGTCGTGTTGTCTTACACAAGTTTGAAGTACTATTATATTAGTATTATCATCGTATTCTAATTCTCTTGATTGAATTGAGTTTTCTAATAATTTAGATATATGTTCTTTTTGATTAGTAGCGTTTAGTACCATATGTTCATAGTCAGTAGTTACTTTTTTAATAGCTGCTATTTGATATATTCTTCTTCCTTCTTCGTGTTGGAATAGTAAGTATTCGTTTTTATCAAAGAACTCTTTTTTTAAGAAGTTTTCTAGCTTTTTAAATGGTAAGTCATAAAGTCTTGAATTGTGTCCATATATATTAATTTGTTTATCAGTCATTTTATTTCTATAATCGATGAATTCTGTTCCTTTATTACTTCTTTTCTTTTTAATATTATATTCTATGTAATAGTCGTTGTCTTTTGTTTGAGTTAGTAATAAATTGAATACTCCTGGTATTTCTACTCTACCTATTATTTCGTTGTTTTTATTTTCTTTTCTTGGTATAGCAAAATCTATATCTTCAGAAAATAATGCATTTAGTTTTGCTAGTTCATCTTCAGATACAGTTGGTTGTTCTGCTGGTGTTGTTGGTAGTAAGTTTTCTGAAGGAGTTATTATATTTATTATTTCTATTGTTGAAGATATTAATAATAATATAGATAGGATTATTATTATGATTATATATATTCTTTTTAAAGTTATCTTTTTTGTTTCTTCAATAGGTGGTTGTTCTACTACTTTAGTTGTTTCTTTTACTGGTTGTTTTTTAGTAACTTTTTTAGTTGGTTGTTTTTTTGTACTTGTTGTTTTTTTAGTAGTAGTTTTTTTCTTAGTGGTTGCCATATTATCACCCTTTTTATTATAGTTTAATATTATGATATAAATTATGCTTTGTCAATTGAAGTAAATGATTTAAATAGTTTATCTTTTGTTATTTCTTTATCATGTCCTACAAATACAATTGAAGGATTTTCTTTTAATATTTTATTAACTGATTTAATAGCATGTTCTGGGTGTTGGTTTTGGAATGCTATTGATACTTTAGGTCCTCTATTTACTAGGGCATCACCTACAAATAAGTAGTCTTTATATTTTATTCCTATGGAACCTGTTGTATGTCCTTTTAAAGATATTATTTTTAAGTTTAATCCATATTTATTTATTACTTCATTATTTTTTAAATAATAATCTACTTGGTATTCTTCAGGAATGAATTTGTTCATTCCAAAATTCATTAGTTTTGTCCAAGTATTAAAATGTTTATTTTTAGGGAATGTTTTTATTTTACTGTTATCGATATTATTTTTATCTTGAGTACCTATTGCTACTTTGCAATTGTATAGGTCTTTTATGTATTTAACGTTCCATGAGTGATCTACATGTACATGGGTTAGTATTATTAATTTTATATTAAATTTGTCTAACCATTTTTTAACTCTTTTTTTCATACATATGAATCCTGTATCTATTAGTATGTCTCCGTTCTTTCCTTTAATTACATAGAGATTGAAATAATAGAATCGTTTCATATATATGTTATTGAATTGTATTTCCATATATATCACTCCGTGATACGTATTATAACATATTAGTATATGATTGTTTTAATGTAATTTAAGAGATTATCTATAATTATTTTGTCTTCTAATTTATTTATAGAAAATACTCTTTTTCCAGCGTGATTTAGAGAAGTACCGACATGATAAATTTCTTTATTATCTAGTATTATATATCTGTCATGGAATGTATCATTCTTTATTATTTGTAGATTATTATATTGCTTGTTGTATTTATCTATTTCTATTTTTTTTAGATTGTTTTTGTTTTTGGTAATTAAAACTACATTTGTATTTAATTCTTTTATGATATCAAGGAGTGTTACATCTACGTATCCGTCAATTATTATTATTTCTTCTTTAGCTACTTTTAAAATCTTTGTAATTTCTCTATAAGCATCATATTCTGTACCTGGTAAGAATAGATGTTCTTTTTTATCAAATATAGAAAATAAATAATCTATCTTTTTATCATGTTCTATTAATTTATTATTGATGTTTGTTAATGTTTGATATATATCTTTGTTCTCTACTATGAAGTGTCGCATTTCTACAAATGCATCCATAATTCTTATACTTACGTCTGTTGCTTTTTTTGATTTTAATATTGTTGCGAGCATTGCTACTCCTTGTTCAGTAAAAACCCTTGGATTTTTATATTTTCCACCTCTAGTTTCAATATTTTTTCGGTCAATTATTTTGACCAAAAGTTCTTCTGTTTCTTCTTTTGTTAGTTTCCAAGAAAATCTTTCTGGGAATTTTTCTGGATTATTTTTTACTGCTTGATTAATTTCTTTAGTACCGTTTTTACATTGATATAGTTTAGCCAAGTCGCTATCGAGCATTACTTGCTTTCCACGTATTTCATATATCATGGTTTCTATATTTTGTTCTTCTGGTGGTATAATTTCATTCATGTTATGTCCCCCTTTATGATGAATTTATGAAAATTATTATACCAAACATATGTATGCATTACAATATAATTTACTCTTCTTTACTAATTCTTAATATAATACCTATTGAAATCATTGAGATAAGTAATGATGATCCTCCGTAAGATAGAAATGGTAATGTAATACCTGTTGTTGGGATAGTACCAGTTACTACTAGGATGTTTAGAGTTACTTGGAGAATAATTCCAAATATAAGACCGAATGTAACATACTTATAGAATAGATTATTTTGGTTTAAAGATATTTTTATGGAACGATAAAATATTATTGTATATAAAGATAGTATGGTAAATACTCCTACTATACCGAATTCTTCTGATATGATACTGAATATAAAATCTGTTTGAGGTTCTGGTAAGTAGAAGTTCTTTTGTATTGAGTTATTAAATCCGGTACCAAGTAAGCTTGATGGTCCGATAGCGTATAAACTTTGGATTATTTGGAAGCCACTACCTAATGGGTCACTCCAAGGATTTAAGTATGCTGTAATTCTTTTTATACGATATGGAGCTATTATAATTAGTATTACTATTGCTATAAGACCTATGATACCTATTTTTATAAAGAAAGATAGATTAGGTCCTGATATATATATTAATACTATTAGGGTTAATATAATTACCATAGCTGTACCAAAGTCTGGTTCTAACATAATTAGTAAGAAAAATACTAAGATAATTATAAATAATGGTATTAATCCTTTTTTAATATCTTTAATATTTTTATTATTATGAGATAGATATTTTGAAGTATATATTATTAGTCCTAGTTTAGAGAATTCTGATGGTTGAATACCTAGAGGACCTATTCCAAACCAACTACGTGAACCATTTCTTACTTTGCCTATTCCTGGTATTAGAACTAGGACTAATAGAATGAAGCAACCTAGTAATAGATGATTAGAATATTTTTCTAAGTAACTTGGTTTTATTTTTTGAATTATGTAGATTACTATAAGTCCTATTAAGAAGAATATGAATTGGGATTTAACATATTTATATGGATCATTATACTTATATGCTGACCATATATTACTTGATGAATAAACCATTATTATTCCAAATATAATTAGTATACATGTAGATATTAATAGTACTTTATCTATTCTTTTTATAATAATCACCTATTTAAGTATATTTATAGAAAAAGAAAAAAAGTAATAATATTACTTTTTCTTTTTTTTCTTTTTACTAAAGATATTAACTATAAATATTATAAATACTAAGATAATTAATGATAGTATTATAATTATTATGTTTCTTGGTATTTCTTTTATAGTATAGAGATTATCTTTTAGATATATGTTATGTGTTGCTAGGACTTGGTTATTTAGTTTTATATCTATGTAACCTAAATTATCTCCTTTGGTGTATGTGTTTAGAATTGTATCTGTTATATTGTATTCTATTTTTATATTATTGAATTCATAATCAGGTAAAGTTATTTTTATATCTTCTTCTAATGATACTTGGTATTCACTTACGGTACTATCTTGTACTGGTATTTTTTTTATTTTGGTTCCTTTTTTTAGGATAGTACGTGTTTCAAATTTTTGTTCTTGTAAGTGATGTATTATTTTGTATGTATCTATAACGTGTTGGGTATTGTATGTATTTAAGTTACATTTTAATACTACTATAAGATAGTTTGTATTATTTATTGTTGTTGTAGATACTAGGTTTAGTCCTGCTGCTATGGTGAATCCGCTTTTTGATCCTGTTATAAGGTTTGAATCAAATCCATGGTATGTTGCTATTGATCTAGTGTAGTTTACTACTTCTTTTCCATTAGTTAGTCTTTTTTGGGTAGTTTTAAATATAGTTTCGAAGTCTTTGTTTTGTAAGGCAGCTAGGGTTAGTCTAAGTATTTCACGAGCAGATGCTTTGTTATCATCGTGGCCACCATATGTGTCTTTGAATGTGGCGTTTCTTAAGCCTAGTTTTTGTGCTTCTTTATTCATTAGTTTTACATATGCTTCTGGTGAACCACTTATATGATAAGCTAGGGCTTGAGAAGCATCGGCTCCTGAAGGTAGAATCATTGCATATAATAAGTCTCTATATGTAACTACGTCTCCACTTTCTAATCCGGCTACTGTATAGCCCCATAAGTTATATACATCTTGATCTGTTATTGTTACTTTCTTATCTAGATTATCTATATTATTAATTGCTGTATAAGCATTCATTATCTTAGTTAATGATGCTATTGTATATGTTGTATCTGGATTCTTTTCATATACTATTTGATTTGAATCTAAGTTATATACTATTGCTGATAAACCAGTTATATCTACTGGTAGTTCTAGTGCTTTTACGGAAGTTATAGATATAAAGAATATAATAAATATACTTAATAGTTTCTTCATACTACCACTTCCTATCATATTAATTATTTTATCAAAGATAGATATCTTTTTCAATTTAAGGACAAGTATTTCTTATTATAAACATATTATTTAATGGTGATTATATGTTTATTAAAGATAAACAATTTAGAATAAAGATTGTATTTATTATAGTTATATTAGTTATTGTATTTATGTTTCTTAGAATACTTTATATACAAGTATTTAGTTATGATAAATTAAATGATTTAGCTACATCATTATGGCAAAGGAATTTACCAATTACTGCTGATAGAGGGAGAATTCTAGATAGGAATGGTAAAGTATTAGCTACTAATATTACTACTACTACTTTATATGTTGTACCTAATCAAGTTATAGATAAAGAGACTACTGCTACTAAGTTAGCTAGTATACTTGGTTGTGATTATGATAAGATGTTAAAACATTTAACTAAGAAAACTTCTTTAGAAAAAGTTAATCCTGAAGGTAGACAACTTAGTAGTGATATTGCTGATAAAATAAATGAACTTAATATAGATGGTTTATATTTAATGAAAGAATCTAAAAGATATTATCCATATGGTACATTGTTATCTCATGTACTAGGATATGTTGGGATAGATAATCAAGGGTTATCTGGATTAGAGTTAAAATATGATGATTATTTAACTGGGAAGAATGGTTCTATTAAGTATACTTCTGATGGTAAAGGCAATAGATTAAATAATTTAGAAATATATGAAGAAGCTACTAATGGTATGGATATATACTTAACTATTGATATCGATATACAATTAGCTTTAGAAAAAGAACTTGAGAATTCTACTGCTAAATATAATCCGGATGAGAGTTTAGCTATGGTAATGGATCCTAATACAGGAGAAATAATTGCTATGGGTAGCAATCCTACATTTGATTCTAATAGTTATAAAGAATATAGTACTGAAGTTATTAATAGAAATTTACCTATATGGAAGAATTACGAACCTGGTTCAACATTTAAAATTATTACTTTAGCTGCTTCTATTGAAGAAAAAACTATTAATGTATTTGAAGATCATTTTCATGATGGTGGTTCTATTAATGTTGAAGGTGCGAGAATAAAATGTTGGAAGAAAGGTGGACATGGTAGTCAGACATTTATGCAGGTAGTACAAAATTCTTGTAACCCTGGTTTTGTATTAATGGGGCAAAAGCTAGGTACTGAGAGATTGTATAGTTATGTAGAAAAGTTTGGATTTACTACGAAAACTGGTATTGATTTAAATGGAGAGTCTAGTGGTATTATGTTTGATTTACAAAATATTGGTCCTGTTGAACAAGCTACTATATCATTTGGTCAAGGTATTAGTGTTACTCCTATACAACAAGTTACTGGTGTAAGTGCTGCTATTAATGGTGGTAAGTTATATAAACCTTATGTAGTTAAATATATAACGGAACCGGTTAGTAATGATATTATGTATGAGAATAGTCCTACTCTAGTTAGAAGAGTTATTAGTGAAGATAGTTCTAGTTTAGTTAGAACTGTTTTAGAAAGTGTTGTATCTACTGGTACTGGTAAAAATGCTTATATAGAAAATTACAGAGTTGGTGGTAAGACAGGGACTGCTCAAAAAGTTAAAGATGGTAAATATATGGTTGGTAATTATATAGTTAGTTTTATCGGATTCTTACCTGCTGATAAACCTGAGTATGTAGTTTATGTAGCTATAGATTATCCTAAGGGTGTAACTCAATATGGAGGAACGGTGTCTGCACCAATAGCAAAAAATATTATGAAAAATATAATAAGTATAAAAGATATTAAACCTAGTAAAGATGTTACACCTAGAACATATACATGGTTAGATGTTAAATATAAACAAGTACCTAATGTAGTTGGTTTAAGTAAAAAGGAAGTTACTAAAATACTTAAAGGATTTGAAGTGATATATAGTGGTAGTGGTGATACTGTTATGTATCAGGAACCTAAGGAAGGTACTTATATAAAAGAAAATGGTACTATAAGAATTATGCTTAAATAAAAAAATGTAACAATGTTACATTTTTGATTTGATAAAAGATATTTTTTCTTCGTCTTGTGCTTTCTTTTTAAAGACATTAACTCTATAGTCATCTTCTAAAGAACGTTGATATACAGTTAGATATTGATCTAAAGATAGTGATTTATATCTAACACCATTTTTTTCGTATATTCCGATATCTCTTGGATCGATATCAGCAAATGATTTTAAATTTTCAATTGGAGCATATGAATACTCTATATCGTCTTTTGTAAAAGTATGTTCATGATCATCAATTAATGTATATCCGTTTGCTTCTAAAAATTCAATTAATGCTGGCCAATTTTCTCCAGTGACAAATTCTCCTGGAATAAGAATATCTATGTCATCTGAATGTAGATCTGCTTCAGTAATATTTTCTAATCCTAATGATCCATATAGTAACGGAACTATTCTAAACTGTCCGTTTAATAATTTAGCGTTTTCTAAAAAGTTTTTAAATTTAGCATTTTCCATAATAACCCTCCCGACTTTAAAACATATTTTTTCTATATGTCTATAGTACCATAAATCAAGAGTTTTTTGGGCTGGTTTACAAAAAAAGTTTGTTTTTTTGATACTTTTTTACACAAAAATTAAAAGACTCAAATTATTGAGTCTCAATTTCTACATCTGATGCGAATTTTGGTTCACAAGTTAGATTAATTTTTAAACGTTTTAATGCTTTTTTATCTCCGTTTTCTACCATATATGTTGCATGTGCTTCACAATTAGCTAATTTAGGTAAATTATTAATTGCTTTTTCTGCCATAGGATTTGTTGTAGAGCAAATACTTAATGCAGTTAACACTTCTGTTAAATGAAGTTTATCTGATTCTCTACCTAATGACTTATTTAAAGCTAACATAGGTTCTAATACATTTGGAGATATTAACTTAATATCATCAGGTATTTTAGATAATGCTTTTACTGCATTTAGTACTACAGTACATGCAGGTGATAAGATATCTGTTTCTTTTCCTGTAATGATTTTTTTCTTACCTATTTTTAGAGATATAACAGGTACTCCTTCTTTCTCTGATTTAGATAAAGCTGGTTCTATTACATCTAGATATTTTTCATCTATATTTAATTCATTCATAAGAAGTTTAATCTTCTTACAAGTATCTTCGTCTGTTAAACCTAATTTATAATTATTTCTTTCTTGATAGTAACGTCTTACTATTTCTTTTTTAGAAGCTTCTTGTACTATACTTTCGTCTTTAATACAGTTACCTATCATGTTAACTCCCATATCTGTAGGAGACTTATATATATCTTTGCCAGTTGCTCTATTTAAGATGCTTCTTAATACAGGGAACATTTCTACATCTCTATTATAGTTAACTGCTTTTTCACCATATGCTTCTAGATGGAAAGGATCTATCATATTAACATCTTTTAAATCAGCAGTTGCTGCTTCATATGCTAAATTAACTGGATGTTTTAAAGATAAGTTCCATACTGGAAATGTTTCAAATTTAGCATAACCAGCGTTAACTCCTCTTTTATTTTCATGATAAATTTGTGATAAACATGTTGCTAGTTTACCTGATCCAGGACCTGGAGCATTTACTAGTACTAATGGTTTAGTTGTTTCAATATATGGATTTGCACCATATCCTTCTTCACTTACTATTGTATCTACATCAGTTGGATATCCTTTAGTAAATGTATGAATATAAGTTTTAATACCATTACGTTCTAATCTCTTAATAAATTTATCGACACTTACTTGATTCTTATATAAAGTAACTACTACTGAATTAACAGTAAAGCCCATCTTACGTGATTGATTTATTAATTTAATTAATTCATTATCATAAGTAATACCATATTCTCCACGTATTTTATTTCTTTCAATGTCACCAGCACTAATACAAAATATTATTTCTAAATCTTTTTTTAATTCTTGAAACATACTTATCTTAGCGTCATTTTTAAAACCTGGAAGTACTCTAGCTGCATGAGAATCATCAAACAGTTTACCTCCTATTTCAAGATAAAGACGATCAAATAATTTAAATCTTTCTCTAATCTTTTGGCTTTGAATCTTAACATATTTTGCATTATCAAAACCTTTTTCCATAATAATCACTCTCCTTTTACCTTTTATCTCTACCCTATACTAATCATTATAACATTATATTTAGATTTTTTTTTATAAAAGTAAGTAATTGTTTATAACTTTTTTTTATATTAAAAAAAGATTAGTTATAACTAATCTTGTTTAAGAGCATTTTCTATTGTAGTTAATGGGACATTAAATTCTGATGTAGCAAAGTAATCATCAAATGAGGATTGCATATTTACTACGAATACTAATGTTGTAGATAGTCTTAATACTTCAATATTCATTAAAGGAAATGTTTCATATTGACCATTTATTGTAGCGAAGTCTTCTTTGATATTAGAATTTTCTATTTTTACTCTTTCATAATTTTTCATTTTTAGATAGTCTTCAAATGGTTTATCGATATAGAAATTAAAGAAATAATTATCTTTATCGATTGTTCCTTCTATTTCAATTTCTAGTTCTGGTCTTGTTGTAGTTTTTATCTTTTTACCATCTTCAAAATGAGTTGATTCTAATGTACCTATTGTTACATTAATTTTTTCGTTAGAAGCTTCGTCTAACTTACCTATTCTTAACATATTATTCTCCTTGGTTATTAAGCATTAATCTTAATACTTTAATCTTTTCTTCATCCTTTTTATATTCTTGTCTTGGTTTTACGAAGTTCTTAGAACCTCTTTTTTCATGAGCATATCTAGGTATTAATTGAACGTGGAAATGGTTCATAGGGCCATCACACATAGTACATAAATATACACTTTCTGAGTTATATACAGCTTTTATGATACTCATTGCTTTTTTAGCAAATACATATACGTGTTCACATAGATCATCTGGTATATCCATCATATCTTTATAATGTTTTTTACTACTTATAGCAGTGTGCCCTTCTGCTCTTGGATCTCCTACTAAGAAACATGCTATTAAATCATCTTCATAAAGAATCTTTTCTGAGTCATCTCCATATAAGCAACCATTATGTTCTCTATTAAAACATGTTGGACAGATACCCGCATCTGTAAGTTGCGCTGCAGTTAATCCTTCAAAGTTACCTGTAGCAATCATTTCATCTAGATTATCTATTGGTGTAATTTTTTCCATATAATCACTCCTTTATTGATTGTATTATATAATATTATTTTAAGAATTTGTATATAATTTAATAGGTATTTATTTGTATAAGTAATGTAAATTTTATTTTTTAATCAATAAAGTTCTAGAAATTGTAGTATAATTCTTTATAGGAAGAGGTGTATATATGCTTGTCTTAGCAAAAGCAGCAATGGCTATGATGTTAGGTTTTATACTATCTATTGTAGCTGGATTAATATTAATACCGTTATTTAAAAGAATTAAAGCAGGTCAAAATGTAAGTACTACTATTGGAGAAAGACATATGAAAAAGAATGGTACTCCTACTCTTGGTGGTCTTATATTTATTATTCCTACTATAGTTACATTACTATTATTAAAGTTTAAGGGAAGTATAGATATATCTTATAACTTATTAATTGTTATGATAGTATTTGTAGCTTATGCAGCTTTAGGATTTGCAGATGATTGGTTAAAGATTAGATATCATAATAATAAAGGTTTAAGTATACTATTTAAATTAGCTTGTCAAATGGCTATAGCGTTAGTATTCTTCTATATTTATATTACTAATGGTGGTTCACCTGTTGTAGAAGTTTCTGCTATAGGACTTAGATTAGATTTAGGTTGGTTATATGGAATATTTATTTTATTCTTATTAGTTGGTTCTTCAAATGCAGTTAATATTACTGATGGATTAGATGGATTAGCTGGTGGTTTATCAGCAATAGCGTTCTTAGCTTATGGATTACTTGCTTGGAATGCTAGTTGGATGCAAGGGGCTCAAGAAGTTGGTATCTTCTGTTTTGTACTAGTTGGTACTCTACTTGGTTTCTTAATATTTAATACTCATCCTGCTAAAGTATTTATGGGCGATACTGGTAGTTTAGCATTAGGTGGTGCTTTAGCAGCAATTGCTATTTTAACTAAACATGAATTATTACTTGCGGTAGTTGGTGGTGTATTCGTAGTAGAAACATTATCTTCTGCAATACAAATGATAGCTATTATTAAGTTTAAAAGAAAGATATTAAGAATGGCACCATTACATCATCATTTTGAACAATGTGGATGGGAAGAAAGAGATATAGTTAAGTTATTCTATGTAGTAGGTTTATTACTAGCGATGGCTGCTATAACTTATGGTGTTTGGTTATAAGAAATAAAAAAGAGATTAACTTAGTTAATCTTTTTTATTTTGGCTACATAGAAGCCTTCATAGTATTTAGTTGGACATACACATAACGTACCTTCTTTTGTAGGTAGTTGTGGTAAGTCTTGATAATTAGTTAAGTCTAGTGGTACTAGTTCTATGTTTTTATATTTATTTAAACAATAATCAATAATATCTTCATTTTCTTCTTTTAGGATAGAACATGTTGAATATATTAGTTCTCCACCTACTCTAAGATGTTTTATTGCTTCTTCTATTAGTGATGTTTGGAACTTTATTGATCTATTTACTAGGTCTTCATTAAAGTTATCGAAGTTATTGTTTGTAATTGTTCCTGAACCACTACATGGAGCGTCTAGAAGGATTTTATCAAACATAAAGTATTCGTTTAAGTTACGAGCATCAGTATTTAGTACTGATACTTTTTTTGCTCCTTGTTTATCTATGTTATATTGTAGTCTTTCACTACGTATTTTATTTTTTTCAATAGCAGTTATCATAGCTTTATTATTTGATAATGCTGCTATTTCTGTTGTTTTACCACCTGGTGCTGCAGCCATATCTAGTATAAGTTCATTTTCTTTTGGATTTAGAAATAATGGTGGTAGTTGTGAAGATAAACTTTGTAAGTAGATTTCTCCGTTATTATATATATCTAATTTAGTTAAGTTTTCTTCTGTTGTATTTACTACTAGAGCGCTATCGTACCAATTTATTTCTTCGTATGAAATATTATTATCATTTAATACTTTTAATATTTGTTCTTTAGTAGTTTTTATTGTATTTATACGAAGTGATACTACTCTACTACATTTATATCCTTCAAATATTTGTGTAGTTAGTTCTTCGTTATACTGATTGTTTAATTTCTTTTGTAAGTCTTCTTGGATCATTTAATACCTCTTGTAAGTCATTATATATTTCTTCCCATGTAGTAACTCTTTTTATAGTACCTGTTTCTAAATCTTTATTAACTGGTGATGTCATAAGATAACATCTAATACCATGTTTAGATAGTTCTTCTAATACTTCTAAACTATCATCTACGAATACTTCGATTCCATTTTCTAAACAATATTCTAGTTTGTCATAAGCACCTATGATTACTTTGTCATATGGTATTTCATATTTATTCATTGTATCTATACTTAGTTGTTCTGCATCACAACCTGGAATAGTAGTTATTCTGGCACTTATGAAGTATATTTCGTTACCTTCTTCTTTTAATGTTCTAATTACTTTAGGAGAATCAGGTAGTGGTTCACAATCTTTTAATACATCTTTGTAGTACATGTTAAAGAAATCGAATTTAGTTTCTTCTGTCCAACCAAATAATGCATTTAAATAGAATCTATCTTTGATAGTTCCTAGATTAGGTATTATTGGTCCTGTTTTTAATACTTCTTCAGAATATTTCTTACCATACTTAATCATTGAATTTATTGTTACTACTGTTGTATCATCTATATCTATACCTATTTTCATAATTACTCCTTATTATAATCATCTAGGAATGAATGTCTTTCTCCATCTTTATGGTATCCTAGTACACAGTTTAGATTTATATTATCTAGTGATTTAAATATGTTATGATCTATATCTTTATATTTAGTTCTTAAGTTAGCTATTAGTTCTTTCATTTCTTTTCTTTTACTTAGACCTTCGTGATCACGAGATGCATCTGTAAAACTACATGCACAATTTAAGAATTCTAATTCATTATAGTTTTTCCATGCTAGAATGTCTGCTTCTTTTATTAAGTACATAGGTCTTATTAGCTGCATTCCATTAAAGTTATCACTATATAGTTTAGGTATCATAGTTTTTATTTCTGCACCATATAACATAGATAGTAGTGTTGTTTCTATTACATCATCAAAATGATGGCCTAGTGCTATTTTGTTACAACCTAGTTCTTGGGCTTTATTATATAAATGTCCTCTTCTCATTCTGGCACACATGTAGCATGGATTTTCTGGATTTAGAGAGTTAGCTACTTCAAATATATCAGTTTTAAATACTTCTATAGGTATGTTCATTAATTTAGCATTGTTTTCTATGTATTCTCTATTCTTTTCGTTATAACCAGGGTCCATTACTACGTAATGAGCTTCGAATGGAATTTGGCCATGTCTTTTTAGTTCTTGAATAAGTTTAGCTAGTAAGAATGAGTCTTTACCTCCACTTATACAAACCATAATATTATCGTTTTCTTGAATAAGTTCATAGTCTTTAATTGCTTTTATAAATTTAGACCATATTTCTTTACGATATTTTTTTATAATACTTCTTTCTATTTCACGATATTTTTCCATAGGAATACCCCTTTCGTTCGTTTATATAATATCATACTTTTTATAAATTTAAAAAGACACTATTGTGTCTTTTATATTATGAATGTACCACCAAGTATTTCTACTTTAGAAGTTTCTAACTTATTAATTATTTCTTCTTGTTTATTATTGAAGTTTCCATTAATTACATATAGAGTACCTTCTACTTGGAATAGGTTTTTACCTTCGTAGTTACCATTAGTAATTCTTAATGTAGATGTTTCGTCTACTTTAATACCTTTAAGTAAGTCTTCGTTATCTCCTACTATACTTAGTTTAGATGAAGATTTAGAATCTTTTATTTCTAATGAACTACTATTTAATGCTATTGTAGTTACTACTAGATTATAACCATTTAGATCTATAGATGCATATACATCAGTTAATACTATATTAGTACTCATTAGGATGTCTGTTTTTAATATTACGTTACCGCCTTTTTTAAGGGCTTCTATAAATTCTATTTCACTATTTACTACAGTATATGTATTTATTGATTCTAACTTATTATTTAGATTTGTTACATCGTTAGTTAAATTAATATTTGTATTTGTAAGAGTCGTTACTTGATTAGTAGCAGTCAATAATTTATTATTTAAGTCATTTATTGATGTATTAAGGAATGTAATTGTATCTCTTTGTTCTTTTATACTTTTTTGTAATGTAGTTATTTCTTCTGATAATTTATTAGACTGAGTTTCTAGTTCAGTTATTTTTGTAGTTAATTGTTTTATTTGAGAATCTTTTGTTTCTATTTTAGTTTCTAATTCTGTGATAGTTTCCAATTGCATAGCAATAGTTTCTTTATCTTCTAATTGAGATTGTTTATATGATTCAATTAGTTCTTCGTATTCTTGATTTTTCTTTTCTAAATCTGTTATTTCATATTTATATCCGTCTACTTCATTTTGTAATTTACCATATTTAGAATTAGCTGTTATTGTACATAGTAATAATATAAACATTACTACTACAACTACTACTTTTGTTATATTTTGTTTTATAGTTTCATCCATACTACATACTTCCTTTACTCTACCTTATTATCTACATTGTATCACAAAAAAAACAATTTCGTTATAGAAATTGTTCTTTTATTATTTTTTTCGTCTTGGAAAGAATTGGATTTTCTTAAATACTCCCGGTTCTTCATAAGTATCAGTAAATGGTTGATTGTTTTTAGCAGTTATTCTTACTCCACTTAAAGATTTATGAATACATTCTTCTATTTCAGTTTCATTAATCATTGTTTCTTCATATGATAAATTTAGTTTCATAAACATAAAATTAAAACTAGCTTCGTATATACCATCTGTTTTATTTAATTTATCTTCTATTTTTAAACCACATGCTGCACAATCTATTCCAGTTAGTTTATATGTAATTTTTTGCATAATATCACCTTTTCTTGATTATGTATTGTAACATAAAAAAGATAGTTTTGTACTATCTTTTTATATCTGTGTAATATATTATTTCTTTATTAAGAGATGATGCGTATTCTATTTCTTTTTTAGTACTAGATCCTATGTAGTTATCTACATTAACTACTAGAATTGCATTTGATATTTTTATTTTTTCTTTATGCATTTTATCAATCATAGTGGCTTCTTCTTGAGTGTATGATTCTTTGTTTGGTCTTGATAGTTCATTTGGCATTAATACACAGTTGCCTTCTAATGTTAATTGTTCTGCTATTTTAATCATTTCTTGTTTGAATTTATAGCTACCACATATAGTTATTATTTTCATATTAGTTTAATTTATCAAATAGTGATACTACTTCATCTATTACTTCTAAGTTATTATTTTTTATATCTGCTACTACACAACTACTTAAGTGACTTTTTAGTATTTCATTACCTAAACTTTTTAGTGACTTATCTACTGCTGATATTTGGATTACTATGTCTTGGCAATAACGATCATCTTCTAACATTTGTCTTATACCTTTTAATTGACCTTCTATGATATTTAATCTTTTAGTTAGTTTTTTCTTTTCTTCTTCAGTACGATGTGTAGTTCTATTACATTTGTTGCAATTTTCGCATTTGTTCATATTTAATCACCAATCTTATTATATACTCCTCCCCTGTATTAGTAAAGTAAGAAAAAAGTTAGTAGTATTACTAAATGGATGTACAATTTAAGTAAAGTTTAAATTCATTGTTAAAATACATATTTTTATAATTTACTTAATTATATTGACTAGTTTTATTTGTTTCTTTTTCTTTTTTTATATGTTTTATTTTTTTTACATTATTAATAAGTTAATTTTGTATTTTGATATTACTTTATTAGTTAAAATCAAATTTACTATATTTGAAATGAAAATTCATTTATGATACGTTGGCTTTGATACATTTGAACAGATGTCTTTCCGTATGGTTGATGTATTTCAATTAAAGGGGATTTTGGTACTAGGAAAGGCGTGGTAATATGGAAAAGTTAGTCGAAGACTTAATTTTTATCATAAAACTCATTCTTATTACTTTACTAATATCTTTAGTAAAATAAAAAGACATCTGGTTAGCAATAACTAACACAGATGCAACCCATAAGGAAAGCATTTGTCGGATTCAAATGTATCACAATTATTTTGTGATAATATTCCTTAAATTTATTATACCATATTATTTTAGAATACGTCTTTTTTTCTTTTTAGGTATTAGTATGATTATTATAAGAATAAATCCTAGGATATAATATTTATATTTTAATAGTATTTTTATATAATCGGGTTTTATTTCTATATTAAGTATTACTTCTTCTGTAGATATTATTTCTTGGTTATATGTGTATGTAATAGTACCTATTTTAGTATTTATTTTATCTTTGTAACTAAGTTTTTCTTTTCCTTTGTATTCTACTTTAATAAGTGATTTATCGTAGTCTTTTTCTAAGAACTTAGTTATATCTTTAGTGGTTTTTATATCATATGTATCTATTTTAGATAGAGATACTGGTATAGATATAAGTTTTGTATCTTTTTTAGATATTGTTTCTATGTTATATGAATTATCTATGAAAGTAATTAATTCTAAGGTGTCTAATACATGATAAGTATTACCTGTATTAGGAGTTGCTCCTAGTGTAATAATTAATATTTCATGATTATCTGAATTAATTATAGCTGACATACATAGGCCGGCTCCTAGAGTGAATCCTGTTTTGCTACCTAATATTCTTGATGTATCTTTACCTATTCTATTACCTGTTGTTTTTACTGTAGATTTAACTATTTTACCAGTAGATAGTTGATATTCTTTTGTAGTATATATTTCTTTGAATTTAGGATTTTTTAAACAATACATTAATAATTTATGAATATCTTCTGCTGTGCTATAATGTCCTTTTTCGTCTAAGCCATGAACATTAACAAGGTTGGAATTAGTCATACCTATTCTATCTGTTAGTTCATTCATCTTTTTGACAAAGTTATCTATAGATCCTGATGTAGATATTGCTAGCGAGATAGTAGCATCGGCTCCGGATGGTAAAATACTTGCATATAGTAAGTCTTCGTATGTATAAGTTTCTCCTGCTTTAAGACCTGCTATGGATGCATCCCAACGTACTTTAGATAACATACTATTTGTTATAGTTACTTCGTCAGTTAAGTCATCTATTGATTCTAATGCTGTTATAGTTGTTACTATTTTAGTTAGTGATGCTATACTACGTTGTTCTTTAGTATTTAGTTCATATAATAATTTATTGTCTGTCATATCATATATAAGAGCACTTTTATAATGTAAGTTTGGATATGTTAATGCACTTGTATATATAGGAAATAAAAGTAATATAATTAATAATAATATCCTTTTCATAATTCACCTTATTCTTACTAAATTATATCATAAAAAAAGTAGTTATAATTAACTACTTAGAATTTCTTTTCAAATTCTCCTTTGATTCCTACACCTTCACTTTTTACCATGAATGCATTGAAATCACATTCTTTTATTTTTCTTTCTAATTTAATTAATTCATACTTAGTTAATGCTGTATATATAATATATGTTCTTGAATCATCATATCCACCTTTAGCATCCCAGTATGTGAAGTCTCTACCTAATTCATTCTTAATATAATTATTTATATCTTTAGGGTTCTTTTTACAAAATATAAATGCTGTAGAACATATATTTTGTTCGTGCATTTTATCAATAGTTAAACTATCTACAAATGAATACATAATAGAATAGATCATTGTAGGTAGTCCATACATAATACCTGCTACACTGAATGTAACTATGTTAATCATAAGACCAAGTTTACCTACTGATAATTCATTATTCTTTTTTGCAAAGATAAAACCTATTATATCTGTCCCACCTGTAGATGCTCCACAAGATAGTACTATACCTAAACCTGTTCCTCCTAGTAGGCCACCTACTAATACATTAGTTAATACATCATTTACTATAGGGTTTGTTGGTATTAAAGATAACATTACTGTTTGAATAGATGTTACTAATAGTGTTCTAATAAAGAAAGTTTTACTTATTGATTTATATGCTATAAAAAATAAAGGTATATTAAGTAAGTAATATAAGATACCACTAAAGTCGAATGTGATATTTAAATTAAATACATCTATAATAATACTTCTTATTAATTGAGATATACCTAGTAGACCTCCAGTATATAATTCATTTGGTACTATAAATATATTTACTGCTATACAAAACATTAAAGATCCTATAATCATTTTAATAAAATCTTTTAGATTCCATTCTAATAAACCTATTATTTTTTTCATTTTATCAACCTCTTTTTCGTGCTTAATCATTTTATCATATTAAAATATAAAGTAAAGATATTTTACTAAAATAATTATATCATTTTATTTATTAAAAATAAGCAAGATAATTTTGCTATTTATAAATTCTTGTGATAATATATGCACCAATCGAGGGGGAATTATTAAATGAGTTCATTTGATACAAATGCATTCTTAGAAGAATTAGGTATCAGTCCTATTAAAGCTGAATATGTAAGTCCAGTTACTGGAGAAGTAGTTAAGAGATGTGCTCCTACTAGTTTAAAAGATAGTTTTGCTATAGTTAGTGCTAATTTACAAGAGCATTATGATAGTAAACCTAAAACGGTTGTTACTGAATATGATGATGAAGATTTTGATTATGATATGCCAGTAAAACAAGAAAAAGAATTAACTTATTATATAGGTGAATGTGTATGTAAGGTTAGTACTGAGTATTTATTACAATACTTAGAAGAAATGGCGAAAGATTATGCACCTAAAACATTGTTTGTTCATCGTGAAGATACTACTATTTCTTATGGTGAGGTTACTACTCATGGAGAAAGAAAAGAAGTTGGTAGATTTGAGATGTCTAATGATGGTGTATTACACGCTATATATGAATTAATTAGAGTTAAGTTTGCTGATAGTTTTAAAGAACAAGTTACTATGGGTATTAATGGTTGGACATTAGCTCCATTAATTACTGAAGAAACTGAAGTAGCTATTAGTAGTAATAGAATTTCTGATATGGAATGGATACAACAAGAAAAGGAAACTATTCAAGAAAGAAAAAGAAAAGGATTATTAAATTAATCCTTTTTTTATGTAATAAAAAAGTAGTATTTCTACTACTTAGGTTGTTTTAGTAATCTTCTTTGTTCTTCCATAGTTTGATACTCATGGTATGATTGTTCATCTGGATATATTTCAAGAGTAGTACCTACACCTACTGCAAATACTTCATCTCTTAAGTTTAATAGTCTTTCTAATTGTTTTAATTCTAAACCAGCTACTGGTTTTCTATTAAATAATTGATATTCTAATTTTTTAGTTATTGTTCTTTCATGTAATGGTAACATACCCCAGAAGTATCTTTGTAGATCATGATACTCTTTGTAACCTAATCTACCTTCTATTCTAGCTAGTTTCATTTTTTCATGTAATGTATTTAATCTATCTATTAATTCTTTTTCTTGTAATAGGATTATTTTCTTTTGATATGGGTCTAGTGTAGCAGATACTTCGTCACCTGCTTCTACATGAGTAAATGAAGGCAGTATTATTCTGTCTTTACTTATTCTTAATATAGTTTGACCTACTATTGGCTTTTCTCCAAACATAGTAATACCCCCTTCTATTGCCTACATTTTAGTATATTAGAGGGATTTTTGTCAAAATTTGCTCTATCTTTTACTCTTTCTTAATGATGCAAAATCAATTGGAATTATTCTGGTTTTAGGCAGGTTTTCTTTTAATTTTCTTTCAATATCTTTAATATCTTTTTTATCCATACCTAAATGTTCTAATCTAGGTATTTGATCTATAAAAGATTTAAAATTTATTTCTTTTTTATTATGAATTAATGAATATGCTATTACGTACCTAAGTAGGAATGACATATAATCATATAACTGTTCTTCTGTAGATGATTCTTCTAATTTATGGTAAACAATATCAAATAGAATGTCCCATTCTTTATTTTTTATTGTTAAATTGGGTAGATTGTATGCTATTTGGTATGTTCTATATTCATCAGAAACTCTTATCATTGTTTCTTCTTTGTCCAAGAAACCTGGGATTTCTTCCTCTTCTTTAGATTCATAGCCACCTATTACTTTTCCTTTAGAATCTACTAAAGTTAATTTATGTTTTTTTGCTGATTCAGATAATTTTTGTTTAAAATAATCAGAATGGAAATCTTCTGCTTTCATAGTAACTATTGGTTCGTCTAAAAAGTCGAAGTCTGCTACTTCTGATTCTGGTTTAATTTGTGGGTTAGGATCTATACTATACTTTTCTTTTATATGTTTTTCATAAGCTATATCATCTTTAATCATTTTAACTATTGATACTCCAGCAAAATATGTTGTTCCTATTATAACGGGGATATAGTTAAGTGTTACAATAGCTATAGCAATAGATATAATTAGAGGGATTCCACCTATTTTTAACCATTTTTTTATTCTTTTATTTTCTTTGCCCATTTCATGGTCAAATTTATTTATAAAAGAATCTAATTGTACAATCCAAAACATACTATCTAGTGTTTCTATTTTAGGATTTTTACTCATAATATCCCTCTTTTCTTGGGATTTAATCTATCATAATTATTATAATTTAGCAAATATAAAAAAAATAAGTACTTTCGTACTTATTTCTTAGTAATTTTCACTTCTTAATTCGAAGTATGCTTTTGGATGAGCACATACTGGGCACATTTCTGGTGCTTTTTTACCAACTACGATATGACCGCAGTTTCTACAAACCCATACTGCATCTCCATCTTTAGAGAATACTACTTCGTCTTCTACGTTCTTAAGTAGTTTTCTATATCTTTCTTCATGATGTTTTTCAATTTCAGCTACCATTCTGAATTTAGCTGCTAATGCTTTGAATCCTTCTTCTTCAGCAGTTTTTGCAAATTCATCATACATGTCAGTCCATTCATAGTTTTCGCCTTCTGCTGCAGCTAGTAAGTTTTCACTAGTAGATGCAATTTCTCCACCATGTAATTCTTTGAACCACATTTTAGCGTGTTCTTTTTCATTATTAGCAGTTTCTTCGAAAATAGCTGCTATTTGTTCATATCCTTCTTTTTTAGCTTTAGAAGCAAAATAAGTATATTTGTTTCTAGCTTGTGATTCTCCAGCAAATGCTGCCCATAAATTTTGTTCTGTTTTTGATCCTTTTAGTTCCATAATTAATTCCTCTTTCCTTTTACTTTATTAATACTAAGGTTTTCCTTAGATATTTGTTCTTGATACTAGTATAACACTTTATTGCCTCTACCTCTACAATAAAGTGATACTAGTTATATTAAATATACTGTCTCTTATATATTTAATTTTAATTACTTAGTAGTATTACAATTATCACATAATCCATTAAATACTAGATTAGTGTCATCTATTTTTACATTGTACTTACTTTCTAAGTTTTTAACAATATTCAGATAATCTCCATCAAATAAGTCGATGATTTTACCACACTCTTTACAAGTTAAATGGGCGTGTGTATGAGTGTTTATATCATATCTAAAATTATTATTTGTAGGTATTTTAAGTAAGATACCTTCGTCTACTAACTTATTAATATTACGATATACTGTAGCTTGACCAATACTAGGATATTTATCTAGTACTAGTTTTACTAAGTCACCTGCTGTAGGATGGAACATATTCTCTTTATCTTTTAAAATATCAAGAATTATTTCTTTTTGTTTAGTATTTCTTGTTTCCATCGCTCACCTCTTATTGATAATAATTATCAATATCATTATATCAAATATAGAAAAGATGTCAATAAAAAAATAACACTTTTGTGTTATCTTTTTAAAGCAGTGTTACCTGCTACTACATATTCATTATAATATTGGTTTGCTCTTCTACGTCTTGGTCTTTCTATTGGTTCTGCAAAACCTAGTTTATCTTCTTTAGCTTCTCTTACTTTCGAACTTACTCTTAAGTTATGTTCTTCTCTTATTTGTTGATATGGATGTAATGATCTAAAGTGTTCTATATCACCATTGTAGAATTCATGTAAGAATGTACTTAATTTACATTGACTATCATATACTTCTTGTTTAGTTATATTAATAGGTTTAGATCTATCTTCTTCTTTTACCATGTAGAAGTAATATTGATAACATGTATGTATATCGTTAATCATTGAATTTAATCTAGATATAACTACTTCTTTAGAGTGTTTATCTTTATGAGCTTCTTTTAAAGCTGTATAAAGACTATCTAAATCTTCTTTCCAATTTCTTTCATATACTTCATTAGCTAATCCTAATATTGTAAATAATATAAATAATACTAGATAAAGTACCCATAAACTAGAGCTAAACATAAGTGCAAATAACATACCAAACATGTTACCACCTACTAGACCTGCTGTAAGACCTATTGGTGCTGGTTTTCTAAATATTGATTTCATCTTTCGTATTTCACTATTAATGTATTTTAGTTCTTGATCATATTGTTCTTTATCTTTCATTGTTTGATATAGATGTTTTTTACATTCTAATTCAAATCTATTAATAAAGTTATAAAAATCCATTTTAAACCCCTGATTTCTATTCTTTTTAGTATTTCTTGATGACTTGCCTAATTATAGCACCACTACTCTATTTTGTCATATTTTGCTATAAAAAAAGGACTTTTATATTAGTCCTTATGATTACAGTTTTCACTTATTTTAATAGGTATTTCATATTTAGTTATTTTATCTTTTTTAGTTATTGCTTCTATTTCAATAAGTAAACTTTCTTGTGTATATTCTTTACATATACTAGCGTGATTATCTACATTAAATGACATGCCACTTATATATTCATTAAATGTTATTAATAGTGATTTATTGTATGTACCTATAGATTGTTTTTTATTACCATCTATTTCGTATAGAGTACCTTTTATTTCTTTGTATTCATTATCATCTACTTCACCTTTATATTCTATATCAGATATGAATATAGATGTTTTATCTTCGTTATATGCTATACTTCCTTTTAGTATGAAGTCTTTATTTGTTGATGATAATGTTTTAAATTCAAAGTTATTTGTATTATGAAGTGTTAGAAATAATACTCCTAGTGCAATAGTTATTATACCTATTATAAATAGTATTACTGCTACTAAAGTTTTGTTTTCTTTTGTTCTTTGGGCATTACCATCTAATAGTGATTCTAAACTTATATCATAATCAGAACATATTTGTTTTATTATGCTTAAGTCTGGTATGTTTTTACCTGTTTCCCATTTAGATACAGCTTGGTATGTTACACCATATTTTTTAGCAAATGCACTTTGACTTAAATTGTGTTTTTTACGTATATCTTTTATTAAAGCACCAATACGTTCTTGATCCATAGGAGTACTTCCTTTCTTGTATAGATATTATAACATAATTGCTTAAAGTATGTATATTTTATGTAAATTGTTAAATTATACTTTTTTGAATTTATTTATTGTTTTTATTTACTTTATATTTTATATTTTTTTATTATTAGTGTTAATTTTTCCAAAAATTATTTCTTTTTTATAAAATTTTGTTCAAATATAATGTTTGTTTGATTTAGTAGAGCGATTTGTTCCTATTTTTGATTTGATATAGATTTTTATTTATGATATTTTCTAACGGATACATTTGAGATGTCTTTCCTTTTATTGGACAAAATCTTAGGGGTTTTGGTTTTGATGAAAGGAGTGATATTATGAGAATTAGAGAATTTTTTCTTTACATGATTATATTATTACTTTTACTTGTACTTTTGTGCAAATAAAAAGGACATTACGTTAGCTAGTAACTAACGGGCAATGTCTGTCCTTAATTGGAAGGCATTTGTGTGCTCAAATGTATCACTTAATGTGATTTCCTTCTCTATTTTTATTATATCATATATTATAAAAATTGTTTTAATTTTTCTACAGCATGTTCTTGCATATCAACGTATTCTTCTACTATTTCTTGAACTTCTGGATCAGTATTTTTTTGATTTAATAATCTTCTACCTTCTATGATACCCATGTTAGTTCCTTGCATAAGTAGTTCTGCTAATTTAGATGTTGTATCATCCATCATAGTACGCATTTCTATTCCGTACCATGTCATTACTTTATTCATAGCGTTTGTTTCGTGTGGTTCTTTTTCACTATATTCAGGATATAGTTTACAAATTCTTTCGTTGATATTTTTGTAATCTTGATATTGTCTATTTAATTCTTTCTTTAATTTATCATCTGTTACTTTATCAAGAATGAAATGGATAGCATCTCTACCCATACATGCTCCTTTATTTAGTTCATCTAATACATTTACTTCGTCTTTTTTATTTGACATATTTATCCCTCCATAAATAGTATTTACTATTATAGGAGTTTTATACTAGTTTATTTGTTTTAGATAATCTATTATATTAGTTATTTTTTTATTACTATCTAATGTAGTTATTTTTCTTGTTGTATTATCTTTAAAAGTTATAGTTATTGATTCTTCGTTAGTGGTATCTTCTTCGTACATATCACTATAGCTATGGAATTCTAATGAATGATAGTATTTTTTATAATTTAAAATATTATGTTTTTTTAGATAATAAATTATACTTTCGAATTTATTTGATTCTAAATCTATTTTTTTATCCCACGTATTTTTAATACCTATTGAATGTTTATCTTTGTTATAAATTAGTACTGATGTAGATGTTTCTCCTTTTTCAATGGAATATTCTATAGATGTTATGTCATTGTAGTTTTTATTTCTTTTAGTAAATTTATCTACTAAGTTAGATATACATCTAGATAAGTATTCTAAGATATCTAGTAGTGCACTAAATATATATGTTTTTTTCATGTTGTTCCTTCTTACATTTGTTTATATATTTTTATTATATTTATTTCTTTATAGTTTTCATTTTTATCATAGATAGTATTATTTATTAAACATACCATATGATACCATTCTTCTTTGTTACCAAATATTATGTAATTACCTGGTTCTATTGTTAGGTCTTCGATAGTACAATTAAATTCTTGATTAACTTCAATAATATTATATTTTTTCATGTATGTTTCAAATACTTCTATTTCACGATAGTCTTCATAACCAAGAGATTGAGATAATTCTATTAGTTCTTGTTTTGTTTCTTCGTAGTCTTTATTTAATATTTTACTTAGTGATCTCTGTACACAAGAACCTTTTTCATCTACAGGATTGTAATATTCGTATTTCATAGTTATTTCTCCTTAATAGTTTTATTTAAATAAATACTATATAGTATTGGTACTATAGTAAGTATTACTGGTGCGATATAAGTAGATACTGTGTTATGGATACAAAATATAGATAATGAATTAACTACTGAATGAGTTATTATACATGGCCATAAACTATTACCTTTAACTAATATAATTGCAAACATATAACCAGTAGATACTGCATATATAATTTGAATTATAGTAGGAATAAATTCTGCTCCATTAAGTAAGTTTAAGATATGCCCTATTCCAAATGTAAGAGATGTTACTATTATTGCTTGGTGGAGTGAGTCTTTAGACATCATTTGGAATAAGAAACCTCTAAATATTATTTCTTCTAAGAAACCTACACATATCATAGATATCACGAAACATATTATTTCTAATATAGAATTATTAATATTTATTCCTGTCCATAGATTAACTGACATAAGTAATAATAATGGAATAAAGTATAAGAATTGTTTTAATTTAGGTATTTTATCTAATTTATAATAAGATACTAAATTATTATTTAAGATAAATATAATAATACCTAAAGATAATAATATGTTACATATTGCTGTTATAAAATGTTTATCTCCAAAAGTATTTATACAGATAGAGTTTAGTACTAAGTATATTACTATCATAAATATTGTTATCTTTAATTCATGTTTTTCTAATTCTTTTTTCATTATTTATTCCTTCTTTCATAAGTATTATAACATGAAAAAAAGTGAATTATAATTAATTCACTTATTGTCTTAATTTAAATGTTTTTGGTGCGATATAGTAAGCTATTATTAAAGATATAATTGAGTATGCTATACAAAATATTATTGTAGCTAATCCAAAGTATAGAGTTGGTAAACTTAGTTCAATCATGTAATAACATACTAAGTATGTTACTGATTGAACAAAACCATATGTAGTACTTTTTACTTCAGTAGATGCATTATATGGTTGTAAGAAATAATACATTACTAAGTAGTGTACTGAGAAGAATATACTCATAGATATAATAGATACAATTAATATTATGTAATTTAAATTATTTGTTGTTCCACCAGTTAAGAATAATAATAATGCTAAACCTACTCCTATTAACGCAGCTGGTTGAATATTATAAATAATTAATGTTTTTAATCTTTCTTTAAATACTCCTAGTATTACTTTTGGAGTTCTATAGAAACGATATGTCAACATACTATGATCACAATTCATAAACATTGCTGTAGTTAATGATTTACCTCTATTAAGTAAGTACATTACGAATACAAAGTAAGGTAGATAGTTCATTATTATACTATTTATGTTTTTATTAACACTTGGGAATAGTATTGATACTAGAGATGCTACTATAATAATAATTATTATTACTATACTTTGTATTTTTACTGGTTTAGTAAGTATTTTGTTGTGTCTTGATATAAATAAATCATGGAAGTATGCAAAACCTTTTTTATTACTTTCTTTTAATTCAGTATATTCTATTGAATCTTTTGCTATTTGAATATTAGTTTGTTCTTCAGTAGTTACTTCCCCTGCTCTAATATTATCTATAGTAAGAATCTTTTTAAAGAACTTTTGATAATTATTATACTTTAATATTTTTATGATACTTATAATACTTAATATAGTTGTAATTACTAATATAATTAAGAATATATTTTTAGTTATTAATATATTAATAAATGGTAATGAGTAAGCTCCTATAAATAATAGTGATACTGGTATAAGTTCTAATTTACTATATATAGTTTGGGCTTTAAATTTTTTTGTTTTATCAAATATTATGAGATTATATAAAATAGCAATTGATTTTATTTCAATTAAGAATAATAAAGTTAAGAATGCTATATATGTAGGTATTTCCATAATATAAGTAAATAGTAACATAGATGGTAATGTGAATACCAATTGTTTGATACCTTTTATTATGTATTCTGTTAAAGCGAATTCTTTTGCATTCATTTTCATCAATATAATACTATAGTATTTATCTCTTGTTGGTTCTACTAAGTAATCATTTAAGAAACCACCTATTATAGTTAGACATACATATATATGAATAAATGCATTTGTAGAGTTTGATTCATACAATTCAGTTGGTAACATAATTAATATAAATAAGTAAAAGAATTTCTTTAGTAGTTCTTTTAAGATAGTAAATATTATTCCGATAACTGATGCTACGTTTTTTAATGTTTCTGATTTATATAATTCATTGGGTAATAGTTTTCTTATTATAGGAAATTGTTTTAAAGAATATATAGTACTATTAACTGTATATGCTAATCTTAATTTAAAGGAAGTTTTAAATGTATCTAACATATTATTCCTCCTTTAGAGCTTCTATTATTTTATCTTTTAATTCTTTATTAGATAAAGAGTTTCTATCTATTAAAGTAAGTGTTCCTTTATTTAGGATTACTATTTCATCACATAGATCTAAAGCTAGTTCCATTATATGAGTAGAAAATATTAAGATACGATTTTCTTTTATTGATTTAAGTAAGTTTTTCATTTCTTCTGCTACTACTACATCGAATGATGTTAATGGTTCATCTAATAATAGAATATTAGTTTCTGACATGATATTAACTAACATTTGCATTTTGTTTTTCATACCATGAGAATAATCTTTTAATAGTTTATCTCTATCTTCTTCTTTTATTTTAACCATATCAAAGTATTCATCTATAGATAATGGATTAGTTATTTTTTTACTATGTATTTCTAAGAAGAATTTTAAGAATTCTCTACCAGTTAGAAATTCTGGTACGTTTGGTGTAGATACAACATAACCGATATCTTCTGGACCTATTTTGTGTTGTTTTGTATCTTCTAATAGTATTTCGCCTTTATCTATTTCTAGGTCTTCATTTATACAATTAAATAATGTTGTTTTACCTGCACCATTTCTTCCAAGTAAGGCATATATTTTACCGTTTTCAAATTCAAAGTTTATTCCTTTTAATACTTCGTTTTTTTCAAAACTCTTATATAAGTCTTTTATTACTAGTTTCATATTTTACATCTCTCCTAATGTATTTATTATATCATTAAAAAAAGAAAGTATTATACTTTCTTATATTATATTTAGATGTTCTAGTAATATTTTTATTCCCATTAATACTAGTATTATTCCACCTAGGAATACTGATTTATTTTTGTATTTAGTACCAAATTTATTACCTATATATACTCCTAATATAGATAGTATAAAAGTAATTATTGTTATGATAAGAGATGATACTAATATATTGGTTTTTAGAAATGATAAAGTTATACCTATTACTAGTGCATCTATACTAGTAGCTATAGATAAAGGTAACATAGTTTTTATGTCTAGTTTATCATTTTCTTTTTCTTCGTTATTAAATAAAGATTCTCTTATCATATTTAGACCTATACTACATAGTAATACAAATGCTATCCAATGATCGATGTTAATTATTAAGTCTTTAAATGTATATCCTAATAAATAACCTATTATTGGCATTATACCTTGGAATATACCAAAGTATGCTCCGATAATTATTCCTTTTTTATTATCATATTTTTTTATTGATAAGCCTTTGCATATAGATATTGCAAAAGCATCTGATGCTAGAGATACTGCTATAAGTATTATCTCTATATAATTCATTATTCAGCTTCTTTCTCTTTATCATTAGTGATGTTACCGTCTCCACTTACTGGAATTGATTCTCCTAAGTAAGTTGGTTTTAGTTTGAATATTGCTTGAATAAAATCTTTGTTTCTTGCTAATATTTCTCTTAATTCTCTAAATATTTGTCCGGAGTATTTTCTTGGATCTGCTCCTACTCCAGTTACATTAATACCTAGTTTATTTCCGATATGTAATGCTCTATATAAGTGATATTTTTGAGTTACTATTATTGCTTTTTCTACTTTAAATACTTCTTTAGCACGATAGATACTTTCGTATGTAGAGAATCCTGCATGATCCATAAATATATCTTCACTAGGTATTCCTTTATTGATTGCATAGTCTTTCATTACATTTACTTCATCGTAACCTTCTCTACCGTTATCTCCGCTCATTATAAGTTTAGGAGCTATTCCTTCTTCATATAGTTTTATCGCTTCATCTAATCTATCTTGTAACATAGGACTAGGTTTATCTCCCCATATACCTGCTCCTAATACTATTATGCAATCATAGTCATTTTTATTCTTTAAATATGATAAATCTACTATTTGTTTTTTAGTAGATAATATTACATAGAAATTAATTGATAGTACTATGGATATTCCTACTATAATTAATATTATTAAGTACTTTATTATTCTTTTCATAGTTATTCCTTCTTTATGAATTTATTATATCATGGTAGTTTATTATCAATTTACTTATTATTAATTATTTACAGTAGATTACATATTATAGTAGTTTTATTAAATTTATTTTTTGACTATTTTTTTGTTTGTAATATTTTAGTTTGAATTCATTTTAAATAATTTTGTCTTAGACAAATAATATTTTTGATAATATTTTTTTATATAAAATTTAAAAGTGCTTATTTTACTTATTTTTTTATACGTGATATTGTTTTTTGGATACATTTGGATCACTTGTGGCTTTACTAGTAGCAACCTATGGGGAGGTATTAGTTAGGTGGTGATATTATGTGCAGTAAAGATAAGTGTTTATTTATAATAATATTTATTCTACTAGCAATGGTATCTTATTTATTATTGATATTTCTTTAATAAATAAAAAGCTTAAGTAGTACTTAAGCTTTCCCAAAAACGCCATTTGATGTGGATTCAAATGTATCATTTATAAGTTTATTATAACATATATGATATGTTATTACTATATATTATTTTTTTAATTTATGTTCTTCTTCATACAAGTTATTATATACTTCTAGAGCTGATAGATATTCTTTTTCTGTGAATGCACATAATCTTACATCTATTTCATAATCTGGATTTTCTTCTTTAAACTTGTTGTATGCTTTTATACAGTTTTCAGTAGATGTAGATACTGGATTAGGTAATTTACCTCCGTATATACCAGCACTAATTAATGGGAATGATATACTATGTAATTCATTGTCTCTTAATACTATAAGTGAATTATAATAGGCATTTAATAATGCATCGAAAGCATCTGGTGTAATACTAAAATTGGGACCAACTGTATGAATAATATATTCAGCATTGTCTATATTAAATGATGGAGTTATTACTGCATCACCAGCATTTAATGGAGTTTTAATAGTACTACAATACTTTGTTAATTCATCATATCCTGCTTTTCTAAATATTGCACCACATACACCATTTCCACCTAATAAATACTTATTAGCAGCATTTACTATGGCATCTACAGGTTGTTCTACACTTGAATCATTTATTAATTTTAATGTACTCATATTAACTCCTTTTGATTTACTTGTTTACCTTTTTCACAATGTTTATAGAAGTCTAATACTCCTATACCATATTGTGGTTTTGGATATTCATATATTACTAGATTGTTATGATTATAATTATTATTTAATTCAGTAGATATAAATTTTTGTTTTATATCTTTTAGTAATTCATTAATACTATTATATTCATGTATACCTTTATATTTAGTCCATGAATGTTCAAACCAATATACTTTATTGTTCTTATTATATATTAAGAATGTATGTGTGGGACATTTGTCATTATCATAGTGAACTATGAAGTATGTTTTATATAATAAGTTTGTTTTATCAAAATTAAATCTTTCTAGTTCTACTTGGTCCCAACATACTCCTACTTTATTATTTAATACTTGAGTTGGTGATTGTAAAATATAATCAGTACTAAATGTATCGTCTACTTCATTATGAATTGTTTCTTTGTTGTCTAGCCAACCATAAGATATAGATTCCATAATATTCATGATTTCGTGTTCATTCATAGTAATCACCAAACATATTATAACATATTAATTAAAAGCTAATTCAACATTTAATTCTTCATCGTTATATGCTATATATAAGAATATTAAACCGCTTATTAATATAAGAGTAGAACCTATAAATGATAAAGATACTAAGTCTTTTTTCTTTTTAGAATCTGTTTCTTTTAATGATTTAAAGTCTTCTAGGGAATCTAAAAAGAAATATATATATACTATTACTAATATACTAAATATTATAATCATTATAGTACGATACTTATCTTTACTAGATTCATTCCCTGTAAGAAAGTAATTCTTTTCTAAAGAGTTAGAAAACCAACTAAAAAAGATAATACCTATATATATTATCCATATAAAGTTTTCTATATTTAAATCTTTTAGTTTATCTTTTAACTCTTCATTACTCATATTTTATTATATGAAAAGAAGATGAATAGTTTCTATTCATCTTCATCTGTTACTGAACTAATATTTTCTAATGCTATTAAATCTCCGATAATAGTATTCTTTTTAACTATTCTAGAATCATAAGTACCTACTATTCCTACTACTCCATCTTCAGTTTTTCTTGTTGTCTTTTTATCAGATCTTTTAATACTTTTTATTTCTACTCTTTTAGCATTTAAATATCTCTTAATTACTTCTATTGTTTCTGATACATTTTGTTCTACAGTTAATTCAATATCTAAGATAGCGTATCTTTCGAATTTAGAAGATATATTATGAGAATATGCTAATAATAAATAAACTATAATAGTAGCTATTACAGCTCCGGCAAAGAAACCAGAACCTACTGCTAAACCGATACATGTTACTGCAAGTAATCCTGCTGCTGTAGTAACACCTTTAACATTAATACCATCTCTTAATATAGTACCTGCACCGATAAATCCTATACCAGATAATAATTGAGCTGGTATACGAGACATATCCATATCAGAATTCATAGACATATATTCACTTAGTAATACTACTAATACTGCACTAGTACCTAGTATTGCATGAGTACCAAATCCTGCTGGTTTATTTAGAGATGATCTTTGTAGACCAATGAATCCTGTTAGTAGTGCTCCTACTATTAGTTTTAATAATGCTATAAACCAAAATTCTTGCATTAATTCATTTATCCATTCCATATATAATCACCTTTACTATTTTATTCTTTATATTAATATATTAACATATTAGAAGTTAAATAACAATAAAGTACAATGAAAAAAAGATAACTTAGTTGTTATCTTCATCTATATTAATTAGCTCGTATTCTCTGCTTCCTACACCTTGTTTTTCTGATGCTTCAATAGTTAATAAACCGTTTTTAGATTCTATTCTTTCTACTAGTGTATCTCTTCCTGGATCTTTAGAATTATATACTAAATCTATACATGCTTGATCTAGTGCTACTGGATCTAGAGATGCTAATATACCTATATCTTTCATACAAGGGTCTTTTGCATTTGCACAGCAATCGCAGTCTACTGACATATTAACCATAGAATTAATGTATACTATATTATCTTTAAAGAAATCTTTTATTGTTACACAAGCATCTCCCATAGATCTTAAAAAATTATCATGATCTGCTGAGAACATATCTAAATATGTTGCTTTATATTTACCACTACAGTGAATATATCTTTTACCTTGACTAGATGCTAATCCAATAGAGATATTTTTTAAAGCTCCACCAAAGCCACCCATTGGATGTCCTTTAAAATGAGATAATACTAATAGAGAATCATAGTTTTTCATTTTTGAACCTACATAGTTCTTTTGGATTATTTCTCCTTTAGGATTTTCTAATATTATTTCTTCTTCACTATCTAGAATATCTACATTAAAGTTAGTACTCCATCCGTGTGTTTCCATTAATTTTAAATGTTTCTTAGTAGTATTTCTTGCTCCCATATATGCTGTATTACATTCTACTACTGTACCATTAACATATTCGATTATATCTTTTACAAATTCTGGTTTTAGATAGTTTTTATTACCTTTTTCTCCTGAATGTAATTTTACTGCTATTTTACCTGGTAGTTCTTTACCTATTTTTTTATATAATTCAATTAGACTTTGTGATTCTAATTTACTTGTCATATATACTTTACTTTTCATCTTACTCTCTCCTTATATTTATTATACACTATATTTGTTTTAATAGTTTAGGGATTAGTTCTTTTTCATAGTAATCTAATATAATTTTTTCATCTTGTTCTGTTTTATCTTTAGGTGGTTTACCTATAAGACATTTAGATTCCCATGTTTTAGAAGAATAACCATTATCTAGTAATTCTTGTTTTTCTTTTTCATCATCATATAAATGAAGTACAGGTAATAGTAATTCTATTCCATTAGATTGGGCTAGTTTAGTTAGTCTTTCTATTATAGGGATTTGTTCTAACATAAATTTTTGACTTATTCTTGCTCCTTCTGCTATATATTTAAATCCTTCTTTTTTAGCTATTCTAATAAGTGCTGTATACATTGCCATTCTACAAGATAAACATCTTATTTCTGATGTAAGTAATGGATCTGTTAATGTATGATTCCAATTACTATAATATGTTTCAAATAAATCTTTAATATTTACTTCACTTAGTTCATAGTCAAAGAAGTAACCTTCTTTATCTTGGAATGTCTTTTTAAAGGTTAAATATGGTTTATCTTGATCTCTCATATGACCGTTATCAAAATGAATGAAATGAACATTATATCCTTCATTATGAAGTCTTATTGCTGCTAATGTAGAATCTTTACCTCCTGAATACATTAATAGTACGTCTTTATTAGTTCTTTCTTTATGTCTTTTTCTTATAAATAATTCTAATTCTTTACTTACATGAGTTGTTTGATAATTCCATGTATATGGTATTTCTTCATCGAAAGTGTCCTCTTGAGTAATATTTATTAATTCATTATGAGGTTTTATAATAATATTTATTGGTAAATTACTTAGTACATTATTATAATGATCGATGTAATCTGGATAATCTTTTAATAGTTTATCTAAATCATATATATATGTTTCTTCATCTACTTGAAATAAATATTCTGGTAGAAAGTATTCTTCAAATAGTTCACTCCATTCATAATCCTTAAGGTATACACTACTACTATAATCATAATTTAAATATCCATTACTTATTAAAGTAATAAATACACTTATATTAGAAAAGTAATCTCCTTTAGGATGATATGAAGGTATATGTATGAAGTCTATTTTATTATTGTTTTTAGAACAAATATATTTATCTTGGTATTTAATTAATAGTTTAGTCATAATATCACCTATTAGTTTATTATTATAACAAAAAGATAAGTAGAATAAACTACTTATCTTTAAAGAAATCTCTTTTATTGAATCCTGCAGTCATGAATCTCCATGCTGCTTTACCATTAGTTAACCATTCAATATGAGCATTATTCTTGGTATTTTTCAACATGTTTTCTACTAGGAATGTTGCTACTACATCTGGATAGTCTCCTAATATGTTATATACTTTTTTAGTTTTTTCTGGTAATTCTATTTTTCCTTTGTCTCCTAGAGCATTTGTTATAAAGTCAGTTATCATTATACCTGGACTTAATCTACCTACTAGAACTCCTGTTTTTAGTTGTTCTGATTCTTTTGCTAGAGCTTGTGTAAAGTATGTTATTGCTCTTTTACTAGTTCCATATATAGATAGACCTTTCATCATAGCATCATTACTACCGTATCCTTCGATATTATATATAGCACCATGTCCTTGTTTAGTCATATATTCTAATGCTAGTTTTGAACCTATTACTGCTCCTTTTAGGTCTACATCTAATACTAGGTCTATTTCTTGTTCTGTTAGTTCCCATATAGGTTTATCTGGTTGATTAACACCTGCATTATTTATCCATATATCTATAGTATTAAATTCTTTATCAGTAAAATCTATTAGTTCTTGGATATCTTTAGAATTTGTTACATTACATACTTTGTATTCTACTTTACCTGTTCCTTCTAATTTATCTAGTTGTTCTTTAGCAATACGTAAATTATCTTCTTTTAGGTCACTTATTACTACATTTAGATTAGCTTTTCTAAATAATTTTGCCATTTCAAAACCTAGTCCTCTAGCACTACCTGTTATTACTACTGTCTTCATATTACCCTCCTAATATATTTATATTATATCAAATATTGAGAAAAGAAAAAAAGTAGAAATTAATCTACTTTTTTACTTATTCTTCTATTTTTTTCTCTAAACTTTCTAGCACGTTCAGTAGCATGATTTATTTTGAATGGTTTTGTTTCTTTTTTTACTTCCTCTACTGATGGTGCTGGTTCTTCTATAGTTTCTTCTTTAGTTTGATTTAATTTTTTTCTTATTGGTGAAACTTTATAAGAGCCTATATTAGGTAATTTAATAATTGTTGTTTGTTCTAAATCAGCTAGTATGCTTTCATCAATATCTTTAACGTTCTTTTTAGCATTAGCTATCATTAACTTACTTTCAAATGGATCAATCAATAAATCATCTTCTTTTATTACTGAATAACATACTAAATTATTATCAATTAATATGAAAGAAGCTGTCCTATCCGTTACATTATAAAATATAGGTTTTTTTGTTTCTCCTTGAGTATTTATTAATTCTTCAAATTTAGGTATATATATAATATCTTTATCTGTTAAATCTGGTAATATATCTATTTTTGCTAAGATAGAATCATATGTATTAATTATATTCTTTACTTTGCTTTTAAAGATTGAATTTGGAGTTCTTGTATTATATTTATACATTATATAAATAATTATATCTATTATTAATAGAGTTATTAATATATTTATATACTCTGCAAACTGACTAAAATATAATACAATTATAGATAGTATTAAGATTGCTCCTATACTTAAAATCGTAATTTCTTTTTTGTTACTGCTAATTTTCATTTTTACTTCACCTATATTCTTCTATTAATATACTAAAATATCCAACATATGGTACTATTAATATTACCTCACCTTTAATATCTTCATATGTTAAAGGGATTTCATCGCCAACATTATTGGCATCTCCTTTTGTATAGTAATATTCTATGTTGTTAATTATTTTTATTTCCTCTATACGATGTATTATTGGTCTACCTTTGTGTTCAAAGAAAACTATATCACCTTTTTTTAATTCTTCTTTTTTAGGTTTTTGATTTATAAATACAGCATCTCCTTTATTAAAAGTAGGTGCCATGGAATCTGAACCAACAGCAATTAAGCTATATTTAAATAATCCTGAAACAAGAGCTACTATGAAAATCATAAATGCTGAATACACAACATCTATAGCATCAAGTTTCTTAGTTTTAAAATCATGTTCTTTATAAGATCTTTCGTTAGCTAATTTATATATTGATGAATATACTATTACACTAAATACAATATTTACAATGGATTGTATTGATTCTCCGAAGTTTGGAAATATTGGTACTATATATACATATAAATCTAATATCGCTCTATATATTAAAGGTAATTTTATTCCTGTTTTATATGTTAAATAAGATAGCATATAGTGTTTAGTTATTAGTGGTATTAATGAACTAGCTATTAGTCTAAACATTCCTTCTACTGTAGATGTCTTGTATGCATTTATCGACATTAATAATTCAAGTATTATTATTATTGCTGTAATTATTACAATTGGATATTTTTTATCTTTATTAGCTTGTATAACAACATGCCTTAATACTTCAGTCGTTAGTATAAAGAATGCTGGTGATATTATATGTTTTAAGATACTTATTGGTTCTAATGAATATGAATTTTTTAAGAAACCAATAAATATACCTATACCATAAGTAATTAAGAAATATATTACTATTTCATATAACAAAAGGTTTTGAGTGTGTTTCTCTAATATTTTGTCTGGTGTTTTTCTTATACCAAGTAATAATATTGCTATAAAGCTTATTATAATAAGAATTATAGGTGATATAATTTGTTCTAAATGTAAATATTTATTTATTATTACCGTTTTATATATATAGATATAAATAAATAAAACAATAAATAATAATATGTTTTTTATATCCCTTTTCTTCATTCTATTCCTCTTTATCTTTTATATTATTACATTAATTTGATAAAACAAACTAGTTTGAAAACTAGTTTGTTTTATTCATTTTTTAGTCAACTAATAAGTATGCCCAGTTTGTATCATCGGCTTCCCACCATGCAATTGAAATTGCATTTACTCCAGCTGGTACTGTTAAGTAGTTGTTTACTACATATTCAGCATTTACTTCTGTTGGGGAGAATGAACTTACTATAGTGTTGTCTTTTAAGTATGTTACTCTGATTCCTGCTTGTCCACCTGTAGGAGGAGTTGAATCGTTAAATGAACTTGATTGAATCTTATCACCAGGTACTACTGGAATTACTATTGATACTGCTTTTTGTCCTGTTGATGTTGAATTATCATATCCTGTTGCAGTATAGTAACCTGTTTTTGGTGTTAATTCTGCATATAAATTTGTTGTACTAGTTAAGTTTTCTGGTAATGTTTGAGCGTATGTATTTGCTGTTGTTCTTTCTACATCAGCTCCATTATTACTACTTGAACTATCTGAATTAGTTGTAGATTTATTTGTATTCAGTTTTTCAGTTACATAATCACTGATTAAATCCATACCTGTTGCATTTGGATGAATACCATCTGCTAAATGAGATGTTGTAATACCTGATTCTCTTAAATCGATATATTTTAAATCAAAATGTTCACAAATCTTAATAATTTCTGCGTTGTATGTTGTTAATTCTGTTAATGTATAATATGAACTTGTGTATGTTGGTAGCATTACAACTATTTCTGCGTTTGGATATAGATATTCCATTCTTAATATTGCCATAGAATATGCTTCTACGAAATTAGTATATGTTGTAGCAGTAGTATTTAGTGTTGTAGCATATGATGCTGTTGGATCAAAAGTTCCCATTGTCACTGCTCCGCCGATGTCGTTTGTACCACCATAGAATAATATTAAATCTGGTGTCCCATTATCATCTAGTTTTTGTAATCTTGTCATACTAGCCATTGCTGCATCTGGACCGTAATCACCTGAATTAGTTGTAGATGTATTTGATACTCTTGATCCAGCCCAACTATCGTTGATACCTAGTACCATGTTATTTTCGTTTATTACTTGTCCCCACCATGTTTCTTCGTATGGCATGTATAATAAACCACCTGTTGCTTCTGCTTCAGTTTGAACGTATCTTGCTCTATTTCCTGATGGAATATATCCTTTTAATGTTGATATACTATCTCCTAGTATTGATACTACTGATCCATCGTATTTGTTATCTCTTTCCGTTTCGACATAATTTACTTCAAATTTGAAACTCAATGTTTGTTCTGATGATGTTGGATAACTTTCTGGATTTTCTTTATATGTAATTAACACTTCAATTGTATTTGTAGATTTTTTAGGCAAGATGTCTCCGACAGATACTGCTCCGCCGTTTGAGTATTTAACTTCGTATGTTAAGTATTTTTGTTGTGCTTCCGTTAATTCTGTAATTTCAAAACTTTCAAGTTCTGCATTTAATGTTCCTGAATTAACTACATCTACATTGAATCCATAATAATCACCAGGTGATTCTAAGGCTACATCAAATGAAAGAGATGTATCGCCGCTACCAATTGTTGCTGCTTTAGTTGGTGTTACACTACCTTCTTTTTCAACTATATTGGCAAATTTAATTGTGAAATTGTTATTTTTAATTGTTGTTGTTCCAAGAATATTTAAATTAGTTTTTAATGTTGCATAACCAATCCCTAGAATTAATATTATTAATAATATTATTAATATGTGTTTTTTATTTTCATTATTACTTTTCATATTTTTCCTCCTATGATACTAATAAGTATGCCCAGTTTTCTTCATCTGCTTCCCACCATGCAATTGATACCGCATTTACACCGTCTGGTACTGTTAGGCAATTATTTGCTACATATTCAGTATTTACTTCTGTTGGCGATAATGAACTTACTATAGTGTTATCTTTTAAGTATGTTACTCTGATTCCTGCTTGTCCACCTGTAGGAGGAGTTGAATCGTTAAATGAACTAGATTGAATCTTATCACCTGGTATTACAGGTATTACTATTGATACTGCTTTCAATCCTGTTGCTGTTGTATCGTCATATCCTGTTGCAGTATAGTAACCTGTTTTTGGTGTTAATTCTGCATATAAGTTTGTTGTACTAGTTAAGCTTTCTGGTAATGTTTGCGCATGAGAGTTCGCTGTTGCTCTTACTATTGTTGAAGTATCAATACCTTCTATATAGTTTATACTAAATGAAAAGTTTAAAGTTTGTTCTGATGTACTTGGCATTTCTTCTGGATTTTCTTTGTAAGCTATCAATACGCTTATAGTATCAGTTTCGTTTTCTCCTAAGAAGTCTCCCACGTTTATCGCTGTTCCATCAGCGTAGCTTATTTCATATGATAAATACTTTTGTTGTGCCTCTGTTAAGCTTGTTTTATTGAAACTTTCGATTACTGCTCCCAGCGCACCAGAGTTTACTACGTCAAGACTGAAGCCATAATATTCTCCAGGATTTGATAAAATTACATCAAACGACACTGACATGTTGTCGGAACCTATAGTTGCCGCTTTAGTTGGTGTAACACTTCCTTCTTTTTCAACTATATTTGCAAAATTGATTGAAAAGTTGTTATTTTTTATTGTTGAGGTTCCATCAATGGTTAACTGTACTTTTAAAGACGCATAACCTATGCCAACTAACAGCATCAAAAGTACCATTAGCATTACTAATTTTTTTGTTTTTTTATTCATTTTACTGCCTTCCTTCTTATATAAAGTTTTTTACTTCATGTTAGAAGGAAAGAAGTGCTAGAAATACAAATAAAAATCATTTTCATTGACTATGAAAATGACTTTTAATTAAAAAGAAAAAAGTAGATATAAATCTACTTTTAT
>SVAU01000002.1 GCA_015059245.1 Bacillota bacterium
TGATGGTAATTTTTCACCACTTTTAAATACACCGGAAATAAGATATATTTTCATATATTCTAAAACCTGAATATATATTGGGATATTATTATCAAAAGTAAATTCCATAATCGCACCTCTTTGTATCACTTGATTAATACAGTAATATTGTATACTATGTCTTCTAGTATGTCAATAGACCCATTATATTTTATTAAAATTGCTATTATCAAACAATTAGTGTCCTATGTCATTTGGGCAGTGAACACACTTTCATTATTTTTCTAATTTTAGGCATCAAAAAACCCCGAAATTACGGGGTTTTATTTACTTACCACAACATTGTTTGTATTTTTTACCTGATCCACATGGGCAAGCTTCGTTTCTTTTTACTTTTTTATCATTTTTGATTGGTGTACCCTTTGTTTTAATATGTGTATCATGTACTATTGTGTTATTTCTTTGGTCTTTTCTTTCAGTGTTTTGTCTTACTTCTGCTTTTAGTAAGAAGATTGAGATTCTTTCTTCGATATTACCCATAAGTGCATCGAATAAGTCGTAACCTTCCATAGTATAAGCTTGTAATGGATTTGTTTGTGCATATCCACGTAGACCAATACCTTCTCTTAAATGTTCCATATCTCCGATATGATCAATCCAAGCTTCATCAATAACTCTTAAAGCGATTGCTTTTTCGAATTCATTAATTACTTCTTTAGGTATTTCCTTAGTTTTTTCAGCATAGTCATTTCTTACTTTTTCTGTTAAATAAGCTTTTACCTCTGCTTCATCTTTCATATCTAAGATATCTTCTACTTCTAACTTAGTAGTTTTAATTAAGTTAGTATTTAAGTATTCGATAATTTCTGATTTATCATCTTCAGTTAAGTAACCTTCTGGTTCAATATGACTATCAACTAAGTTAGCTATATTTGAATCAAAAGTTGCTTGAGTTCTTTCACTGATTGATTCTTGATCAAGAATTTCATTTCTTCTTGAGTAGATATTTTCTCTTTGTTCATTCATTACGTTATCATAATCTAATAATGATTTACGTGTATCGTAGTTGTTTCCTTCTACTTTCTTTTGAGCTGATTCTATACTCTTAGTAAAAGTCTTAGAACGGATTGCTTGATCATCAAATCCAACGCTTACTAACATTTGTTTAATTTTGTCAGTACCGAATCTTCTCATTAAATCATCATCAAATGATACGAAGAATTGAGACATACCTGGGTCTCCTTGACGACCAGAACGTCCACGTAATTGGTTATCGATACGTCTTGATTCATGTCTTTCTGTACCGATTACACATAATCCACCTAGATCTACAACACCTTCACCAAGTTTGATGTCTGTTCCACGTCCAGCCATATTAGTTGCAATAGTGATTGCACCTTTTTGACCAGCTTGAGCAACTATTTCAGCTTCTCTTTCATGGTTCTTAGCATTTAATACTTCGTGTTTTAATCCTTCTTTTTTAAGAAGTGCACTTAATTTTTCGTTGTTTTCTACTGATACAGTACCAACTAGTATTGGTTGTCCTGTTTCATGGATTTCTTTAATGAAGTTTACTACTGCTTTTAATTTAGCTCCTTCAGTAGCATAAACTAAGTCAGGTAGGTCTTCTCTTATAACTGGTTTATTTGTTGGAATTTGGATAACATACATGTTGTAGATATCTCTAAATTCTTCTTCTTCTGTTTTAGCAGTACCTGTCATACCAGATAGTTTGTTATACATTCTAAATAGGTTTTGGAATGTAATAGTAGCCATTGTTCTTGTTTCTTCGTTGATTTTAACTTCTTCTTTTGCTTCAATAGCTTGGTGTAGACCATCACTGAATTGACGTCCATGCATTAAACGTCCAGTAAATTGGTCAACAATTATTACTGCACCATCTTCTACTACATAGTCTACATCTATTTTAAATCCATAATTTGCTTTTAATGCTTGATTTAAATGATGAACTAAAACAGCATTTTCTAAATCATATAAATTCTTTAAATGGAAAGTCTTTTCGATTTTTTCTACTCCACTTTCTGTTAAAGATACACTCTTAGTTTTTTCATCAACTGTATAATCATCTTCTTTTAATTTCTTAACTGCTCTATCAGTTGATGTGTATAAATCTTTTGAATCAAATTTTCCACCAGAAATAATTAATGGTGTTCTTGCTTCATCTATTAAAATTGAGTCAACTTCGTCGACAATACAGAAGTTTAATGGTCTTTGAACTCTATCTTGAGCTCTTACTACCATGTTATCTCTTAAGTAGTCGAAACCAATTTCATTATTTGTTGAGTATAATACATCACAATTGTATGCTTCTCTTTTTTGTGATGGAGACATTTCTCTCATATTTAAACCAACAGTTAATCCTAAGAATCTAAAAATGTTTCCCATCCATTCTGAGTCACGTTTTGCTAAGAATTCATTAACTGTGATAATATGAACACCTTTACCTTCAAGTGCATTTAAATATGTAGGTAGTGTTTCTGTTAAAGTTTTACCTTCACCAGTTTTCATTTCTGCTATGTTACCATAGTGAATTGCTAAACCACCTAATAATTGAACAAAGTAAGGTTTTTCTCCAATTACACGGTATGCAGCTTCTCTTACTACTGCGAAAGCAGGTACTACTAAATCATCTAGTGTTGCACCTTCTTCTAATTGTTTTTTAAATTCGGCTGTTTTTGCCTTTAATTCGTCATCTGAAAGAGTTTCCATTTCATCGCTAAGAGCATCGATTTCGTTAGCTATCTTTTCAAATCTTTTTAATTCTTTATATTCTGAATCGATCAATCTTCTAAAAAATCCCATATCGCATTCCTCCACGTGTCATATTATATCAAAAATAAATCAATCATTAAACCTTTTTTTGGTCGATTTTGCTTGATATTTGCGTAATTCCTATTGTAATTTATTTTTTTCTTAATTTCAATACTATTTATTATTAAAACAAATTAAAAAGGAGCATAGCTCCTTATTTCATATTGATAATACCGTAATTTCCATCTTTTCTCTTGTAAATTACTGATACACATTCTTCATCTATATTTTTAAATACGAAGAAATCATGATTTAGAAGTTCGATTTGTAGTATTGCTTCTTCTTCATCCATTGGTTTCATTGAGATATTTTTTCTCTTTACTATAGCACTTACATTTTCTTCTTCATCTTTTTCTTCTGGTTCATAATTGAAATTGAACTCTAGAGTTTCAACGTTTTTATACTTATTATTAAGTCGTTCTTTATTCTTTCTCATTTGTCTTTCTAGTTTAGCAACTACTAGGTCAACTGCTGCATAAAAGTCTTCATTAGATTCCTCTGCTCTTAGAGTGAATTTCTTAGTCAATGCAGTGACTTCGATAATTTGTTCTAAACCTTTGATTCTTACAAGAACATTAGCGTTGATTTCTTCTGGATTTTCGAAATATTTATCCACCTTGTCTAGCTTTTCTGTTATGTAATTTTTCATCGATTGAGTAACTGTAATTTTCTCACCACGAATATTTAATTTCATATCCATCATCCTCCGTACCTATATTATATCATAATTCTTTGTGAATAATCTATTAAATTATATTAAGAGTTTTAATGGTATTAGATTTGGCTGTGTATAAATATATACTTTAATACCTAATTTTTGTTCTATATTTTTAGATATTTTATTTATGAAAGGATGATTGCCATATACATATATTGTTTTTATAGTATAGTTTTTTAATATACTTTTTAACATAATAATTAATATTGTTTGATGTTTTAAGTTATCTATATTAAAAGATAATGATTTAGTTTTAATTATCATTTTTATATTACTTGTTGATATATCTACTATAAGTTCTTCATCTGTTATATTTATTAGATCTAATATATTTATATATTCTATTTTATTAAATGATAGTTCTTTAAATAGTTGTTCTAAATTAGATAGATAAAAGTTAGTTAATGTGGAATCTACTATTATATAAAGATTGTCTGTTATAATGTTTTGATTTATTTTGTTTGTTTGTATTATTTTATTAATTTCTTCTATAAATATGTTTTTGTTAATAACTTGATAATTATCAACAGATTTTAATATATACTCAGATAATTTATCTTTATAGAATATAATCAATCCATTTTCAATAAATTGTATATATAATTTATTTCTTTTCAAATTATTTAGATAGTTCTAAATTGTATAAGGTTTCTGGATTGATTAGATTTCCTTCTTGATATACTTCAAAATGTAGGCAGTTTTCTTTTTCATTTTCTAATTTATTTGGGCCACTTTTAGCTATTAAGTCTCCTTGTTTTATTGTATCTCCCACTTTTACGTTTATATCTTTTATACTTTGATAGATTGTTACTATATTGTTTTCATGTTCTATTTCAACTATATTACCTAGTATTTCATCTTCTTTTACTGTTATTACTTTGCCGTTTAAAGTAGATACTATATTAAATTCTTTATCACTTGAATATAGAATACCTGTATTTGGCATATAGATATTTTCATATTTAATAAGTGATTGTTGTTGTTTTGTTTCTTCATCTTTACTACTATAGTAGTATTTACTTATTTTTACTGTATTATCAGTATATGGTTTTATTGCTTTTACTTGGACTTCTTTTTGGACATCTATTGTTTCTTCATTATCTTGGATTATATCTACAAATAAGGTATCTTCTGGTACTAAGTTATCATTTAATATACTCCCTATTATGTGATATAGAAGTAATGTTCCCATTAATACTATTAAACCTAATGTAGGTATTACCCAATCTTTTAATCTTTTCTTTGTCATTATTGACCAACCTTTCTAGTTATAAGTTTGGACAATAAAAAAAGAAATATACCTAAATACTATCTATTTTTATATCTTGATAGTAGTATTTTAATATTTCTTCGTATGTATAACCTATTTTAGCCATGTTATTAGCTCCATATTGACTCATTCCTACTCCATGACCATATCCTTTTGTTATTATCTCTATAGTGGTTTCTTTTATGTTAAAAGTAAAGTCTGTTGAACGTAGAGATAGAAGTTTACGAACTTGGGTACCTTTAAATTCTTTATTATTTATTGTTATTTTAGATATTCTATTTGAATTGTCTTTTATTATATTAGTTATTGATATTTGATTACATGATATATCTAATTTATTACAAAAGTCTTGTTTAGATATTTCTATTGTATTTGAGTTATCTTGATCAAATGGAGATTCTACACTAGTTAGATAGTCTCTTTGTTCATTAAATACTGATATAGATGATGCTGTGTATCCGTTACTTGTTGAGAAATAATAAGCTTTTATTGGTTCGTTATTGTAATACATAATTAAGCCTTTAGTAGCAGTTACTGCTTCTTTTATTTTGTTATAGTATTTATCGTAATCATCTTTCCATTTTTCTTTCATTTCTTCTTTTGTTAAATATACTTGATCATCTGTTGTATTAGTTATAGTTTTATTTGTTTGTAAATGATTTATTAGATATGTACGTGAAGCGATTGCTTGGGCTTTTAATGCTTCTTCAGAAAACAATGCTGGCATTTCACCTGCTACTACTCCGATTATGTATTCTTCTAATTCTACTGTTAATAATTTATCGGTAGTATCGATGTTTACTTGATATTTATCAACACTTTGTTTATTTTTTTGCATAATAAAATTAGTTTCTTTAAAGAAGAAACTAATTATTGTTATTGGTATTAATATTACTAAGGTATATATTAATTTTTTATTCAATTAGATCATCCTTTAATAATCATACTTACATTTAGAAAATCTGTTATAAAGTTTGTTACTAAATAACTACAACAAATGCTTAGTAGTATTACTAGGATTCTTGCTTCAATTGCTTTGTTGGTTTTTATGAAACCATCAAAGTTTATTCCTGACATAGAATAGATACTTAGGAATAAAGTGATTACGTATATGAATGCTTTATAATTCATTTTATTCACCTTGTTCGTAATTTATGATTTTATTTACTCTTCTTAAGTGTCTTTCTTCTATACTACATTCAGTTTCAATGAATTCTTTTATCATTTCAGCAAGTTCGTTAATGTCTTGTTTATAACTTAATGCAATTACGTTAGCACAATTATGTTCTTTAGTTAGATGTGCTTGTTCTTTTGTAGAACAATGACCACAACGGATTCCTTTTACTTTATTTGCTGCAATGCTCATACCTATTCCAGTACCACATAGTAGTACTCCTAGGTCAGCTTCTTTTGATACTACTGATTTTGCTACTTCAAATGCAAAGTCAGGATAGTCATCTGTATCTGTATTAATTGGACTCTTATCTAAGAATTCATATTCACTTAATAGTCTTATTAATTCTTTTTTTTCGTTTACTCCATTATGGTCAGTTGCTATTGCTATTTTCATATTATTCTTGTTCTCCTTTTTTATTCATTGCTTCTTCGAATCTTGGCATTAAACCTATACCATCTGTTCTATGTGGTGGTAGCTGATATATATCATGTCCTGGGAATTCATTTGCTTCTATTAAGAATGGATCTTTTACTCCAAGACATACGTCCCATCCTACATATCCTACTTCAGGTACTTCTTTTGCTGCTTGTTTTACAAATCTCTTTATTCTAGGCCATTTAGGTATTTGGAACCATAGTATTGCTTCATTTGTTAATGGATGTCTTTCATATATATTCATTTCTTTATCTATTGCTAGATAATCGATAATACCAGTTTCAATGTTTATTGGGGCTGCTAATCCACCATGATTAAAGTTATCTACTACATTATTATGGTTACCTATACGAAGGAATGCTGCTACTATTTCACCATTTAATGTTACTATTCTCATTGTGTTAATTGATGATGGATGAAGTTTAGATATTTCATCACATTGTACAGCTATTTCTTCTACTAGATGTCTTTTTGATTCCATTAGTTCGTCATATAGTTCTTTAACGTTCTTTTTAGTTGCTTTGAATTTTTCTACACCTTTACCACATTGTCCATCGATTGGTTTTGCTAAGAATTCTTTATGTTTTTCAGTAAATTCTTTGAATGCTTCAAAGTTTTCTTCTGTACCATCTAGTTGTAACCAATCTCTTAATAAGTATTTATTGAACTTTTTATTAAATAATGGTTTTTCATGAAAGTATTTCATATATTCTGGATTGTTGTATTTTTTTACAATACTATTGTTTATACCTCTAGTAACTATAGTTTTTCTTTGTTTATCATTTAGGTCATACATTTCAAATAGTTTATAATCCATGTAACCTGCTTGGTATTTCATACCACAATGAATCATATCAAAGAAGATACTTATTTTGTTTTTATTACATTTCTTATGAACTTCATTTACAGTACGGAACATTTTTCCATAATCCATTGTTGTTAATCTTTTTACTAAATATCCTATTTTTCCCATAGTTATCACCCTGTTTATAGTATATCACATAATTAGACAAAAGAAAAAAGGCTAAATAATAGCCTCCTTCCTATTTTATTTATTCAAAATTTCTTTGAATATCTTATATTGATTTTGTGCCAGTTCTAGTGCATAAGGTGGGCATTTATCTTCAGTAATACAATTTATTTGGTTTGTATATTCACTAAAACTAAACCTATATAGTTGCTCTTTATAATATCCTCCATATATTGTCGACCATATCGTCGGATCAAAGATTGCCCCACAAGAATTTCCTTCTTTATCTTTATATGTATATCTTATTTGTTTTGCATACCAGTCTACTTCGTATAGGGAATCACCTATTCTTTTTTCTACTATCATAGGGTTGTCTGTCTTTTTGAATTCATCTGCTAGCAAAGCATCTCTATAAGCAACTGGATCTTTACTATTTGTGGAAGTATCATCTTCTTTTTTTTGAAATTCATCTCTACCTATTGGGATAGATTTTAAACTAATAAATTTATCTGTTTTTAATAATTCTTCTTTTTCTATTTTAATAATTTCTTCGTGTATTTCATCGTTAATAAAGTATGTTATTTCTATTACCCATTTATCTATGTTATCCATTTTTTCTTTAGAAAATATTTCATTGTATCCAGTTTCTTCAACTAAGATAGTATTTCCTTTTCTTAGATTTCCACTATATATTATTGAATTATTATACTTCATTTGAATTGATAATAATTTTGCATCTTCTAAGGTTTCGTTTGCATATTCTACTACTCCTGTTGATAAAATATATTTCTCATTTGAAACAGTTAATAAACCTTCTCTATAAGTGAAGTTATCTGATGTACCATATAGTTTATAAACAGTTGTTTTTCCATAATTATTTAGAAAGTATATACCTAATAATAGTAATATTAGAATAGTTGTTGATACTAATATAGTTAATATTAATTTTAATTTATTCTTTTTATTAGTTTCTTTTATGTAGTTTATATAACCATCTTCATTTGTATCTTTTTCACCATTAAGTAATTCATTTACTGATATACCCAGTGTTTTACATAGCGGTTTAAATAAAGATACATCTGGTAAACAACGTCCATTTTCCCATTTACTTATTGCTTTATCTGTTACTCCTATTTTTTCTGCTAACTCGTCTTGTGTTAGTTTTTTAGCCGTTCTTGTAGCTGCTATGAATTTACCAATTTTAATTTGGTCCATAATATCACTCCTCGATATAAGAAAATTATACTAGTAAATCAAGTGTTTTTGTCTATACCGTTGGTAGAGTTTGATTTTAGGCACAAAAAAACTGCTTATTAAGCAGCTTCATTGTCATAACCGAATTTTTTGTTGAATTTTTCAACAGCTCCAGTTTTCTTAGCTTTTCCTTGTTTTCCTGTATAGAATGGATGACATTCATTACAAACTTCGATATTTAGTTCTTCTTTAGTTGATTTTGTAGTAAATGTAGCTCCACAAGCACAAGTAACTTTGCATTCTTTAACTTCTGGATGGATATCTTTTCTCATTGTTATTCTCCTTCCGCCATACCTTATAAATCAAGGCATAGTAATTTTCTTCGTCTTATGTATTATAACACAAGAATTCAACTAATCAAGTGTTATTTTATTTTTCTTTTTTAAATATTGATATTATTTTACCTACAGTATACACAATAGAATCACTGTTTTTCTCCGCTACATCCTTAAATATAGCCTTAAATCCTACTGTTAATGCTGATATAGTTGCTGTTACTATCATAGTTATTATTACTGATGATATATCTATAATACCTATTAAGTCTAGAGTTAAGGCTGCGCCTAAACTACCACTGACTATACCACAAATGTCTCCGATTACGTCGTTACATACTGATGATACTTTAGTAGAGTTTTTTATTAAAGCAATTGCTGCTTTAGCACCTTTCATCTTCTTAGCAGCTTTAGCATGTAAATTCGATTCTTTACAAGTAAGTACTGCTACTCCGATCATGTCGAATAAAATACCTATACCTATAACAACAATTATAGTAATAGCTAATATTATTGTATTAAAGCTTTCTGCCATTGCTGTAGATATTCCGCTAAATATTATTGAAAGTATAAAAGAAAGTATAAATACAATAAGTATCCACTTTGTTTTATTTTTCATTTTGTCTTTTTCTCCTTATTACTATTTTTTTCCAAAAAAAAATGTATGGTATATTATAAATTAATTTTACGGCTTTGGTCGAGTTGAATTTCTCTAGTTCCTACCATCAATTACTTTCTGGCGATTTCTCTTTGAAGGAACAAATCGAACGTTACCTTTTTCGATTACTCGATTACCACTTAGTCCGCACTTCAAACCTTATAATATGTACACCCTAGAGACTTTCTCTAACACATAGTGACTATTCTTATTCGCTTTTGCAATCGTATTTTCAATTTCTATCCTACACGATCACGCACGACATGCGCTTTTTTATCATTACCACCGACTCGATAGAAGGAATTACAAACTATATGCCGTTATAGTATGTCCTTAAATCTTAAATCATATAACAACCCGAATCTGGGCGAGACAAGCTGTTATACAAAGTGTCATTTCAGCACAATTGGTAGATTTTTAGCCCTACCTTCAAATAATGTATGTGACTAGGATAATGCACCACAACATGTATAGCATTTTATCAAACTTTTAATTAATTGTCAAATTTATGTAACATAGAAAAAAGTTACATAATTCATTATATGTAACTCTTTTGTATTTATTACTATTCTGTTTCTTTTATAGCTATTTTAGCTCCAGCTCCAGTTAATTTTTCTACGATGTTTTCGTATCCTCTTAGGATGTGATCTATTTCATTAACTGTTGTTGTTCCTTTAGCAATAAGACCTGCTATTACCATAGCTGCTCCTGCTCTTAGGTCAGTAGCTGTTACTTCTTCTCCTGTTAATGGAGTTTTACCTACTATGATTGCTGTTCTATCGTTTACTCTGATGTTAGCTCCCATTTTTTGTAGATATTTTATATGGCCCATTCTATTTTCATAGATAGTTTCTTCAAATATAGACATACCATTTGCTTGTGTTAATAAAACACTCATTGGTTGACCTAAGTCAGTAGCGAATCCTGGGAATACTAATGTTTTTACATTAATAGCTTTGAATTCTTCTGGTTTACTTATTGTAAGCTCTCCATTATTTACTTCCATAGGTACGCCCATTTCTTTTAATTTAGATAGTAAAGCGTCGATATGGTCTTCGATTATACCTGATATTTTTAGATTTTTACCTAAAAGAGCTCCGATAATAGTGTATGTACCTGCTTCTATTCTATCTGGAATTACATCTACTACACCTTTACCTAATTTTTTAACACCTTCTATTTTTATTTCGCTTGTTCCTGCTCCAGTTATTTTTGCACCCATATTATTTAATAATGTAGCTACGTTTACTATTTCTGGTTCTTTGGCTGCATTAGAAATATATGTAGTTCCTTCTGCTTTAACTGCAGCAAGCATTATGTTAATTGTTGCTCCTACTGAAGCAAAGTCTAGGTATATTCTTGCTCCTTTTAGTTTTTCTGCTTTAAATATATATTTATTTCCTTCGATAGTTACTTCTGCACCTAGTTTTTTAAATCCATTAATATGGAAATCTATTGGTCTAGATCCGATATTACATCCACCTGGGAAATAAATTTCTGCATATTTAAATTTTGCTAGTAATGCACCCATAAAATAATAAGATGCTCTTAGTTTTTTACTTAGATTTTCTGGTACTACAAGGTTTTCGATGTTATGAGTGTCTATTTTCATTACTTCATCTTTATAGTCTACTTTTCCTTTTAATAGCTCAATTATATCGATTAACGCATTAGTATCAGAGATGTTTGGAACATTATATAGTGTTACTTCTTCATCAGATAGTATTGCTGCTGGTATAAGTGCAACTACACTATTTTTCGCTCCACTAATTTTGATTTCGCCAGTAAGTTCTTTTTGGCCTTCAATTATTAATTGTTTCATATTATCACTCTCATACTTCTTTACGAATATTACTTCTCAGTTTTAATATATGATTTATTGGTAGTTATGTCAATTAGAAACTAGAAGTTTTACACTTATGATGTTAATTGGGAAATTATTTCCCAAAGGTATGATTTATACTCCACTTTATCTTGTTTTGTATCATTATTTTCTAGTAAACAAAGGGGTGGATACATGATACACCACCAATTATTTCCCGATGCTTCTCCTAGGGATATAACTAGTGATTCATATTCTCCTTCTTCGTAGATGATATTATTAAAAGTTTTTTCTGGGAAATAATTTTTTCCATAGTTAATACTGTATGGTACATTATATTTTTCTATTGTAGATTTTATTACTTGTTGATTGTTTTTTATTATATTGATTGTTTCTTCTTTAGAGGTTGATCCCTCTAATAATGGGAAAAATTTGTTTTCTAGTTCTTTCTTGATTAGAAGTTTAGTTGTTTGATCTATTCTATCATTACTATTTGCTATTATTCTAAAACGTATTGTATCGTTTGGTAAAATATCATTACTTTTACTAGTTATCCACAAGTACATCGTACCAATTATCAACACTATGTATATTATTTTTTTCATAAAAAAATCACCTAATTTAATATTGGGTGATTTTATTTTACTTTATTCATTTATTATAAATACGAATCTATCTAGGTGTTGTAGGTCTTTTTCTAATAGTAATTTTGATGTTGGGAAATATTTCCCAGCTATTGCTAGTATTTCTTCTCCTTGTGTTTCTCCTATTTCGAAAGCTATGATAAATTTATCTTCTAAGTATTTATTTGCTTCTTTTAGTATTTCTTCATAGAAGTATAATCCTTCGTTAGGTGCATATAAAGCAAGATGAGGTTCATTGTTTTTTACTATATCCATTATTTCTTCATCTTCCTTTATATAGGGAGGATTACTTATTATGCAGTGATATTTCCCATATACATTTTCAAATAAATTACTTTGAATAAAATTAATATTTACGTTGTTAGATAACGAGTTATCAACAGCAACTTTTAATGCATCTTCTGAAATATCTACTGCTGAAATATTACTGTTTGGGAAATGTTTTTTTAGAGTTATTGGTATACATCCACTACCAGTTCCGATATCTAACATACTTATATTTTGGTTGGGAAATAATTTTTTTATGTATTCAATAGTCTTTTCTACTAGTTCTTCTGTTTCTCTTCTAGGGATTAATACATTCTTATTAACTTTAATAATGTTTCCATAGAAGTCGACATCACCTACGATATATTGAACAGGTTCTCCTGCTTCTAATCTTTTTATAGCTTCGTCAAGATTATCTTCTGGATGAATATATTTTTTTAGATATTCTAGTTCGTTCATAATAAATCTTCTTTCTAAAAAAAGGAGATTATTCTCCTTTTAATTTTCTTTGTAAGTCTTCAGTAATTAGAACTTCTAAGATGTCGTCTATTGCTCCATCCATTACTCTATCTAATGTATTAGTTGTATAACCTATACGATGGTCAGTAACACGATTTTGAGGATAGTTATAAGTTCTAATTTTTTCCGCTCTATCTCCTGTACCGATTTTACTCTTTCTTTCGCTACCTACAGCTGCATCTTGTGCTTCTTGTGCTGCTTGATATAATCTAATCTTTAATACTTCCATAGCTTGTGCTTTATTTTGAATTTGGCTACGTTCATTTTGGCATGTTACTACTGTATTTGTTGGTAAATGAGTAATACGTACTGCTGATGGAGTTGTATTAACACCTTGTCCACCATGACCACTAGCACAGAAAGTATCTATTCTTAAATCATTAGGATTAATTTCTATATCAACGTCTTCTACTTCAGGCATTATAAGTACTGTTGCAGTAGATGTTTGGATACGACCGTTAGATTCAGTTACTGGAATTCTTTGTACTCTGTGAGAACCTGATTCATATTTTAATTTTGAATATACATTTTCACCTTTGATTTTTGCTTCTATTTGAGAGAATCCTCCTGCAGTACCTGCTTCTGAGTTGATTACTTCTATTTTCCATCCTACTTTATCAGCATAACGAGAATACATTCTAAATAAGTCTCCAGCAAAGATATTTGCTTCGTCTCCTCCTGCTGCTCCTCTGATTTCCATAATGATATCTTTATCATCGTTTTCATCTTTTGGAATAAGTAAGATTTCTAATTCACTAATTAATGAGTCTTTTTTAGCAGTTGCTTCTTCTAATTCTAAAGCTGCCATTTCTCCCATTTCTGGATCATTAATTAACATTTGTGCTTCTTCAATGTTGTTAACAACTTTTTGATATTCCTTATATTTCATATAAGTTTCTTCTAAATCTTTTTGTTCTTTAGATAATTTTTTTAACTGATTATAGTCACCTAATACTTCTGGTTTTGATAATTCTTCAGTTAGTTGTTCATATCTAACTTTTATAGCTTCTAGTCTTTCAAACATAGTTTCACGCCTTTCGTTTTGTATTATATCATAAGTTTAAGAAAAGAAAAACAAATGATTTATACCATTTGTTCTTCGTCTTCGTCGATTATTACTAAGTCTTTTAGATCGTCATCATCATCTGTTAAATCGTCATCATCATTGTCGTCTGTGAAGATGTCTTCCTCTTCTTCTTGTTCTTCTTCTAAGTCTTCTAAATCTAAATCTTCTTCTACATCATCTTCTTCGTCTTCATTATCAACTACTACTTTTACAGAATGTTTAGTTTTTAAATCCCATAAACCATTTTCTAACATTAAGAATCTTTGATCTGTTGATAATACGTCAAAGAATGCTGGTAATTTATCCATGAATTCATTTTCTGATAATTCAAGTAAGTTACATACTTCTTTGAATAATTCATTTATTTTCATTTGACGATTTGTTTCTTTTAATATTAATTCAGCTATATCATCATATGACATTGCTTCTAATTCAGCTTTTGTTAAATCTTTTAATTTCATTTTTTAATGACCTCCAAAAATAATTCACTAGACACCATTATACATATTTTTTTTAATATGACAATAGTAAATTATAAATTTTTAATAATTTTAAAATTTACATCTTTTCTGGTACTTCTATACCTAGTATATTCAATAGTTTTAAATTGTTATCATAAATAACTTTTGTTAGTACTAACCATGATTCTTGAAGTTCTTTATTTTCTTCTGTTAGTACGTGGTTATTTGAATAGAAATTATTATATAAGTTAGTTATTTTGTATAAGTGTTCTGCTATATCATTTAATGATTTTACATTTATTGATTTAGTAAGTACACTTCTTAGGTTTAACATACATATTATTACATCTCTGTCTATTTTACTATTTATCTTACTATATGTTTTAAAGCTAATATTAGCCTCGTCAGCCTTTTTTAATAATGATTTCATTCTAATTGTTGAATAAAGTAGATATGGGCCTGTTTTGCCTTGTAAATCACTAAATTTAATAGGGTCGAAATTATAGTCAGTTAATCTAAATGGAATTAGGTCTGCATATTTAACTGCTGCTACTGCTACTGTATCAGCTATACTATCTCTTTCTTCTCCTACTATGTTTGGAAGTATTTTTTTCTCACATTCTTCTTTAGCTAAGTCTAATAGAGCTTCTAGAGTCATTACTCCACCATCTCTTGTTTTAAATGGTTTTCCATCTGCTCCATTCATTGTTCCAAATGGAATGAATTCTAATTTAGTATCTTCATTAACTATTTCGGATTTTTTTGCTGCTCTAAATACTTGTTCAAAGTGAAGTGCTTGTCTTGCATCTGTTAGATACCATATTTCATCTGGGTTAAATAGTTTCATTCTTTCCCATATACAAGCTAAATCTGTTGTTTCGTATGAAGCTGAACCATTTGATTTAACTAATAGTAGTGGTGGAACTTCATGATCATCGTTTTCTTCTTTTACTTCAATGATTCTAGCTCCTTCTGAATCTTCTACTAGTCCTTTGTTTTCTAAATATTCTACCATTTCTGGTATATATTTATCTCCGTCTGATTCGCCTTCCCATACTTCAAAAGTTGTATTTAATCTATCATATATTCTTTTAATATCTGTTTTAGATACATCCATTATATGATGCCATAAAGCCATTAAGCCTTTTTCTCCATCTTGGAATCTTGCAGTTATTTCTCTTGCTTCTTCCATATATGCTTCGTCTTCTTTTGATTTATTAGATGCGAATGGATATAATTCCATTAAATCATCATTTGTTACTGGTGAAACACTTGGATATTCGCCTTCATATGATTCGTCAAAGTAAGGTAATTCTGGATGTCTATGTTTGATTTCTGTCATAACTAGACCTATTGGTCTACCCCAGTCTCCTAAGTGAGCATCTGCTATTGCTTTGTTACCTAAAGATAATGCTAATCTTTTTAGAGCTTCTCCAATATTAGCACTTCTTAAGTGACCAACGTGTAATGCTTTAGCAACGTTAGCTCCACCATAATCCATGAATATTGTCTTAGGATTATCATTTTCATAATTTAAATTAATATTTTCTTTTAATTCATTAACATGTTCAATTAATTCTTCATCACTGAAAGTAATATTAATAAATCCAGGACCAGCGATGTTAATATCTTGGTATTTATTGTCTTTTTTTATACATTCAACTATTTCAGTAGCTATTTCCCTAGGATTCTTACCATATGCTTTAGCCATAGCCATTGCACCATTATATTGGTAATCTCCGAATTCTGGTCTAGAAGATACATTAAGTACTACTTCTTCAACTTCGTAGCCACATTCTTTAATTTTTTCTTTTATATAAGCTTCTTGTTTTTCTATAAAACTACTCATTTATATCATCCTCTTCATTTATTTCTATTTTAAAAGTTTCTTCATCACTAGATATTTTATATTCTAATACTATTTTATTATTTTCTTTTTTATACTCTATTTTTTCTACATCTATATCAAAAGACATATTTTTTTCTTTTAATAGATATGTAGCTTTCCTTTCTTCTATATCTAGATTAAATTTATATTCATTTGTTTCTCTTGTGAACCGAGTTGGACTTAATACTGTTTTTACTCCATCCAAAGAGAAGATATATTCACCATCATTTAAGATTGCTTTTATATCTTTGTACTCGTTTTCTAGCCGACGTTCTTTAAATAAATTAAGAGTAATAATTTTTTTCATAGTATCATGTCCCTTTTTGATTGTGATTATAACATAATATAAGTAAGATTGCACTTATAATTTAGAAATTTCTATTAATAATAAATAATGGGTGTTAATATGAAATTAATAAAAAAGACTATTAGATTGTTTTGTGTTTTTTGTGTTATGGGATTATTTGTTGTTTTAGGACTATATTTATATGCTTATTTTAGTCCTACTTTGGATATTAAGAATGCTAATCAATTTTATATTTATGATGATCAAGAACAACTTATATATCAAGGATCTGGTAATAACGAATGGGTAGCGTTAGAAGATATATCTCCAGAGTTAATCAACGCAGTGTTGTCTACTGAAGATAAAAATTTTTATAAGCATCATGGTTTTGATTATTTACGAATTATAAAAGCTATGTATCTTAACTTAAAAAGTGGTTCTATAGTACAAGGTGCTTCTACGATAAGTCAGCAATATATTAAGAATATGTACTTGGATTTTGATAAGACTTGGGAACGTAAGATAGAAGAAGCATTTCTTACACTAAGATTAGAAGTTCATTATAGTAAAGATGAAATATTAGAAGGTTATTTAAATACTATTAATTTTGGTCAAGGTAATTATGGTATTGAGAATGCTAGTCAGTATTATTTTAATAAGAGTGCCAAAGATTTAACTATGGAAGAATCTATAATACTTGCTGGTATACCTAAAGCTCCTAGTAAATATAATCCTGTTACTAATTATGATGCTTCTATTAATAGAGCTAAAGTTATTGCTATTGTTATGTTAAATAATGAAACTATAGATCAAGATACTTATGATAAGTTGTTTATAAGTGATATAGAAATATATGGTAAAAAGAGTGAAAATAATTTAAATATGCTTATGTATTATCAAGATGCTGTTTATAATGAATTAAATAATCTAGAGAGTATACCTGATTCTTTAATTGAATCAGGTGGTATTAAGATATATACGTCTCTTAATTTGGAAGCACAAACTATTATGGAAGAAAGTATTATGAAGAATATGACTAAGGACGATATGCAAGTATCTAGTATAATTATTAATCCTAATACTGGTGGAGTTATGGCTTTAACTGGTGGTATTGATTATAGTAAGAGTCAATATAATAGAGCTATTAGTTCTAAGAGACAAGTTGGTTCTAGTATGAAGCCTTTTTTATATTATGCTGCTTTAGAGAATGGGATGGTATCTAGTTCTACCTTCTTATCTGAACCTACTACTTTTATGTTTTCTAATAATCAAAGTTATTCTCCAGCTAATTATAATGATAAATATGCTAATAAGAGTATTACTATGGCTGCAGCACTGGCTTATTCTGACAATATTTATGCTGTTAAGACTCATTTGTTCTTAGGAGAAGAAATTCTTGTTAATACGGCTAAAAGAATGGGTATACGAGGTGATTTAGAACCAGTACCATCTTTAGCACTTGGTACATCTGAATTAAGTATGTTAGATTTTGCTAGAGGTTATACTACATTAGCTAGTGGTGGTTATAAAAGAGATATTACTTTTATAAATAGAATTGAAGATATGAATGGTAATGTGTTATACAAAAAGAATAATAATGACGAATTAGTATTAAATGAGTCTTATACATATATTCTGAATGAGATAATGACCTCTACTTATAATAGTGCTTTTATTGATTATAATAGTCCTACTATAATTAGTTTAGCTTCTAAAATATCTAGTAAATATGCTATGAAAACAGGATCTACAGGTACTGATTGTTGGATGGTAGGTTATGATTCTAATGTACTTATGTTAACTTGGAATGGATACGATGATAATAGAGAGATGGAAGTTAAAGATGGGAGTATATCTAAGAATATTTGGGTAGATACTGTAGAAAATTTAAGTATAGAAAAGAAATGGTATGAAATACCTAGTAATGTAATTGGAGTTCCACTTGATGCTGTTACTGGTATGGAATCTAAAGATAATAAAAAAACTACCATATTTTATTATGTAAATGGTAGTGAATATAATAATCAAGATACTGAGTTTGTATTTAAAGAAAAAGACAACTAATTAGTTGTCTTTATGTATTCTCATTGTTATTTGATAGTTACTATCAAAATCTATTTCTTCTACATCAATATAGAATCCACTTGCTCCTAATCCTTCTATACAAGAACGAATAGTTGCTATAGCATCTTTTAATTGCATTCCAGATACTTTTTGTGCTTGTGAAGTATTAACTAAGTTATCAACTGCTTCCATTGGATCTACATCATTATTTAATTTAGTTTCAATTGTTGGGATATTAGAATTATCTTGAATTGGAGTAAAGAATTTATTATGAGAGTTTATTTCTATATCATTAAGACTATTATAATCATTGTTGAAATCCATTGGTTGTGCTGGTGTTGGTTTATCTTCAACTATAGGTGCTGAAACGTTGAAATCATTTATAAATTCTGATCTATTTGGTTCGGCATCAAATACTTCCATATTTCCAGCTTTTGTTGTCATATTATTAGTTGGATTAAAGAAGTCTTTAGCTGATGGTTGTGGTTCTTCTTGTACTGGATCTATACTGAAGAATTTATTATCATTTGAAGAATTAAATGTATCAAACGATTCATTTGGATATAGCGTACTTGATGAATTTGGTGTAGCTATATTAAATTCAGGTATAGATGTTGCAGTAGTAAATGAGTCTTCAGATATCGGTGTATTAAATGGAGATGGTTGTGGTTCTTCTAAAACATCTAAAGTTTCTACTTCTTGTGGTGTTTCTTCTAGTACATCTAAGGCTTCTATTTCCTCAACAGATTGTTGTTTAACTGGTTGAGAACCTAATCTATTAGCTTCTCTAAAGTCCATTGCATTAGCTTTAATATCTTCAATACTTGGTATTGCTGATACTAGAGGAACATCCCCACCTTCATCAGATTCTGATACTGGAGTCTCTTCTACTGGTTTTAATTTTTTTAATTCTATATCTAGTTGTCTTACTGTTAATCTTTCATTGATTACTCTATGTAACCATTCTCTTTGGGCAGCTTTATCACTTAGAGATAATAATGTTCTAGCATGTCTTTCAGAAATTCTTTCTTCAAGTAGTGCTTGTTGTACTTCTTCATCTAAGTTAAGTAGTCTAAGTTTATTAGCAACAGCTGGTTGAGAAAGTCCCATTCTTTTAGCTAATTGTTCTTGAGTAAGATATCCTTTATCAAGTAAGTTTTTATAAGAACGAGCTTCTTCTATAGCAGTAAGGTCTCTTCTTTGAACATTTTCTACTAGAGCTACTTCTGCAGACTTGTTATCATCTATATTAGCAATAACTGCTGGTACTGTTGTTAATCCTACTAATTGAGCAGCTTTGTAACGACGTTCTCCAGCTATTATTTCATATTTTTCTCCTAGTTTTCTTAATACAAGGGGTTGAATTATACCATGTTCTCTAATTGAGTCTGCTAATTCTTTTAATCCTTGTTCATCGAAATTTAATCTTGGTTGAAAACGGTTAGGAATTATATCTTCTACATGTACTTGTAGTACTCCTGATTCTAAATTCATCTTTAATCAGCCCCTTTTATCTAGTCTTTCCTATTATTAATAATACCTTAATTTTAGTTTTATTTCAATGGTTTCTTAACTATCTTGTCATAGCGTCTTGGATACTCTTTTGGAGTATTTTTTTGTTTAATTATTCGTACTATATTTCTTTCTCCTCCATCATATGGAAGTTCAAAATTTATAGTATCTTCAATTAGTCCACCTAATATTTTTATAGCATTTTTTGAATCATTTAATTCGTCTTGGTTAGATCCTTTTAATGCTATAAAATATCCATTAAGTTTTACTAAAGGTAGACAAAGTTCTGATAAGGCAGTCATATTAGTTACTGCTCTTGCTGTTACTATATCAAAACTTTCTCTATTTTTTACGCAGAAGTCCTCTGCTCTTCCGTGATAGAAATTTATCTTTGTTAGACCTAATTTATTAGATAATTCTTGTAAGAAGTTTATCTTTTTATTGTTAGAATCTAATAGTGTTACTTCTAAGTTTGGAAATACTATTTTTAGGACCATTCCTGGGAATCCAGCTCCTGTTCCTATATCTAATAAATTATTATATTTTGTTACATCTATTGCTTTTATAAATGTTAATGAATCATAGAAATGTTTTAAGTATACTTGGTCTTCTTCTTTTATAGCAGTTAAATTGGTATGTGAATTATATTCTAATAAGAAGTTACAATATGTATCTAGTTGTACTAATTGTTCTTCAGTTAGATTAATACCTAATTCACTCACTTTATTTATAAACTCTTGTTTATTCATCTTTACCATATTCCTTTTTTAAGTATACAGATAAAATTGAAATATCTGCTGGATTTACTCCACTAATACGAATAGCTTGTGCTATTGTAGTTGGTCTTACTTCTTTAAGTTTTTGTCTAGCTTCTGAAGCTATATTATTAACTTTATCGTAATCTATATCTTCTGGTATTTGTTTCTTTTCTAGTTTTAACATTTTTTCTGCTTCTTTATAAGCTTTAGCTATATAACCTTCATATTTTAGATTAATTTCTACTTGTTCTTGAATATCAATACTATATGGTATTTCTATTTGAGTTCTTAAGAATTCCATATTAAGTTCAGGTCTTTTTACAAGTTGTTCTAAACTTAAAGATGAAGTTGGTACTTGATAGTTATTATCTTCAAATGCTTTTCTTACATCTTCAGTAACCTTTAACTTAGTTTGTTTCATATATTCAAGAAGTGATGCTATTTCTTCTTCTTTTTTGTTTAATCTATTTATTTGTTCTTCTGATATTAGCCCCACTTCGTAGCCTTTTCTTCTTAGACGAAGATCAGCATTATCACTACGTAATAGAAGTCTAAATTCGGCACGACTTGTTAATAATCTATATGGATCTCTAATACCTTTAGTTATTAAATCATCTATTAAAACTCCAATATATGCATCAGATCTTTTTAATACTAATGGTTCTTTTCCTTCTAATTTTAAGCAAGCATTTATACCAGCCATTAAACCTTGGCAAGCTGCTTCTTCGTAGCCACTTGTACCATTTATTTGTCCTGCTGTGAATAGATTTTTCATTACTTTTGTTTCTAAACTAGCATTTAATTGAGTTGGATATATTGCATCGTATTCTATTGCATATCCGTATTTTAATATTTTAGCATTTTCAAATCCTGGTAAACTATGTACCATCTTTTCTTGTACTTCTGGTGGCATAGATGTTGAAAATCCTTGAAGATACATATCATCATAGTAACGACTTTCTGGTTCTATAAATAGTTGATGTTTTTCTTTATCAGAGAATCTTACTACTTTATCTTCTATTGAAGGACAGTATCTTGGACCTATACCCTCTATATCATCTAGAGCTCCATACATACTTGATTTATTTAGGTTGTCTCTAATAATTTGATGAGTTTCTGGAGTTGTATATGTTAAGAAGCAAGGTTCTTGTTCTTCTATTTTATAGCATGGTTCTAAGTCATAACTGAATGTATAGTATTTATTGTCTCCTGGTTCTAGTTTTGTCTTAGAAAAGTCAATTGACTTTCTATCTATTCTTTGAGGAGTACCTGTTTTTAGTCTTATTACTTTGAATCCATATTCTTTTAATTTATCACTTAAGAAATTTGAAGGTCTTTCGTCATGAGGTCCTTTTCTTGTACGTGTATTTCCCACAAGTATATCTGCTTTTAAGTATGTTCCTGTTGTAAGAATAACAATTTCAGATTCGATTTTTGTTCCATCTTCTAAAATTATACCTTTTACTTGTTGATTATCCACAATTAAATCTTCTACCATTCCTTCTTGGATAGTTAGATTTTCTAGAGAATTTAGAGTTTCTAACATTTCTTTTGGATATGTTATTTTATCTCCTTGTGCTCTTAATGATTGAACAGCAGGACCTTTCGCGCTATTTAACATCTTAATTTGTAGATGTGTTTTATCCGCTATTTTACCCATTATTCCACCAAGTGCATCTATTTCTCTAACAACTATTCCTTTTGCACTTCCACCTATATGTGGGTTACATGGCATGTCAGCTATATTTTTTATATTACTTGTCATTAATAATGTTTTGTGGCCTTTTGTAGCACATGCATAAGCTGCTTCACATCCAGCATGGCCGCCACCTACTACGATTATTTCATACATAGTTATCAACACCTTCTTTTATTTCCCAAGACAGAATCTACTAAACATTTCGTCTAATAATTCTTCTTCGTATGTAGTTCCATTGATAGTTCCTAATTTTTCCCAAATATCTTTAATATCTAGTTCTATCATGTCTATTGGTTGATTATTTCCCAAACCTTTTTCTACTTCTTCGATAGATTCTAAACATGATTCAAGTATACTTATACTTCTAGCATTACTTAAGTAAGTTGGATCTGTTGTTTCTATTTGGGAAATATTAAATAATTCTACGATTTTCGCCTTTAATTCGTCAATTCCTTCATTATTCAATATAGACATGTTAATAATATTAGACTTATCAACATCTATTCCGTTTAAATCTAATTTTCTTTCTAAGTCATTTTTATTTATTATTATTATATAATTCTTGCCATCTAATTGACTTAATAATGTTCTTATATCATCAGTTAGAGGTTCATTGTTGTTTAATACAAATAGTACTAGATCAGATTCGTTCATCATTTTTATACTTTTTTCTACTCCGATTGCTTCTATTTTATCTTCTGTTTCTCTAATACCAGCTGTATCTATCATGTTTAGTAGTATTCCATTAATACTTATTTGACCTTCTACTATGTCTCTTGTAGTACCAGCAATGTCTGTTACTATAGCTTTATCTTCTTCTAATAATGCATTTAGTAAACTACTTTTACCTACGTTAGGTTTACCTATTATAGAAGTCTTAATTCCATCTTTTATGATACGTCCATTTCTTGATTCTTTAAGTATTTTAACTATTTTATCTTTTAATTTAGATATTTTAGGAATTAATACTTCATTAGTCATAATTTCTACGTCATCATATTCTGGATAGTCGATATTTACATTAATATTAGATATTATTTGTACCATATCATCTCTTAGTTCATTTATTAGACCTGAAACTTTACCAGTTATTTGATTCACTGCTAATTCTCTTTGAGTATTTGTTTTAGCATTGATCATATCCATTACAGCTTCTGCTTCTAGTAAATCAATTCGTCCATTTAAGAATGCTCTTTTTGTGAATTCGCCTGGTTCTGCAAGTCTACATCCGCTAGTTAATAATAATTCTAATACTTTATTTGTTGGAGCTATTCCTCCGTGTGTATTAATTTCTACTGTATCTTCTGCAGTAAATGTACGAGGAGCTAGCATTACTGATACTAGAACTTCGTCTATAATATTTCCCGACTTATCTACAATCTTACCGTAGTTTATTGTATGAGAAGATACTTCTTTCAAATTATTTCCCTTGAAGATTTTTGCTACGATATCAACAGCTTCACTACCACTAACTCTGATTATTGAGATAGCTCCTACACCTTGGCTAGTTGCTATAGCACATATAGTATCATTCATTGCCTTCACTCCTTTTGGCTCGTATTATAGCACAATTTCCCTACTTGGGAAATATTTTTTATTCTATGTATATTATACCAAAATTATTTCCCGGGAAATAATTTTATTTATATTTTTATTATTTATTGTAAAAAAAAAAGAAGAATTATTATTCTTCTTCTGTTTCTACATATCTAATTACTATGTGTCTATTAGGTTCTTCACCTTCACTAGCTGTTGATATATTTTTAAATTTTGTTAGTACGTTGTGAACTATTCTTCTTTCATATGAATTCATATTATCTAAGCTAACATCTATTTTAGTTTTTTGAACTTCTTTAGCTATTCTCTTAGCAGTTCTTTCTAAATTTGATATTTTCTTTTCTTTATAGTTTTCAACATCTAATAATATATAAGGATACATTCCAATTTCGTTATGAACCATTTGTCTTAAAACAGTTTGAATAGCCATTAGTGTTTGTCCATTCTTTCCAATTAAGATATTATTCTTATCTGAATACATTTTAATGTTTATTTGTTCATCTCTTACATTAGTTTCGAATTGGCATTCGATTCCCATATTTTTTAGTAATTCTGCTAGCTTTTCTTTTAAGAACGCTGCGATATCAGATATTTTGATTACGCTACATTTATAAGTTGTAGCTTTGAATAATTTCCCTTTTATTTCTTCTTCTTTGTAGAATATTTCTGTTTCACTAACATTTAAAGCATCAAGCGCTTTTTGTTTAGCATCTTCTTTTGTTTTTCCTTCAAATACTTCTAACTTCATAACTAAATCCTCTTTTCAATTATTTTCTTAATTATTATATTTTGAATAACTGCAAAACCATTTGTTACTATCCAGTATAATGCTATAGCTGTTGGTAAGCTAAGTGATGCAAATGAGATCATGATAATCATGAAAATAAACATGAATTTCATTTGTTGTTCCATTTCTGGCGTTTGGTTTTGACTACTCATCGAATTCTTAAATGATAAGAAAGTCGATAAAATAATTAATACTATTAATACTATATAAATATAGTTTTGTCCAGCAATTCCTGCTGTTGGAGTCATTCCAAGGTTCATTCCTAGAAATTCTCCTTCAAATATTGCTGGTACCCTATTAATTGCTTCTAAGAAAGCAAAGAATAATGGTAATTGGATAAATGCACCAAGACAACTACTTACTGGATTGATATTATACTTTTTATATAACATCATAGTTTCTTGACTCTTCATCATTAATGAATCGTTATCAGTTTTATTTTGATATTTCTTTTCAATTCTTGCTATTTCTGGTTGTAATTTCTTCATATTTTCAGATTGTTTTACTGTTTTAATTTGTAATGGCATCATTGCTATTCTAATTAATAAACCTATTACCATTACTGATATACCCATATTTTTTACTAGATAACCAAGTTTTAATATTAACCAAGCTAGTGGTTTTACAAAAATTGATTCCCATAAACTTTGATATTCAAGTTTATTTGGAGTAAATGTTTTACATGTTGGTAAATCTTCTAGTTTTACTAGTAATTTATCATCATACTTTTCATATGTTTCTAACAAATTTTTTTCTTCTGGTCTACATAGAATGTTTGATGTTAGAGTTTGACCAGTTTCCTTGTTAATAACTGCTTGTTTCCCATCTTTTAATGTTTCAGAGCATCCTGTACATAGTAGGAATAGCAATGCAATTACTACAATTTTAATCTTTTTCTTCACGTTCTCACCTTTATTTTTCTAATAATTCTACTAAAGCTCTCTCTAGAGTTTGATAATCAACTCCAGTTGAACCTTTCCTAATCATTATAATATAATTATGAGCATTTTTAAATAAATTTCTATGTTTATCGATAATAGCTCTTGTTTGTCTTTTAAGTTTATTTCTTGTTACAGCATTACCTACTTTATTACTAATAGCAATTCCGTAGTAAATTTGTTCTTCTTCTTTCCTTATATTATATATAACGAAAAAATTGTTCTTAATAAACTTACCGTTTCTTATTATATTATTAAAAAGTTTTTGATCTTTTATTGTTTCTGTTCTCTTCATACCAGTCATCCCTTTTTTAATACATAAAAAACCACTTGTTTTAAGTGGCTTATTTTACAACGATTTTTTTACGTCCTTTTTTTCTTCTTGAATTTAGAATATTGCTTTCTTTTCTAGCAAAGAAACCATGTTTTTTTGCTCTTTTTCTATTATTTGGTTGATAAGTTCTTTTCATTATATTACACCTCCACATCTAAATAAGCCCTTATATTATAACTACATGTTGAAAAAAATGTCAAGAAATATCTTAATATATGTGAATTTTTGCTTTTTTTTATTTTATCCACAGAAAACCTGTGGATATGTGGATAACTTTTTGCACATGTCAATTACAAATTTGTGGATAATGTGGATAAATAGGGCGAAGTCCCATTTTCTAGGTGTTCGCCTGTTGCTATTTTTGTTGATAAATTGTTGATAGTAATTTTTTTATAAATTAGTCCTTTTATTTTTCCACAGGTTGAGTTAAAATATTTGTACACAAATGGTTCGAAGTGGGGTGATGGAATTGAATTATGATGATATTTGGGGAAAAGTACAGGAATTAATTAAACCTGCACTTCATCTAGTATCTTTTAATACTTGGTTTCAGGGTCCTAAGATCCATAATATAACTGGTAATAAAATAACTTTAGTCGTTAAAGAACCTCTTAACAAAAGAATGTTAGAATTCGTTCATAAAGACCTTTTACAAGAAACTTTCGCCGAAGTTATGGGGGAAGAAGTAGAAATTGAATGTGTTTTAGAAGAAGAATTAACTGATAAAACGGAGAATCTTGTGAATGAGATTGTTAATAATTCTGAGGTTGTTAACAGTACTAATAAAAAATATGATAGTAATTTAAATAAATCACTTACTTTTGAAAATTTTGTTGTAGGTGATACAAATAAATTTGCTAGAACAGCTGCTTTTGCAGTAGCAGAATCACCTGGAACTTTATATAATCCATTATTTATATATGGAAAGAGTGGATTAGGTAAAACACATTTAATGCATGCAATTGGTAATTATATTACAGAAAATAATAAAGATTTAAGTGTTTTATATACTACAAGTGATGATTTTAGAAAAGATTATACTGGTATAGTAAGTAATAATAATTCAATTGATTATGCAAATGACTTTAAGGATAAATATAGGAATGTAGATGTACTTATAATAGATGATATTCAATATATAGTAAGTGCTCCTAAGACTCAGGAAGAATTCTTCCATACTTTTAATTATTTACATTCAAATAAAAAACAAATAATTATAAGTTCAGATAGATCTCCTGAAGACTTAAAATTACTTGAAGAAAGACTTAGAAGCCGCTTTTCTTGGGGGCTTCCAGTTGATATCTATCCACCTGATTTTGAATTAAGATGTAGGATAGTTAAAGAAAAAATATCAAAATTAACTATAGCTAGCAAAATGACTGATGATGCAGTTGAGTATATTGCACAAAACTGTGATACAGACGTTAGAGCATTAGAAGGTGCTATTGCTAGATTAAGTGCTTATACTTCAATGATTGTACCTGATGTTATAGATGTTGAATTTACTAATGAGGCATTAAAAGACTATATTAAGACAAATCCTTATGTTTCTAACGATATTGCTAGTATTCAAAAAGCTGTAGCTGACTATTATAAACTAACTGTTGAAGTATTAAAAGGTAAAAAGAGAAGTGCTAATATAGCATATCCACGTATGGTTGCAATGTATATGTGTAGAACTCTTACTGATCAATCTTTCCCAAGAATAGGGCTTGAATTTGGTGGAAAAGACCATTCTACAGTAATACATGCAGTCGATAAGATTACTGAAGACTTAAAAACTAATAGCCAATTAAAAGAAATAATAAATGAAATTAAATCTAAGTTATAATACTTGTGGGTAAGTTAATGGTTATCCACAAAGTTATGCATAAGGTTTTGCCCTTATAATTGTGGGTAAAATTGATGTTATCAACAATATCCACAACATAATAATAATAATTAATATAAAAATAATAAAAGAAAGAAGGAATATGAATGAAATTTACAATTGGAAAAAATTTATTATTAGAAAACTTATCTAATGTAGTTAAAGCTATTTCTACTAAAAATATAATACCTATATTAAATGGTGTTAAATTTGAACTAAATGAAGAAGGATTATTTTTAACAGCTAGTGATAGTGAACTTACTATTAGAGCATTTATTGAAAAGAAAGAAATTACTAATGTTGAACAAGAAGGATCTATTATTATTCAAAGTAAATATATTTTAGATATTATTAGAAAGATGCCTTCTGATACTATTAATTTTGAATTAATGGATGGATTAAAGATAAAGATTTATTCTGATAATTCTCAATATGATTTAAATTGTTTAGATCCTAAAGAATATCCAAGTTTAAAATTAGAAGAAACTACTAATCCTATAGTAGTAGATGGTAATACATTTAAAACTATTATTAGTCAAACTGCATTTGCTATATCTACTCAAGAATTAAGACCATTACTTACAGGACTTAATTTTAAGATAGTAGGGGATGTATTAGAATGCATTGCTACTGACTCTTATAGATTAGCTAAAAAAAATATAAAACTTAATGTTCCTTCTGAAGAAGAAATTAATATAGTTATTCCAGGTAAGAATATTATGGAATTAGATAAAATTATTACTGATGAAGAAAATGTAGAAATGCATGTATTTAGCAACAAAGTGTTGTTTAAGTACAAAAATATTATTTTCCAAAGTAATTTATTATCTGGAACTTATCCAAATACTTCTAATTTAATTCCTAATGATTTCTCTATTATAGTTAATACTAAATTAAATGCTTATGAAGGAGCTATTGATAGAGCTGCATTACTTACTCAAAGTAAAGATAAAAATATAGTTAAGATGAGAATTAAAAATAGTGAAATGATTATTAATTCATATGCATCTGAAATTGGTAAAGTAGAAGAAAAATTAGCTGTAGAAACTTCATCTGATGCTAATATAGATATTTCATTTAGTGCCAAATATATGTTAGATGCACTTAAAACTATGAAAGATGAAGAAATATTAATATTATTGAATGGAGAAGTTAAACCTATAGTTATTAAGTCATTAACTGATGAATCGTTAATTCAATTAATATTACCTATTAAAACTTATTAATATATAGATAAAGAACACTTAAATATTAAAAAGTGTTCTTTTTTTTTCTAAAAAATTAGATATTCGACTAAATATGAGTTTTTTCGACGAATATTGGGTATATAAGATTGGTAAATTTTGGAAAAAGGAGGTTTTGTGCATGGATTCATATGAAATCAATAGAGATACAGTTGCATTAATTCCAAAAGATGAAAATACTACTATAGTTTATGAAGTGGATAACTCATTTGTTATCAACAAACCTACATTAAAGATAGTAGAAGAAAGTTGTGAGTATTTCGGTAGTTCACTAGAGGGAAGACAGATTGGAACTTCAAGTTTAGTTGGTTTTACTCATAAAGTACCAGTTATAATAGAAGAAAGTTTTGATTTAATATTCTTTCCGACTCAATCACCAAAGAATGAAGATTGTGCATGGTTATCTTATGAACATATTTTTAAGCCAGATCAGTTTAAAGATAAAACAATTATTGAACTAAAAAATGGTAAAAAAATTATAGTTGATGTGTCTACTTCTGTTATTCATAATCAACTTTACAGATGTTCGAGATTAAAAGAAACATTATCGTTTAGAAAAATTGATAAAAATAGTCAAAATTAGTAAAAAAGCTACCTTAGGTGGCTTTTTTTGTGGTATAATTAGTTTGAGGTATAGGAGTACTCAAAAAACACTTTTTTTTAATATCGGTCGTAAAAGAGGCTTAAAAATGAAAATACATCATTTGAAATTATTAAATTTTAGAAATTATGAAAAAATGGAAGTGAGTTTTTCTCCGAAATATAATATTATATTTGGAAATAATGGTTCGGGTAAAACTAATTTAGTTGAGAGTATTTATGTACTAGCTTTAACTAAGTCTTTCAGGGGTACTGTGGATAAGATATTACTTATGAACAGTAAAGATGTTTGTAGAATTGAAGGGGAAGTTTCGGATAAATATACAAACAAATATAAATTAATACTTAAAGATGGTGGAAAAAAAGTAAAGATAAATAATACTAAAGTGGATAAACTTAGTGATTATATATCTCAGATAAGTGTTGTGCTCTTTAATCCTGATGATCTTAGATTTATAAAGGATTCACCTACAATTAGGAGAAAAGCTATTAATTTGGAAATATCTCAAATTAATAATAGTTATTTAAAAAATTTAAATATGTATAATAAGTTATTAAAACAAAGAAATTCATATTTAAAGACTACTAATATTAATGCTAATTCTTCTAGTGAATTTTTAACTATACTTACTAATAAGTTAGTTGATTATGGAGAAAAAATTTATGAGTCTAGGAGAAAATATATTAATTTATTAAATCAAAAAATAGGGGAGTTATATAATAGTATTTGCGGTATTCAAGATTTAAAATTAGAGTATATTTCTGATTATAAAGATTTTGATAAAGATAAGATTCTTAAGAAATATCAAGATAATTTAAATAGGGATATTATTTTGGGTAAGACTACTATAGGAATACATCATGATGATATTAAGTTTAAGTTAGAGGGATATAATATTAAGGATTATGGTTCTGAAGGACAACAAAAAAATGCTATTATTGCCTATAAATTGACCGAATTAGAGATCTTTTATCAAATTAGAGGGAATTATCCTATTTTGATATTAGATGACTTATTTAGCGAATTAGATAGGTTTAAAATCAATAATATATTGAATTTGATAAATGATGATATTCAGACTTTTATAACTACTACTGAGATAGATAAGATAAACGACAATGTGTTGTCTAATAGTAAGTTATTTGAAGTAGTAGATGGTTATGTAAGGGAGGTAAATTATGAAGGAAGAATATAATGATAGTGATATTCAGGTACTTGAAGGTTTAGAAGCTGTTAGAAAACGTCCTGGTATGTATATAGGTACAACTAGTGAAAGAGGATTACACCATCTTGTTTGGGAAATTGTTGATAATGCTGTTGACGAAGCTTTAGCTGGATATTGCGATGATATTGAAGTAATAATTGAAAAGAATAATGTTATTTCGGTTAAAGATGACGGTCGTGGTATGCCAACTGGTAGAAATGAAAAGACTGGGTTATCTACAATTGAAACAATATTTACTGTATTACATGCAGGTGGTAAATTTGGTGGTGGAGGATACAAAGTATCTGGAGGATTACATGGTGTTGGTGCATCTGTAGTTAATGCATTATCAAGTTGGTTAGAAGTTAGAGTTTATAGAGATGGAAATGTTTACTATCAAAGATTTGAAAATGGTGGACATCCTGTTGGAGAACTAAAAATAATTGATCAATGTGATAAAGATAGAACAGGTACTACTGTTACTTTTGCTGCTGATCCTACTATATTTAAAGAAACTACTGTTTATAATTATGAAACATTAGCTAATAGATTAGAAGAATTAGCATTCTTAAATAAAGGATTAAGAATAGTACTTCAAGATTTAAGAGAAGATGAAAAAAGAGATGAATTCCACTATGAAGGTGGTATTATCGAATTTGTTAAGAAATTAAATGCTAATAAGAAAGCATTACATGAAAATGTTGTTTATGTAGAAGGTAATGTTGATAACATTTCTATAGAAGTTGCTTTCCAATATAATGAAGATTACACATCTAATTTATATTCTTTTACAAATAACATTTCTACTCATGAAGGTGGAACTCATGAAGATGGTGTTAAGAGAGCATTGACTAGAATTATTAACAATTATGCTAAAAATAATAAAATCTTAAAAGATAATGATGATCCTTTAACAGGTGAAGATGTTAGAGAAGGTCTTACAATGATAGTATCTTGTAAACATCCAGATCCTCAATTTGAAGGACAAACTAAAACTAAATTAGGTAATGCAGAAGTTAGAAAGATTGCTGATGATTTATTTAGTGAAGGATTAGAAAGATTCTTACTTGAAAATCCAGATCAAGCTAAGATTATATTAGATAAGTCAATGACTGCATCTAGAGCGAGATTAGCAGCTAAGAAAGCAAGAGAATTAACTCGTAGAAAAGGTGACTTAGATGTTACTAATTTCTATGGAAAATTATCTGATTGTAAAAGTAAAGACCCTTCAGAATGTGAAATATTCTTAGTCGAAGGGGATTCTGCTGGTGGTTCTGCTATTAAAGGTAGAAATAGTATGACACAAGCTATTCTTCCGCTTCGTGGTAAGATCTTAAATGTTGAAAAAGCTAGATTAGATAGAGCATTAGGGAATGAAGAAATAAGAACAATTATTACTGCATTCGGTACAGGTATTGGTGATGATTTTGATTTATCTAAATTAAGATATGACAAGATTATTATAATGACTGATGCCGATGTTGATGGTGCTCATATTAGAGTATTGTTATTAACATTATTCTATAGATTCTTTAAACCAATTGTTGAAGCTGGGCATGTATATGCTGCTCAACCACCTCTATTCTGTATTAAACATGGACAAACAATTAAGTATGTACTAGATGAAAAAGAAAGAGATGAGTATTTAGCTACATTAAAACCTGAAACTAAGAGAGATATCTTACGTATGAAAGGTTTAGGAGAAATGGATGCTGAAGAGTTAAATGAAACAACAATGGATATAGAAAAACGTATATTAAGACAAATTACTGTAGAAGATACAAGAGCTGCTGATGAAGTATTCTCTAAATTAATGGGTGATGAAGTAGAACCTAGAAGACAATTTATTGAAGAAAATGCAGTATTCGTACAAAACTTAGATGCATAGGAGGTGTTGGTTGTGGATAGATTAGAACAAAATAATATTGTTAAAGAGGTTAGAGATTCTTTCTTAGATTATTCAATGAGTGTTATAGTTGCTCGTGCGTTACCTGATTTAAGAGATGGTTTAAAACCTGTTCATAGAAGAATTTTATATTCTATGTATGAATCTGGTTATACACCTGATAAACCTCATAAAAAGAGTGCTAGAATCGTAGGAGACGTAATGGGTAAATACCATCCACATGGAGACTCTTCTATTTACGAAGCAATGGTTCGTATGGCACAAGACTTTAGTTATAGATATATGCTAGTTGATGGGCATGGTAACTTTGGTAATATCGAAGGTTACGGTGCAGCAGCGATGCGTTATACAGAGTCTAGATTATCTAAGATGTCATTAGAATTATTAAGAGATATCAACAAGGATACTGTAGATATGATTCCTAACTTCGATGATTCGGAGAGAGAACCTGCTATTTTACCTTCTAGATTCCCAAATATACTAGTTAATGGTACTATGGGTATTGCTGTTGGTATGGCAACTAATATTCCACCTCATAATTTAGGTGAAGTTATCGATGGTTGTATAGCAGTTATTGACAACCCTGATATAGAACTTGATGAATTAATGACAATTGTTAAAGGTCCAGACTTTCCAACAGGAGCTAGTATTTTAGGTAATTCTGGTATTAGAAAAGCTTATGAAACTGGTCGTGGATCTATTACTATTAGAAGTAAAGCTACTATTGAAGAAAAAAATGGTAGACAATATATAGTTGTTGATGAAGTACCTTATGGTGTTAATACTTTAGATTTAAAAAATAAAGTTGCTGATTTAGTACATAATAAGGTTATTGATGGTATTACAGATTATCATACTGATTTAAAGAATGGTATTAAGATTACAATTACTTTAAAGAAAGATGCTAATGCACAAGTAATATTAAATCAACTTTATAAACATACTGATTTTCAAACAAATTATGGAATTATTTTCTTGATGTTAGATCAAGGAGTTCCAAGAACTTTAGGATTAAAAGATATATTAACTAAATATATTGATTATCAAAAAGAAGTTATAATTAGAAGAACTAAGTTTAATTTGGATAAAGCTGAAAAAGAAGCTCATATTTATGAAGGTTTAAAAATTGCTTTAGATAACATTGATGAAGTAATTAATTTAATTAGATCAGCAGAAAGTGATAAAGAAGCTTTAACTGGATTAATGACTAGATTCGGCTTAACTGAGATTCAAGCTCAAGCTATTCTAGATATGAGATTAAGAAGACTAACAGGATTAGAACGTGATAAAATTGAAGCTAAATTAGCTGAATTATTAAAAGAAATTGATGAATTAAGATCTATTTTAGCTAGTGAAGAGAAAGTTCTTAATATTATTAAAGAAGAAATGACTGAAATTAAGAATAAATTTGGTGATGAAAGACGTACTAAGATTGATATGACTGCTATAGATTATATTGAAGATGAGTCTTTAATACCAAATGAAGATGTTATTATTGCTTTAACTAATAAAGGTTATATTAAGAGAACTACATCTGATACATTTAAGTCTCAAAATAGAGGAGGAGTAGGTATTAAGGGTATGGCTACTAACGAAGAGGATTTCGTTGAACATATGATTAATATTCAAACTCATGATGATGTTATGTTCTTTACTAATAAAGGTAAGGTTTATAGATTAAGAGGTTATGAAATTCCTGAATATAGTAGACAATCTAAGGGATTACCTGTTGTTAACTTAATTCAAGTTGATAAGGATGAAATGGTTAACTCAATTGTTAAGGTTACTAAGGATGAAATTGAGACTGTTAATAACTTAATATTCGTTACTAAATCAGGACTTGTTAAACGTACTTCTTTAGAGGAATTTAAGAATATCCGTCAAAGTGGTAAGATTTGTATTACTTTAAAAGAAGATGACGAATTAATAGCTGTTAAGAAGACTACAGGAAATGATTTCGTATTATTAGGATCAAGTAATGGCCGTATGGTTAAATTTAATGAAAATGACGTCCGTATAATGGGAAGAACAGCTTCTGGAGTAAAAGGTATTGAATTAGATGATTCGACTTGTATTGGGGCTGAAATTGCGTCAGAAGACGATGTGGTTATTATCGTAACTAAGAAGGGTTATGGTAAACAAACGATTGTTCGTGATTACAGAGAAACAAAACGTGGATCTAAGGGTGTAAAAGCCTTAAGTATTACAGAGAAGAACGGTGATATAGCAGCATTTAAGATAGCTAGACCAGATACTGATATAGTTATTATTACAGATGCTGGTATGGTTATGAGAATGCCACTTGATCAAATTTCTGTATTAGGTCGTGTAACACAAGGTGTTAGATTAATTAACTTGAAAGATGATCATACTGTTGCTACAATTAGTTTAGTTGATAAAGAGAAGGAAGAAGAACAAGTTGAAGAAACTGTTGAAAATTCTGAAGTTATCAATAACGATAATTCTGATATAATTGAATTAGCGGAAAGAGAACTTGCAGCAGCAGAAGAAAATGAAAATTCAGATTCAGTTGAAGAAGCTGCTGAAGAAAATTTAGAAGTTTCTGAAAATTAGTTGTGAATTATTAAGTTTCACGTGAAACATAAGAAAAACGCGATATTTCCCAAGATTTTGAAACGCAAAAAAAGGCTGTAAGGCCCCGAAATATCGCAAAAAAACTAAAAATCGAAAGATTAAAATTGGAATTGAGAAAGGAATCGACGATTAGTTGACCATCTCAATTCTTTTTATTTGCAGTTTTTTTATTAATAAAAATATGGCTGTGGAAAACTATGTTTCACGTGGAACATTATTAATTATGTTTTGTCAACTTTTATATTCACAATTTTTACAACTATACACAAATTTGATGTTTCACGTGGAACAATTTTATTTGTTGATAATTTATTGAAATTGATATAGTCTTTTTAGCAACAGAGTGTTTTGGGAAATAATTTCATATAGTTATGCAACTAGATTATTTCCCGCAAAATCCTGTTTTTCTTGGGAAATAAAATAGTTTTTGTGATTGTTAATTTTATTTCCCGAGGAATAATATGGTCTGAGTTTACATGTTTCACGTGAAACCTTAAAAATATATGTTGACTTTAATTAATAAAATTGTTACTATTAGTTCGTGCAACAAGTATATTGTAACCTGGTCAGGACCGGAAGGTAGCAGCCACATCAATCCCTATTTGTGTGCACTTTTTTTATGGGTGATGTTATGAATATAGATAAAAAAGTACTTGATTTACTGTTAAAAAATGCTGAAAAGGCTTATAAAAAGGGCGAAATACCAGTAAGTGCAGTTATTTTAGATCAATCTGGTAAGATTATAAGTAGTTCTTTTAATAATAGACAAAACAAATATAATGTATTAGGTCATGCAGAAATAAATGCAATTTTAAAAGCTGAAAAGAAGATTAGAGATTGGCGTTTAGATGGTTATTCAATGATTGTTACTTTAGAACCTTGTAATATGTGTTCAATGATTATAAAAGAAGCTAGATTAGATAAAGTATTTTACTTTTTACCAAAGAAAAATGATAATGATTCTTGGGAAATAAGTATTGAAAAGGAACAATTAAAGGAATATAAAGATTATTCTAGTAAATTCAAACAGTTATTAACAGATTTTTTTGACAATAAGAGGTAAAAACCTCTTTTTTTATGTTATAATAATCCACAGGAGGTTTTTGATATGAGCTATAAAGTTTTATATAGAAAATATAGACCTAATGACTTTAATAACGTAGTAGGACAAGATTATACAGTGGAGATGCTAAAAAACGCTATAAGTACAGGGAAACATGCTCATGCTTATATATTTACTGGTCCTCGAGGTACTGGTAAAACAAGTAGTGCGAAGATCTTTGCAAAAGCTTTAAACTGTGAGCATTGTGTAGATGGAAATCCATGTAATGAGTGTGCATCTTGCTTATCTTTCAAAGATAGTCCAGATATTATAGAAATAGATGCTGCTTCTAATAATGGAGTAGAGGAAATTAGGGAACTTATCAACAACGTGAAATTAGTTCCTTCTAATTTTAAATATAAAGTATATATTATAGATGAAGTTCACATGCTTACTACAAGTGCATTTAATGCATTATTGCTTACTTTAGAAGAACCACCATCTCATGTAGTATTTATTTTAGCTACTACAGATATTCAGGATGTTCCAATTACTATACTTTCTAGATGTCAAAGATTTGATTTTAAACCAGTAAATAAAACAGCTATTATAGAACGTTTAAAGCATGTATGTAGTGAAGAATCAATAAAGATTACTGATGATGCATTAGAAGAAATAGCACTTATTTCAGCAGGAGGAATGCGTGATGCATTAGGTATGTTGGATCAATTATCTAATGATGATACTGAAATAACTTTAGAAATGGTTTCTGATTATTTTGGTAGTGTTTCAGTTAAGAAAATTGATGAGTTATTAACAAGTATAGAAGAAAATAATGTAGAAAAATTACTTGAAATACTTAAAGTAGTTAAAGAAAGTGGTACAAATTATACTGTATTTATTGAAAAGCTTATTTCTGAATTAAGAAAGACTGCTATAGGTATTAAATCTGGGAAATATAAGCATGATATGTATTTCGATGATATATATAGTATGATTTTTGATTTAAATGAGTGTTTATGTAATATAAATATTAATATTGATCCTTATGTACTTATAGAAATTGTTTTACTTAAATATATTAATTCGGGAAATAATTCTAGAGTAGGTTTGGGAAATAATATTAATACTTCTACTAGCAATTTAGTAAATAATGAAAATACTGTAGCTAAGACTTCTAAAAATGAAAAAAAAGAGATCAACACTGTGTCTATTAAAAGTGTGGGAAATAATACAAACGCCGATAATAATGGGGTTGAGAGCCATTCTTCTTCGCTAGACTCGAATGTTAACAAAAAGATAGTTATCCACAAGAAGAAAGCAAAAGCAATAGATTTGAACACAATAATTAATAACTGTTTTGTGGAATGTAGTAAAGATATAAAAGTTTCTTTTGCTAAAGAGTGGGGAGATTTTATTAGTTCTTTAATTACTAAAGATAAAAGTTTGATGTCTTTACTTGCTGATACATCTATTCTAGCCGCATCGAATACTTATGTTTTAATTCAAAGTAAGATTAATAGTACAAATGAACTTATAAATAATTCTATAGATGATCTTGGGAAATATTATGAAGATTATTCGGGAAATAAAGTTAAGTTTGCTGCTTTAACCGATGAATTGTGGCAAAAAGAGATGGAAAATTATAGAAATAATATAAAGAATGGAATAAAATATAATTATATAGAAGAAAAAGAGGAAGTTTCAGAAGATTCTAATGTTATAGAAGATACTCCAAAGTTAGATAATATTGAGGATGTAGCTAAGGATATATTTGGATCTTTTGAAGTTGAATAAAGGAAAGTGGGAAATAAATTATGAATATGCAAGCTTTAATGAGACAAGCTCAACAAATGCAAAAAGATATTACAAAGAAGAAAGATGAACTAAATAAGAAGACTTTTGTAGGTACTTCAGAGTTAGTTGAAGTTACTTTTACAGGGGATAAGAAGTTAGTATCTACTAAGATTAAAAGCGATATAGATAATGACGATAAGGAAATAATTGAAGATATGTTTGTTATAGCAGTTAATGATGCTATGGCTAAGATTGATAAAGAGACTGAAAGTATGTTAGGTGCATATGGAAGTCAATTAGGTGGATTATTCTAGTATGGCTTATCCAACTGCTTTATCTGATTTAATTAATTATTTTCGTAAGTTACCAGGGATAGGAGAGAAGAGTGCCGAAAGAATGGCTCTTTCTTTACTAGAATTGACTGGAGAAGATGTGGAGAATTTTGCTGCATCTATGGTAGATAGTAAGAATAATTTACATCCTTGTGAAGTATGTGGTCATATTACTGATAAGGATGTATGTGATATTTGTTCTAATGAACATCGTAATAAGTCTGTAATATGCATTTTAGAGGATTATAAGAGTGTTTTTGCCTTTGAGAAGGCTGGAAACTATAATGGGACTTATCATGTCTTAAATGGGCTAATTTCGCCTATAGATGATATTAATCCTGAAGATATAAATATTTCTAGTTTAATTGATAGGGTAGATAAGTTAGAAAATCCAGAATTAATTATTGCTTTAAAGTCTACTATAGAGGGAGAAACTACAACTCTATATTTAAAGAAAATATTTGAAAATAAGAATGTTGAAATATCTAGATTATCTTATGGTATTCCAATGGGTGCTGAAATAGATTATTTAGATGAAATCACATTGGATAGAGCATTAAGTGATAGAAAGAAAATATCATAATTTTAGATAAATCTTTATATGATTATGTAGGTGATCATATGAAGCGTTTATTTAAGATAGTAAAAAAGTTGTGTTTAGGAATATTTAGTATTTATAGTATTAATATTCTGTTTAGTTTAGTAAATATTGTAATTCCAATTAATATTTATACTATAAGTATGAGTTCTTTCTTAGGAATATTTGGAATTATGGGTATTATTACTATGAAATTTATATTATAGTAGGTGGTATTTTGGTAGAAGCAAGTGTCTTAAAAGATATACTTAAGAGATACCGTGAGGGAAAACTAGCTCACGCTTTTTTGCTTGAAACTAATGATACTAATAAGTGTTACAATGATGTATTACAGCTTATAAAAGAACTAAATTGTCCACAAGAATATAGTGAAGACTGTGATAAAGAATGTAATATATGTAGATTAATAAATACAGATTCTTTACCTAGTTTAATTACTATAGTACCTGAAGGTCAAAATATTAAGAAAGATCAAATACTTAGTATGATGGATAATTTTAGTACTAAGCCAGTATTTACTAAATATAATATGTATGTTATAAGAGATGCAGATAGATTTAATTCTTCTTCTGCAAATACATTACTTAAATTTTTAGAGGAACCAGAAGATAATATATTAGGTTTTTTTATAACTAATAATAAAGAGAATGTAATATCTACTATAAGAAGTAGATGTCAGGTATTTAGTTGTAATTATGATACTAATATTATGGATTCTTTAGATGAAGAGATATTAACAGATGTTAAGTTGTATTTAAATGCTATCTATAAGAATAAAGATGATATTTTGTATAACAAGACACATATGAGTGGCTATTATAAAGAGAGAATACAGTGGGAAATATTTTTCAACACTATGTTGTATTACTTAAAAGATTGTTATACTTCTGATAGAATTGATAAAATAGAAATGGTTAGGGAAGTTTCTAAAGAAAATCTAATAAAAATGGTTGTAGAGATAGAAACTATTCTTAAATATATTAAAAGCAATGGAAATATAGATTTAATATTAGATAAATTTGTAATTGAAATGAGGGAATATTATGGATAAGATTTATGGAATTACTTTGAAGAGTGAAGGTAAGATATATTATTTTAATGGTCAAGATTTAGAATTAGAAAAGGATTCTTATGCTGTTGTAGAAACTGAAAAAGGAATTCAAATGGGTAAGATTATGTATCTTGCAGAAAATGATAAGGTTAATATTCCTGTAGAAGACATGAAAAAGGTACTTAGAGCAGCTACAGAAGAAGATAATGAAGCTTTCTTAAAGAATTTAGCTGATTCTGAGAAGTGCCTTGAAAAAGCAAGAAAAATTGCTAAAGAATTAGATTTAAAGATGAATATTTTAGATGCTAGTTATACTTTAGATAGAAAGCAATTATTATTTAATTTTATTGCTGATGAAAGAATAGATTTTAGAGAGTTAGCTAAAAAGTTAGCTGCTTCTTATAAAACAAGAATAGAATTACGTCAAATAGGTGCTAGAGATAAAGCTAGAACTATTTGTGGAATAGGACAATGTGGAAGACCATTATGTTGTTCTACATTCTTAAATCATATTGATTCTGTAACTATGAATATGGCTAAGAATCAAGGTATATCATTAAATCCTAATAAAATTAATGGATTATGTGGTAGATTATTATGTTGTCTTACATATGAAGATGAAGAATATGTAAGATGTGGTAAAGGATTACCTAATGTTGGTCAAACTGTTAAGACTGACTTTGGTAAAGGTAAAGTAGTTAGTGTAGATATCTTAAATAGAAAATATAAAGTAGATATTGATGGAGTAATAAGGGAGATCGAGTTAGGCTGTGAAGAGTGCGAGCGTAGTAAATGATTTATATGATTATGATGGATTAAAGATATATCAATATGAAGATAAATTTAAATTCTCATTAGATTCTATATTATTAGCAGAATTCGTTGAATTAAAGGCAAATACTAGAGTAATAGTAGACTTTTGTACTGGAAATGCTCCAGTACCTTTAATTCTTACAACGAAAACAAATGCTAGATTATATGGTTTTGAAATACAACCTAATATAGCTAAATTAGCTAAGTTAAGTGTAAGAGAAAATAATTTAGATTCACAAGTTAACATAATAAATGCTAATTTAACAGAAGCATTAGAATATATACTTCCTGAGAGTGTAGATGCTGTTACTTGTAATCCACCATATTTTAAATATGATAAAAATAAATCATTAATAAATGAAGATGAAGAAAAAGCTATTGCTAGACATGAAATAACTATGAACTTAGAAGAATTAATGACGGCTGCTAAGTATATACTTAAGAATAAAGCTCCATTATATTTAGTTCATAGATGTGATAGATTAGAAGAAATATTAGACTGTCTAGCTAAATACAATTTTAAAGTAAAGAAGTTACAGTTCATTTACGCAGGATATAAAAAAGAAGCAATTATGGTACTTATTAAAGCTACTAAGAATGGTAAGATGGGTAGCTTAAAAGTAATGCCTCCTGTAGATGTACTAGAACATAAGAGTTATAAAGGAATATTCGAAAAGGGTGAGTAATATGAAGTTAATTATTGGACTTGGTAATCCTGGTAAAGACTATCAAAATACTAGACACAATGTTGGTTTTCTTGTATTAGATGCCTATTTAAATACTAGTGATTGGAAAGAAAAGTTTAATGCTTTATATCATGAAGAAAGAATTAATGGGGAAAAGGTTATATTTGTTAAACCTTTGACATTTATGAATCTTTCTGGTGATGCAGTTGTAAAATATGTTAACTATTATGATGTAAATATTGAAGATATACTTGTCGTACATGACGACTTAGATTTACCTTTTTCGACATATAAACTAAAAAAGAATAGTAGTGCTGGTGGACATAATGGTATTAAGTCAATAATTAATAGATTAGGTTCACAAGAATTTTTAAGATTAAAAGTTGGAGTATCTCATGATAGATCAATTGATACTAAAGATTATGTATTGGGTAATTTTTCTAAGACAGAGAAAGATAAGTTTACTGAAATGCAAAAGACTTTTAATGAAATTATAGAGTCTTTTGTAAAAGTTGGTATAGATAGAACAATGAATATCTATAATACTAAAAAGTAGGGATTATATGGATTTCTTATCTAAATATTTTAAATATGAAAATGGTTTAACTGTTACTGGTTTAACAAAAGAGTTAAACATTTTTTACGTGCTTGAAATGTTTAAGAGAGAAAATAGAAGTATATTAATATTAGCTAATACTTTATATGAAGCTAATATGTATTATGATTCTTTAAAGACATATACTGATGATGTATGTTTATTTCCCATGGATGATTTCTTAACTAGTGTTGCTGTTGCAATATCTCCTGATTTAAAGATAAAAAGGTTAGAAACGTTAGATACTATTAGAAGTGGTAAAAAGTCTATTGTAGTGACTAATTTAATGGGTTATTTAAGGTATTTACCTAATAAGAATGATTCTAGTAATTTAGAGTTTAATTTAAGTTTGGGAAATAATATTAAAAGAGATGAAATACTAGATATACTTGGGAAATATGGTTATGTAAGAGAAAGTATAGTTACTACTACAGGTGAATTTGCTGTACGTGGTTATATTATAGATTTATTTATTATCGATGAAGAACATCCTATTAGAATAGAATTCTTTGGTGATGAAGTGGATTCTATTAGATACTTTGATGAATCAACACAGTTATCTATTAAAGAGATAGATAGTATTAAGATAAAACCATATACTGAAGTAGAAAGTACTGAAAATAGTAGTTTAGTTGATTATATGAATGATCCTTTAGTTATGATGATTAATAGAGATCAAATAGAATTAGCCTATGAAAAGTTATTAAATGATATTACTGAATATAATGCAAATGAAGGTATTTCTAAGAAGCATATGTATGAGATGGAAGATATATCTTATAACTATGTTATGTATTTAAATAGTATAGGTGATACTGATTTTGGGAAATATTTAGCATTTAAGAGTCAAGAGATAGAAAATTTTAATAGTGATTTTGAATTACTTGGGCAATATTGTGAAAAGCAATTAATTGCTGGTAAGACGGTTGTATTATGCTTAAGTAGAGAAAATCAGTTAAAGAGTTTGGTTCCTTTTTTACCTAGTTATAGAGTTGTGAAAAAAGGAGAGTTTATTCACAGGGAAATAAATATTTTATATAAAAAGATTAATAGTGGATTTGTATTTGAAGATTATGTAGTAATTGCTGAATCTGATATTGAAAAGATAAAGAATGCAGTTATTAATTATAAGAATTCATACCATGTAGGTAAGAAGATTAAAGACTTTGGTCAACTTGCGGTAGGAGACTATGTAGTACATAGTGCTCATGGTATTGGTATTTATAATGGGGTTATTACTTTAACTAAGAATGGTTTAAAGAAAGATTATATACAGATTAATTATTCAGGAAATGATAAGATTTATATTCCAGTAGAAAAGATTAGTACTATATTTAAATATGCTGGTAAAGAAGGTTCAATGCCTAAATTAGATAAGTTAAATAGTACTAGTTGGGTTAAGAAGAAGAGAGAATTACGAAGTAAGATTAAAGATATTAGTGGAGAGCTAATTAAGTTATATGCTGCTCGTAGTAGTGTTAAAGGAACTCCTTTTAGGGCCTATGCAGAAGAGGCAGTATTTGGTGGTGAATTTATATATCAAGAAACTATAGATCAATTAAAAGCTATAGAAGATATTGATAGAGACTTATCTAGTGAAGTACCTATGGATAGATTATTATGTGGAGATGTAGGATTTGGTAAGACTGAAGTAGCTTTTAGAGCTATGTTTAAAACAATAGTTAATAATAAGCAAGTATTTTATTTATGTCCGACTACAATACTATCTAAACAACAATATGAGAATGCTGTAGAGAGATTTAAGAACTATCCGATAGAAATAGCTTTACTTAATAGATTTACTTCTGCTAAGGAAACTAAACGTATTTTAGAAGGATTAGAGAAGGGGACTATTGATTTAGTATTTGGTACACATAGATTATTATCTCCGGATATTAAGTTTGCTAAGTTAGGTCTTTTAATAGTAGATGAAGAACAACGATTTGGTGTTACTCATAAAGAAAAGATAAAAGAATATAAAAATGATGTTAATGTACTTACATTAAGTGCTACACCTATACCTAGAACATTAAAAATGGCACTTAGTGGATTAAGAGATTTATCTATTATAGATACACCTCCAACTAATAGGTATCCAGTACAGACGTATGTTATTCAAGATAATGATTTAATAGTTAAAGATGCTATATATAAAGAATTATCTAGAAATGGTCAGATATTTGTTTTATATAATAAAGTAGCTTCTATAGAGAGTAAGATGGAACAATTACATAGATTAGTTCCTGAAGCTAGAATATGTATTGCTCATGGTCAAATGAGTAAGAAAGAACTAGAAGATGTAATGGAAGCATTTATTAATCATGAATTTGATATATTATTATGTACTACAATAATAGAGACTGGTATTGATATTAGTAATGCTAATACATTGATTATATATGATGCTGATAATTTTGGATTATCTCAGTTATACCAATTAAGAGGTAGAGTAGGTAGAAGTAATAGGATCGCTTATGCTTACCTTATGTATGATAAGACTAAGATGTTAAATGATATAGCAGTTAAGAGACTACAAGCAATAAAGGAATTTACTGAATTAGGTAGTGGTTATAGAATAGCTATGAGAGATTTATCAATACGTGGTGCAGGTGATTTACTAGGTTCAGAACAAGCCGGATTTGTAGATACTGTAGGTATTGAATTATACATGCAAATGATTGAAGAAGAAATGCGTCGTATGAAGGGTGAAGTAGTAGAAGAAGATGAAGAAGAAACTACTTCAAATAGATCACTTGTAGAAGTAGAAACACATATTAGTGATGATTATGTATCTGATGAAGATATTAAGATTGAAATACATAAGAAGATTAATGAAATTGATGGATATAAGAAACTATTAGAAATAAAACATGAATTAGAAGATAGATTTGGTAAGATTAGTAAAACTATGGAAATCTATATGTTTGAAGAATGGTTTGAAAAACAAGCTAAAGAAATTGGTATTACTACTGTAAGACAAAGTGATAGAGAAATAGAGATTGAATTACCTAAAGAGCTATCGAGTAAGATAGAAGGAGATAAGTTCTTTATTAAGGCTTATAACATAAATCCAAGATTTAGATTAAAATACTTACATGAACAAGTAATAATAGCTTTAACTTTATTAAATCAAAAAGAACATTTCTTATATTATGTAGTTCCTTTAATGGAAGAAGTATTAAATGAAATAAAAGAAAAATAGACACAGTGTTGTCTATTTTTTTTGCTCTATATCAGTATCATCAAATAATTGTCGAATATCTATTTCTAAGGCATCTGCAAATTTACCTATTGTTTCAAGTAGGGGAGTTTTATCAATTGTTAAACATTCTAGATCTCTTACATATCCGTGAGTAAGTCCTGTTAAGTCAGCAAGTTCTTGGAGTGTATACTTACGCATTTTACGATATTTGCGTATATTCTTTCTAACGATTAAAGAAAGATTTTCTTTAGAATATCGGCTAGTCAAAGTATATCACATCCTTTTCTTAACCAATTATTTCATAGAGTAAAATAAAAATATGTCGTCTGGCTGAAGTTTTTGTGATATACTGAATTTAAGAAAGGAAGTGTGAGTAATGGCGAAAGCTAAAGAAGTTAAAGAAACTAAAAAATGTAAGAAATGTATGGAGGAAATTAATAAGAAAGCTAAGAGATGTCCAAAATGTGGAGCTAATCTTGGTATGCCAGGATGGTTAAAATTTTTAATTGTTATTGGTGTTGTAATTGTTATGTGCGTTTCTTGTATGTCTAGTTGTGCTGATTCAGTAAGTGATGCGATGGAAGAAACTGAAAAAGAATATTTAGATATTAATGGTAAAACATCATTTAAAGTTGGAGAGTCTTTTCAAAATAAATATATTAAGATTACATTAGATTCTACTAATATTAATTTTAAAAAATATAGCGAATATTCTAAACCATCAAAAGGTAATAAAGTAGTTCAATTTGTTTTTACTGCTGAAAATATTGGCGAAGATGATCAATATTTTGATTATACTGATTTTAATTGTTATGCTGACGATATAGCTATGAAACAATTCTATGGTACAGATGATTCTGGATTACAAGGAGGAGGAAAAATTTCTTCTGGAAAAAAAGTAACAGTTCCTGTATATTGTGAAGTTCCATCAACATCTTCTAAAGTTGTTGCTGAATATGATGCTTCTTGGTTAGATGACGTTAATATTGAATTTATAGCTAAATAAGAGAACATGTAGTTCTCTTTTTTTTACATAATACTTTTTATTTAGGAAATAATAATAGAGAATGGAGCGTATTATGAATAATGTTAATTTTATAAAGAATATTGATAATCTTGGTAGAATAGTAATTCCTATGGATATTAGACGTAAGTTACAGATAAATACTGGAGATGTTCTTAGTATTACATGTAATGAGAAAAATATTATGTTAACCAAATATAGTAGTTTAGATAATAATCCTAAAGTAGTAGGGATACTTAAATGTTTTATAGAAGACTTTAATATTAAAGCTATACTTACTAATAAAGAATGTGTGTTATATTCTAATTTAGTTAATATTGGAGCTAAGTTAGATAGTAATACTAAGTTATTAGTAAAGAATGGAACAAATATAAGAAATACTAAATGTACTAGTTACTTTGGAGATCGAAAAATAGATGGTATATATAATATGTTACCTATTGTAACTAGTGAAGGTATAGAAGGAAGTATTATAGTATTTGGTGATGAAACAGATAGATCTTATGAGATATGTATGTTATTAAGTAAGTTAATTATGTTAGAATTAAATATAACTTGATAAAAAAATAAATATGTGTTAAATTAACTCTATATTTAGCAATGAAGGAAAGAGTACCTTTATCAAATATCATAGAGAGATTCTGGTTGGTGGAAAGAATTATAGAAGATATTGGGAACATGGCTCTGGAGTTAAAACGTATATTTCGCGTTAAGAAATAAAGTGTATGATAATTCATAAACTAAGGTGGTACCGCGGGTTTTTCTCGTCCTTAGATTATGAATTTTTTTTATTAGGAAGTGATAAAGTGATTAAAAGAATTATATTTGATCTAGATAGAACTCTTATTCCTTGGTTAAGTGAATGGGATAATATGGTAGAGAAGACTTATAATTACTTTAATATTCCTTTTGAAGAAGATGAATTTAGTAGATTTCATCAAGTGATGTTAGATTATGAGAAACATCATAAGAGATATGACAAAAAAGAAATGTCTAAATATTTTAGAAATAATCTTGGTAAAGAAATACCAGATACATTTGTAGATGTTTGGACTGGATATTTAAGTGAATGTGTACCAAAGAAAGATAAGAAGTTAATTGAATTATTAGAATATCTTAGTAGTAAGTATTCTTTAGTGGTTGCTTCTAATTGGTTTTATGATCAACAAGTATCTAAACTAAAGAAATATGGTATATATAAGTATTTTGATGAAGTATTAACTGCTGATAAGTATTACAAGAAACCTTATAAAGAAATGTATGAGAAAGCTTGTGAAGGATTTGAAAAGAACGAAGTAGTTATGGTAGGTGATACCTTTAAAACTGATATAAAAAGTGCCATGGACTTTGGAATATTTTCTTATTACTTAACAACTACTGATCCTAGGAAAGGTAAGAAGTTTAAGAGAATAAGAACAATTTATGAATTAAAAGAATATTTATAGGAGGGATTGTTATGAGAAAGTTTGAAAAGATATCTTTTGAACAATTTAAAAAGGATATAAAAGATGATAAAGAACTATATGATAGTTATCAATTACCAGTAAGAAAAACAAAAGCATCTGCTGGATATGATTTTTTAGCTATTGAAGGATTTGAAATCAAACCAGGTGAAGTTAAAAAGATACCTACTGGTATAAAAGCTATATATCCTGATGATGAAACATTAATGTTATTTGTAAGAAGTAGCATGGGATTTAAGTGGAATGTTCGGATGTGCAATCAAGTTGGTATTATAGATGCAGATTTCTATAATAATCCTGATAATGAAGGACATATGTGGTTTGCTCTACAAAATCATGGAGATAAGACATTTAAAGTAGAAGCAGGTCAAGGATTTGGTCAAGGTATATTCTTAAAATACTATACTGTTGATGAAGAAGAAGTTAATACAGAAAGAACAGGTTGGAGTGGAAAACCTGATGAAAGAGGGAAATAAAATGGAAGATAAAAAATATTATATAAGTACTGCAATTGCTTATACTTCAGGAAAACCTCATATTGGAAATACATATGAAATTGTTTTAGCTGATGCAATTGCTAGATACAAAAGATTACAAGGATACGATGTTTATCTACAAACTGGTACTGATGAACATGGTGAAAAGATTGAATTAAAAGCTAAAGATGCTGGATTAGAACCTCAACAATTTGTTGATAATGTTGCAGGACAAATAAAAGAAATATGGGATATAATGAATACTTCTTATGATAAATTCGTAAGAACTACAGATCCTCATCATAAAAAAGTTGTTCAACATATATTTAAGTATATGTATGATAAAGGAGATATTTATAAAAGTGAATATAAGGGACTTTATTGTACTCCTTGTGAAAGTTTCTGGACTGAGAGCCAATTAGTTGATGGTAAATGTCCTGATTGTGGTAGAGAAGTTCAACCTAAGTGTGAAGAAGCTTATTTCTTTAAACTATCTAAATATCAAGATAGATTAGAGAAATATATAGAAGAACATCCTGAATTTATACAACCAGTAGCTAGAAAGAATGAAATGATTAATAACTTTATTAAACCTGGTTTACAAGATTTATGTGTATCTAGAACATCATTTAAATGGGGAATACCTGTAGATTTTGATGATAATCATGTTGTTTATGTATGGTTAGATGCATTATCAAACTATATTACTAATATTGGATTTGATTTTGATGAAACTACTGAAGAATTTAATTATAGATGGCCTGCTGATTTACATTTAATTGGTAAGGATATTATAAGATTCCATACTATTTATTGGCCATGTTTCTTAATGAGTTTAGATTTACCATTACCTAAACAAGTATTTGGACATCCTTGGTTAATAATGAGTGATGGTAAGATGAGTAAGTCTAAAGGTAACTTAATCTATGTTGATGATTTAGTTAATGAATTTGGTGTAGATGCAGTAAGATATTATTTCTTACATGAAATACCATTTGCTGCTGACGGAATATTTAGTAGAGACTTATTAATTGAAAGAATTAATGGAGATTTAGTAAATATCTTAGGAAACTTAGTTAATAGAACTGTTAGCATGAATAAAAAATACTTTGAAGGTGTAGTTCAAGAACATAATGTAGCAGAAGATTTAGATAAAGACTTAATTGATTCAGTTTTAGACTTGGGAAATAAAGTGACTGCTAAGATGGATGAATTAAAAGTAGGGGAAGCATTGCAAGAAATATTTGATGTTTTAAGAAAATGTAATAAATATATTGATGATACAATGCCTTGGGCTTTAGCTAAAGATGAAGATAAGAAAGCTAGATTAGGTACAGTATTATATAACCTATTAGAAAGTATTAGAATATGTGCTGTATACTTAAATCCATTCTTAACTGATACTTCAGAAAAGATATTTAAACAATTAAATACTGAAGTTAATACTCTTGAAAGTACTTTAACATTTGGTGGATTAGAAGTAGGTACAGTATTAGCTGAACCAGTACATCTATTTGATAGAATAGATACTAAAGAGCAATAATTGCTCTTTTCTTTTTGAGTTAAATTATTTCCCGGGAAATAATTTAGTTGTGGATAATTTTTGTAAAAACCATTTTATTTCCCGTGAATTACTGTAAAACTTGGGAAATAATCTAGTTTAATCAACAGAGTGTTTGATATAATTAAAAGAGGTGATTGATATGTTTACTGATACACATTGTCATTTATATAATGAATATTATGAAGAAGGTATAGATTCTATATATGAAAAGATGGAACAATCTAAAATAAATAGAGTTATTAACAATGGATGTGATTCAAAATCTAATAAAGAAGTAATTGAGTTGCTTGGGAAATACTCTTGGATGTATGGAGCTATAGGGATTCATCCTGAGAGTGCTGATACTTATACAGAAGAAGATTTGAAATATGTAGAAGAGCATATTAATGATCCTAAAGTAGTTGCTGTGGGTGAGATAGGTTTAGATTACTATTGGACTAAAGAAAATAAAGATAAACAAAAAGAATTATTTGAATATCAATTAGCTTTAGCTGAACGTGTTAATAAACCGGTAATTATTCACAGTAGAGAAGCTACACAAGATACTATAGATATACTTAAGAAATATAAAGTAACTGGTGTTATACATAGTTTTAGTGGGAGTTATGAAACTGCTTGTATTTATATTAAGATGGGTTACTTACTTGGTATTAATGGCGTTATTACATTTAAGAACTGTAATTTAAAGGATGTAGTAGAAAAGTTAGATTTGGGAAATATTGTTTTAGAAACTGATTCTCCGTATTTAACTCCAGTACCATATAGAGGTAAGAGAAATGATCCTTCTCATGTTTGGGAAATAGCAGAATATATAGCTAATCTTAAAGGGGTTAGTGTAGAAGAACTATCTAAGGAAACTAATGGTAATATAGCTAGATTTTTTGACATTTAGTATATGATATGTTAGGATAATTCCTATCTTTAGAGGTGGATTTATGAAAAATTATTCATGGATAAAGATGGGGTTTAAAATATTAAAAGTAATTATGTTAACTGGATTAGTAGTGTTACTATCTGCTAATGTAAGTAATAAGTTAACTTTTACTGAAAAGTTTGAATTTGTAGAAATAGTAGATATGTCTGCTAGTGCAACTAAGAAAGAAGAAGAGAAACCAGTACAAAAACTTAGTAGTGGTACTGTACTTGGTTCTTATAAAATAAAAGGGGATTTAACTGGTTATTCTGCTGATTGTCCTGCTTGTTATGGGACACTTGCTTGTAAACCGAGTTATAAGGTATATAAAAATGGAGTAGTTACTTATCCTGATAAGGAATATGGTAATGTAAGGATTGTTGCTACTCATCAAAAGAATTTGAAGTGTGGAAGTATTATTAAGTTTAATCTTAGTACTATTTCCAAAGAACCTGTGTATGCAATTGTACTGGATAGAGGTGTATTAGGTACTGATGTTGACTTATTAGTTGAAAATGCGTCTGTTGCATATAACAAAGTAGGTAGAAGAAAAATAACTTATGAGGTAGTTAGAATAGGTTATTAAAGAGGTGAATAAAAATGGGTGAATTTAAACATAAACATAGTTTAGGACAAAACTTTTTAAAAGATAAAGGTGTACTAGCTAAGATTATAGATAGTGTTGATGTTAAAGAAGACGATCTTATTATAGAAGTTGGTCCAGGACAAGGAGCTTTAACTAAGTTTTTAAAACTATTTAAAGCTAATTTAAGATGTTTTGAAGTAGATACTAGAGTTAAGAAATACCTAGATAGTTTCGAAGATGAAAAGACTAAAGTTATATATAATGACTTTATGAAGGTTGATTTAGAAGAAGAAACTAAAGATATAGTTTATAAAGATTTATATGTAATAGCTAATTTACCTTATTATATTACGACTCCTATTATAGAAAAGATGATAAGTAGTCCTCTTAATGTTAAAGCAATGGTACTTATGGTACAAAATGAAGTAGCAGATAGATTAAGTGCTAAACCTGGTAGTAAGGATTATGGAGCTATTACTGTTTATTTGAATTATTATTATAATGTGGAAAAGTTATTCTTTGTCCACAGGTCTGCTTTTGATCCAGCTCCTAATGTAGATAGTGCAGTAATTAAATTATCTAAAAAAGATAATGAATTGGAACTAAAAGATAAAGATTTATTCTTTAAATTAGTTCAAGATTCATTTAAAATGAAAAGAAAAAATATTAGAAATAACTTAAAAGGTTATGATTTAGATAAGATAGCTAATGTACTTGATAGTTATGGGTTAGATTTAACAGTTAGAGCTGAATCTATTACATTACAATGTTTTGTGGATATAGCTAATGAATTAAGTAAGTAGAGATACTTATTTTTTTTTAATTTTGTTAAAGTATGTTAAACTATTAATATAGAGGTGTGTACATGATTTTATCTTATTTTATATTAATATTATCGGCTTTTACTATTTTGTTAGGTTTTAGTTACTTGAAAGATTCGCCTAAAAATAAAAAGAGTTGGAATTATTTTTTTACTGCATTAGGTAGTACTATTTGGGGGATTGGCTTTGGTTTATTATTAGTACAGAAGAATGATACAGGTGCTTTAATTTGTAGGGCTATTGGTATGATTGGTGTATTTATGTATGCTATATTTGGTGCAAAAATAATGACTACAGTAGCAGATACTCCTAAGTTATTAAAAAATATAGTTATATATTTTACATATTTAGGAATTATACTTTATCCATTTGTTATAATGCCTGCTAGACAAGAATTTTATATAGGTCAATTCGGAATGAGTTATACGTTTGCTAATGATATATGGAATACTTTATATAATGTTTATAGTGTTGTAGTTCTAGTTTTATTCTTTATTATTTTAGTAAAAATGAGAAAAGATGCTGTATATAAAAGACAAAAAGTAATGAATAATGGTTTATGGTTATTTTTTATATGTTTCTCATTAGGTTCAGCGTTAGATACAACTTTACCTATGTTAGGAATTGGTGCTTTTCCTGGAAGTACAATTAGTCAATTCTTTTCAATATTTATAGTTCATTATTTCTTAATATATGAAAAGAAAAATACTTTAGATATTGATAATGTATCAAACCATTTATATCATTCAATTGATATGCCTATATTAGTATTGAACAATGACTTGAATATAGAGTTTGTTAGTGATAGTGCCTATAGATATTTTGATATTATTAGAGGGTTAGAAAAAGATACTAAGGTTTCTGACTTATTTTCATTAGATGCTAATGTAGATATTGAAGAAATTATTAAGAAATGTATTACGGTAGATTGTTATATAAAAAATAGTGAAAATTATTGTTCTATATTTGTTGATTTAATTAAAGATACATTTGATGATATTATAGGTTATGTAATGATAATTACAGATTTAACGGAAAAACATAAAAAAGATACAGAAATAGTACATGCTAGAGATAATGCTGAAGAATTATCTAAATCTAAAGATCAATTATTAGATAATGTCTCACTTGATATTAAATTGATTTTAAAAGATATAATAGATACTAATGAATTAATATCTAAAGAAGAAAGAATAGATAGTATTAGAAGTTTATCTAGTTTAATTAATGCATCTAGTATAAAAGCATTAGATATACTAGATAACTTAGAAATAAGTGAAAAAAAATAAAAGAACTAATTTGTTCTTTTTTTTGTTAATGACTTCTTTATTCATGTAAATTGTAGTATAATGGAGTTGCCTTTTATAGGTTTTGAGGAGTAGTTATGAAAAAGATATTAATGATTATACCTGCGTATAATGAAGAAAAGAGTATAGTTAAAACAGTAGAATCAATTAATAAGATAGAATCTAAAAACTATAAAATAGATTATGTAGTTATTAATGATGGGTCTACTGATAATACTAAAAATGTTTGTATAGAAAATAAAATTAATTTTATAGATTTACCATGTAACTTAGGTATTGGTGGAGCAGTTCAAACTGGTTATAAATATGCATATTATAATGATTATGATATTGCTATTCAGTTTGATGGTGATGGTCAACATGATGCTAATTACATTGAAAAGTTAGCGACTAATATAGATGAAGGTAATAGTTTAGTTATTGGATCTAGATTTGTTGCCGAAGAAAGTGAATTTAAATCTACTTTTATTAGAAGAGTTGGAATCAATTTCTTATCTGGTTTAATTAAATTATGTACTGGTAAGAAAGTATATGATGTTACTAGTGGGTTTAGAGCTGCTGATAAAGATTTAATTAAGTATTTTGCATTTAACTATCCAATTGATTATCCTGAACCAGATTCATTGGTACAAGTAATAAAAAAAGGATATAAGGTTGCTGAGGTATCAGTTAAGATGAATGAAAGACAAGGTGGAACAAGTTCTATTTCAGGACTTAAATCTGCTTATTACATGATTAAAGTTTCATTTGCAATCTTAATTGCTAACGTTGCAACAAAGAAGGAGAGATAGTATGGAAACTAATTTAATTATTTTACTAATTAGCTTTTGCTTAATCTTTGGTATATATATTTTTATTAATATATTTAAAAGAAAAATATCTTTACAACATTCATTAATGTGGTTTATATATGTAATTCTTATGGTATTGAGTTTAGCATTACCTGGAATTACTGAAGGATTATCTGAATTCTTAGGATTCGAAGTTGAATCAAATATGATTTTCTTCTTTGGATTTGCAATACTTATAGTTATTTGTTTCAATATGACAAAACTTATATCTAAAGAAAAAGAAAAAGTTGTTATTTTAACTCAAGAAATTGCAATATTAAAACATGAACTAAGAAAGAGCGAAAAGTAATATGAAAGCTTGGTTCAAAAAGTTAAAAGAATTTAAATATAGCAAGCATTTACTTGCTATATTAGCTTTTTTTGCAATGTTTGTTGAGTTAAATAAAAAAGGAATTATTATTAATTACAAATGGTATGAATACATCGAAATGGTTGTATGGTTACCTTTATTATTTTGGTTATACCTTAAAGTATTTAATAATAATGATAAAGAAAAAAATATTCCACTAAATATATTAGCTGTATGTTTTACTTTATGTATGTTGATTGGTTATAGTTTTTATAGAGCTGGTACTGCAATATTGATTGTATCTAGTTTTATCAATATTATAGTAAACATATTAAAATTTATTGGATTCTATAGTTTAATAAAAAATTGTTTATATAAATTATATTATTTATTTACTAAGTATAAATTTAAGAATGTTACTGGTAAGTTATTAAATAAAATGAATGAACATCCATTTATATTTAGTTTAATTGTATTATCTATAGTTTATAGTATATATGTGATAGTATTTTATCCAGGAGTTATTAATCCAGATAATGCTAACCAAATAAAAGAAGTATTAGGAATGCATACTAGATACTTAGATAGTATTATAGTTATTAATGAAAATGTTACATTAACTAATTTTAATCCTATTATTCATACATTATTGTTAGGTAACTTATTTAAAATAGGATATGTAATGGGAAATGTTAACTTTGGTTTATTCCTATATACTTTAGTACAAGTAATAATAGTAGTATTAACGTTATCTTATTCAATTTATTTCTTACATAAAGAAAAGGTTAGAAATAGATACTTATTAGTTATGTTGGGAGCTTATATATTTATTCCATTCTTCCCATTCTATGCTATAACAGCTGTTAAAGATACATTATTTTCAATGGCTGTATTACTTTATACAATTAAGTTATATCAATTTATTAAATATGAAAATACATTTAAAAGTAATTTATTATTATTAGTGATAATGCTTTTAGTAATATTATTAAGAAATAATGGTATATATTTACTTCTATTAAGTTTTCCATTTGCATTCTTTGTTAAAAAGAGTTTACGTAAGTCAGTAGTGGTAATGACTATAATAGTATTATTAATGAATACTGCTTATGGTAAGATATTAACTGCACTAGAAATACCTAATACAAGTATTAGAGAAATGCTTTCAATTCCTTTCCAACAAACAGCTAGATATGTAAAATATTATAGTGATGAAGTTACTGAGGAAGAAAGAGCTGCTATTGATAAAATACTTACATATGATACTTTAGCAGAAAGATATGATCCTAGATTATCTGATATGGTTAAGAATGAATATAATAGATATGCTACAAATGAAGATTTAAAAGATTATTTCATTGTTTGGGGTAAAATGTTATTTAAAAAACCTATGACATATATTAATGCTACTGTAGCTAATACATATGGTTATTTCTATACAGATTCATATAGATGGTATATATATAATGATTTAAATCCTATATTACCAAGTGAAGGCTTTGATTATCATTTCAATAATTTAAATATATCTAGATTATTGATGAGAGCTTATGGTAATGGATTTAAAGAGTTACCAGTATTAAAATTATTAGTTAACTGTGGTATGTATACTTGGGCTTATGTATTCTTGTTATTTGTATTATTACTAACTAAGAAGAGAGATTTAATAGTAATATTACTTCCAGCATTTGCTTCAATATTAATCATTATAGCTGGACCTGCTAATACATATTTTAGATATGTTGTACATTATGCTATAACATTGCCATTAATATTAGGTTTAGTACTTAAGGATACTAATAAGAGTTTTATAAAAAAGTAGAGTAATCTACTTTTTTTAATGAATAAATATGGATATTAAGCATAATGTTATCTAGGTGATAATATGAATTTTAAGGTAGGAGATCATGTTACTAGAGATAGTTATGATAATGATATAGTCTTTGTAATTATTGGTATTAAAGATAATATAGCTTTACTAAAGGGATTTGATTTAAGATTGATTGCTGATAGTCCTTTATCTGATTTGAAGATTAGTGAAGAAAGAGAAGATGATTTTATAGATAATATAGAATTAGATATAGATATTAATAGAATGGATAGAGGTAATGATAGTGAGTTTTTTTATCTTCCACCTAAAATACTTCATTTAGATGGTGATAGTGATTATTTAGATAAATGTTTAAAGTTTTATAAGAAGAACAGAGTTATGGCTTATGGAAGGACTGTATTAGAGAAAGATTTGGAGGAAAAGGTAATACCTTTATTGACTGATATAAAGCCAGATATATTAATAGTTACTGGACATGATTCGTTTAATAAAAAGAATAACGATATTAATGATATGAAGAATTATAAGAATTCTTTTAATTTTATAAAAGCTGTAAAAGCAGCTAGAAAGTATGAGAAGAGTCATGATAAGTTATTAATTATAGCAGGGGCTTGTCAAAGTAATTATGAAGAATTAATTAAAGCAGGTGCTGACTTTGCTAGCAGTCCTAAGAGAGTTAATATACACGCTTTAGATCCTGCGATTATAGCGACCACTTTATCTTTAACTGAAAGAAATAGAGAAGTGGATTTGATTAAGCTACTTGAAAAGACTAAGTATGGTAAAGATGGTATGGGAGGATTAAAGGTTAATGGTTTGATGTATGTGGGGTATCCTAGATGAAAACGATATATCAAGCAAAAGAATTTATAAAGAGTAATTTTGGTAGGAGAGTACTTATTAAAGTATATGGAATTAGGAATAAAATTGATATGATTGAAGGTATAATTAGTGAGTGCTATAGTCATGTATTTGTAGTCAGGACAAAATTTGGTAATAAGAGTTTTACTTATACAGACGTTTTAGTTGGTAATATAAGGGTTAGTGTAAAATAATTATTGATTTTACTATTGTTTTGCTTTAAAATTAAGGTAAGTAGATATACTTGGGAGGAGTGTTAATACATGAAAATTACAAAGGTAGTTCTTCGTAATAAAGAAAAAGAAGATTCTAGAATGAAAGCAATTGCTACAGTTACATTAGATGAAGCATTTGTTATTACAGGAATTAGACTAATTCAAGGAGACGATAAAATGTTTATCGCTATGCCTAGTAGAAAGGTATCTGAAGGTGTTTACGATGATATAGCTCATCCAGTAAACCAAGAAACACGTCAAATGTTTGAAGATGCTATTTTTAAGGCATATGACGAAATGAAGAATACTGGTGAAGAACTAGTAAAAATTGATCTATAAGAAAGTAAATAGTTTAGCTTGGGAAACCAAGCTTTTTTTTGTTCTATAAAAGTTGTTGTATGCATATTATATATTGGTGATAATAATGGATAATGTAAATGTTTATGATAATACGAAACATGAAGTGAAGTTAATTGATAGAAATTTAATCTATTTAAGTGGAATTAGTAAGATTATTAGTTTTGATAGTGAAGAGTTTTTAATGGAATCAGTTATGGGAATTATATTACTTAAAGGGCAAGATTTAGAAATAGTAAAACTAGATACTCATGATGGTAGAGTAAGTATTAAAGGTACTATTAATAGTATGATATATGACGATGGTAAAAAGAAAGATACTGAGTCTTTACTAGGTAAGTTATTTAAATAATGAATTCATATATACAGTTATTTAGTTTAGTTAGTTCATTTGTATATGGTATTGTTTTATATTATTTAAATAGATTTAATAGTTGGTTGATTAAAGATAAAAATATTATTATTAAAGTTATTATAAGTTGTTTATATTTATTTAATGTATCATTGGTATATGTGTGTCTACTATATATGTTAAATGGGGGGATTTTGCATGTATACAATGTATTATTTATATTAATTGGTTATTTTATAATTACTGTTAAGGAACGTAAATAGTTGTTTAAAACCTTATTATTATTAGATTATTGTGTTATACTTATGATAATAAGGAGGTTTCTATATGAGTAATAAGAATTCTAAGAGTAAAAAGAATACTAAGATTTCTAGTAAACAAGTTAATAAAAAAGTTACTAAGAATAAAAGTACAAGTCGTATAGGTTTTCTATTATTTACTTTTGTATTTATGTTAGTTATATTAGTTGCTACAGTATTTAGTGATGTACAACAAGTTATTGCTAATAAGAGAGAAACAGAAAGTTTAAGTAATAGATATATTGAATTATTAGAAGAAGAAGCCTCACTTAATAGTCAAGTTATTAAATTACAAGATCCTGAATATAAAGCAAGATATGCTAGGGAAAATCAAATGTATACTAAAGATGGAGAAACAATATTAATTATTATAGATAAAGATGGTAAGAGAATGATTACTACAGAAGAAGAGTAGATAGGAATATCTACTTTTTTAATGATATAATACTTTTAGGAAGTGATACTATGAATATAGTAGTTGGTAAATTAGCAGGCTTTTGTGGAGGAGTAATAAACTCTGTTAGCAAGACTGATAAGTTATTAGAAGATGGTATTAAGACTTATTGTTTAGGTGAATTAGTACATAATAAACAGGTTGTTGATAAATTGAAAGATAAAGGATTAGTGTTTATTGATACTTTAGAGGAAGTTGAAGATGGTTCTAGAGTTATTATAAGAGCTCATGGAGTAACTAAGGAAACATATGAGTTAGCTAAAAAAAAGAATCTTGATATTATTGATTTAACTTGTCCTAATGTTTTGAGAATACATGAAAAAGCAATTAAGTTAGTTGAAGATGATTTTTTTATTGTACTTATTGCTCAAAAGGATCATCCAGAAGCTATAGGTACTATTAGTTTTTGTGGTAAAGACAGTGTAATATTAGAAGATAAAAATGGTATATCAGAAGTAGTTAGATTATTTAAAAACTCTGGTAAGACTAAGTTAGCTGTTATTTCACAAACTACTTATTCGATGCTAAAGTTTGATGAATTAGTTGAAGAACTTAAGAATCAATTAAATGATTACGAAATAAATATTGATAATACTATTTGTAGTGCAACTGAGTTAAGACAAAAAGAAACTAGTAAATTGTCTGAAGAAGTGGATGCTATGATAATAATTGGTGGTAAAAATAGTTCTAATACAAAGAAATTATATGATATTGCTAGTAGTAAATGTAAAAATACTTATATTGTAGAAACTATAGATGATTTAAAAGAAGATATGAGTGTTTTTGATATAGTAGGAGTTATGGCAGGTGCTTCAACACCAAAAGAGAGTATTGATGAAGTTGTAGATTATTTAAAAAGTGTTAATTAGTACATATTTATTAACATAAAGTATTTTTTTATCTTATTTTACTATGTTATAATTGTTATATAGGGTAGTAGGTGAAATTATGAAGAAAATATATATTGTACTTACTTATACTGGAACTATATTATCTAAGATAGTTAAAGTTTATACAAGAAGAGAGTTTTCTCATGTTTCAATTGCTTTAGATGAAGATCTAAAGGAAATGTATAGTTTTGGTAGAATTAATGCTTATAATCCATTTTGGGCTGGTTTTGTGCATGAAGATGTTAATAAAGGAACTTTTAAAAGATTTAAGAAAACTAAAGCTAGAGTTTATTCTTTAACTGTTAAAGATGAACAATATGAAAAAGTTAAAGAAGTAATTAGAGATATTCAAAATAATAAATTGGATTACAATTTTAATATACTGGGTTTATTGGGTGTTGTAATAAATTATAAAGTAAAAAGAGAACGATACTTTTATTGTGCTGAGTTTGTTAAATACGTTTTAGAACAATCTAATATATGTTATTTACCTGATATAGTTAAACCAGAAGATTTTAAAGAAATTGATAATTTAAATGTAGTTTATAATGGTCAATTAAGAGAATATGGTAATTAGGAGTAGAAATACTCCTTTTTTTATTTGTTTGTAGTAAAATAAGTATTAATTTAGTGAATTGCAACCTAAAGGTAGCAAAAATCAACTTAAAATTGGTAGTCCGCAACCAGTATAATTTATATAATTTAGACATGAAAAGAGGAAATGTTATGAATTTAGCAGATAATTTAAAAAGAATTAGAAAAGATAATAATTTGTCACAAGAACAGTTGGCTGAAAAGTTAGGTGTATCTAGACAAGCAGTAAGTAAATGGGAATCAGGAGTTAGTTATCCAGAAATGGATAAAGTAATTCAAATATGTAATTTATTTGAATTAAATATTAATGAATTCATCAATGAAGATATTAAAGAAGTTAAGGAAAAGAAAGAAGTACAAGTAAGAAATAATAAATATATAAGTAGTTTCTTTGATTATATTACTAAGTCAATAGATATGATTAGTAGTATGAGTTTTAAAGAAAAAATAAAATGCATGGTTGAACAGTTCGTAATAGTTATTATATTACTGATAATAGTTCTTATTATTGGAAGTGTATTTAGTGGTTTGATGCAATCAATATTAAACTTTCTTCCAGAGTCTTTTTATTATCCTTTATATCAATTGATAAAGAGTTTGTATATTATATTAGGTGCTTGTGCAAGTGCTGTAATTATATTACATATATTTAAAATTAGATATTTAGATTACTATGAGATAGTAAGAGATAGTAAAGAAGAAGATAAATTAGAAGAATTAACTGAATTAGACGATGAGAATATTGAGGATAAGAATAGTAAAAAGAATAAAATAGTTCTTGAGAAAAAACAAGAAAGAATTGTAATAAGAGATCCTAAACATACTGAGTATAAATTTTTTAGCGGTGTGGGTAAGGTATTGTTATGGTTTATTAAAGTAATGGCATGTTTAATATTATGTTGTTTTTCACTTACTTTAATTGGACTTGTAGTTTGTTTACCAATAAGTTTCTTATTATTTGAAAGTGGTTCTTTATTTGTAGGATTATTATTTAGTATAGTAGGAGCTGCTTTAATTAATATTATTATTTTAAGGCTGATATATAATTTTATAGTAACTAAGAAGTTAAATAAAGCATTCTTATTTGCTGCAAGTATTATATCTTTAATAGTATTTGGTTTAGGGTTAGGTATTATATGTTTCTCTGCTACTTCATTTAATTTTGAAGAAAAAGAATACGATGTAATAGAGTCTAAATATGAATTTAAAATGTCAGATGATATATTAATTAATGATTGGGAATACTATGATAGTGATGTAGAATATGTAGAAAAGAATATAGATAATGTTCAAATAGTAGTTAAACATTCTGGTTTATATAAAGTTAATATGTGGAATTATGAAAATGGTATTAATCTAATTATATATACTAATGAAGCTAATGTTTTAGAATATTTAAGAGTGTTTATCGAAGATATGAATCATAAAGTTATTGGTATTTATGATTATCAAGTAGATATAGTTATTTATGCTAATAAGAACAATTTAAATATTATAAAGAATAATAAAAAGAATTATGATGGAAGAGTAGATGTTTTAGAAAGAGAATTACAAGTTTCTAGACAAGAATATAGAGATATATCTACTGAATTAGATAGATTAAAAGAGTTAATTATTAATTCTAATGTAGATGTTATATTTGATGATAACGGAAAGATAGTAGGAATTTATAAATATAAAGAAGAGATTGAATAATCTCTTCTTATTTTGTGATATAATTATGGTGGTAGAGATGAGTGGTAGAGATGAGAAAAGGTTATGCAAGATTTGCAACTAAAGAAATACAAACAGATAGTATTGTTGATGGAGAAGGTATTAGAAGTGTAATATGGTTTCAAGGATGTTCACATAATTGTCCAGGATGCCATAATCCAGAAACACATGATTTTAAAGCTGGTGTTGAAGTTTCTTTAAAGACAATGAAGAAACAAATAGATGAATTAGAATATCAAACTGGTGTTACTTTCTCTGGTGGAGATCCTATGATGCAAGTAGAAGCATTATATGAGTTAGCTTCTTATGTACATGAAAAAGGTATGAATGTATGGGTATATACAGGATATACTTTTGAGGAGTTAATGATTTTAGCTGATAAAAACGAAATGTTTTTAAAAGCGTTAGAACAAATAGATGTTTTAGTAGATGGTAAGTTTGTTATGGATTTAAAAAGTTTCGATGTACAATTTAGGGGATCTAGTAATCAAAGAATACTGGATGTTAAGAAAAGTCTAGAAAAGAAAAAGGCTGTTACAATAGCAAAATATAAATAGGTATAAATAATATTTATATCTGGTATAAAAAAATTAAAAAATTAATAAGAGAAAAGTGTTTCAAACACTTTCTTTTTTGCGTTTTTTATGTATAATAAACAATCAAGTGGGTGACTGTTATGGGCAATATAAGAATTAAAAATTTACAAGTATCCTATGATAATCAACATGAAGTATTTAAAGATGTAAACTTCTTTTTAAGAAAAGGAGCAACTTTAAGTATTATAGGAACATCAGGTAGTGGTAAGACTACTTTACTTAGAGCCATTAATGGAGAAGTTCCTTTTAAAGGAGAAATAATAATTAATGGTATAGATGTAACTCCTGATAATTTTGATGTACTTAGAAGATGTATTTCTGTTATATATAGAGATACTCCATTCTTAACAGAAGTAGTAAAAGATGAACTTAGATATTCCTTAGAACATTCAAATGTTAATCCTAAGATAATAAAAGAAAAATTAAATGAATTAAATGATTTCTTTGGAATAAATAAAATGTTAAATAAGTCACTTATAAATTTATCTGTTAATGATAGAACTTTAATTAAGATATTATCTTATGCATTAATGGAACCTAGTTATTTAGCTGTAGATGATTTACTTATAGATTTAGATACTAGAACTAAGATATTATTACTTAATTATTTAAATAGTAAAAAAATTATGTTAATAAATGTTACTTCTAATTTAGAAGATACTTTATATACTGATTATACGTTATGTTTATACAATGGTATAAACGCAATAGATGGTAAGACTTTAGATGTACTTAAGAATGAAAAGATACTTAAGAGATTAGGTTTTTCTTTACCATTTATGTTAGATTTATCTATTCAATTAGAACTATATGGTTTAATAAATAAGACTTATTTAAATAAAGAAAGTTTGGTGAAGAATTTATGGAAATAGTATTTAATAAATTATGTTATATAGAAAATCCTAAATCTTCATCAGAAAAGAAATATTTAGAAGATATTAACTTAGTTATTAAACAAGGGAGTATTGTTGGTTTTTTAAATGATGATTTAAGCATAATAGGGAAACTTATTATGGCAATTAAAAGACCAACAAAGGGTGAACTTAGAATAGATGATATGATTATTAAAAGAACTAGTCATGTGACTAATGTTAATGAATTAAGAAAAAAGGTTGGATTTGTTTATACTTCATCAGATGAATTTATAGGTAAGACTGTAAAAGAAGAGATTAAACAAACTATGAAGAATTTTGGATATAAAGCTAGTAATGTAACTAAACATGTAGTTGATTCATTAAAGATAGTTGGAATTAGTGAAGATTACTTAGATAGAGACCCTAATACATTGTCTTATACTGAAAAGAAAAAATTAAAACTAGCTAGTGCTATGAGTTATAATCCTAGTGTATTAGTGTTAGAAGATTTTGATAAAGGTTTATTATTTAAAGAAAGAGAATATTTTAGAAAGTTATTTTTAAAACTAAAGAATAAGTTTAACAAGACTATTATATTGATAACTAAAGATTTAACTGCTATGTTTGATCTTGTTGATAAAATGCATGTTATTAACAAGGGTAAATTAGTAATTAGTGGTGGTAAAGAAATATTCTATGATGATAAATTATATAAATATGTAGAAATGCCTAAAATAGTAGAATTTACTAAGTATGCTCAAGAATGTGGACATAATATATTAGAATATACTGATATTAAAGAATTAATAAAGGAATTATATAGAAATGTTCAATAAGTTAGATTATTCATATAATGGCGAAGAATCTATAGTACATAGATTGAATCCTGTAGTTAAGATACTTGGGTTGATAGTCTATGTACTTATTTGTTTCTTAAAGTTTGATTACATATTATTTTCTATTAGTATAGGTCTAATATTTGCTCTAGTATTATTTAGTAATATTAGATTATATAGATATTTGAAGGTATTAAGTAAGTTTATTTTAGTTATAGTAGCTATGTATATCTTTATGATACATAAGAATATGAAAGTATTTGATATAGTTGTAATAATAGTTAAGTTTATATTTTTAATATTATATTTTATGGTAATAATATATACTACTACTAAAAATGATTTGGGTATAGGTAGTGCTAGATTAGTAGATTTATTTAATTTAATTGGTTTAAATTTTAAAAAGATTACATCTTTTATTACATCTATATATACATATCCAGAGGTATTTTTAGATACTTATAATGAAGTATTTACTAATATGGAGATTAAGGGTAAAGATTATAATTATGGAGTTGTTACAGATAAAGTAGAATTATTTTTCAAGAATATAAAAATAGTCTTTAAGAAGACTAATGATAAAATGAAGAAAAGAAAATATCATATGAAGTATAGATTCTATAAAAGCGATGTAAAGAGTAAGTATAAGTATAGAAATAAGTTATGTATTTTTGATTATATATTTATTATAGTTAATATAGGGATGTTAGTATTTTACATATTGAAGGTGAGATTATGAATTATGTAATTGAAATTGCTTATGATGGAAGTAAGTTTTATGGTTTTCAAAGACTTAATGAAGAAATGAGTGTTCAAAAGGCCTTAGAAGAAGCTTTAACAGTAATTAATAAACAAAGTGTTGAGGTTAAAGGAGCAGGAAGAACTGATAGAGGAGTTCATGCTAATGGTCAATGTGTTTCATTTAAATTAGATATTGATATAGATACTAATGGTCTTAAAAGAGCTTTAAATTCGTTATTAAAACCTTATATATATGTTAAGGACGTTAAAGAAGTGGATGATAATTTTCATGCTAGATTTAGCGTTATAAAGAAGAAATATATTTATAAAATTAATTTAGGTGAGTTTAATCCTCAAATAGAAGATTATGTTTATCAAAGTGAATATAAACTAGATATAGATAAAATGAAAGAAGTGGCTAAGTTATATTTAGGTGTTCATGACTTTCATAATTTCGTATCCGGAGAAAGAGAAGATTCTACTTGTATAGTTTATGATATTAAGTTTTATGAAAAGGATAATGTACTTAATATAGAATTTGAAGGTAAGAGTTTTTATAGATATATGGTTAGAAACCTAGTAGGTATGATGATTGAGGTAGGAAGAGGTAAAGAAGATATCTCTAAAGTAAAGGAAATGTTGGAAACTACTGAAAATAAACCGGGGTATACAGCACCTGCTAATGGTTTATATCTAGAAAAAATAGAATATTAATTAAAAAAATATAGAAATGTACTGAAAAGTGTAGATTTTGTTTGACTTTTTTGACTTAATCTCATATAATTTTAATCGGTACATTTTATTTGTTGGAGTTTGTTAGCCCTGGGAAAGCGAAGCAGATGAAGACAGTGAAAGGAAATTTGATATGAATACATTTATGGAAAAGAAAGAAACTGTAGAACGTAAATGGTATGTTATCGATGCTGAAGGTGTTGCACTAGGTAGACTTGCTTCTAAAGCTGCTGTAGTGTTAAAAGGTAAACATAAACCTACTTATACACCACACATCGATTGTGGAGACTACGTAATCGTAGTAAATGCTGAAAAAGTTAAACTAACTGGAAATAAACTAGAAGATAAGAAATATTATGATCATAGTGGACATCCAGGAGGATTAAGAGAAAGAAACGCTAAAACAATGATCGAAAAATATCCAGAAGAAATGATTGAAAGAGCTATTAAAGGTATGCTTCCAAAAGGAAGATTAGGAAGACAAATGTACAAAAAATTATTTGTATATGCTGGTCCTGAACATAAACAACAAGCTCAACAACCAACTGAAATGAAAGTTAACTAGGAGGTTTTTAAATTATGGCTAAACAAGTATGGACTGCTACTGGACGTAGAAAACGTTCTGTTGCTCAAGTTAGATTAACTGCTGGTAAAGGTAATATTACTGTTAATGGTAAAGATGTTAATGAATACATGCCTTTTGCAGTATTAGTAATGGATTTAAAACAACCATTAGTTGCTACTGGAAATGAAGAAAAATTCGATATTGATGTTACAGTAAGAGGCGGAGGTTTCTCTGGACAAACTGGTGCTATTAGATTAGGTATCACTCGTGCTTTATTAGCATTCGATGCTGACGCTGATCAAAATAGAGAAGACGCTTATAGAAAAGTTCTTAAAGCTCAAGGATTCGTTACTAGAGATCCAAGAAGTAAAGAACGTAAAAAACCAGGTCTTAAGAAAGCTAGACGTGCTCCACAATTCAGTAAACGTTAAGATTTACTTATTACAATGTTTCAAAAAAGTCAGATATATATCTGGCTTTTTTCTTTTGTGTTATAATTTGATTGGTGATGTTATGACTGAATTTGATTATAAATCATTTGCTAAAAGATATCATAAATATAAAGATTGCAATTTACCTGTACCTTTTTGGGATGAAGAAAGACAAGTAAAAGAATATGTTTATTATGAAGATAGAGAAGACTTAGAAGACTGGAAAAAATATAATGTTTCAGAAAGTATATTTGAATCTTTATCAGATATTGCATTTACTGGATTATATTACTCATTTACTTGTGGTGGATATACTGAGAAAGATGGTAAGTTTATTAAGAAAGTAGAACATAATCATGCTCATTCCTTTGAAGAAGTAGTTAAATGTTTGTATGATTATCCTGAGACTTTTAATATATCAACTGAAGAAGAAGAGTTTTATAGTAAGCAAGAATTAACGTTTTTAAGAAGAGTACAAAAATATTTATTGTTTATTGGACTTAAAGATTTAGGAATACCTAATTATGATGAGGAAGGTTATTATATTTGGGATTATTCTAGATACAATAATGAATTACAAGATAAATATAAGAATTGTAGAATTATTACATGTAAAGAAGAAACCATTAATAGTATAGGTAATGGAGAAAAGAAGTATTTTGTATTTGCTACATCTTATCCTAAATTATATAAAGATGAAGATATAAAAAATGATGAAGCATTAATTGTAGATGAACAAGATAATTTTAAGTTTTATATTAAATATAATTACTATAAAAAATGCATGTATAAAGATATTAAAGATGAATATGAAAATAGTGATTTAAAACAAGATGATATTGTTATACTAGAATACTTTGATGTTATAGAGAAATATTAACGCTTTTTATAAGCGTTTTTTTCATGTATAATTATTTATAGTAGGATAGGGATATTATGGATTTTAAAGAAGAAATATGTGAATTAGAAAAAATAAATGGTGTATTTGATTATTTATTAGTTAAGGGAGAGATACCCGTACTTATTACAGCTCCACATACAATGGAACAAGTTAGAAGTGATGGTACTATAAAGTATAGTGAACCTTTTACTAAAGCTATTGCTTTATATTTGAATAAAGTGTGTAGTTCATCTTATTTAATAAAGATAAAAGATACTGGTAAAGATTCTAATAGAGATAATCATGATGAGTTTAAAGAAGACTTAGTTAACTTTGTTAAAGACAATAATATTAAGTTAGTAATTGATTTACATGGTGCTGATCATAATAGAGATTTTGATGTTGAATTTGGGACAATGGATAATTTAACTGCTGATATTAGTACTATAAAGGAACTTGAAGAAGCGTTTGTTCATAATGGTATAGTAAATATAGAACATAATAGTCCGTTTAAAGGTGGGGCTATTACACAGTATTTATATAATATTAAAGATGTAGAAGTAATACAATTAGAAATTAATGGTAGATATAGAGATATAGAACATATAGATGAGTTAGAGAAATTGTGTAAATCATTAATTTATTTTATTGAAGAGTTTGTTAATTATGGAGAATAAATACACTAAATGTGTATTTTTTTCTTTGTAGTTATGCATTCTTTCTAAAATGTTTATTGATATATTTGTTTATTTTTCATATAATGTTGGTAGGATTGGAAGGGTGTTCTATGGCTAAAAAAGAAAAGAAAAAAGGTAGTAAGTTTAAATATTTTATTGTTTTTGTATTATTTATAGGTATAGGTATTGCACTAGGTAGATTTGGTACTCAGAAGTATTTAGATTATAAAGCTTCACAAGATAAGACTCCTGTTGTAGAAGATGGACCGGTAGATATTACTGATGACAGTAAGTATCAAGATACTATAAATAGATTAAGAGGTATTTTAGATGGCAATCCAATGTTTTATTCTACTAAAGGAGTAAGTGCTAGTACTTTAGATAATACTTCTAGATTAAACTTATTATATGCATATATAGAAAATAATAATTTAGCTACTACAGAAACTCTTAATATAGATTTTATTGGAGCTTCTACTTGTAATAGTGGTGCTTTCTTATTAGATAAACAAGTTGATGCGACTTTACCTGCACCACAAATATGTACTGTAGTTAGAATATCTAGTTCTTTATTAAAAGATTTGAATAGAGAATTATTTAATGATGAAATACTTGATACTAGTGTGGCATTTAATGTTGATTTAGATAGAAAATGTGTTGTTTCTACTGAATCGTACTTATGTGGATCAGTAACTAATGTATCAGGTTATATTGGAGAATTAGAAAGTAAATTTGATGTTACTAAGGTAACAAAAGATACTACTGGTACTCTTGTTATCTATGAAAAAGGTTATTTAATAGATAATAGAAGTAATGTAGATAATCCTGCTGATCAATATGACAATTATTATCTTCATTCTTCTGATAGTAAAGAATATTATTATGAATTAAAGAGTGCTGATAATCTAACATTTAAACATACATTTAAAACTGAAGATAATGAAAATTATTATTATGTTGGTACTGAATTAGTAAAAGAATAACTACTTGTTATTCTTTTTTTATGTTATTATATTTGTATAGTCGAGAGTGATTTTATGAGTAGTAATTATAATAGGGGCGGAAGGTTGATAAAGAATATTATTATCGATGATAATGTTTTACCACCTGTGTATGTTATAAAAGAATATAAGAATAAATCATATTTAATTATACTTTGCTTATTCTTAGTTATTGGTGTTGTTGCTGGTATTAGTATTTTAAATAATACTAGATTATCTATTACTGATAACTATGTAAATTTAGAAGCAGTAGATGTTATATCTTATGATAGAGCTACTAATCTAATTGAATTATCTATTGAACCTAGTTCAGATCAAAAAGAGTGTTACTTTGATATAGATGGTAAAGATAGAGTTATTGGAAAGATAGTAGAAGGCAAATGTATACTTAATATTACTATGGATTCTGGTGATGTAACTTTTGTTAATGAACACGATTTAAGTAGTAAGTCTTTTGAAATAACTGATTATGTAGTAGATGTTAATGAAAAAGATAAATACTATTTACCTTTAAATAAAGAGATTGAACTAAGTAAAGAAATAATTTCTATTGGTGAACCTGAAGTTAATTGGATTAGTTTAAGTGAATCTGTACAAATTATTGATGGTAAATTAAAAGCTAAAGCACTAGGTAGAACAACGGTTAGAGCTATGTCTAATGGAAAAGTTGTTCATGAAATAGATGTAGTAGTAACTGATACTATTATTGAAAAGCCTAAGAAGTTTAATAAGAAGAAAAAATACTTACCTTGTAAAGAATTTACTGAAGAAGAAGCTAAATTATTAGATGAAATATTAGCATATAGAATTAATGAAGTAGGATATGGAACTAGAGCTGCAGCAGTGGAAGCGGCAAGATTCTTAACATTAGAGTTTCCTTATCGAATTACATACTTTTATGAAACTGGTAGATTAAATACTCCAGGTAGAGCTAAAGTAGATGGAGAAGGTAGATATTATCATAAAGGTTTGTACTTACATACAAGTAAATATGACGAATTAGCTTATATAGGAAATGGTCCTGCTATATGGGGATGTGGATTAAGATGTTATGAAGATGCTGAACCATACTTTAAACCTGGTAATAAGTATCCTAATGGACTTAGTTGTTCTGGATTTGTAACTTGGGTACTTTACAATGCTGGATTTGATGTAGGAGATATTGGAGCAGGAGAAAGTCCTTATCCTCATCAATTAACTGATACTGGTAAATTTACATCATTAACACCTAGTTTAATTAAATCTGGTAAGATTAAAGTAGGAGATTTATTTAATATATGGGGACATATTTCTATACTTGTAGGTGAAGATAGTAAGAATTATTATATTGCTGAATCATTAGATTTATATGGTGGTGTTGTAATAAACACTTATTCTAAGAGTAATGTAAAAGACTATTTCCCATATGTAGTATTAATGGATGAACTATATAAAGAAGATGGAAATCTAACTAAATTATGGTATTAAAAGAAGAGAAATCTTCTTTTTTTATTGTAAAGTTTAAGTGTATGGAAATGTCTCTTTAGGGCCATATTATTGATATAAAATTAGCATTATTATATAATGATAATGAGATTTTATGTAAATGGGGATGAAATTTATGGCAGAAACATACATAAGAAAAGCCAAGAATTTAGTAAAAAAAATATTAGGAATGAATTATAATCTAATTCGTTCTGATTTTGATGAAAAGAATTCTTGTAAATCTTTAGGTGAATTATTAGAAATCAAACCAGAATTATTAAACGAAAGAAGTATGGCTGGTGAAAGAAGAGATAAGAAAGAATTTTATCCTTCTGCTAAAAAAATAGCAGATGCTTTTGATTTTTATAGAGTTTATTTACATAAATATGATGAAATATATCCTGATATACCTGAAATAGGTGAATATGATGGCTTACATAGTGGTACTCCTATTAAATGGAAACCATATAAAGGTTGTACAAGAGCAGTTAAGAAGATGTTAAAGAGAAAGAACTTGTTCTGGTATCCTAGTACAGGTGGATCTATGTATGCTCGTCAAAGATTCTTAGAATACTTAGGTAGAGAAGGCTTTAAATTAAATAAAGAAAAAGATTATGATGGTATGGGAATAGACAACATAGTGTTTACTAGTTCAACTACTCATGCTTATACTTTAATATGTAATTTAATTGCTAGAGATGAAGATGTAATATTAGTAACTGGGCCTAACTACGGATTCTTTGCTTTAGGACCAGAAAGATTAAATGCTAGAGTAGAAGTACTTAATTTATCTGAAGATGATGATTGGTATGTTAATAAAGAAGCCTTAGCTGATAGAATAGATGAAATAAATAAGAAACTAAAGAAAGAATGGGAAGGTAAATTAGATTATGTTCCTAAAGTAGTTGCTTTCTTAAATATGAATCCTCATAATCCTTTAGGTAAAGTAATGAATCTTAAGAATAAAGAAATCCTTGAAGGTATTGGAGATGTGTGTTTAGAAAAAGGAGTCTTTGTAATTGATGATTTAATTTATAGGGATTTAACTTTTGATAGAGATGATTTAGCATTACCATTAGCAACATATCCTAAATATTTTAATAATACTATATCTTTAATGGGAATTTCTAAAGCATTTGGGCTTGCTTCATTTAGAGCAGGTGTTATAGTAGCTCCAATTCCTATTTGTAGAGGTATTACTACTCAAATATTTGAAACTATGGATTCAACTCCTGTAGTACAAGTAGAGAGTGTTGCTGGAGCATTTAATGCTAGTGATAAGAGATATAGAGAATACGATAGATACTTTAGACCTTTAATGAGAGAATATGAATATAGATATGAATTATTTAGAGCTATGGTTGAAGGTATAGATTCTATTAAAGATATTAAAACTAAAAATAAGATTATTAGAGATATTAAACGTTATGAAAAAGACGAAAATGCTAGAAAGTTATTGTTTGAAGGTATACCTGATGTAGAGATAAGAAAAGGTACTACTCCTGAGTCTGGTTTCTTTGCTGTAATGGATTTTACTAAGTTAAAGGGTAAGAAATATGGAGACAAAGTAATTGAGAATGACTTTGATATGCTTGAATATTTCTATATAAAAGGTAAAGTAGTTTATATAATGGGTGAAAGTGTTAACTGGCCTAATCCAGAAGAATTAATTGGTAGAATAAACTTTGCTCTTACAAAGAAAGCATTAATTTATAGTATGAAGATTATTACTACTAGTGTAAGAGAGTTGAAGTAATATGAAAAATATGATGAGACAATTATTGTTTTTGTTAATCAGAAATGGTAATAGAGTATTTGTTAAATTAAATAAAAAAAGATTTAATAAAAGAATAGCTATTGTATCTTGTGATAAATGGATAGGTAAAGTTAAAGAAGATGAACTGCTTAAGTTTGAATTAAATAAGTTACTTGTTGATGTAGATATTATCTCTTGGCAAGATAAGAGTATTGATTATAATAAATACGATGCTGTAATTATTAGGTCTTTATGGGGATATCAAGATTATATTGAAGAATTTATTGAGTATTTAGATAAACTAAAAAAAGATAATGTAAAAGTATTTAATAATGTAGATATACTTAAAGATAATTTAAATAAACATGAACAATTTAAGATACTTGATAAATATGAAATACCTCATATCGATACTTTCTTTTTAAAGAAGAATGAATTAGATAAAGTAGGTAAGATACATGAAGAATATAAAGATTTAGTTGTGAAACCTATTATATCTGGTAGTGGTAATAATACTTTTATTATTTCTGATACTATAAATAAGAATAATATAAGAATAGATGAAGTTAAAGATAAGTTTGATGGGGTACTTAATAATATTAATAATTATTTAATGGTACAACCTTTTGTTAAAGAGATTGATGAAGGCGAGATATCTGTTGTACTTATCGATAATAAAGTAAGTCATATTGTTATTAGAAATACTAGTGTATTTAATGATAAAGGTTCTATTTGTGTAGTTGGATTAGATACAATGGATAGTAAAATGAAATCTATTGTAGATAGTTGTACTAAGATTAAAGAATACAAAGATGCTTTATATATGAGAGTTGATTTAGTAAAGATTGATGACGATTATAAAGTAATGGAATTAGAATTGGTAGAACCACAATTATTTTTAGGATTTAGAAAGACTAAGAAAGAACTTACTAATTTTGCTAAAGCAATAAAAAAGAAGATTTAATTCTTCTTTTTTTTATTTTGAATAATATTTTATATGAAGAAATATTTTATATTTGTGTTAATAAGTTTAGTGTTATTAACAGTTGGAATAGTATATTCGCATGAACTAGATAGTAGGTTAGTAGGTAAAGTGATTGTTTTAGATGCTGGGCATGGTGGAAAGGATAAGGGGACTAGTGTAGATAATGTATATGAAAGTGATATTAATTTATCCCTTGTAAATAGGCTAAAAAAAGAACTTAATAAACATGGTGTTGATGTTATTTTAACTAGAAATGGTGACTATGATCTAAGTAGTCCTAATGTGTCTAGACGTAAGAAGAGTGATTTTGATAATAGAATAAAACTTATTAATAATAGTGGTGCAAATTTGTATTTAAGTATACATATGAATTATTTAAGTGATAGTAGATATTATGGTGCACAAGTATTTTATACTAGTGGAAATGAGAAACTAGCTAAAGATATTCAAGATAGTTTTATTAGTAATGTAAATACTCCTCTTAAAGAAAAGAAATTAAGTAGTAGTATATATATGTATAAACAACTTAATATACCTGGAGTTTTGATTGAATGTGGATTTCTATCTAATGATAATGAGAGGAGATTACTAGTTACTGAAGAGTATCAAGATAAGTTAGTTAATGCAATAGTAGATGGATTACTTGAGTATTATAAAAAAGGAATCGATTGATTCCTTTTAAAATTCAAAATGTCTAATATATTTATTATTTTTTATTTCAAGACCTGTTGAATAATCTAAATCTGGTATATATTCTAAAATGTCTTCTATTGGTTTATTTTTATATAGTACTTTATTTACTTCTTTTATTATTTTGATTGATTTATCTACTGATAGTTTATATAGATCTTCGAATGAATGATTATATTTTTTATCTGGTAGACATGGATGATTCCATTCTTTTTTATCTAAGTTTAGATAATCTAAGTTAGGTTTTTTTATAAATGTACTGTATGTAGATATGTAACTTTGGTTTTTATTAATTATTAAATCTAATAGTTTATATAATGTTTTTTTGATACCAAATCTATCATTTATGACTATGTTGTAGATAACTCTAGCGTTATTAACACCTTTTTGATAATAGTAACCAATATTTTCTTGGTTATATGTCTTTTTATAGACCTTATTAAGTGTTTCTATTAAGTTAGATGATAATACAGGTTTACCTATTATTTCTTTGGTTACATTACATAAATTATAATCTTTATTAGTATATTTTTTGTAATAGTATGCATCTAAGTCTTTTTCTATTTTATTATGTCCACCAAAGTATTTTCTAGTATCTGGTTCTGATTTACGATATACACCTGTTTTATAAAATATAAAAGGGTGACATGTTGTATCTAGAACATAATGAGTAATACATCCGTAAAGGTATGCTATTAATTCTGGGTTATGTTCTTCGTTGTTATTTTTTATTTCATTTATTATGTTAACTAAGTAATCTTGAGTATTATGTCTATGAGCGTGATGACCAAAGTTATTTATTCTTTTTTTGTTTTTACCAAATGTATAGTAGAATAAATAGTCATGACTTTGAGCAAATGTATGATAAATATCTAGTTTATCTCCTAACAATGCTTTTTCTTCTTTGTCTAAGTTATTTAGTACTTCTTTAGAAAACATATGGTGTGTTATTAATGATGGCATATTATCACTCTTTTCTTGATAATTATAGCACATTGTAAATCTTAAAAGATATCATTTAAATAGTCATTTAAATATGATATAATATATAAGATAATAGGGTGATGCTAGATGATAAAAACATTTAAATCAATAGACGAACAAATAGAAATACTAAAAAGTAAAGGTTTGGAAATTGATGATATTAATTATGCGAAAGATGTTCTTTTAAGAGAAAATTATTTCTTTTTAAGTGGTTATAGACATTTATTCTTAAAATCTCAAAAAGATAGAATGTTTATACCTGGTACACAATTTAAAGAATTGTATGCTATGTTTAATTTTGATAGACAAATTAGAAATATCTTCTTTAAAAATATATTGATTGTAGAGAATAATGCAAAGAGTATTTTTTCATACCAATTATCTAAAAAATATGGTATTAAAGAAAAAGACTATTTAAACCCTGTGAATTATGATAGATCTAGCGATAAATCAAGACAAGTTAATGATTTATTAAAGAAAATAAAAAGACAGATAAGAATTAATGGTGGTCAACATTCAGCTACAATGCACTATACTACTAACTATGGATATGTTCCTTTTTGGGTAGTTGTTAAAGTATTGTCATTTGGTTTAATATCTGAATTATTTACAATAATGAAGAAAGATGATCAAAAAGATGTTGCTGAAGTATTTGGAGTACCTGTAGAAGCGTTATTAACTTATTTTCCTATATTAGCTAATTTTAGAAATCTTTGTGCTCACGAAGATATAATGTATGATCATAGAACACAAAGAGCTATAGATGACACTAAATATCATGCATATTTAGATATTCCTAGAACTGATGGAGATTATATATATGGTAAAGATGATTTATTTGCTTTAGTAATTATTTTAAAACAATTATTAAGAGAGGAAGATTTTACTTTATTAATAAATGAGTTGTCTTATGAATTAGATATACTTGATGGAAAGATAGATTCTATTGAGATAGAAAAGATTCTGGATAGAATGGGATTCCCAGTTAATTTCAGAGAGATAGCAAGGGTTGGTGACTATGGACAATCAACATAATTTAGAGGCAAAAAACGAAGTGGTGGCTAATCCACGTACTGTAACTGCAAATCCACAACCTCATACTGAAACAGTAAAAGTTATTAATAGAGGTATATCTGGTGGTAAGCTTGCTGTGCTATTATTAGTTGCTGTTGTATTATCTGTACTTATTGGTGCAGGATCAATGTTGTTAGTATTTCATTTATATCCTGATTTAACTAAGGATAATGTTACTAATGTAACTAGAGTAGAAAAAGAAGTTAGTATTACTGATCAAGGTATTGCAGATGCTGTTGATAAAGTTTATGATTCTGTAGTAATAGTTAAAACATATAGAAGAAATCAGTTATATGCTACTGGTACAGGATTTGTTTATAAGAAAGTAAATGGAACTTATTATTTATTAACTAATTATCATGTAATTCAAGATGGAGATAAAGTAGAAGTTGTATTTACAGATAATAGTACTGAACAAGTTACTGTTAAGGGTGGAGATAAATATTCTGATATAGCTGTATTAACTTACGATTCGACTGGTACAAGACCAATTGCTAAAGTTGGTAGTAGTATAGATATGAGAGTTGGAGATACTGTATTTGCTATAGGTTCTCCATTAGATTCTAGTGTATATTCTTGGAGTGTTACTAGAGGAGTTCTATCAGGAAAAGATAGAAAAGTAGAAGTTAGTACTACTAATACAAGTGCTAATGATTGGATAATGCAAGTATTACAAACTGATGCTGCTATAAATAGTGGTAACTCTGGTGGACCTTTATGTAATAGTAATGGAGAAGTTATAGGTATTAATAATATGAAACTTATTACTAGTGGAGTAGAAGGTATGGGGTTTGCAATCCCTATTGAAGAAGCTGCTGCTTATGCAGATGCAATTATTAATGGTAAAAATATTACAAGACCTACATTAGGTATCACAATGGCTGAGAATAAAAACGGTGTATTAGTTAGTGAAGTTAAAGCTAATTCAGTAGCAGCAAATGCTGGTTTACAAAAAGGTGATGTTATAACTGCTATTAATGATGAAAAAGTAGTTAATATGGCTTCATTAAAATATGCATTATACAAATATGAAGTAGGAGATACTGTTACTATTCACTATTTAAGAAATGGTAAAGCTCAAACTACTAAGATGAAATTGACTCAATAAAACTGACTATATCGTCAGTTTTTATTTTTTGTGTTATAATACTTTTGCAATTTGGGGTGAATTATATGATGAAAGTCGGATTTGTTTCTTTAGGTTGTTCTAAGAACTTAGTTGTAACTGAAGAAATAATAGGTTTATTTAAAAAAAGAAATTATGAAATAGTAGGTGATCCTGCTGATGCTGAAATACTACTTATTAATACTTGTGGTTTTATTGAGTCAGCTAAAGAAGAGGGGATACAAACTATTTTAGAAATGGCTGATTATAAAGAAGGTAATTGTAAATACTTAATTGTTACTGGTTGTTTAGTTGAAAGATATGAAGAAGAATTAAGAAAAGAAATGCCTGAAGTAGATTTATTTGTTAGTATTAGAGACTATGATAAACTATGGGAGAAGATAGATAATTTAATTAATAAAAATAATGAAGATGATAAATTATCTTATAAACATAGAGTATTAACTACTGGGGATACAATGGCATACTTAAAGATAGCAGAAGGATGTAGTAATTATTGTACATATTGTGCTATACCTTATATTCAAGGTAAATATATATCTAGAAAGTATGAAGATATACTAGATGAAGCTAATATGTTAGTTAAAAAGGGTATCCAAGAAATAGTTGTTATTGCTCAAGATACTACTAAATATGGATTAGATCTATATGGAAAGATGAGATTACCTGAACTACTTAATGATCTATGTAAAATAGATGGTATTAAATGGATTAGATTCTTATATAGTTATCCAGAATCAATTACTGATGAATTAATTGAAGTAGTAAAGAATAATGATAAGATTTGTAAATACTTTGATTTACCTATTCAACATATATCTGATGATGTTTTAAAGAAAATGAATCGTAAGAGTGATGGTAATACTATTAGAAACTTAATTACTAAATTAAGAAAAGAAATACCTGAAGTTATACTTAGAACGACTTTAATAGTTGGGTTTCCTGGTGAGACTGAAGATAACTTCAATGAATTATGTGAATTTGTAAAAGAAAGTAAATTTGATAGATTAGGTGCTTTTGCATATAGTGCTGAAGATGGTACTCCTGCTGCTAAATTTCCTAATCAAGTTGATGAAGATGTAAAACATAGTAGACGTGATGCTATTATGGAAATACAACAAATGGTAAGTTTAAATAACTTAAAAAATAGAGTTGGAAATACATATGAATGTATAGTAGAGAACATTACTGAAGATGGAGAATATTATGTAACAAGAAGTTATATGGATGTTCCTTCTGAAGATGGCGTTATCTATGTTAAATATAATCCTGAATATATGATTAATGAATTTGTAAATGTTAAGATTACTGATTCAGATGAATATGATTTATATGGAGAATTTGTAGAATAATTAACATATTGATAAATAGGTGTAAAGAGTAAAAGTGTTTTTCTTTTATTCTTTTTTTGTGTGTGATATATTGAAGATGATAGAGGTGATTGGATGGCTACAGAAATAACTAGTAAATCAGAGTTAGCGGCTTTAGCTACCAAGTTGGACTCTAAATCAAAAGAGATAGTAGAAGCTATGAATAGTTTATCTACTACCTTGAAATCAGTTAGTAGCTATGACGGGATAGATGTTTCATCAGCAGCGAATGTACTTAGTGGAAATTTAACAAATCTTTCTACTGATTTCACAAATATTAGTTTGAATATTTCAAACTATGCAGGTTTGATTGAAGAGTTTGATACTGATGATTTTGATACGAATAATACTTCTAGTACTAATGATGCAACAGTTACTTTAAGTACATCAGAACAAAATCAATCTAATACTTCTGATAATCAAAGTACTAATAGCAGTGCAGCTATTTATTCTGGGGTTACAGCGGGAGTTATAAGTAGTAGTTCAAATACTTCTAGTAATGCTGGGAAGCATTATAGTTCAAATAATTCAAGTTATACTAGTAGTAATACTAGTGGATCAAATAATTCATCAAGTGGAGGTAAGATTAGTGCTTCTGGACCAGTTAAGATTACTGAAGGTGATCCTAATAATCCAGATATTGATATTACTAAATATAGTAACTATCCTGAAAAAGGATTCGAAGTTACTACTGGAAACTTATGTTATGAATTAAGTGATGAAGATTTTGAATTATTATGTGCAATAGTATCTGCAGAAAGTGATAAAACATATGATGATGCCTTAGCTGTTATCACAACAATCTTAAATAGATGTGAAACTGATAACTGGATAAGAAGTCATGGTACTGATCCAATAGCGCAAGCTACGGCACCTAATCAATTTGTTGTTTATCAACATGGCAGTTATAAAAGATATATGAATGGTAATGCACCTGAAACAGTTGTACAAGCTGTTAAAGATGCACTTGCTGGTGTTAGAAATCATAAATACTTAAGTTTTAGATCTAATGGAACTACTTCTTACAGCGATAATATGATTTCTAGAACAGGAAATAGATATAAATAGTAAAATTTGTGTCATATTTAGATGAAATAAATATGATAAAAGTTCGTAAATGATATAATGAAGACAATAGAGGAGGAATGTTTTAATGGGAACAGGAGTTGTCAGTCACGATACTGAACTAATGAGAAGTTGGTCAAATACTATGGGAGATAATACAAATGAATATGATTCATTAGTAAATAGATTATATAGTTTAATAGATCAATTCGTAGGATCTGAAGAATTTAGAGGAGGTTTATCTACAGACTTCATGGATAAAGTTATGAGTCAAAAGCCTGCTTTTATAAGATATTCAGATACTTTTAAAGAATGTGCAGAATTAATTAGTTCTACTGCTGGTAGAATTGATAGCGATGAAGCAGAATTAAAAAGTGCTATAAATAGTGCTAATCCATTAGGATAATAAAAGAAAGATAGGAGGTCTTTAATTATGGCAGATGGAAAATTTTTAATGAACCCTGGGGAAGCTAGGGTAAGAGCAAATGAAATGACTAAAATAGCATCAGAACTAGAAATGCTTTTAAATGATATTTCTAGAAAGATGGAAGAAATAGACAATGTTGATACAGGTGTATATCAAGGTGATAAAAAACCAGCTGAATTAAGAGCAGAGTTAGATCAATTTAGAGGTATGTTTAATTTAGCTCATGAACAAATTGTAAAATCAGCAAACGATATTATACGTATTGCTAATACAATGGAAAATGAATAATATAAAAAACCTTTTTATAACTTGTTTATAAAAAGATTTTTTTCTTGGAGATGGTCTTATGGGAGATAGATACAAACATGATGCTGAAGGTGTTTCTAGTGTAGTTTCATCATTACAAACTTTGATTGGTGATTACAAAGATAGAATACTAGAATTAATGAATCTTGTTGAAACAATTAATGGTTCTGAATCTTGGATAGATCAAAGTGTTAAGAGTTCTTTTGTTAGTACATGTGTTTCTTATATTAATTTATATAGAGATTTGGCTAATTCAATGGAGAATTACGTTAATTATTTGATTAGAAAGTCTGATAGTGCTTCTGCAATAGAGAGCGCTTATTCGAGGGGATAATTATGAGTAAGACAAGAATGGATACTTCGGTTTATGTTGACTTTGCTGCTTTAAATGAGTGGAGAGTTCAAATGGATAAAATTAATGGTGCCGCTTTGGATACATTAGATTCATTTATATCTTCTGTAGAAGATTTGAAAGGATCTTGGTGTGGTAATTCTGCTGATAGTTTTTTAAACTCAACTAAAATGATGTTAAATAAAGCTAAGAATTATCATACAGATATGAGAAGTGTAGAAAACTTCTTAACAACTGTTGTTAATACAATGGATAATCAATAGGAGGAATAATTATGGGATATAGTGCAATAGCTAGTACTTTACGTACTAAAAGTTCTGAATTAGAAACATTAGTATCTAGTGTAAAAAGTATATCTTTTGATTCAGTATGGTCAGGTAGTGCACATGATTCTATGATTACTTCCTTGACTGATTTAATCTCTAGAACAGAAGCAGAAATATCTAATATAAATACTTTTGCTGATGCATTAGATTCTTTACAAAAATATAAAGAACATAGAGAAAAGATTAATCAGTTAAAATTACAATATTATAATATGCCGAATACGGAAGAAAATAAAACTGCTAGAGCTAATTTGAGTAGTTTAATAAATACTTTAACAGTGTCTAATACTCAAGCTAGAAATACAATTATTAATACTATTTCTAAGTTTAAAGCAGTTTCTTCAGAAATTGAAGTTGTTACCTATGATGCTTCCGTAGAAGATTATGGTCAATTTATAGTTGACATTGATTCTTTAGTTGCTGTATATGCTAATAATTATAATGATAGTAATCCTGCAGATCCATTAACTATATTAAATGGTGGTAGTTTATATGATTACTATAATTCTTATGATGAAAATGGTAATGTAATTGAAGGATCAGGTAAAGCTTATGTAGAAGGTATTATTCTTGATATAAGGAATAAATACTCTGGGCGTGATGCAGCTGTTAATAGTGCTTTAGCAATATTACAACTAGCTGCAAATAAAGGTATTAAGCTTGATTACGAACATAAAGGAACTGCAGGTATAAGACCTTACGTTCGTACTTCAGACGTTGCTTCTGGAGTTGACTGTAATCCATTTGTTTCTTGGTGTGTAGATAAAGGAGTTGAAACTGGTTTCCAATGGAGACCTGTTGGTAATTTCCAAAGTATAGGTACTGAGATAAAAAGGGCTGATTGGAGCACTGCTAAACCAGGCGACTTGTTATCTAGTGAAGGACATATTATCATGATAGTTGATAATAATCCTGAAAAAGAATCATTTACTATAGTTCATGCTTCTGGATCTAGTAGAGGTATTTTAATAGAAGAAAAACCTTATAGTTCTTGCGGAAATTATTCAGTTAGAGATATGACTGCGGTTTATAGTGGTGAAGAAAATACCGATAGATGGAAAGCATTCTCTGAACATGTAGATCCAAATACATTCCAAAGAAATTTAGTTTAATGAATAAAAGAAAATATCTAAGATATTTTCTTTTTTTATGGTATAATAATAAATAGAATAGGGTTGGTGGAACTAATGATAAATATAAGTGGTTCTTTAGCTAGTAAATTTAATAGTATATTAAATAAATCTAATGATAATACTGTATTTAGTGATTTTGAATTATCTTCAATAAAGAAGATCAGTTTGTCACATAACGATATGGAATATATAGACTATTTGTATAATTTAGAATTACTTGAATTAGATTCTTTTCCATCTGTAACAAACGAAGATATAGAAATAATAGCTAATAAGTTAAATAGACTTAAGGGGTTAAAAATAAAAGAACAAAATGCTTTATTAGATATTGATTTGACTCCTTTACAATACTTAGAAGAATTATGTTTAATTCATAATGATAATTTAGTAAATGTACGTGGGTTAGATAAGTTTAGAAGATTTACATTCTATGATAATAAGGATTTTGAAGATATTAAACAGATTGTTGATTTTTTGTTGAATAATCAAAATTCTACTATTACATTAGATGTATCTTATTATATTGATATAGTTAATATATTATTTGAACGTAATATAGATGTTAAATTACTTGATAGATTTACTTGGGTAGAATCGGCAGGATTAAGAAAGTATTATACTTATGAATATACTAATGCTGAGTTAGATTCTATGTTAAAAGTAATATCTACAGTAGTTTCTAAATATGTATATTCAACTGATGGAGATATTGAGAAATTTGGTGTTTTATATAACTGGATGATTAATAATATTAAATTTGTTAATGAAGATGATCCTAAGTTTGAAAATATTAATTTAGTAAGTAATGTTAATAAAGTATTTAATTTTGGTAAAGGTGGAAGACTTTCTTATGCTAAAGCATTCCAAATGTTATTATCTTTTGCCGGAATTAAGTCATCTGTAGTTTATTCATTAGGTGCTATTGATGATATAGGTACTTATAATGGAGAAAAAATATATTCATTATTAGGTGAATCAGATTATGCTGTATTAAGAGTAACATTAGATGGCAGAGACTATTATTGTGATGTTGCTTGGGATGCATTGATATTAGAACATGGTTTCTATGATAAGTTAAGACTATTCTTATTCTCTAAGAATGAATTAAAGATAAGACATAAATTTGTAGGAGAAGCTAATATAACTAATACTCATTCTTATCGTGGTGATGATAGTGATGATTTAATTGTATTTGCTAATGATAGACTTAGAGAAGTAAATGAGATGTTTGATGATATAGAAAGATTGAAACCTGAAATAGATGGTATTGGTCTTAATATAGCTATAAATAAGTCTAGAATAAGAGAAATAAAAAGTGAATTAGATAATTTAGAAATTATGTCTAATGAATATAAAGATAAAGTAGATGAATTAGATAAATTAGAAGATCAGATTGATTTAGATGAGTCTGAGTTAATTAGATTAGAAAATTCACGTAAGAATATTATTGTTAATTATTCTAGAATATTAGCTGGTAGATATTTAGATAGTTATAGAGATTTAGATTATAGTGAATTAATGCATGTATTAGGTAAAAAGGAAGAAATTAAGTTATTATCTACTTACATGTATAAATTACTTAAATTATGTGTTAAAGAAGCAGCTTAAGGCTGTTTTTTTATGAAAAGATGTTATAATTTTAAAAGATAGGGTGTGTATTATGGTAGAGAATCAAAGAAAGTTTAATGTATATGTTTTTATTTCTACTTTTGCTAGAGCATTAATAGAAACATTTATACCTTTATTATTATTTAAGTTTGGATATAGTTTAAAGGAAGTTGTATTTTATTTCTTAATGTATAACTTTATAGAATTAATAATTTCTTATCCGATGGTATATTTAGCTACTAAGAAAGGTAATAAAATACTTGCTATATTTGGATTTATAGGCTTTGTACTTACTCAAGTAATGCTTAATAAGATGTATATGGGGTTGTCTTATTTACTTATTATAGCTACTTTATATGCTGTTTATAGAGCAGGTTATTGGTTATCTAGAAGATATTTTAATTTAAAAGTAATACATAAGAAACATATATCTTCTACGTATTCTATAGTTACAATAATAAATCAACTAGCTTTAATATTTGCAGGTTATATGGGTGCCTTAATACTTGATTTTGTAGGTACTGGTGTTTTAACTGTTATTGCAATTGTTTTATATGTAATAAGTATTATTCCTTTATTTATGTTTAAATTTGAACACGATGAAACTAATACTGATGTAAAAATAGAATTATTTAAGACATTAAAAGATGTAGGTTTTAATAATCTATATATATTTGGTTCTTATGAAATATTAAATGTATTAAAGTTCTTCTTTACTTTATATTTATTTATATATGTAAAAGATACTTATCAAACTGTAGGTTTATTTAATTTAATTACTAATTTATCTGTTATGTTATTTGCCTTCTACTATGGTAAGAAGACTGATGGTAAGAAGAATTATTTGAAATTAAGTATTATACTTACTTGTTTGGTTTATGTTATTAAAGCTAATGTAGTATCTATTGCTTTAGTAATTGTATCTTTACTAGAAGGTATTGCTATAAAGATGTATGAAATATCTATGAATAAAGAAATGTATAGTTTAAGTAAGAAGTTTGAATATAATAATTATAATTTAATGTATGAAATAATTTGTAAAGTATTTAGATCTATAGTACTTATTATTAGTTATTTCTTTGTTAGTGATTTAAAAGTAATGATTTACGTATCTGTAGTAGTAATACTACTAGGATTATTTGTTAATGTAACTAAGATAAAGAAGAAAGACTTTGAATTTGAAGAGTAAGAAATTACTCTTTTTTTGTGTCATTATTTACTAATATACATATAATGTAACGAGGTGAACTTATGAAAAAAGTTGTTATAGATGCTGGACATGGTGGTAGTGATGGTGGAGCTGTCGGCAATGGTATTGTAGAAAAAGATTTAAATTTAGAAATATCTAAGTATATGAGTGATAGATTAAATGAGTTAGGTATAGAAAATACATTAGTGAGAGATAGAGATGTTACAATAGAACCAAATGATAGAGTAAGAAAAGTAGTGGAACCTTATGGTAGTAGTGGAGATGTTTTAGTTATTAGTAATCACATTAATGCTGGTGGAGGACAGGGATCCGAAATTATATATGCATTAAGAGATAGTGATACATTTAGCAAAAAAATTGCTACTGAGTTAGAAAATAGTGGTAGAGAAGTTAGAAAGTATTATCAAAGAAGATATCCTAGTGATTCTAGTAAAGATTATTATTTTATTCATAGGAATACGGGAGATACTGAAGCTGTTATTGTTGAATATGGTTTTTTAGATAATACTACTGATGCTGAATTACTTAAAAAGTACTGGAAAGATTATGCAGAAGCTGTAGTAAAAGCAATTGCTAATTATGTTGGTGTGCCATATACATATACTGGACCTATATTAAATGAAAATTATTATATTGTACAAAGTGGAGATAGTTTATGGAGTATTTCTAAGAAGTATGGAATTAGTGTTGATAAGTTAAAAGATATTAACAACTTGAGTGGTAATTTACTTAATGTTGGTCAGAAGTTATTAATCAAGGATACTAGTAGTAGTGATGATGTTGGTGTTTATTATACTGTTAAAGCAGGGGATACATTATATGGGATAGCTAATAAATATAGTTTAAGTGTTGATGAACTTAAGAATATGAATAATTTGAAGAATAATAATTTAAGTGTAGGACAAAAGTTGTTGGTTAGTGGTACTGGGGAAATAGTAGATGATTCTACTGATTATGATACTTATGTAGTTAAGAGTGGGGACAATTTGTATGCAATTGCAAGGAAGTACAATACTACAGTGGATAAGTTGAAGGATATCAACAATCTGTCTAGTAATTTATTGTCTATAGGACAAAAGTTATTAGTTCCTAAAACTAGCGTTAAAAGATATGTAGTTAAAGCTGGAGATAATTTGTATAAGATAGCAGGGGAGTTTAATACTACTGTTACTGATATTATTAATTTAAATGAATTAAATACTACTAATTTAAGTATAGGACAAGTTCTTTTTTTGCCTTAGAATAGGAGATTGGACTTGTTCTTTTCTTTGTTTTTTAATTCTTTTTAATTTTTTGTTAAAAAGTGCTTGACAAATCTTTTTGTTATTAATATAATGTTAGTAACAAGAGACAAACAGTCTCATAAAAATAATAAGTTTGATATTAACAAAAAGATAATAAGTTTAAAAAAATATATTTTTTAATATCACTTATTAACAAAATATTAAAAAGAGAAGGAATGATAAAAATGAAACAAAGAAAAGAAATTAAAGAGATTACTGAAGCAGTATTCTTAATCGACATGAACGTAGGATTTTGTGAAGAAGGAAATTTAGCAGATCCAACTATTAAACACATAGTACCAAACATAATACCAATTATTAGAGCGGTACTTGAAAAAGGAGAAGGTTACTTCGTAGTTAATGATAAACATACTGATAAGAGTGTAGAACTAAATAGATATGCAGGACATTGTCATAACGAAAAAGAATCTAGAACAATTAAAGAGTTAGCTATTTATGAAGAATATGCTACTAGAACATTCTATAAAAATTCAACTTGTGCATTATTTGCTCCAGGTATGATGGAAATGCTAATGGAAATGGTTAATTTAAAGACTGTAGTAATAGTAGGTTGTTGTACAGATATATGCATTCAAAACTTTGCTATAGCACTTAGAAACTTCTTTGACGAACTAAATATGGATGTAGAAATTATAGTTCCAAAGAATGCAGTAGAAACATTTCATATCCCAGAAGTACATGATAGAGAAGAAAACAATAAAAGAGCTTATACAGTGATGGAAAACACTGGAATTAAACTAGTAAAAACAATGAAAGAAGGAAATTAATATGAGAAATTTAACAATGATGACAGACTTTTATGAACTAACAATGAGTCAAGCTTACTTTAAAGCTGGTAAGAAAGATGAAGTAGCAGTATTCGATGCTTTCTTTAGAAAGAATCCACTAGGTGGTGGATATGGAGTTATGGGTGGTGTTGATAGAATTATAGATTTTATTAAAAACGCTCATTTTAATGAAGAAGATATTAATTATTTAAGAACTACTGGTCAGTTTACTGAAGATTTCTTAGAATACTTAAAAGGATTTAAATTTACTGGTAGCATTTCTGCTATTCCTGATGGAACTCCAGTATTTGGGAATGAACCTATTGTTACTGTTAAAGCTCCTATTATAGAAGCACAAATTATCGAAACTATTTTATTAAGTTTCTTAAACGCTAATATTTGTTATACTACAGCTGCTACAAGAGTAGTAGAAGCTGCAAATGGTATTGGTGTTATGGAATTTGGTGCAAGACGTGCGATGGGACCAGAAGCTGCCTTAGAAGCAAGTAAATGTGCTGTAATAGCAGGTTGTGTTGGTACAAGTAATGTTCTAGCTGGACAAGAATATGGTGTACCAGTAATGGGAACAATGGCACATAGTTTAGTAACTGAAGCAGATACTGAATATGAAGCATTCTTAAATTATGCTAAAGCTTATCCAAATAACTGTGTATTACTAGTTGATACATATGATGTATTAAAGAGTGGTGTACCTAATGCTATTAGAGTAGCTAAAGAATATTTAATACCTAATGGATATAAATTAAAAGGTATAAGAATTGATAGTGGAGACTTAGCTTATTTAAGTAAGGAAGCTAAAAAGATGTTTGTTAAAGCAGGATTACCTGATGTTAAGATTTGCTTATCTAATGGATTAAATGAAAAAACTATTAAAGCTTTAAAAGAACAAGGTGCTGTAATAGATATTATTGGTCTTGGGGATAATATAGTATTACCAGATAAAGCAAGGGTTGGTGTTGTATATAAAAATGTTGCAGTAGAAAGAAATGGTGAATTTGTATCTAGAATTAAAGTAAGTAATGATGCTGCTAAAGCTATTACTCCTGGATATAAGAAAGTTTATAGATTCTATGATAAAGAAACTGGATATGCTCTAGGTGATGTTATTGCATTACATGAAGAACATATACCACTAGATGAATTTACTTTAATAGATCCATTAAATGAACATAATACTTTAACTATTAAGAACTATAGAGTAAGAGAATTACAAGTACCTATATTTGTAGATGGAAAATTAGTATATGAAGATCCTACTATAAAAGAAAAACAAGCTTATCATGCAGAAGAAATGAAAACATTATATCCTGAAGTTAAGAGAACAGAAAATCCTCATGGATATTATATTGACTTAACAAGAAAGTTATTAGAATTAAAAAAAGCATTAATTCTAGAAGCTAAAGCTCAAAAAGTAGAATATGATATTGATATGAAACTTGAAAAAAAGATATAATAAACATGATGTTTAGGAGTGATAATTGTGGATACAATAAATAGAGAGAAAATGCTTAAAGCAATTAGAGATTTTAAAACTGTTGATAAGGAATTAATATCTTCATATCAAGATGGATATATTGGTAAGAAAGTATATAAAGTAACTCTTGCAGATGGGTCATCTCGTAGAGTAGAAGAAATAACTAAAAGAGGTGTACCTGGAGATGCTGCCGTTATCATTCCTATTACAACTCTTGGTAATGTAGTTATGGTAGTACAATCTAGACCTAATACTAAGGATACTGTATCAGTAGAATTACCTGCTGGTATGGTAGATCCTGGTGAAGATCATCAAACTACTGCGGTAAGAGAAATGCTTGAAGAAACTGGTTATGAAGCAGAAAATGTGTATGAACTAGAATGGCATTATCAAGATCAAGGCTGTAGTGGAGCTATTATTAAAACCTTTGTAGCTGAGGGATGTAAAAAGAAACAAGATGTAAGATTAGATGACGGAGAAAGACTAACTTATGTAGAAATGTCTTTTGAAGATATTTTAGAAATGATTAAAAATAGAGAAATTAGTGATGCTAATACAAAGATTGCTATGTTAGAATATACGTTAAACAAGAAAGGACTATAAACATGAATAAAAAATTTGGATATGTAAGAGTAGCTGCTTCAGTACCTGAAATTAAAGTAGCTAATGTAGAATTTAATGTAAAAGAAATAGTTAATGAAATTAAGAAACTTGCTAAAGAAGGAGTACAAGTAGTAACATTTCCCGAACTAAGTATTACTGGATATACTTGTGGAGACTTATTTAATCAAGATTTCTTAGTGGAAAAATCTATAGAAGGATTAGAAACTATAGTAAAAGATACTGCTAAATTAGATATTGTATCTATAGTAGGTATGCCAATAAGAATAGATAATAAGTTATATAATACTTCTGTAGTAGTAAGTAAAGGTGAAGTACTAGGTATTGTACCTAAGACATATATTGATAGACATGGAGAAGAAGGTAGATGGTTTAATACTGGTGATACATTACATAGTAAGACTACTCAACTATTTGGTAGAGAAGTAGTGGTAGGTACTGACTTATTATTTAGAGATAAAGAAGATAAACGTATTACTTTAGGTATTGAAGTGGGAGAAGACTTATGGAATATTAAGAATCCTTCAGCTAATTTAGCTTTAGGTGGGGCTACTATAATAGTTAATCCTGCTGCTAGTAATGAATTAATTGGTAAATATGAATATAGAAAGAACTTACTAAAGATAACATCTGCTAAGACTGTATCTGCTTATGTATATGCATCTAGTGGAGTTAATGAATCTACTACTGACTTAGTATTCTCTGGATATGCAGGTATTTATGAAAATGGTAAAGAACTAGTAGAAAATGATAGATTTAACTTTGAAACTAATCACATTATTCAAGATGTGGATATCCAAAGAATTATTAACAATAGAAATAAAGAATTAGGTAATTATACTGACAAAGAATATAGAATAGTAGATATTAATATTAAAGATACTAATGAAAAGATAGTTAGACATTATGATATATATCCTTTTGTACCAAATAATGAGAACGAAAGAGATAGTAGATGTGCCGAAATAGTTAATATGTTAGCTTGTGGACTTGCTAAGAGACTTAAACATATTAGTATTAAGAAATGTGTTATGGGTATTAGTGGAGGTCTAGATAGTACATTAGCATTCCTTGTAGTTATAGAAGCTTATAAAAAGTTAGGAATTAGTAATGATAACTTTATAGGTGTTACAATGCCTGGATTTGGTACTAGTGGTAGAACATATAATAATGCACTTAATTTAATGAAAAGTTTTGGTGTTACTTCAATGGAAGTAAGTATTAAAGATGCTTGTTTACAACATTTTAAAGATATAGGTATTGATGAAAATGATAGAAGTGTAACTTATGAAAATACACAAGCTAGAGAAAGAACTCAAATACTAATGGATATTGCTAACAAAGAAGGTGGATTAGTTGTTGGTACTGGTGACTTATCTGAACTTATATTAGGTTGGTGTACTTATAATGGAGATCATATGAGTATGTATTGTGTAAATGGCAATATTCCTAAGACATTAGTAAGATACTTAGTTAATTACTTTGGATTAAAAGAAGAAAATGAAGAATGTAAGAAAACTATTATGGATATTTTAGATACTCCAATTAGTCCAGAGTTATTACCTCCTACTAAAGATGGTAAGATTGCACAAAAGACTGAAAGTGTAGTTGGACCTTATGTATTACATGATTTCTTCTTATATCATTTCATGAGATATGGTGCTAGTCCAGAAAAGATTAAATATATTGCATTACAAGTGTTTGATGGAATGTACGATGAAGAAACTATTACTAAATGGTTAAAGTTCTTTATCAAGAGATTCTTTAATCAACAATTTAAACGTAGTTGCTTAACTGATGGACCTAAAGTAGGTACTATAGGAGTATCTCCTAGAGGAGATTTAAGATTACCAAGTGATGCTGATGGTAGTAATTGGTTAGAAATATAAAAAGACTTATTTAAGTCTTTTTTGTTTTACAAAGTTTTTTGATTATGTTAGTATACACTTCAATAAAGGAGGGATTCTTATGACATATGATAAAGCATTAGAAGTATTGGGATTATCTAATGGTTTTAGTGAAGAAGAATTAAAAAAAGCTTATCGTAAGAATGCAAGAAAATGGCATCCAGATGTTAATAAGAGTCCTGGTGCTGAAGAAAAGTTTAATGAAATACATACAGCTTATGAATGTTTAAAAAATGGTCAACCAACATTTAATATATTTGGTAATGGTACTAATGGTATTGGTTTAGTAATGGCTAAGATACAAATTATTAATGAAATGCATAGTTATTTGGATGGAATATATAAATTAAATAATCACGAATTAAGAAGTGAACTTAATGTATATATTAGAGAAGTTAATCAATTAATTAAAAGATATGAAGGCTTAATACAAAATGGTACTATGTTAAGTCAAATAACTAGATATTATGAAGAGTTTAAGAATGAAGTAAGAAATAAATTAAAGATAATTGTTGATGCCTTTTTAGATAAAAATCCTTATTTTAAAAAAGTAAGTATTAGTTTTAATTATAATTTAAGTGCTTATAATTTTGTTTTATCATTAGATAAATTAAAGAAAGATATAGTAGATAAACTAGAAAATAATATAAGACAAAATATTTTAAATAAATATACTTTATATGCTGGTTATGATGTAGTAAAAGAAGAAATAGAATTATGTATTAATGAAAGTATAGATAATATCTTAAAAGGTATAGATATAGATACTGAAATGATTAATTTAAATAAAAAAATTGATGAATTGTTTCAAAATGCTTTTGATCAATCTAGTAGAAAAAATGAACTTAAAAAGTTATTAGAATTAGTAGATGGATTAGATTCTGTAATACTTAGACAACGTGTTGATAAATTAGTAGATAATATAGATAGTGATGACTTTTATGATGAATTAGATTATTTGATATTTCAAGCTAAATCAATTAAAAGTGGTACTTATGTAGATGCTATAAGGTTGCATTTAGAAGATAAATATAGATTTGCTAATAGAAACAGTTCTTCTAAAGAAGAGAGAGAAAAGATATTTAATATATATAATGATGCTTTAGATTTACTAGATAGAGTAAAAGATGGTTTAATTAATTTTGATATAGTATCTTACTTATTTGGTATTAGGTTTGAAGATTTAGATTTAGATAGAAAATTATTAGATGTTATATTAAATAAATCTGATAGAGTAAATACTGGATATGTATATGTAGCTAAAGATACAATTAGTGCATTTGGTTATTTGTATTTAAAAGATGATGGGTATCAAATGAAATATAAGAGTTATATGGGAATTAATAATTTGCCAGTAAAGACTCAAACTGAAGTAGCAGAAGACTTTATATCATTATCAATGTTCTTAGCTAATGCAGAATTTATTGGGAAAAAATATATTAGTACTTCTGGTGCGGCAGTTAATGCATTATATGAATATGAAGGTAGAATACTTGCTTTAACTGATAAAGGTATTATTTATACTACTTCAGTAGATAAGATGTTAATTAAGGAAAATAGAAAAGTTTTACCAGAATTAGAAAAATATCGTGATAAGAAATTAGTATTAGAGAAAGTTTCTGAAAAGGTTTATAGTGACTACTTTAAGAAGAGTAAAAGGTAGTACATTTGATTTTTTCGCGAAAATATGCTATAATTAAATCACTTAAGAGGGAGTAGTTCCATCGAATAGATGTGATAATCCAACTATTTGGGTCAACAAAGACCTGGATTATATAAATTAATAAGAACAAGACTTTTATGGTAAAACATAAAGGTCTTTTTTTCATCTTAAGGTAGAAGGAAGGTTTAGTTATGAGTTTAAAATTAAACTTAAAAAAATTTCTTAGTTTAAGTGGTGCTGTTCTAGTATTAATGACAAGTATGACTGCTTGTGGTAAAAAGGCGGATTGTAATGTCTTTGGATCACATGCCCATCTTTATAAAAACGAAAAAGGATATGTTAGATATATTGATAAAGAATATTTAACATATGAAGGATATTCTAGAAATGAAGAATATGTAGATATTGAAGGACAAGAAGATTTATATAAATTTTTAGATAAGAAAGACTTAATGAGAATTGATGATAATTTAGATTTGTTACTTGCTGTACAGGGAACTAATAAGGATTATACTGAATATAGATATAGATATACTTATATGCAACCTATACCTCATACTATGAGAGTAGGTAAAACTACTACAACATATTTTACTTATATACCTCATACTAGATATTCTTGGACTAGTGATCCAAATCATTCAAGATTAACAGGTGAAACTAGACTTTGTCATCACGTATACGTAGCTTATAAAATTGAAAAAAATGAAAAAGGTAAATATGTTTTAATACCTAGTCCTCAAGTAGATGATATTACTACTGTTATGGATGAATATCCATATATTAATAAGAAATATTGTGTAATAGTTACTATGGATGGTAAAGAAGCAGATTATGAAGATGGTAAACAAGAAGATATGTCACCAGAAGACAAAAGTAGAGCAGATGAATATGATGCTACTCATGGTGATGTAAATATAGAACAACAATCTTATACTGAAGAAAAAGGTAAATCTCTAGTTAAGAGATATACTAATAATACTTAGACTTATGTCTAAGTTTTTTTTGTGTAAATAGGAATTTTATTTTACTCGTTATGTTTTATATTCATATGTTATAATTATTTTAGGATATGAAAGTGGGTGAACATATGAATAATAATGAACAAACATTATATGGTATTCCTGTTTCTAATTTGAAGGGAACGCAATACGAAGGTGGAACTTATTATAAAGCAAATGGTTATTGTTTTTATGTTCCAAATGATGTAGAAGATTCTACTCCTGCTTTTATATATTATCCTGGTTCTGGTGGTTCTAATCCAGATGCTAATAAAATATTAAGTTTTATAGAATCTAATGCACCACAACAAATTATTGTTATACCTAACGAAAGTAATCAGAGAAATGCTGCACAAAATTATTATGGTTTAATTCATAATATCGGCGAATCTAACAATGCTAATATCTCTAATATATCAACTATGGGATTTAGTGCAGGTGGCCCATCTACTTACAATCAACTATTGTATAATGCAAAGACTAATCCAGATGGTGGTCCTTACAATGTTGTTTTTTGTGATGTAGTTGGATTCCATCCTAAAGAAGAAGATTTAGCGGCTATAGCAGCTACTGGTTCAACAGTAATGTTTTTAGAACCATCTTGGAGTAATAGTACTTCAAGTCAATCTAATGCAATGGCTAAAGCAGGAATTAACGTAGTAGTAGTTACTGCGTCTGGGGACCATGGTGGACATGTTCCTTTAAATAAAGAAGCTTTAGAAAATGGAATTATAAATTATATAACTGGAGTTTCTAATGAATTAGCTAATTCAGATATATATACAATAAATAAATATAATGCTGAAACTGGAACATGGGAAGTTATTACTATAGATCAACTTGCTGAATTATATGAATTTGGTATGTTTGATACTAGTGATCCATTTAGATATTATGAAAAACTATCTACTTTAGATGTATTAGAATCTAGTAATAGTTTCTTAGGAGATAAGATAAATAACTTAAGAGTTGCTATTAGGAATACTAATTTCTTAAGTAGTAATATTGGTGTAGATTATGGTAGTACTACTAATATACCTGGTGTAGAAAGTGATATAGTACAAAGTTTCTTTACTAGTAGTTCTATGTTACTTAATTTACTTGAAAAAGATACAGCTAAGATAATAGAAATAGGTAATTCAATAGAAGATATGAATGCTAATTTAGAAGTACAAGCTAATGAATTAAATGATCCTAATAATGTAGTTACTAATAATCAAACTACACAAAATAATCAAACTACTGATAATGTTTATAATAATAATAATACTGTTACTAATCCGGTTGTTAATAACAATATAAATAATAACAATAATAATAGTAATAATAACTCTAGTACAATTACTACTCCAAGTATTAGTACACCTGGTAATTCTCAAGTAGTAGTAGATAGTACTAATGCAGTAGTTGCTACATTAGTAACAAGTATATCTAAACAAGTATTAGATTTAGAAAAAGAAGTAGAAGAAAAATTAGATAAAGATATTAAATATGATAATGTAACTACAATAGATAAAGAATTAATAGATAAATTCCTAAAATATGATGAGTTATATACTGATGATAATATGATTGTTTATGATGGAGAAGATGGTAAATATAAGATTGTTATTCATCATGAAGAGGGTAAAGTAGTAGGTCTTGAATACTATTATGATTTAGGTGATAAAGATACTGCTACAAAAGCTATGGAATTAATGAAAGAAGACTTTACTGACTTAGAAAGTATTAAACAAGATGGTCAGTATGTTAAATTAACATTTAAAGATGATCTATATAAAGATTTAAAAGTAGATGAATTTAAAGAAGTATATAGTGAATTTAAAGAGTTAAAGAAACCGGAGGTGGAATAATGCCTGTATTAAATAAAAGTGATTTAAATATGGCTAATTCATCTGGTGCTTATATGAATGCATTAATTAGTGATCAAGAAGATGCACAAGCAATGATTAATGCAATAAATGAGTTTGTATCTAGTTCAACAGAACATTTAAAAGGTGAAGCTTATGATGCTGTTAGAGCTCATCTACAAACTTATATACCTATATTAGAAATGAGAATAAAGACTGCTACTTCTATAATGGAAGCTATTAAGAGTGCTAATGATTCTATGATAGATTATATGGAAGAAGAAAATGTATTAGATACAAATGAATTAGATGGTTTATATACAGAATATAATTCTTATACTGCTACTGCTCAAGATAGATTGAATAGTGCAAATGTATATGTAACGCCTGAGGCAAAGAAACAAGCAATGTCTGAATATGAACAATATGCTAGATTAGCAAGAAAGACTATGAAAAAGATACAATTACTTGAAGGTCTAGTTAATAAAGATAATTCTGTTTATAGTAGTTTATCTGCTTTAGAAGGAGAGATAACTACTTATAAAAATGCTATAGGAGATATAAATCCTATAAGATATAGTACAAAGTAATGTTAAGTAGATGTCTTAACTATTGAAATATAAAAATAAAAGTTGCTATACTTTAATTAAGATATGGAGGTATGAATATGTCTAGTGATGTTTTTGGAGCAGATCCAATGGAATTACAAGAAAAAGGAAGTCGTATTAATAATATAGCAGTACAATTTAGAGATAATTATGGAAAAATATTTACTACTGTAGAAGAAATGGTAAATAGTGATTATCTTGACCCAGCTGCTAGAGCAATAGCAGAAAATATACATAGTTATAAGGATGAACTTGCTAATATGGCAAATGTAATTGAAAACTATGGTAATTATTGTTTAAAAGCTGGTAATGCTGTTATCGATAATCAAGATAATATTATTTCTGGAATAGGTGGTGCTAATCGTGGCTAATAATGGTGTTAGTACAAATATTACATTTAGTAATGTTAGAGATAAAGCTGCAACTATTAAGAATTGTTCAGCTACTATGGATAATATGTTTACTGAATTTGGTAATTTAGTAAGAGATTTAATAGGTAAGGGAGCTTTTGTAGGTTCTGCTGCTGATACTTTTGAAGATAAGTTTAATACTTTAAAAGGTAGATTTGATTCTTATATTAGAACTGTAGATGAATTCTCAAATATTATTTCAAGTGCTGCAGGTTCTACAGAAGATACTCAAAAGACTTTAGAATCAGCTGCTCAAGATTTAGCAAGCTAAGAGACTTTATAGTCTCTTTTTTATTTTTTATAAATCTTTTTAATTTTTTGTTAAAAAGTACTTGACAAATTATTTTGTTATTAATATAATGTTAGTAACAAGAGGAGAAAACCTCTTATAATATATTAAATATGTTATTAATAAAATGATAATAACATATAAAGGGGAGATTAAAATGGAAGTAACATTTACTAAAGAAGAAACAATAAAATTAATAGAAGAATACTATAGTAAGTTAGAAGGAAGAACAGTAACTGCTACTGCATCTGCTAAGAAAGGATATACTGGATGGCAAGATGAAGAAGCTTGTGTTACTACAATAAAAATATCTGAGAAGATGGAAATAGTAGGAATGCAAAAAGAAGTAGTAGAAACTGTTACAGAAGATCAACTTCATACTATACTTAGAGCATTATTTGATTTATATGAATTAGACTTAACTAGTCTTACATTAAATGATGGATTAAGTAGCAGATGGGAAGGTTATGGATACAATGAACATGAAGTTAAAACAGCATACTTCAAAGGAATAATTGTAAATGTAAAAAAGAAAAAGAATCAGACATTAGGAAAAAGACCGCAAGGCAATTAATTTTTTAAAAACACTTATTAACAAAATGTATAAAACACAAGGAGGAGTAAATATGAAAATAGGAGTATTTGGAGGAAGCTTTAATCCACCACATAAAATGCACTTAAATATAGGACTTGAATTAGTTAATAAACAATATGTTGATAAAGTAATTTATGTACCTACTGGTAGTAAATACAAATATAAAAATAATCTATTACCAGATAAGAACAGATTAGAAATGTTAGAAATATTAATTAAAACTCAAGAATATTTAGATGTAAATGATTATGAACTTAAAGATGAGGTTGTATATACTTGTGAGACATTAGCTTACTTTAAAGAATTATATCCGAATGATGAAATTTACTTCATATGTGGGACTGATAACTTAAGTTATATAGATAAGTGGAAAAATGGAGAAGATATACTTAATAATTACAAAATAATTGCTATGAAGAGAAAAGGTGAAGATATAGAAGAATTATTAAAGAAGTTTGTTGATTATCAAAATAACATTATAGTTGCTGATGTTGAACAACAAGATATATCTTCAACTGATATTAGAGAAAAACTTAAAAACAATGAGAACGTATTAGATTTACTTGATAAAGAAGTTTATGAGTACATAAGAAAAAATAAATTATATGAATAAGGAGATTAGAAAACATGAAAAAGATAATAAATAAATTTAACTGGTTTGAATGGGGTATGATAATTGCTGTTATAGGATTTACAATTTACTTTTCATTAATTAGTGAAGGAGTAAGTTTAACTTACTTAATTATTGATGGTATAGCTGCCATAAGTGGAATATTCTGTGTAGTATTGTGTGCTAAAGGAAGAAAGAGTCAATATATATGGGGACTTTTAAATGTAATAGGTTATGTAATAATTGCTTTTATTAATAAATATTATGGTGAAGTAATGTTAAATGCTTTATATTATCTACCTTCACAATTTATAGGTTATTACTTATGGAATAAGAATAGTAATGAAGAAAATGGTGATGTTAAAGGTAAGAAGTTAAATTTAGTACAAAGTTTAGTTTTAGTAGGATTTATTACTGTTGGTGTATTTGGATATAAGATAGTACTTGATTACTTAGGTGGTACAGGAACATTACTTGATAGTGCATCAACTGTTACTAGTGTAGTAGCTAATGCATTAATGATGATGAGATATAGAGAACAATGGTTACTATGGATCATTATAGATGCTATTACAGTAGCTATGTGGTTATTAGTAGGAGACTTTATTATGGTAACTATGTGGGCAGTATACTTAATAAATGCTTTCTATGGTTATTATAATTGGACTAAAATAGCAAAGGAGAATTAGTATGTATGAAGTAGGAATGTATGGTGGTAGTTTTAATCCATTACATTTAGGACATGTAAATGACATTATAATGGCTGCTAATCAATGTAAGAAACTATATGTAGTACTTAGTGTTACAGATGATCCAAATGAGATAGACCATAGAGAAAGATACATGTGGTTAAAGAATGTAACAGGACATATGGATAATGTAGAAGTAATAGAAATATTTGATAAGAATACATCTAAAGATACATATGATTGGGAAGCAGGAGCTAGAGATATAAAGAATGCGATTGGTAAACCAATAGATGCAGTATTTTCTGGAGATGATTATAAAGGTAAGAATAGATGGGAAACATTATATCCTGAATCTAAGATAGTTTATTTTCCTAGAAGTGAAGTAAATATATCTTCTACTGAAATAAGAAATAATCCATATAAGTATTATGATTATCTACCTAAAGTAGTACAACAATATTATGTTAAAAAAGTATGTGTTGTTGGTACAGAGAGTTGTGGTAAGAGTACTTTAGTAAGAAATTTAGCTATGTATTTTAATACTACTCATGTAGAAGAAGCTGGTAGATATATATGTGATGATGCTGGTGGAATAGATAATATGCAAAAATATCATTACTTTGAAATATTGTTTAAACATAAACAATTAGAAAAAGAAGCATTAACTAATGCAAGAAAAGTAATGCTAGTAGATACTGATTCACTAATTACACTTTATTACTATAATTTAGGATTTAAAGATAATGATCCACTTAATAAAGCATTTAGTGATGTAGCACAAGGTATAAGTGTACTTAATAATTATGACTTATATCTATTCTTAGAACCAGATGTAGAGTGGGTACAAGATGGTACTAGAACATATGGAGAACAAAGTGTAAGAGAAGAAAATAATCTTACATTAAAAGAGTTACTTAAGAAGAATGGTATTGAATATGCAACTATTAAAGGCAATTATCAAGAAAGATATGAACAAAGTAAAGAAAAAATACTTGAACTAATAAGAGGTGTTTAAAATGTTTGTAGGAAATGATGTAATAGAATTTATTAACAAAATAATTAATCAATCTGATGTAAAAGATAAACAACAAGTAAAACAAAATATAACTAAATTTAGAGAATACTTAAGACTTACTTGTATGGCAGATGAAACTACATTAACTGATATAGACTTAATACTTAGTTGTATAGATGAACTAATGGTAGTTAAAAGTAAATTAGGTGTTGTAGATGTAATGAGTATATTTGAAGGTAGAGAAGAAACTAAGACTCAACCTAGAAGATTAGCTAAAACTAAACAGTCTTCTTATGATGAAAAACATTATAGACATTATCAACGAGATTATACATCTAGTTGTAGTAGTACACCTACTAGAAGTTCTAGTTGTGGTAGTGATAGTCCATCATATTCATCTAGTTGTGGTGGAGGAAGTATAAGTAGGAGATGTTAAAATGAAAACAATTAACTTATTTGGACATGATATTATAGTTAGAGATACTTTATGTAGTACTGATCCTAAGGATTTAAAGGTTGTAGATCCTAGTTTAAGATTATATATAAAGTTAACTGATGCTTGCAATGCAGATTGCTTATTTTGTGCTAATAAAGAATCTAGAGATTTTGGTAATTTAGATTTTAGAAAGTTAGAGTTTGTTATTAGATATTTACTAGATAAAAAATTATTACATGGTATTAGTATTACTGGTGGAGAGCCAATGATGAATCCAGATAAGATGAATATGTTACTTAATTTAATATATGGTATTGATCCTAATATGGAAGTGGCAATTAGTACTAATGGATATAATTTAAGAAGTTTTTTAGATATGGAACATGTTAATAAGTTAGAATCTATCCACATATCTAGACATCATTATGATGATGAAGTTAATTATGATATTTTTGGTAGTAGGGATGTTGCTAGTACAGAGGATATAATTGCTTTACAAGAAGGATTAGATGATAAACGTATTATAAATATTAATACTTTAGTTATGAAGGATTATATAGAGGACTTAGCGAGTATTAAGAGAATGCTTAATTATGTTGGAAATGTAGGAGTATATAAGAATGGTTTTGTATCATTAATGAAGTGTAATCAGTTTAGTAGAGATCATTTTATTAATTTTAATGATATTTTTAGCTCATTAGACGAGAGTTTCTATCTTGGACATCACTTCTATAATGGAGAGTATTGTGAGTGTGTAGATGGCGTTTATTTAACTGATAAAGATAAGATGGTCGAGTTTTATGCAAGAATGGTTAAAGATTGTTCTTGTCCTTATACTACACAACTAGTTTATACATCAGATAATAAAGTTACTGCAGGATTTGGAAAAAAACTTTTATATAAGTAAAAATAAGTATATAATATGTATTTAAGTAAAGGTGATAATATGGCAACATTTAAAGAAATAATAGAAGAATTAAAAAATAGAGGAGAAACTATAGCTACTATGGAATCTTGTACTGGTGGAGGAGTAGTTGATGCTATTACTAGTATAGAAGGTGCATCTGAAGTATTAAAGTTTAGTGCTGTTACTTATTCTAATGAAGGTAAGATAAAGATGGGTGTATCTAAAGAAGTAATAGATAAGTATAGTGTTTATAGTATAGAAACAGCTCATGAAATGGCTTTTAATATAACTAGAGAAGCTAATGCTAATATGGGAGTAGGTATTACAGGTAAATTAAATAGAGCTGATATTAATAATAATTATGGTAAAGATAATCAAGTATTTATTAGTATTTATTATAAAGATAGATACTATGATATGACTGTTAATGTAGATAAGAATAGTAGAAAAGAAAATAAATTAGTATTAATAGATATGATAATAGAGAAGATAGGTGAGATACTATGGGAAGAAGGATCAATAAAGTAAAGTTATTTGTTAATGATAATGAAAAATCTAATATAGTTGCTAAGGATTTAGAATTAGAATTAAATAAATATGGATTTAAAGTAGTTACTAAAGGTGCTTATGATTTAGCTATATCAGTAGGTGGAGATGGATCTTTCTTAAGAATGGTTAAAGAAACTAAGTTTAATGAAAGTGTTTATTATATTGGTGTTAATAGTGGTACATTAGGTTTCTTACAAGAAATAGATATTAAGGATACTGTAGATTTTGTAAAGAGATTAAATAGTGATGAATATAAGATAGAAGAAATAAGTGTTCAAGAAACTAAAGTAATTACTGAAGATAAGATATATAACTTTGATAGTTTAAATGAAATAGTTATAAGAAATAGAGAATTTAATGTACTTAGAGTTCCTGTATATGTAGATGATGAGTTATTAGAAAACTTCTCTGGTGATGGTTTACTTATTAGTACTAGTACAGGTAGTACAGCTTATAACATGAGTTTTGGTGGTAGTATAGTTTATAATACATTAAGTACTTTATCTATTACTCCGATTGCTCCACTTAATAATAAAGTATATAAGACATTATTTAATAGTGTTATAGTTCCTGGAGATAGAGTAGTAACTTTAAAACCTGATAGGGACTATAAAGATTTATTTATACAAATAGATGGAGTTAATAAGTTAATTGATAATGTTATAAAAGTAGAAACAAAAATAGATAAGAAAAGAATAAAATGTCTACGTATGAATGATTTTCACTTTATTAAAGTTATTAATAATAAAATATTAAGTAAATAAATAAAAAGAACTCATTTGAGTTCTATTTTTTGTATATGTAGTTTTTAGTACCGAAGTAACCTAGTTGTTCTATAGCATGAGATACTTCTTCAATTGATTTATCAAAATCATTTTTTACCCAGTAGTTAACAACTCCTAGAGCACCGTTAAATATGAATATTGCTGCGTAATCTATTTCATCTTCTGTAATAGTTGGGATGTCTGACATCCATTTAGCTTTACACATGTTATAAGCTACTTCTAAAACTTCATTTAAAAAATAAATGTTATTATTTGTGTTAAATAAAATTCTTACTAAATCTTTGTTTTCTATAAATACTGCTAGTATTTCTTTAGAGAAAGCTCCTACTGAGTTAACTCGTGATGGATCTTCTAAATACGGTTGTTTTAATTCGTTTATAAAGTCTTCTTCTATTTTATCTAATAAATCATATACGTCTAAGTAATAACGATAGAATGTTGCTCTATTTACATCTGCTAACTTACATATTTCACTTACTGTTACTTTTTTTATATCTTTTTCAGATAGTAGTTTTATTAATGTATCTTTTATAATTTTTTTAGTATATTTAGTTCTTCTGTCCATAGTAATCTTCCTTATATGAAAATTTTGTGAATTCTTAAACATTTTAAATTAAATGTGTTTAAGAATTAGCAATAATGGGTTATATTGCCGATTGATGTTAAATATAAATAAATTATATAATACAAATGATGATTATTCAACAAATGTTTAATATTTTACTTTTGTTGATAATAGGGAGGTTTTAGTATGAATGTACTAATGGATAAAGTAAAGGAAACTATAGATAAAATTACTCATAAAAAGCCATGGGATAAGTATTATAAGAAAAAAGATAGAAAGGTAAATGTTCCTAATTTATCTGTTTATGAATATTTAAGAGAATGTAATAAAGATAATATGGATGCTATTGCGATTAATTACTTTGGAAAGACTATGACATTTAAGTATTTCTTTGGAGAAGTAAATTTATGTGCTAAAGCATTACGTAGTCAAGGTATAAGACCTGGAGATGTAGTTACAGTATTAATGGCTAATACTCCAGAAGCAGTTATTGCATTTTATGCAATTAATAAAATAGGTGCTATTGCTAATATGGTTCATCCACTATCAGCAGAAGAAGAAATTAAACATTCTTTAAATGCGACTAAGAGTGTTATGTTAATAGCTATTAATGTTAGTTGTAAGAAGGTAATGAATATCATAGAAGAAACTGATGTGTATAAAACTGTTGTTGTATCGCCTGGGGATTCTATGCCACCATTACTTAAGTTTGGATATAACTTAACTCAAGGTAGAAAGATTGAAGTACCTAAGAAGTCAGAAGACTTTATGTTCTGGAATGACTTTATGAATAAAGGTAAACATTATACACAAAAAGTATTAGTTAAGACTACTAAAGATCAAGCTGCTGCTATATTACATAGTGGAGGAACTACTGGTACTCCTAAAAATATAGTATTAACTAATGGAAATATGAATGCCTTATCTATTCAAGGTAGAATTATATTTCCTGCTGTTAAGTCAGGAGATAGTATGTTAACTATATTACCATTATTCCATTGTTTTGGATTATGTGTATGTGTACATGCTGTTATGTGTTTAAATGGTGGTTGTATATTAGTACCACAATTTGATGCTAAGAGATTTGATAAACTATTTAGTAAGTATAAACCAACTATAGTAGCTGGTGTACCTACATTATATGAAGCATTACTTACAAATAAGTATATGGATAATATGGATTTATCTTATTTAAAATATGCTATATGTGGTGGAGATTCATTAACTGAAGCTAAGAATAATGAAATAAACAGATTCTTTGATGCTCATGGAGTACAAAATCATATTATTCAAGGTTATGGTATGACTGAAACTTGTGGACCAGTAGTTGCTGGTACTATGGGAACTAATAAACCTGGTATTATAGGTGTTCCATTACCTGGAAATGATATGAAGATAGTAAGTATAGAGACAAAAGAAGAAGTACCTACAGGAGAAGTAGGAGAGATATGTATTGCTGGACCTATTGTAATGCCTGGATATTTAGATAATGAAAAAGAAACTAATGATATGTTAGAAAAAGATGAAAAAGGTGTTGTATGGGTACATACTGGAGATTTAGGATTTGTAGATGAAGAAGGTTTATTACATTATGTTCAAAGATTAAAGAGAATGCTAATTGTATCTGGATATAATGTTTATCCTTCACATGTAGAAAATGTATTAATGGAACATCCTGCTGTACTTAATTGTGGTGTTATAGGTATACCACATCCTTATAAAGTACAAGTTCCTAAAGCATTTATAGTACTTAATGATGGATATAAAGCTGATAATGCATTAAAGAAAGAAATCAAAGAGTATTGTGAAAAGAAGTTGGCTTTCTATATGATACCTAAAGAGTTTGTATTTAGAGAAAGTTTACCTAAAACTATGATGGGTAAAGTTAATTATAGAGAGTTAGAAGCTGAAGAAAAAGAAAATTCTAAGAAATAAAAAAGAGCTATTGTAGCTCTTTTATTATGTTATAAAGTTCTTTCCATGTAGTTGTTTGTAATCCATTATATGATTTTAATTCATTGAATAGAATTGCTTGAATACCATGTGATTTAGCGCTTTCTATTTGTCTTATATTATCGTCTATAAGTAAGTCAAAGTTATGTTCTTTACAGTATGTTCCTTTATCTCTAGCATCAGTATAGATTGTGTCTATATGTATTTCATTTGCTTTTAAACCTTTTTCTATACGTCCTTTTAAATCGTCGTATCCTGAGTCTGGACGAGATGTTACTATACATAGTTCATGTCCATCTTCTTTTAGTTTATCTATAATTTGTGATGCATCTTGTTTATAAGTAGATTCAAATGATAGGTGATATCTATTTATTTTCCAAAATTCATCTATATATTCACCTGCATCAAATTCATTTATATTATGTGGTAGTTCTTCACTATAATTTGGATTAGGATTGTTTTTTACAAATTCTTTCCATAATTTTAATTGGTTTTCTCTAGTATTTGTTAATGTATCATCTATATCTATTGCTATTTTCATAATAAGCCTCCTAGTCAAGTATAGCATATTTTTTTATTTGTGTTATAATACAAGTGAGGTGTTATTAATATGATGTATAAAAGTGAAGAAGAGTTCTTAGCAGCTTATAATCCTGAAGAATTTGATAGATTATCTCTTACTACAGATATACTTATTTTAAGTATTAGTGATGAAGAAGTTGCTAACTATAGAAAGTCTAGTAAGAAGTATATGAGTGTTTTACTAGTTAAGAGAGATGATTATCCATATAAAGATAAATGGTGTTTACCTGGTGGATTCTTAGATGTTAAGGAAGACTTAGAAGATTGTCCTAGAAGAATACTTGCTAGAGAAACTAATTTACATGATATTTATTTAGAACAATTATATACATATGGTGGGGTACATAGAGATCCTCGTATGAGAATTGTTTCTACTTCATATATGGCTTTAGTAGATAAGAATAGATTAACTGATAAGTTAAGTGAAAATGCTTCTTGGTTTAATATTACTTACTTTGAAGAAGGGGATGAAGTATTAGTAGTTTTAGATAATGGTACTGATACTTTAAAATTTAAGATTAAGAAGACTTTACATGAAAAGACTACTGATAGATATAAGTTTGAAATAGCAGAAAATGAAGATATTGCATTTGATCATCCATTAGTAATATGGGCTGGTATTGAAAGATTAAAGAATAAGATTAGTTATACTGATGTAGTATTTAATATGATGCCAGAGTTATTTGCTTTAGGTGATTTACAACAAGTATATGAAGTTATTTTAAACAAGAAGTTATTAGATCCTGCATTTAGAAGAATCATTGCAGATAAAGTAGAGAAGACTGAATTTGTTAAGACAGGTGCTGGACATAGACCTTCTGTATTATTTAGATATAAAAAGAAAGATACTGAATAGTATCTTTTTTTTATTCGACAACTTTTACTTTTATTCTATACATACTTTTATATTCTGGAGAGTTTTCAGTACTATGGAATGTAGTTTGTGATAATGTTATATATCCATTGGTTACTCTATCTCCTGTAATTACCCAGTCGTAGTTATCTCTTGCTACAAATGTAGATGGGTCATATCTGTTTACGTATGGTTCTGACTTACCTGTAAGGTATTGTCTCCAGTCTTCTTGGCCATCAGCTGATGTTCTTTTTAGTAATTGAACTTGACCTGCATTATCTGATAGGTTTACTGTTAGGCGAATTGTTTCTCCTTTTTTGATTGTTATACATGCATCGTCATACAGTCTTTCTCCATTATGATATACATGTAATTTTTGAGCAGATTTACCTGGAGTTGGTTCTGTATCATAGTATGTACCTTTATTATCTATTTGAATTGTACCAGCATTTTCACTAGATATTTTATCACCATTTCTTGGTGTTGCTTGGATAGTTAGGTGTTTATCAATACTTTGAAGTTTTTCTTCTGATTGTTTAAATAAATTTACTGTATTTTCTACGTTTGTTGGAGGTAAATCAACATACTGTTCACTATATCTAGTTGTGATATTAGATAGTTTTTCTTCTATTTGTTTCTTTAGAGATTCATACTTATTGACTGATTTGTTTTTAAGAGAAGTTAATCTATTTACATTTTCTTGATAATTAGGATCTTCTCTATTTAAGTTGTTTATATTAGTTTCATATTCTTTTACTAGTTTTTTCTCATTATCATATTCATCTATTAATAGTAGAGCTGATGTTAGATCATCAATGTTATGTAATTGAGTGTTTTTATCAGTAAGTATTGTTCTTAAGTTAGTAATTTGTTTTTTAGAAGCGTTACCTTCCCATGAAGATTCTAAATCTATGTTATCTAAACTAGTTAGTAGTTGTTGTATTAGATTAGTATCATTATTTAACTTTGTTGCATAGTTAGAGTATGTCATTTTATCACCTTATTCTTATATTATTATAAACTATTAATAAAGTTCTTTACAAGTACCGGGGGATGGTTCATAGAAGCAATGGTTTTTATATTTGCCGGCTAGTGCTTGATTGTACCAAGTTTGTTTACATGAGTTATTTGTTCCTGGGGCATAGAACCATAGGGAGTGTGTTGCTGGATGATAGTATTCACCTTGGATAACTCTTTTGGCTAAGTTTTTTTCTTGGGTATTTGAACGAGATTGGAATAGGGGAGAAGAAGTGCCTACAAATTGATTTGGTTGATAAATAGCATCAGTTAATGTACGAATGTTAGTGAATGTAAGACAGTTTGCTATTGTTCTATTTACTACTACGTTACCGACCATTAACATACCTAGATTTCCTTCATTTAGGGCTTCTGCACGCATTATACGAGCTAGTAGGTCTAATTCTTTAGTATTATAGTTAATTAACATAAAATCACCTATTATATGATATGTATCAATTAAAAAAAGATATTATTGTTTAATATCTTTTTTTCTTTTTATAAATATAATTATTAGTATTATGAAGAAGATTATGAATAGAATACTTTTTATAAAGTCATAGTTTGGTTCTTCTTCAGGTATATATTTTTGATTTTTATTTATTTTAATATTTATTGGTTTATTTCTATAATTATGGTTATTTATTTTCCAAGTATGAATGTTATCTTTTACTTCATCTGCATTTGATGATGATATTTCATATTCACTTGTAATACTTATTGTAAATGTTTTTATTTGTGGATAATATGTTTTACATAAGAAGTCTTTACTAGTAGTTAGACTTATATCATTATTGTATGTAAGATTGAAGTCTTTGTAGCATTTTCTTATTTGGGACATAGCATCGTATTCATCGTAGTTGAAATTGTAAGTATATTGATATCCTGTTGTTTCTGCTGTTGTTATTATTTCTCTTTTGTAGAAGTCATGACCATTTTCCCATTCACCAATTTTTTGATTAAATGCATCTGTAGTTTGTTTATTAGCATTGTTTACTTTATTACTTTCTGCTTCTATTGTAATTATGTCATTGATAGTGTCTTTTGTTATGTTTATTTCATATTTGGCTGTACAACCTGTTAATAAGAATACAGTTATTAACAATAAGAATATTTTTTTCATGTAATCCTCCTAACAAGTTGCTTGGCATGAACCAAAACTTCCACCTTGAACGTTTTCTGGTTCAATATGCCATGGTTCCCAAGACATTCTAAATTTTAATCCATAGTTAGCTGCGTTAGCGTGTACCCATTTGGCAGCTTCATTACAATCCCAACCGCCACTACAGCTAGTTCCATTGAAGCTTAGGTCTGCAGCGATACCAAATCCGTGTCTAGAACCACCTGGACATGCTACCCATTTACCACGTTCACTACAAGGTCTATTTGAATTATCCCAAAGACTTCTTTGAGATGAATAAGATCTCCAGCCACTTGTTACTGTTACGTTGTATCCTTTAGCAGATGCATCTGTTAATAACGCATTAAGTCTTTCCCAAAATATTGGGTTTACTCCGTAACCACCTGATTGTTTAGGTATATCAGCATCGCTAGTCGCACGCCTGTTTGGAATATAGAAAACACCATTTTCTACTCTGACACTACCGTATTCACCACTAGATACTGAATCACCATCGTAGTTGCCACCGCCTGAATTATTTTGTTCATTTTCTTTACGTTGTTCTTCTATTTGTTCATTTCTTTTTCTTTCTTCTTCAGCTTTTTTATTAGCAGCTTCTTTTAGTTCGGCTTTAGATTTATTTAAATTAGCTATTCTTTCATTTTCAACTTCAACTTTTAATTGTTCTATTTTTTCTATACTAGCTTCAGTATAGTATTTAGTTATAAATGTATTGTCGTAGTTTTCAATAAGAGAGAATACTGCATCAAACATAGTTGGTAATAAGAATATAATTAGACCAGCTATTATTCTAGTTACAATCATTTTTATAGTTGGACCAGGTGCATCTGGTTTAGTTATATGTTTTGAAATATCTATCATGCACATTATCATTACTATTATAGGTACAATAGTAAATACAATATGCATTGCATATTTTAATGTTAAACCTACTTGATAATATCCGATTTCATTTACTGAATTGCTTAAAAAGTACATAAATATCTACCTCTAAACCATTATAACATTAAAAAGACTTGCACATTAAAAAAATTGTGATATAATGAAATTGCTTACTTTTTTAGGGGTATAGTTCAATGGTAGAATAACGGTCTCCAAAACCGCTGATGTGGGTTCAACTCCTGCTACCCCTGCCATTAAGATATCAACTAGACGTAATAGTCTAGTTTTATTTTGCGGTAAGTAAATATATAAATAAATTGGGTGAAAAAGTGAAATTAATTAGAAAGAGAAAAAATAGAAGAATTAAGTATAATGAAGAAAACTATATTAATGTTAATTATGTAGTAGATGGTAAGGCGGTTATACCTGTAGAATTAGATAATACTAATGAATTATTTATGAAACATGATTATAAGAAGTATGAATTATCTGATGATGTATGTAAGTATATAGAAGAAATAGCATATATGATACCTATGGATATGGATATAGTTATAGAATTACATTGTCCTAAAGTAGATGAAAATACTAAGAAGAAAATGGTAAAAGCCATTAGAAATAACTATGGTATGGATATAGATGATGCTGATTATGATATTGCTAGAGTAAATAGAAGATCTTTAATATATGGATTAATTGGTATTATTATACTTATTATTAATTTAATTACTGAGAAGTATATTGGAGCTGTATTATCTAATTTTATATGTGTTGTATGGTGGGTAGCTATATGGGAAATGGTAGAGTTACAAACTATAGAGAAACATGATTTAAAGTGGAAAAGACTTAATTATCAACAATTATATGATGCAGAGATAACTTTTGTATTTGATAAATAGAAACTATTATAGTTTCTTTTTTTTATGTAAATTTGATTTTTTAGTTAATTTATTTTAATATAACAAGCACTTAAGGGGATTGGTATTATGTTAGAAGAATTAAGAAAAAAATTATTTTTTGCTAAGTTTAGAGTATTAAGTGCTAAAGCTGGTCAAGAAGGAAAAATAATGGAATTTGATGATGAAATATATGAAAAGATGAAAAATACTATAATAGCTTGTTTTCCTGTATCTTTTTATATCAAACATTCTAAGCATATGTTTCCTATAGGTACTTGTTATGATAGAAGTCTTTATATGTTTTTAGCGTTAGATGACGCTGTATTGTGTAGAGGTAATAATAAGGATTTAGAGTATAACTATGGTAAAGGTCATGGTGGACATGGTTGGGTAGAAGTAGGAGATTACGTATATGATCCTTCTATAATGCTTAAATTCGATAAAGAAACATATTATAAGTTATATGGTACTACTGATATTACTAGAACTGATAAAGCAACTTATTTAAGAGAACATAAAGATTTTGTTGATAGTGTAGTTAGTACTGATTTTGATGAATATAGACCTGGTGGTAAGAGAAGATTAGATTTAGGTATTTTAGTTATTCAAGTACAAGCAATAGCTAGAATGATAGATGATCCAGAGTTTAAAAAGGATTTGGCTGATTATTTAGCAGATATAGCTTATGATGAGAATCAAATACAAGAAGAAAGAAATAAAGTAATACAAGAGTTACTTCGTACTGAAGGTGCTATAGATGTTATTTCAGGAAATGAATTGACAAATAAAGTTCCTATGTTATAATTTTTTGCAAGGAGAGATTTATATGACAAAAAGATTTAATAAAATTTGTTGTTGTTGTGAATTGAAAATTTTTTGTCGTGTAAACTCATAACAATTATTTTTAGTTTGATTTAAGAACTTTCTATGTAGTGAGTTTATACATTACTATATAGGAGGTTTTTTTATGTTTGTAAAACAAGTGAATACTATACGATGTTGTTCTGTCTTTGAAGTAAATAATAGAAAGAGGAGAGAATAATATGAATATAGATAAATTAATAGGTAATACACCTATGATAAAGATTAAAGTTAAATATAAAGATAAAATAATAAATGTTTTTAGTAAATTAGAATATTACAATTATACAGGAAGTATTAAAGATAGATTAGCTAATTATATAATAAGAGAATCTTATAAATCAGGAGATTTAGTAAAGGGAATGCCAATAGTAGAAGCTACTAGTGGTAATACTGGTATATCCTTTGCTGCATTAGGTGCTTATTATGGACATCCAGTACATATATTTATGCCAGATTGGGCTAGTCAAGAAAGAATTAATATTATGAAATTATATGGGGCTAAAGTATATTTAGTATCTAAAGAAGAAGGTGGGTTTAGGGAAGCTATTAGAAGAGCTGATAAACTCGCTTTAGAAATAAATGGTTTTAGACCTGATCAATTTAATAATAAGTTAAATGTAGATGCTCATTATAATGGTATTGGTTTAGAGATAGTAAATAAACTTAAAAAAATAGATACCTATGTAAGTGGTATTGGTACTGGTGGTACATTAATAGGAGTAGCAAAGAGACTTAAAGAAAGATTTGATATACAGGTTGTTGCTTTGGAACCTAGTCAGATGCCTATTATGAGTAAAGGTATAGATATTGGTAGTCATAGAATAGAAGGTATTGGAGATGACTTTATACCTAGTATTGTAGATAAAGATATTATTGATAAAATAGTTACTATTGATGATGAAGATGCTATAAATATGGCAAGAATACTAGCTAGAAAGTATGGGTTAGGTGTAGGTATATCTAGTGGTGCTAACTTAATTGCTTCAGTTATAAGTGGTAAAGAAAATGTAGTAACTGTATTTGCTGATGATTTTAAGAAGTATTTGTCTACTGATTTAACTAAAGATATTAATTTAGATAATAATCTTATTTCAAATAATATAGAGATAATTAGTATAGAATATGTCTAGATGAATTTTTAATAATCTTTACTTTGTAAAAAGTGATATACTTGTATTGTAGGTGAGTTATTTATGACTAAGTTGGCTAAAAGAATAATAATTCTTTGTGCTAGTATTTCATTTTTATTAGGTTTATTTACACAGTATTTGAGTGTTTATTATCATATTGATCCAGAATTAATTAATGCATATAAAGCTATGGATGTAGATAGTAGTGTGCATGATGGTATGATTACTTATGGAAATAAAAAGAGTAAAGTAGGTATAATATTTTATCCTGGTGCTAAAGTAGAATATACTGCTTATGAACCTTTAATGAAAAGTTTAGCTGATAAAGGATTCTTTTGTGTTTTATTAGAGATGCCTTATAATTTAGCTGTATTTGGTATAGATGCAGCTAATGGTGTTCAAGAACTATATCCTAGAGTAAGTAAGTGGTATATGATGGGACATTCATTAGGTGGTTCTATGGCGGGTACATATTTGGCTGAGAATTATAAAAAATATGAAGGATTAATACTACTTGGATCATATGTAACTAATGATTTAACACATACTAATTTGGATGTAATATCTATTTATGGTAGTGAAGATAAAGTGTTAAATATAGACAAGTATAAAAAGTATAAAGATAACTTACCATCTAAGTATCAAGAAATGATTATACATGGTGGTAATCATGCTTATTTTGGAGTATATGGTGAACAAAAAGGTGATGGCAAGGCTACTATTACTAATGAAGAACAAATTAAGCAGACTGCTCAGATTTTAGATAAATTAATATTTGATTAAGAAAGATTACAGTTGTAATCTTTTTTTATATAAAAAAATGTTGTATTTTATGTTATAATGAGAATAGTGTAGAGGGTGAAACTATGAGTGGTGTAACTAAAGTAAATAAATCAAATTTGGATTCGGCAATTACTACTTTAACTAGTAAAGTTAAGGAATATGATAATAATGTTCAGAATGCTTCTAGTACATTAGCTTCTATTCCATCACATAGTGATTTCCCTGGATTAACAAGTAAAGCTTCTATGATATCTAGAAGTTTAAGTAATATAGGTTTAGATTTAAATCATGTTTCTAAAAATATGAAAACATATTTAGATGTATTAAAAGAAATAGATGCAGAAGGTTTTGATTTATCTCAAGCAGATGCTGAACAGTTCTTTGATACTTCAAGTGATAATAATACTAATTCAGTTGTTAATAATACAGTAAGTACTGTAGTAGGAGCTACTACTACGTTATCAAGTAGTAATAATACTTATTCTTATAGTTCTACTCCTAGTGGTACTGTTGTTCATACAACACCTGGATCTAGTAGTTCAGTTAATCCTAGTAATCCTAGTTTACCATCAAGTTCATTATCTTCTTCTGATTATGATGTACCTGCAGGTGGTAAATATAATTATGAAGGTATTGAAGAACATTTAGAAGATGTTGAAGGTACAACAATAACATTACCTGAAGGATTAGGTAATATACATACATATATGGGATGGCAATGTATTACTGCAGTTTCTTCTAAACAATATAAACTTAGAACAGCTGCTGGTATGAACTTCGATGAAGAAGGTTTTGCTAAGATAGGTGATAGATATGTAGTTGCTACTACTACAACATTTGGTAATGTTGGTGATTTCATTGATGTATATCAAGAAGATGGTACAGTAATAAAATGTGTTATTGGAGATATAAAGAGTCAAGGAGATGCTGGATGTACTAAGTGGGGACACAATAATGGTAGATGCGTTGTTGAGTTCGTAGTAGATAAAAATACGTGGTATAAAAATGGTGGAGGAGCACATCCAAATCCAGGAACTGATTCTTGTCATCCAGAATGGAACCAAAATATTGATAAAATTGTTAATAAAGGCAACTTCTTTGAATTAATTAAGACAGATGCTGCTAAGTTTGATAAAACATTTAAAACAGTAGATGATGCTACTGATAATATAGTTAATATAGCAAGTAAGTTAGATAATGCTGATGAAACAGTATATGCTAAGATGTTTGAAAGTAAGAGCAATTCTAATGAAACAATGTCTAGTGAATTTATTACTTATGTTGCTGATAAAGCTGGATATACTGAAAAAGGAGTTATTCCTAAGTATACTACTGCTGAAGAAGGTATAGAGTGGTTTAAGGAAAAATCTACTTTTGAAACTACTGAGTATAAACCTAAAGTAGGAGATATTGCTTTCTATGATACTGATGGTGATGGTAAAGCGGATTATAGTGGATTTATAATTTCTACATCAGGAAGTAACTTTACTACTTTAGAAGGTAGTGTTACTGAAAATGTAAGAAAGACTACTTATACTACTAATAATGCTAAGATAGTAGGATATGGTGTTCCTGATTATGCAATGCTTCTTTTAGCTAAAGAAGATGAAGATAGGGAGGCTAATTAGTATGGCAGATAACTTTTTACATGATGAAAGCGGAGTTAGTTCTTTCATAAATGAAATTAAAGAATATTTACAAGATTATAATGATCATGTTGCTGCATTAGAAAATTTGTTAAATACAATGTCTTCTTCGTCAGCATGGCAAGATGAAGCAGTTAAAACTTCATTTGTTAATACTGTTACTTCTTATATAACAGGTTATAAAGCATTTGCTACTGGTATAGAAGGGTATGTAGAGTGTTTAAAATTAAAATCAGATAATTTAGTTGAACATGAGAGTAATTTCTCTTAGAAAGGGTGAATATTATGGCTTATAGTGGCTATGGTAGTAGAGTAAGTAGTTGTAAACAAAATATAGATAATCTATCTAGCGCTATAAATGCTATAGATATTGAAGCTAGTTGGAGTGGTGGAGCTGCTACTAAACAATGTAGTAATTTGGAAACAGTACTAACTGGTTTAAAAGAACAAAGTTCTTATATGGAAGCTTTAGCTAGTGCATTAGCTTTAATAGATGATTATGACTCTAATAAGAGAAGTGAAGAAAGTTATCAACGAACTATAAATAGTCTTGATTCTAGTTCTTCTACTTATCAAAGAGATGTTAATTATTATTCTAGTATGAGAAATAGTGCTCGTGATACTAAGAATCAATTAAAACAAGAAATTAATGAATTATTAAATTCAATTAGTAATAGATATAATGAAACATTAAGTGATATAGCTGCTACTGAGGTAGTTAATACTGTTAATGCATTTAAGGGAGTAGATTCTATTTCTACTACTATTGGTGATGCGTTTGATATGAGTAAGACTGTTGTTACTGCTAAATCATTAAATGAAGCTAATATGTATCCAGACTTTAATAATAGAGAAGCTTGGGTATTAGAAAATCCTTATTCTATGTCAGGATTGTATGGTCAATGTACATGGTTTGCATGGGGTAGATTTTATGAAATATATGGTTATAGCCCAGGATTTACTGGTAATGGTAATCAATGTGCTCGTCAGTTATTAAATGCACATGGAGATAAGTTTTATGAATCTAGGACTCCTGTTCCAGGGGCAGTATTCTCTCAAGGTTTAGGAGAACAATATGGACACGTAGGTATTGTATTAGCAGTAGATGAAGCTAATGATACAATTACTATTCAAGATGGTAATTATAATGGACATACTGATAGTTTTGCGGTAGCTCAAAGTGACTGGGGAACTAGAACTATGTCATTATCAGAATTCTGTGCAAAACGTGGGGGAGCAATATTTGCTTGTCCAAGGGAAGGGGCGTAATTTATGTCTAAAGTTTATGTAGATCCATCTGCTATGGGAGAATGGAAAACACAAATGGAAAAAATCAATAAAGATTGCATTAGTTCTATTGAAGAAATAAATACTGCAATAACTAAATTAAATGATTCTTTTCAAGGAGATTATGCTACTAAGTATGAAGAGTCTTTTGGTGAATTTACTAAGAAGGTTAAATCTACTCATGAATCTTTAAGAAATGTAGAATCTTTCTTAGATACTATTGTTACTGTAATGGAAAATCAATAAAGAAGAGAAATCTTCTTTTTTATTTGATATAATTTAATTGGTGATTGAAATGGATTATGAGATTAGATTAGCGGTGTTAAGTGATGCTAGAAGACTTGCAGAAGTAAAGATAGCTTGTTGGGAAACTACTTATAGAGGTATATATCCTGATAGTAAGTTAGATAATTATGATATTGAAAAGAATACTGAAAAGTTTGAGAATATTATTAATAATGAATATATAGACTTATATGTTGTTGTAGTTAATGGTGATATTATTGGTTATATGTCTTGTGGTGTACCAATAAGACCATTTGAGGATTATGAGCAAGAAATAGGATTACTTTATTTATTAAAGGAATATAGGGGCAATGGGATAGGTAGTGAGTTATTTGATTTAGCCACTGAAGTAATTGCTATTGCTGGATATGATAGATTCTTTATTTCTTGTAATAAGTATAATGAACCAGCTAAAAAGTTCTATGAAGGACTTGGTGGTAAATTAGTACATGAAGATCCTGATAATGAAGATAGAAGTATTCCTCAAGTAAAATATCATTATGATATATAAAAAAGACTCTATTGAGTCTTTTTATTTGCTTATATCGAAGATAAAGCCATCTTCTTGATATATTTTATTTCCTATTTTAGCCATTTTAGTATGCATTTTTATACCACCTAGTTTTTCGTAGAACTTGATGGCTTTTTTATTGTCTTTAAGACACCATACTATCATAGTTTTTTTATTATATTTTTTTAATTCTTTTATAGTTTCTCTTAGTAAGCATGATCCTATACCTTTTCTTAGATGTTTTGGATCTAGATAAAGGCTTATTAGTTCTGAATCGGCATATTCATTTTCTTCTGTAGTAAAGCATGAATATCCAACTATCTCTTTTGTTTCTTGATGTTCAGCTACTAAGACACTTCTTTTATATTCTTCGAAACTATCTATGTATTTTTCTGTTTGTATTTCGTAGTCTAGAGAGGATAAGTATTTTTCATCTATTATGTCTTTGTATGTTACTTTCCAACTATCTATTTTTATTTTAGCCATAGATGCTTGATCTTCTAGAGTATTTAATCTAATATGATAAGAGTTTTCAGTAGCTAGTTTTTCTAATGAATCATAGATTAGTTCTAGTGATTTTACTAGTTCATCTTCTTCTAATGCAAATGTTATTCTACCTACTAATTCTTTAGGATATGGCCATGATATTGATTGACCTATTAAGAAACGAAGTCTATTTGTTTTATAGAAGAATTCTAGTAAGTCTTTTTCTGTTTTTATTGGATTACCTAAATATGTTTTACCTTTTAGTTCAGTAAAGTCTAAGATAGCAAAGAATCCTGCGTCTGGTTCTAAGTTATCAGGGAATTTAGTATATGGTAATCCTTTAAGTATTTTATTTAGTTTTGATTTATTAGATAGATTATTTTCTATTATAGTAGTTATTTCTTGTCTATCTTTTTCTTCTATAGAATCTATACCTTCTACTAATGCTTTTAATATTTTATATCTGTGTAGGTATTCTTTTCTTAATTCAGTAAAGTATTTTTTATATGCTTTATTTCTTTCTGGTGAAGCATTAAACGCTCCCATAAGAGCTCTACCTACTATATCTGGAGATGAGTCCATTTCTTGGAATATTCTGTTAATAACTTCTCTTATTATTATTTCATCAGCTATTAAGAAACCAGCTCTTAAACTAGCCATACCATAACTTTTTGATAAACCAAATAATGTAATTGTATTTCTAAACATACCTGGAATTGTTGCTATTGGTTTAGCAATGTTATTTTCGTCAAATGTAATATCTCTATATACCATGTCATCTATTACGAAGACACCACGTTCTAAACATACTTGACCTATTTGTGTTAATCTTTCTGTTTCTTTTTCACCCATTACTTTACCTGTAGGATTATTAGGATTGGCATTTAAGAATGCTACTACACGAGGTACATATCCATGTCTTCTGTTATATACACGTTGTAAACTATCATTTATTTCATCTATTGTTTTAGCAAGTTTTTCTGGATTTACTAGGAAGTTATCTTCTTTTTCTAGTGGGAAGATTTCTACTTCAGCACCAGCTCTTTCTGCTCTAATAGTAAATAGTCCGTAACCTGGTCCTGGAATTAGTATTACGTCACCTGGTTTAGATATTATGTTTACTATTAGATTAAATGTTATAGATGTAGAAGGTAAGAATGTAATGTTATGAATAGATAAACCTTTTTCATCTATATCTTCATAATCATATGGTTCTGTGTTTATAAAACCTTCTTGTTCAATGTATTCTAATAGTTTTTTTCTTATATTGTCGTCACCTTCAGTATAAGGGTATTTGTATAGTTCATCTTCTTTAAGAGATTTAATCATTTCATCTATAGCAGGTGGGAATGCTTTATATTTCATTGGGTTACCACCACCTAGATTTATATCAGGTTTATCTACGATATTTTCATCTCTTACTTCATATCCATAAAAGTCTATTGCATCTGCTATATCTTTTACTGTTGGATTGAATTCTTCTTTATCTAGACGTGCACCTACATAAGGTAGTCCGAAACGTCTATCTTTTAACATTGGATTTTCTCTTAATAGTCTTTGTATTGCTGTTGATTTTATTAACATATATTCACTTCTTTTCTTGGTGGTTATTATAGCATATAAGTGGTTCATCATGGTATAATTTTTATGGTGATGCTAGATGTTTTGTGGAAATTGTGGAAGACAATTTAAAGAAGGGGAATCTTTTTGTACTTATTGTGGGAAGGAAAGAGTAATACCTACTGTTAAGATAGATGTTAATTTATTGAAAAAGCAAGCTAATAACAATGCACCTAAAAAAGTTGAAGAAGAGAAAGCTATTGTTTTTGATAATTCAGTTAATATAGTAGATGATACACCAGAACCAAAAACTACTGGTGGAAAAATAATTACTTTTATAGGTGGATTTTTTCTTCTTTCTTTTACAATATTAATGTGGTCTTTCTCTGTAATGAAAGAAGCAGAAGAAGACTATGAAATGGATATGCATCAAGTAAGAATATATGTAAAAGTAGAGGATGTTAGTGTTCCTACTGTTTATAATTTACTTGATAGTTATGTATTGTGTGATGTTGAAGATTCTACAAGTGATGTACATTCTATTTCTTATTGTGATAACACATTTACTGAAAGTGTAATGGATGATTATTTAGATAAATTAATTAATGGATACGGATATAAAGAATTGAATGATTCAAATGATATTAGAAGTGTTACGTTTGTAGATGAAAAACATCCTGAATATACAGTTGTTGTAGAAGTAGATTATTCTAAGAAAGTTATTAATTATTATAAATTTGATAATGTTGTAGATAATGAAGAAATAGAAGATAACAATGAAACTAGTGAAAACGATGAAACTAATGGAAATGATGAAACTAGTGTAACAGATGAAAATATTGATAATAATGTAATTGATGAAAGTGTCGAAAATGATAAGGATGATATAAATGTATTGCAGTAATTGTGGGAGAGAAAATAATAGTTTAGATAAGTTTTGTGCTGGATGTGGAGCTCCTTTAGGACAAACTACTTCTAGTGTTGTTACTGAAGCACCTGTTAATAAGAATGATGATAATCAAGGTAATGATGTTGTTATTAATATAGTTAAATGGGTATTTCGTATTGGTGGAATTATATTAGGAATATGTTTGTTGATAGTATTTGGATCTATTTTCTTCGTATATAGAACTGAAGATGTAGATTTTAATGAAGTAAAAGCAGCTAAGAATCAATATGTTTCTTATGATGATTTAAAGGTACCTACTATTTATAATGTAATGGAATATTATGAAATGTGTTATGAACCTTTGACTAGACAAAGTTCTACTAATACTACTTATAATTATAATTATTGTGATAGTAGTTTTAATTCTGATGTAGGAGATGAGTACTTAGATTATTTAGTAAGTTCTTATAGGTTTAATGAATTAGAAGCAAATGAAGATAGAAGAGTAGTCTATAATGATTCTATGAAGAATGGATATAGAGTGGAAGTTGCTTCTTATTATAATAAATCATTAGTTACATATTCTTTTATAAAAATAGAAATAAATGATAGTGAAGATAACTCGTTATAATAGTTATCTTTTTTATGTTATAATATTTGTGGTGATTAATATGAATTATACTTATAAAACAAAAGGAACATGTTCAGTAGAAATATCTTTTGATATTAATGATAATGTGATTACTAACATTAAGTTTTTGGGTGGATGTCCAGGTAATTTAAATGCTTTATCTAAATTATTAGAAGGTCAAACTGTTGAATATATTGAAGAAAAATTATCTGGTAATTTATGTGGTATGAGAGGTACTTCATGTGCTGATCAATTAGCTAAGGCTGTTAGAAAAGCCTATGAGGAGACTCATGAGTAGTATAAAGAAAAAAAAGAAAAAGAAGCTAGTAGAGCCTCCTAGAGTATCTATGTATGATACTGTACCTGACGATATAAAGATGTTATTTGGTAAGTTTTATGCTTATTCATTGTTATATTTAGTATTCTTTGGTATATTGTATCCTTTTATTCTTATGTATTATTTAAATAAGATATTTACTATTATAATGTTTATTATTTTGATAGTATTATATATTTTTATAATAGTTGATATTAAGAAAAAGATAGATAAATATAAATCTAATGTATTTATATTGTTTATTATATTGGTTTTATTTGCTATATCATTTTCAATAGTAAGATTTATAATTTAAAAAGAGTTAGAATATCTAACTCTTTTATTATACGAAACTACTTAAACCACTCATGCATATTTTATTAATAAATATTGCTACTGATTGTGGTTCATCTTTACAATTATTCTTTATCCAATCTTCAACTATTCCGATTGTACCATCTTCAATGAAGTTATATATTTTATCTAAATCTTCACGAGATGCTTTCTTTAATAGTTTTGTCCATTCTGTAATACTTTGATCATATACTAGACCAAGTATTCTCTTTAAGAAAGTATGGTCCCCATTTTCGCCTAGTAAGCGAGTATATATTTCTTTACGTTCAGCAATAGTCTCTATAATCTTGCCAGTAAATGAAATAAGATAATTTCTTTTGATGTCTACGATATGTTTTTCTAAATCAGTAAGTAAAGATTCTTCAATCTTTAAAACTAAATCCTCGATATCTTTGTAGTATTTATAAAATGTGGTTCTATTGATTTTAGCTTCTTTACATAATTCTAAGACAGTAATGTCTTTAATTCTTTTTTTGTCTATTAATACTAGTAAAGTATTTGTTAATTTTTTCTTAGTATTAATTATTCTTATATCCATAAAATCACCTTCTACCTAAGTTAATTATAATATTTTTTTGATGTCAAATCAACACCATGTTTATTAAAAAAATAATAAGACTATAAGTGATTATGTTATAATTTAATTAAGATATGGAGGAATGGAAATGGCTAATAGAATTATTCTAAATGAAACTTCTTATTTTGGATGGGGATCTAGAGAAGTTTTAGTAGATGAAATCAAAAGAAGAAAATTTAAAAAGGCATTACTTGTTACTGATGAAACTTTATTAAAAGTTGGAGTAGCTGGAAAGGTTATATCATTATTAGATGATAATGGTGTTGATTATGAGTTATTTAGTGAAGTAAAACCTAATCCAACTATAGGTAATGTTAAGAGAGGATTAAAGATAGCTAATAAATATCATTGTGATTATGTTATAGCTGTTGGTGGAGGTTCAGTTATTGACTGCGCTAAGGCTATTGCTATTATAGTTAAGAATCCTGAATTTAATGATGTTAAATCATTAGTTGGTGTTGCTGATACTAAGGAAAGATGTTTACCTATTATTGCATTACCAACAACTGCAGGTACTGCTGCTGAAGTTACAATCAACTATGTTATTACTGATGAAGAAGCAGTTGTTAAACTTGTTTGTGTAGATCCTAATGATATACCTGTATTATCAATTGTTGATACAGAATTAATGGCTGGTATGCCACCTGCTACTGCAGCTGCTACTGGTTTAGATGCACTTACTCATGCTATGGAAGGTTATATTACTAAGGGAGCATGGGAAATGTCTGATATGTTCCATTTAAAATCTATGGAATTAATTTATAAGAATTTAGAAAAAGCTGTTAATAAAGATAAAGAAGCTATGGAAAAGATGGCTTTAGCTCAATATGTTGCTGGTATGGGATTCAGTAATGTTGGTTTAGGTATTGTTCACTCAATGGCTCACCAATTAGGTGCTGTTTATGATACACCACATGGAGTAGCTAATGCATTATTATTACCTTATATTCTTGAATATAATGGTGAAGCTTGTCCTGAAAGATATGTAGAAATGGGTAAAGCATTTGGTCTTGATATGGAAGGATTAACTGGTAAAGATGCAGTTATGAAAGTTGTTAATGCTGTTAGAGATTTAGCAATAAGACTTAATATACCACAACATATTAGTGAAGTTGGTGGTAAGGAAGAAGATATTCCTATGTTAGCTAAAAAAGCTTTAGAGGATCCATGTACTGGTGGTAACCCTAGAGAAACTTCATTAGAACAATTTGAAGAACTATTTAAGATAGCATTTTAAAAAGGTGTAATAATACACCTTTTTTTGTTATAATAAAATAGATAATGGTTGTGATATATATGACAATTAATGATGCTGTAGAAATTACATTAAATGGTATTAATCCTGAATGGTCTACTTTAGAGAAGATTAGATATGTATATGTTACTATTGGAGGATTAATACAGAAACATACAGATTTTTTCTTTTCAGTAGATAATAAACTTGGAGAGAAAAATCTTTCTTTGGATGAAATAAAACAAATTTATAAAGATAAAAAAGATACAGGTGATTTAAAAGTTATATGTAGATCTGCAGCTTATATATTGGAACGAATATATAATGAATTAGGTATAGAATCTAAATTATTAAAGACTAATAGTATAATTAGTGCTATTCAAGATGAAGAGGAATACTTGATTCATCATTGGATATTAGTTGTAAAAGATGGAGATAAGAATTATTTTTTAACTTTATCTGCGGACTTGGCTTATATACAAATGGGTATGGAAACAAGACACTTTGCTTCTAATATTCCTTATACTCGTAAGATGGGGGATAGGGAAGTACAAGTATATCAAGGTGAGGAAATAAAACCTACTGTATTAGATAAAAAGACTCTAAGAGAGATAGATATTAAGATAGGTTATTTAAAGAATTTATATTATTATGATGAGAAGTATAGAAGTACTAAGGAACCACATTATAATTATGGAGATGCTGGATTGTATTTACTTAGTAGTGAATTATCTTCAAATAAGTTATATAACGAATTAGAAGAACAAAGTACTTACTTTTATAATAAGTTAATTGAATTTGATACTGATGAAAGACATATTTCTTTAGTAGAAACTCCTATTAATGATATAACTAAAGAAGAATGGAATATATGGGTAAAGAAACTATGTAAGTTAGTTCATAGAAGAATAGAAAAGATTATTAAGTATAGAATTGTTATAGAAACTTTCTATGATGAAGATAATTGGAATTATGAAGATTGGTTAAGAGATATATGTGTACAAATACAAAGATATCTACATCAATATTTAAATGAAACTCATGAAGAACTTTGGGTACAAGGAGAATTTAATTTTACTAAATGGTCTAGAAGTTTTAAGAAAACTATAGAACCTTTATATGATGAATTAGAAGTTAATAATGTTTTAATGATGTTAGATAAAACTAATGTATTAGCTAGTGGTGTATTAAATGGTAATATACCAAAGAGTTTTATGACTTTATTTAATTCATTATCTTATCACTTTGTTAAGAAAGATTTCTTACTTGAAGGATCTTTAAAAGATGGAGTAGTATCAAGTAGATATATTGCTCATAAATTTAAGAGATTGTTTACTAGTATATTTGAATGTAATGGTACAATTACTGATTTAAATAGAATGGAATATAGTGAACAAATAGTTGTTATAAAGATGATTATTGATAGAATGTTTCCTGAATTAAATAGTCAAAATGGTATTATAGATGAATATTATAATGAGAATTATAGTATAGTACAAAATAGAATTCAGATATATTCAGTTAAACATAAAGAAACTGGTGAATATAACTTAGTATTCCATATAGTTGGTGATGATACATTCAATGATACATACTATTTCTATGAAACAAAGACTAATAGATTTAGTATAGCTAATATATTAAGAATAAATAGAGATTATATAATAGTTAGTGATAGATTAAGAACTAGAATAGAAGAAATGGAAGATATAGAAGAAAAAAAGAATAAAAGGTAATACTTTTATTCTTTTATTGTGTCTTAGTTAATTTTAATGATTGCGGTTGAAGTACTTGTGGAATTGTATTTGGTTTTGTAATAGTTGATTGTATTAAACTAATAAATCTTTGTACTTCAGGACTATCTGTATCTATAGGGATTAGTTGTAAGTTGTTTCTACTAATTATTTCAATTGTATTATTTAATTTTGTAATACTAGGTTTTTTATTAGGTTCTATTGTTATCATATAATAATGGAAAGTAGGTTCTTCATCAGTATCTTCTTGAATAGAAAATATATAACCTTCCATAGCTAATCCATCTATCTTATATATATCGTAATTAGTTAAATCACCCATAGATATCACCTCGATATAAAAATTATAAGTTATTGGTTTATTGTTGTCAAATTGATGTAATAATTATAAATTATTAAAATTAGCACTTATGTGTTGACAGTGCTAATTTGTAAGTGGTATGCTTAACTTGTATTAAATAAAAGGAAAGAAAGATGATATAAATGAAGAAAAAACAATTTAAAACAGAGTCTAAGAAGATATTAGACTTAATGATTAATTCAGTATATACAAATAGAGATATATTTTTAAGAGAATTAATTAGTAATGCAAGTGATGCTATTGATAAACTTTATTATAAATCATTAACTGATGATAAAGTTAAATTAGATAAAGATGAGTTTTGTATTAAGTTAGATTTAAATAAGGAAGATAGAGTTATTACTATTACCGATAATGGTATTGGTATGACTGAAGAAGAATTAGATGAAAATTTAGGAGTTATAGCTAAGAGTGGTTCTTCTTTATTTAAAGAAATGCATGAAAAACAAGCAGATATTAATATAATAGGTCAATTTGGTGTAGGTTTTTATTCTGCATTTATGGTAGCTAAAGAGATTAGAGTACTTAGTAAAGCTTATGGTAGTGAAGAAGCTTATTTATGGGTAAGTGATGGTGCTGATGGATATGAAATTACTAAAGCAGAAAAAGAAGAATGTGGTACTGTTATTACTTTAGTACTTAAAGATAACACTGATACTGAGAATTATGATGAATATTTGGAAGAAAGAAGAATAACTGGTATTGTTAAGAAATATTCTGATTACGTTAAATATCCTATTATGATGAGAGAAGAATCTAAGGATGAAGAAGATAATAAAGTATCAGAAGATAAAACTTTAAATAGTATGATTCCTATATGGAAGAAAAAGGAAGCAGACGTTACTGAAGAGGAATATAATTCATTCTATGCTGATAAGTTTTATGATTTTGAAGCACCAGTAAAAACTATACATAGTAGTGTAGAAGGTCAAGTATCTTATAATTCATTATTATTTGTTCCTTCTCATGCACCATATGATTACTATACTAAGGATTATGAAAAAGGGTTACAACTATATTCTAATGGTGTTTTAATTATGGATAAGTGTGCTGATTTATTACCTGATTACTTTAGTTTTATTAAAGGATTAGTAGATAGTGAAGATATATCACTTAACTTATCTAGAGAATTGTTACAACAAGATAGACAATTAAGATTAATCGCTAAGAGCTTAGAAAAGAAGATTAAATCTTCATTAGAAGAAATGCTAGAAGAAGATAGAGAAGGTTATGAAAAATTCTTTGAAGCATTTGGAATGCAATTAAAATATGGTATTTATAGTTCTTATGGTAATAATGATACTTTAAAAGATTTATTAATGTTCTATAGTAGTAAAGAGAAGAAACGTATTACTTTAAAAGAATATGTTGAAAATATGAAAGAAGATCAAGAAAAGATATATTATGCTAGCGGTGAAAGTCTAGATAAGATAGATTTATTACCTAATGTGGAAAGATTTAAAGATAAAGAATATGAAGTGTTATACTTAGTTGATTATGTGGATGAATTCACTATTCAAGCTTTAAATGAATATGAAGGCAAGAAGTTTGCTAATGTAGCAAGTGAAGATGTATCTTTAGATAGTCCTGAAGAAAAAGAAGAACTAGATAAGAAGAATGAAGAAGCTAAAGGTATGTTTGATATTATGAAAGAAGCTTTAACTGATGTTAAGAATATTAAGTTTACTAACAAGTTAAAGAATCATCCAGTATGTTTAAGTACAGAAGGTGCTATATCATTAGAAATGGAAAAGATAATGAAATCTATGCCAGTTGGTGGAGAAGATGTTAAAGCAGATATAGTTCTTGAAATAAATGAAAAGCACCCAATAGCTGATAAATTAAAAGAATTATATATTAGTGATAAAGATGCATTAGCAGATTATACTAAGATACTTTATAATCAAGCTAGATTAATAGAAGGATTAAGTATAGATAATCCAACTGAATTAACAAATTTAATTTGTGATATGATGAGTAAATAAGATAATAGGTAACTATTATCTTTTTGTTTACATTAGTATTTTGTTATTTTGTTATAACTGATACTTGTTTATGATATGATAAATATGATAGTAGGTGATTATATGGGTAAGTATATAGGAGCTAATCATGTTCATGGTACTTGGTTTGGAGGCATAGACTCTTCTTTTGGTGGAGTTTTTCAAGATGAAGAAGTACTTATTGGTAGTGGATTAGATTATATACCTTGTGTAATTGGTGATATTTCTGGAGCTTATATATTGTTTGGTAAGAATGTAGCAGAAAGACAGCCACATACATTTGAAGATTATTCAATATGTATGATGAAAACTATTCAAGATTACTTTGGTGATTATAGTAATATTGATGAAAGAATGGATAATTATCCTGATTTAGACTATATCCAAGATGGATTACCTATGGGTAAGGTATCTGACTTAAGAGGAAAGAATAGTGCAATGTGTGTTGAAAGAGCTATGGTTGCACAAAATTTACTTAAATTGTTTGGTATAAATTCTTTTTATAAGTGTTCTGGAATAATTAAGAATGATAAAAAGGAAGTACATGCATATAATGTAGTCGAATTTGATGGTAAGTATTATATATTTGATGCGACTATGCCTACTGTGAAGGATGAAGAGATAAGTCCTTTAGTAGCAGAGATTCCTCAAGAAGTATTTGAAGAATTGATTAAAACTCGTACTAGAGAAGGTATATCAGTAGAGGTATCACATTTTAACCCGTTAAGAAATGAAGATATAAATGTAGTTTATGATGCTGGTAGAAAAAGAAATTATGACGCTACTAAGAGACAAATTATTACAAAAAAATAAACAAAACCACTTTTATGTGGTTTTTTTCTTGGTATAATAAAGAAAAACTTGGAGGTGTATTATGGAAGCAAAGAAAATTGATAAAGACTTAGAATGGTTAAGACAGGTTAGTAAAGAGGTAGACTTAGGTACTGAAGATATAAGTGAAGATTTAAAAGTACTTGAAGAATATTGTTTAGGACATGGTGTATTTGCTATGGCAGCAGTACAACTTGGTATTCCTAAAAGACTTGTATATATTAAGAATACTGATTTAGACAAAATAGAAGATGAAGAATGGAATGAAGCTACTGTACTAGTTAATCCTGTTATAAAGAGAAGAGAAGGTTTAACTCAATACTGGGAAGCTTGTGCTAGTTGTTTAGATAATATGGGTTTAGTTTTAAGACCTTATTTAGTAGAAATAGAATACTTTGATATAAAGGGTAATAAACAACAAATGACTTTTGAAGGTTTTCCAGCAACTGTATTCTCTCATGAATATGATCATTTAGATGGAATACTTCATATGGATAAAGCATTAGAAGTATTAGTTATGGATAAAGAAGAAAGAAAAGAATTTAGAAAAGAACATCCTTATGAAGTGTTTAGTAAGGATGGAGATTTCTTAGAATTGGAGAAAGGACATGGCAAAAGACTTAAAAACTAATGCTATGAGAATTCTAGAACAAAAAGGTATTAGTTATAAAGAACATATATTAGATTTAAAAGAAGCTGTAGATGGTGTTACTTGTGCTAATATGTTAGGTGTTAATTTAGATAGTACATTTAAGACATTAGTTACTATAGGTAAGAGTAAGAATTATTATGTATTTGTTATTCCTGTTGCAGAAACATTAAGTTTAAAGAAAGCAGCAGCATCTGTAGGAGAAAAGAATGTTGAAATGATTCCTATGAAAGATTTACTTAAAGTAGCAGGTTATGTACATGGAGGATGTAGTCCTATAGGAATGAAGAAAGTATTTACTACAGTAATAGATGAGACTGCGGTACTATTTGATAACATTATTTTTAGTGGTGGTAAGATAGGATATTTTATAGAAGTTAATCCTATGGAAATAGATAAAGTAATACCTGTTAGTTTTGTAGATATAGTGGAGGACTAAATGAAAGTATTAACCTTAAAACAACCTTGGGCTAGTTTAGTAGCTAATGGATATAAAGTATATGAGTTTCGTACTTGGAAAACTAAATATAGAGGTGAAATCTTAATACATGCTGGTTGTGGTGTGGATAAAGAATGGTTAGATAAAGTAAAAGATAAGGGAATAGATTTTCCTAAGAAGAAAATACTTTGTAAAGTAGTATTAGAAGATTGTATTGAAATAGACGATGAGTTTAATAAAATGATTAAGACTTTAGATCCTAATGTATATAGTCATAAGAGTAGAAGTGGATATGCATGGAAGTTAGGTAAAATAACTAAGTTAGATATAGATGAAGAAATAAATGGTCAACTTGGTTTATGGAACTATGATGTGGATAAATAAATAGTTATAAACAACTTTTATGTAGCAAATTTAAATAATTGTATTATAATACCATTAAATAAGAAAAGAGGTTAGCTATGAGTAAGATAATTAAACAAAAAGAACGTGGTTCATTAATAGTAGTAAGTGGGCCTAGTGGAAGTGGTAAAGGAACTATTATTCAAGAATTTTTAAAGAAACATAAAGAAGCTTGGTTAAGTGTTTCTTATACTTCAAGAACTCCTAGAACTAATGATGTACCTGGAGAAACTTATAATTTTATAACAAGAGAAGAATTTGAAGATAAGATTAAAAAAGGAGATTTACTAGAATATGCTGAATATAGTGGATCTTATTATGGTACTCCTAGAGAACATATAGAAGAAAAGTTAGTAAAAGGTACTGATGTTATATTAGAAATAGATGTACAAGGTGCTTTAAAAGTTAAAGAATTAGTACCAGAAACAATCTGTATATTTATATTGCCACCTAGTATGAAAGAACTAAAGAAGCGTCTTGTAGGTAGAGGAACTGATTCTAAAGAAAAGATATTAAGTCGATTTAAAACTGCTTATCAAGAGATAAACCAAATTACTAGTTATAACTATGTAGTTACTAATGATGATTTAGAAGATGCTGTAAATAAAATAGGTGCTATTATATTATCTGAAAAATGTAGAGTAGATAGAATTGAACAAGTTTATTTAGGTAATGAAGAAGAAGAAATCCATGAATTATTAATGGATGAAGCATTTGTTAACGAAGATATAAAATTATAAAAAGAGTATTTTATTACTCTTTTTTTGTGGTATTATATTTGTAGAATAGGTGATTGTTGTGAACAAGAAAATAAATTTGTATGGTAGGGCTAGAAGACTTTCTTTAATAAGAAATATAGCAGTTATAGTTGGTTGTATAGTTGCCATAGTATTATTATTAAAATTTATTTTTGCTGGTACTAATACACAAGTAGTAGTTAGTGAATTTGATAAATTAAAAAAATACTTCTTAGATAGAGGTTATACATGTGAATTATTGAGTGTTAATGGGGCTAAATGCACATCTAACAATGATTATATTAAAACCACATTTTATAGGTATGACGGTGGCTTTGAATATGTTTCTAAGACTGATAGCTATAGTTTATATATAACTCATAGATTAGATAAGGAAGATAGAATAGAATTTGTTACTACTTCTGAAGCATTTGCTGGATATAAAAATCAAAAGTTTATTTGTACTTATGATAAGAATGTTTTAACTAAAGTTACTGGGTGTGAAGCTGTGGCTGAAGATATTAAGTTAGATGTTAAGTCTTATTTGGGTGTTATTGAGCATGCTCAATTAGATATTACTACAGCAGTTACATCATCAGGTTTCTCGTTAGATAACTTGTTGATTAATTATGAATGGTCAAAAAAATAGTAGTTTGCACTACTATTTTTCTTTTTTATTTTTCTTTTCTTTTTTAGGTCTTTTTAATAGACTTCTTTTTTCTTTAACGTCTTTAATTGTTACGTCTTCTTTTTTATCATCTTCTGCTGTATCTTCTGGCACTAGTAATGTAGTTGTTCCTTCTTTTTCTTCTTGTTCAGGTTTATCTTTACTATAAAGAATGTAACCAACTATTTCAATACCAGCATATGCCATCATTATAATACCTATTATGTCTAATCCAAATATTTCTACTACTATAGTGTATATTCCGATAAAGATTAAAAGTATAGCTACTACAAGTAATTGGATGAATTTTGAATCTTTTTTAGGCATTGATATTACATTAATTAATCTCATTATACCTGTTAATAGAATCCATCCACCAACGATAAATCTTATTACTTGTTCTACTATATTAGAAAAGAATATAAATATAATAGCTAGTATTAATGATACGATACCAAATGTTAAATTTCCTTTTTTAGGTATTCCATCTATTTTACGAGCTTGTATAAAATAAATTATTAAAGATATTGTTGCTGCTGTAGCAAATAGAGTTCCTATTATTATAGATATTATATTTAATAATTTATCTGCACTAGTAAAAAGTATAGCTCCTAGTATAAAAAATAATATTGAACTAAGTAGTGAAGATTGAGATGAGTATGATTTTATTTTGATTTCCATGTTAGAACCTCGTTTCTATGTTTTCATTATACAACATTGTGAATGTTTTTATCAATAAATTATATTTTGTGTGATATAATATATATGATAATAAGGGAGTGTGTTTATGCTAAATATTGATAGTGCTTTAGAATTAATGAATAAGTACGGTTATAGTTCAATTACTTCTCACCCTTACTTATATCAAAATGGTGAAACTTTCGGAATTTGTTATACTTATGTTGATGAAGATTTTGGTAAATTAGAAAGAATTAAAATATGTAAGACTTTGGAAGAGTTAGAAGAATTCCTAGAAGCTTATCGTTGGGTAGAAAAGAATGGTAAGCAAAGACATGTTAGAATGATTCTTGATAATTATGAAAGTTATAACCCTAAAGTTATGTTTTTACGTAATGAAAAAATTATGGTAGAAGGCGAAATGTATGATATAGATAGTTATGATCAAAAAGAGGCAGCTCGTCAAAACATGGATCAAACATCTAAAATTATATATGAGGCTGGAGATTTATTGTTAGTTTATAATGAAATTAAAAATAGACAACAATTATATTTAAAGAGTTTAATTGCTTTAAAGAATAATTTAAGAAGTAAATATTTTGACTTACAAAAAGAAGTTGATATTTATAATAGAAATAAAGTTAAAAGAGAACTTACTTTATTGCCAGATGTTGTAGAAAGTGGAATTAATGAAACTTTAGAAATGGCATTAAAGGATAGATATAATAAATATATAGTACAAATGCCTGATATTATGGAAGCACAAGATTTCTTAAAAGAAGTTTGGGATATGAACTATACATTAGAAATGAATGCTAAGTATTATGAAGCTATGAGAGAAGATAGTGCTATTAGAAATGAAATGAAGGTTGTTGAAGAAAAAATTAATTTCATGAAGGAATTAAATGATGATATTAAACCTCCTTTTGGGACTGACTTAGTAGCACATTTCCAAAAGATTAATAAAAGAGCAGAAGCTAATAGTGCTAATGTATCTGAAGGAACTATTAATACTGCTATTGATGCAGTAAAAAGAAAATATGCTTATTATACAAGAGTAGATCCTTTATTTACATCAGACTTCTTAAGAGAAGCTATTCAAAATAGTAATTACGAAGACTTAGCTATTAAATATGCTGTTGGAGCATCTCCTGATATCTTAGGAAAGAATAAAACTCCACTTAATGAAATAGCTGCGGATTTAACAGTAAAATATAAAGAAAAACTTAATTTAGAAGAACAATCTATATTAGTTTTATATAATAATGAGAAATATCGTAAAGTATGTGATGTTATTTTATCAATACCTAATTTTGAAACTTTAACTAGTAAAGAAATTATTAAAGCATTAGGTAAGATAAAGAATTTGTCTAAGATAAAATCAGATATTTATGAATCTGTTAAAAAGAGAATTGATTTACCAGAAAATGCTACAATTAAAGCATCATTATTTAATAATGTTGATTTTACTTCTTTTGATACTTTTATAACATCACTAGTAAGTAAGTTATCTTTATTAAGAAATGTTAATGAAAGAATGACATTATCTGGTGATATAAATATGTATTTAACGGTAGCTGATGTTAATGAATTAAATTTAAGAACATTTATGAATGTTACAAATGATTTAGCTACATTAGTAGATAATGCTAATAAGAATAAAGAGATGGTTGCTATTACTTTATTAAAAGAGAATACTCCAATACTTTATTCACCTTATTATTTAGATTTAGGTGATACATTTAGTAAAAATGGTTCTCCTTTAATGTATATAAAAGAGATGGTTAATTTTGATTTATTAGTAGATGTATCAGATATAATAATAAATATAGATCCTAATAGGACAAATGTAGTTATGTATGAATCAGTTACTGAATTAGATGGTAATTTAACTTTAGCTAAAGATTTACATGCAAAATATAATACTTTATTTTGTAAGTATGCTTTAACTAGTAAGAGTGGTAGTGTTCAACCTGTAGCGGTTGCTACTCAACAAACAGAAACTTTAGATGAACCAGCTGCTGCTGTTTCTCAATAAAAAAAGTGAGGTATATTATGAAAAAATTATTTGTTAACTTTAAAGGAAATTTTAAAAAATATATTGATTATATAATGTCAGTTAATTTTGGTGAGTTATTTATTAATGTATTAATATTGATTTGTATACTATTGTTATCTACATTTGTATTTGTACCAATTGGTATGGTTGAATCAATAATTAGAGATTTTATAGGTTTATTTGGTGGTATGCCTAATTTCTTATCATCTTTAATTAAATTTATATTTACTGTAATTAGTACTATTGTTTCAGTATTAGCATTCGTTTATTTATTTAATAAGAGATTTGAAGATATTGAAGCATTTAAAAAACAAATGAATGAAAAACCAGGAGAAAAAGTGGTTAAGAAAGATGATGAAGAATTAGAACTTCCTAAAACTAAAAATGGTAAATAAGGTGAATTTATTTCATCTTTTTTTGTTTGAACTTGTCAAGATTGATAATTTGTGGTAAAGTTTACTACGAATTTATAAAAAGAAATGGGGAACGTTATATGGATAAAATTATTAATATAGCAGTTGTAGCTCACGTTGATGCTGGTAAAAGTACTTTAGTAGATGCTTTACTAGAACAAAATGGTGTATTTAGAGCTAATGAAGAAGTTGCAGAACGTGTAATGGATAGTGATGATATTGAAAAAGAAAGAGGTATTACAATCTATTCTAAGAACTGTGCAATTAGATATGATGATTATAAGATTAATATAGTTGATACTCCTGGACATGCTGATTTCTCTTCAGAAGTAGAACGTATTATGAAAACAGTAGATACAGTTATATTACTTGTAGATGCTGCTGAGGGACCAATGCCTCAAACTAGATTCGTTTTAAAGAAAGCATTAGAACAAAATCTAAGACCTATCTTATTTATTAATAAAATAGATAAGAAAGATGCTAGACCACAAGAAGTAGTTGATATGACATTTGAATTATTTATGGAATTAAATGCTACTGATGAACAATTAGATTTTCCAATAGTATATGGTATAGCTAGAGAAGGTAAAGCTACTTTATCTTTAGATGAAGAAGGAACAAATATTCAACCTTTACTTGAAACTGTATTAAAACAATGTAGTGCTTATGAAGGAAATGAAGAAGATCCTCTACAAATGCAAGTTAGTTCATTAGACTATGATTCATTTATTGGAAGATTAGGTATTGGACGTGTTACTAGAGGTAAAATAAAAAATGGACAAACTGTTGCTTTATCTAGAAACGATGGATCAGTTAGTTCATTTAGAATATCTAAGTTATTTGTATCTGAAGGAATTAAGAGAGTAGAAAAAGAAGTTGCTTATTATGGAGATATAGTTATATTTGCTGGATGTCCTGATATATCTATCGGAGATACAGTATGTGATAAAGATCATGTAGAAGCTATGGAACCAATAATTATTGAAAGACCAACACTATCTATGGATTTCTTAGTTAATTCAAGTCCATTTGCTGGTAAAGATAAAACAAGTAAATTCTTAACTAGTAGACATATTAAAGAAAGATTAGATAAGGAATTAGAAACTAACGTTGGATTAGAAGTAGAAGAATTACCTGGATCAGATGGATTTAAAGTATCTGGTAGAGGTGAATTACACTTATCTATATTACTTGAAAATATGAGAAGAGAAGGTTATGAATTAAGTGTTTCTAAACCTGAAGTATTATATAAAGAAATAGATGGTGTAAAATGTGAACCATTTGAAAAAGTTATTGTTAATTGTCCTGGAGATTATTCTGGTACTATTATTAATGATCTACAAGAAAGAAAAGCTATATTAGAAGTTGTAAGTAGTGATGATAATAACTATGCTCACTTAGAATTTAGTGCACCTACTAGAGGATTAATAGGTTATAGAAGTGCATTTATTACTAACACTAAAGGTGAAGGTGTTATGGTTCGTTCTTTTGAAGACTATAAACCTTATGTAGGAGAAATAAGTGGACGTAAGAATGGTGTTTTAGTTACTATGGAAAATGGTAAGACATTAGGTTTCTCATTATTTAACTTACAAGAAAGAGGTACTATGATAGTAGGACCTGCTGAAGAAGTATATGTAGGTATGGTAGTTGGTATTCACAATAGGGATAATGATTTAAATGTTAATCCTTGTAAGAATAAACAATTAACTAATACACGTGCTTCTGGTAGTGATGAAGCTATAGCATTAATTAAACCTAAAACATTTAGTTTAGAAGAAGCTTTAGAATTTATTCAAGATGATGAATTAGTAGAAGTTACTCCTAGTGCTATTAGAATTAGAAAGAAAATACTAGATCCTAACGAAAGATTTAGAGTAAATAGAAAGTAGAATTATTTCTACTTTTTTTATTGTGTTATTGTTAATAAGTATATATAATATTTTCTAAACTGAGGTGGGTTTATGGTTAAGTTAGTTGATATTAGTGTAGATGATTTGATCAAGTATGACGCTATTTTTAAGCGTGCTGAGATGCTTTTTGGATGGAATAGGGGAGATGCTAAGAAAATTGTAAAAGACAGCCAAGAAAGCATTTTATTTTGTTATCATCCTATGTATATGGTATTTAAATTAGATAAAGATGGTAAATTAGGTTTTAAATCTTGTGTAGCAGATGATAATGGTAAAGTAGTGTCTATTACTATAGATGGTTATCAAGTTAATGTTAGTAATAATTCTGTATATTTAATAGATGAAAATGGTAGACATCAATCCTTACAATTATTACGTAATCAGGAATCTCCTAATTTTGATGTATCAGCTAATGGATTACTTACTTATATGCAATATGATTCTAAGAAAGATGTAAGATTAGTTATTAGATATGATCAAGATGTATATAGTGATAATGGTAGAGTATACGTAGATTATTTAAAAAATCCATTTTATATTAGTGTAGAAAGTAAACCTAAGTTAAGAGATAAAGGATTAGTATTCTTAGGCAAGAAAGATGCTTATTATAGATTAGATTTTGATGTATGGAATAATAAGTGGCAGTATGATTTATCTACAATAGGAGAATATGGTATAGGAGCAGTAATGGCTTCTGATACTATAAGTTTACATGGTGGAGAAAAGGAATTTTCTAGATATTATAGACAATTATTAAGTATAGGTAGTTATATTAGCATTACTAGTTTTCCAATAGGTAGAGCTTATAAAGGAAGAGATATTGATCTTATTATAGATAATTTAGGATTTAATAAGAGTATACCTTCTTTTGTAGGTAGTGTATTTAATGATAGAGATAATTTAACTAAAGAGTTTCAATTAGTTATAGATGAATATTTAAAGATAAATCCTATAAATAAAGTAAAAAAGTAGTTAAGACTACTTTTTTTATTGTGTTGATATAATAAAAAAGTTATAATAGAACGCAAAACTGAGGTGTTAGTATGGGAGACTTTAAAATAGATATAAGTGAATTAAATGAATTAGAAATACCTAAATATGCTCCAATATTTCAGTGTGTTGGTGAATTATTTGGAGACTATATGGGAGTTTATTTTAAATTAGTTATAGATGAACAAGAATATATATTACAAAGAAGAGATGATTTATTTGTTTTATATCAAGTACATGAAAGAAATGAAGTAAGTTATGAAATGTTTACTGTAGATGAAGAATATAAGGTTACATCTGCGGGATTTGATGATTTTGAAATGCATACTGTATCTGGAGATAGGGTTGTACAAAGAAGAGATTCTAATAATATAGAGAGTTTAATATTTATGAAACGTAGAGATGGCGAAGATGTTGATGGTTATGATGGTACTATAGGATATATACAATATAATCAAGAACATGATGTAAGATTAATGTTAATATTTCAACAAATGTATAACTATCAAGAGAAAGTTTATGGATATCATATTGGTAAATCTCCTTTTCAAATATTAATTGAAAAGGGAGTTGGTGCTAAACAAAGAGGGAGTATAGTACCAGTTAGAACTCAAAGATATATGAGAGGAGATTATGATGTAAGAGATCATCCTTACTTATATAATATTGCAGTAATAAAAGATTATGGTTTAGCAGAATTTATGGAAAAGGGTGCTTATGCATTACAAAAAGATAATCAAATAATTAGATATTATAAGATGTTATATCAAACTAAGGAAGGTTATGCAGTTACAGCATTTCCATTTGGTAAGCAATATAGATATGAAGACTTTTTACCTGAATTTGAAAAGTATGGATTTAAAGATAAAGTGCCTGAATACTTAGTTGATATACATAATGATGAAAATAGAGATTTAAATAGGTATGAAGCGGTAGCAGCATTTATGAAGGAGATAGAGATGACTCCTCCAGATGAAGTTATTAAATTGAATTTAAGATTTGAAGGGGATGATAGTAATGGTACAAATAGTTGAGATAACTGAAGATTTATTACCTAATGTACCTCATGTAATTGAATTATTATATGAATTATATGGAGCGAAGACTATTGGGCTATTTGCTGTATTAGTAGATGGTAAACTAGGTTTTATAGGTAGAGATGGAGCTAATTGTGTTTATATACATGATAAAGGGTATAATAGATTTACTTTAAATGAAAAAGAAGAATTAGGTGCTTTGGGTATAGATGATTTGGATGTATTCTTTGGTGATGCTGTTTATTTTGTATCTAAAGATAAGATAGAACATCATATTGATTTAATGCCTTTATCAGAGCCTGATCAAGATGAATATGATGGGTGTGTTTCTTATAAGCAATATAATCCTGAAAATGATACATTATGTGAAATAAGGTATCAACATATGTATAGAGAAATGGATGGTAGACCAATTATATATGGTTATCATACTAGAAAAGTAGATTGTTTATATATAGATGAAGAATATACTAAGAAAGGTTCTCCTACTAAAGGTGTTTTACCTAAAAGATCTAAATATTATACTAAGGTAGAATTTGATGATGAAATGATAGGTTATAAATTAACTGGAATAAGAGAATATGGTTTATTTGAATTTTTAGAAAAAGGACCATATGAATTACAAATGGAAAGAAATTTAATTAGATATGCTAGAACTAAATATATTGGTAGTGATGGTAATTATCATGATTTTTGGCCACTAGGTGAACAATTAAAACCTGAAGAATTAGAATCTTTAATTAAGAGTTATGGGTTTAATATAGAGCCATTGTGGCAGATGATAGAAATATATAATGGTAGAAGTGAACTTGTTGATACTATTAATGCTATTGTTAAAGAAATGAAACCTATAAGTGAAGTAATGAGAAAAAATCAAGATACGGATAAGTGTGCATTATTAACTTTAAAGAATTAATAAAAAATTGATTTTTCAACAAATAGTGATATACTAAGAACATAAAAAGAAAAAGGAGTGGAAAAAAATGCGCGAATTTACTGAACAAGAATTAGTAAGAAGAGAAAAATGTGCGAAATTAAGAGAATTAGGATTGGATCCTTTTGGACATAAATTCGAAAGATCTGCAACTGCAATGGAGATCAAAGATAAATATAAAGACATTGATCATGAAGCGTTCGAAAATATGGATGATGAAGCTACTGTTGCTGGAAGAATTATGTTTATAAGAAAGATGGGTAAGGCATCATTCTTTACAATAAAAGATAAAACAGGTCCTATTCAAGTTTACATATCTATAAATGATATTGGCGAAGAAGCATATACATTATTTAAAAGTGCTGACATCGGAGATATAGTTGGTGTTAGAGGTAAAATAATGAAAACTAAAACAGGTGAAGTAACAATAAAATGTCTAGAATATACTCACTTGGTTAAAGCATTGAAACCATTACCTGAAAAGTTCCATGGATTAACCGATATTGAGGAAAGATATAGAAGACGTTATGTTGATTTAATAATGAATGATGAGTCTAAGAGAGTTGCTTTCTTAAGACCTAAGATTATTAGATGTATTCAAAATTATATGGATGGTCAAGGATTTACTGAAGTAGAAACTCCAATATTAACTACATTGTTAACAGGAGCATCTGCTAGACCATTTGTTACTCATCACAATACACAAGATTTAGATATGTATTTAAGAATTGCTTTAGAATTACCATTAAAGAGACTATTAGTTGGTGGTATGGAAGCTGTTTATGAAATTGGTAGAGTATTTAGAAATGAAGGTATGGATCCAAAACATAATCCTGAATTTACACTAATGGAAGCTTATTTAGCATTTAGTGATTTAGAAGGAATGATGGATTTAACTGAAAATATGTTTACTACAATAGCTAAAGATGTTATGGGTAAAATGACATTTAACTTTGGTGGACATGAAATTAATTTAGAAGGTCCATGGAGAAGAGTTAGTATGACAGATGCTATTAAAGAACAAACTGGTATAGATTTCAAAGCTGAAATGTCAGTTGAAGAAGCTTTAAAATTAGCAGAAGAACATCATATTGAAGTACAAGAACATGAAAAATCAGTGGGACATATTATTAATTTATTCTTCGAAAAATATGTAGAAGAAACATTAATTCAACCTACATTCTTATATGGACATCCAATTGAAATTTCTCCATTAACTAAGAAGAATCCAGAAGATGGAAGATTCGTTGATAGATTTGAATTATTTATTGCTGGTAAAGAATTTGCTAATGCATATACAGAATTAAATGATCCAGATGATCAATTAGAAAGATTTGAAGCACAATTAGCTGAAAAAGACTTAGGTAATGATGAAGCTAATGATATAGATATGGATTTCATTGAAGCATTAGAATATGGTATGCCACCTGCTGGTGGAATTGGATATGGAATAGATAGATTAATGATGTTATTCTTAGAACAAGAATCAATTAGAGATGTATTATTATTCCCTACAATGAAAGAAAGAAATTAATTGTTAATAAAAACTAATTATTTTGAATAATTAGTTTTTTTATGTGATATAATTTAAATAGGTTGGTGAAGTTTATGAAATTTGTTGAAAAGAAATGTCCTAATTGTGGGGCTGGGTTAAAATTTGATGATGGTGCTACTAGTGTAGTATGTGAATATTGTAATCAAACTTTTTATATTCAAAGAGATGAAAAAAAATATGCTAGAGTAGATTCAGAACATTTAGCAGATGCTTATAGATTTGTAGATGAAGTTGGTAAACCAATTGCTGAAGCTATTTTTAGAACACATAAAGTAATGGCTATAGTTCCTATTATTGTATTTTTAATTGCTGCTGTTGGTATTGGTATATCTATTTTTAGTTTTTCTAAAGAAATGGAAAAACCTAGTATTATTGAGGAACATGAAAATAGTTGGGAAGAGAAAATTGAACAACAATATCAAGAAACTAGAAAGAAAATGGTTACTAAGTTATCTCAAATAGATCAAACATCATTAGAAACATTCTATGATAATGCTGTATTAGAATTAGATAATTATGATGGAAATAATAGTAAATATAAAATTTCATCTGATTGGAAAGCTTATGGAGCATATTTATTAGTAGGTAAGGAATCTAATAGTAACTATTTATATGTAGTTTGTAAGCATACATATAAACATAGAAAGAATGGTAAAGAAATTACTCTATATGGTGCAGTTAAGTTTGATTCATTAAAACTAACTGATGCTGGTATAGTTAATAACGACTTCAATGGATGGACAGAAGCTCCTAGTGTTGACTTAGATGGCGATAAATTTGAATGGGCTTATGGCTATGATAGCGAAGCAAAATTATATAACTCTTTAATAAGAGGACAATCTGGAACTTATACAATTGAAGCTACAGAAGGAATATATGTAGAAAGCTAATTTAATAATTAGCTTTTTTTGTGAAGAAAATTTCACTAAATTCCTAGGAATTCGCTTGTTTCCTGTGTTATAATAGGCATTAGGAGGTTAGAGTATGATGAAAAGAAAAGATAAGAAGAATAATAATTTGAAAATGTTGTTTATAATTTTCTTAGTTTATGCAGTAGTGTCTTGGTTTTTTGTAGCTTCTAATTATCAATCTAGTCAATTGGTTGAAATTGGATGGTATAGAGTTGGACTTTATGATTTAATTGCAGTTATATTTTCTAGTTTTACATATAAACTTACGGATGTAATATATATATTGTTCGTTGGTGGTATGTATGGGTTATTAACTCAGGCAGAAAGTTATAAGAGAATTGTAAAGAAAGTTTCAAATATTGTTAGAGAACATGGAGAGATAGCGTTTTTATTAATTACATTTGTAGTTGGTTTATATACTGCTATATCTTCTAATATAATTACACTGTTTATTTTTGTTCCATTTATAATGACTGTATTCTTAAAAGGTGGATATGACAAACTTACTGCTGTTGCAGCTAGTTTCGGAGGATTATTCCTTGGGTATATTGGTCAAATAACAGGAACATATGGAAATGATTATTTATATGAATACTTAAATATAACTGCTAGTTCTGATGTTATTACTAAGTTAATTTTATTTGTAATTGCATATGCATTATTTAATGTATTTAGTATTATTCATTTAAAAAATAATAGAAATGATGAAGATGAAGAAACTGATCTTTATGTAGTAGAAGAACCAAAGAAGATTGTTAAGAAAAGTGAACAAATAATGACATGGCCTACTATAGTAATGTTAGTTATATTATTAGTTATTGCTGTGATAGGATATATTCCATGGGTAGATGCTTTAGGTATAACATTCTTTGATAAATTACACGCTGCTTTAATGAATTTCTCTGTATTTGGGGTAAATATTGTTCAAACAATAATTGGTATTACAATTACTGCTATTGGTAAATGGAATGATTTTTTACCTTTAATATTTGTAGCATGTATAGCGTTATTAGTTGTTATTATAACTAATAGAATATCATTTAAAGTTGTTTGTAGTAGTTTTGGTGAAGGAGTTAAGAAAATGCTTAAAGTAGCTGTAATGTACTCTTTAGCGTTTACTTTATTCTATTTAATGTATGCTTATTCATGGCCTACTGCAGTTGTTGATTTATTCATTAGAACAGATTCATATAACTTATTATTTATATTATTTGGGTTTATTGCTGCAATATTAGCAACAGCATTTTGTGCTGATCCAGTGTATTCTGCTTATTATTTTGGTACATATTTAGCAGCAATATTCACTGTTAATCTAGGTATTACAGCTATATTGTGGCGTTTAGGTTCTAGTATGGCGTTATTAATTGCTCCAACAAGTTTCTTATTATTAGCTGCACTAGCTTATGCTGATATTCCTTATAAACAATGGATGAAATATATTTGGAAGTTTGCCTTAACGTTCAGTATAGCAAGTATAATAGTACTATCGATAGTTATTATGTAAAAAAGAAGTTTATACTTCTTTTTTTATTGTTACTGAATATACTTAAATAGGTGAAATAAATGGAAGAACTATTTGAATTAGCAGAAAAAGAAATGAAGATGTTAAAACATCCTTATGTTGGTACAGAACATTTCATGTTGGCTTATTTAAAGAAGTATGGAAATAAATATATAGATTATGATACATATAAAAATTATGTTATTAATATAATAGGTATGTCATATAAAGAAAGTGAATATGTGTTATATACTCCTATTTTAAGAAATATAAAAAATACATGTGATAATGAGATAGAAGCTATGATAAAGATATTAACTGAAGATGATAGTATTGCTTATAATATACTTTTATCTAGTGGTTGTAATATAGAATCAATATACTTAAATATTATTAATACTAATTATTAGTATTTTTTTATTTTATTATTTGTGATATGATAGGGACAACTTAGATATTAATTGGAGGGAGAATGTTTTATGAAGATATTTAATACTTTAAGTGGAAAAACAGAAGAATTTAACACAATGAAAGACGGAGTAATAAATATGTATGTTTGTGGACCAACAGTATATAGTTATGCTCATGTTGGTAATATGTGTCCAGTTATTATCTTTGATATGGTTTATAGATATTTTAAATATCGTGGTTATGATGTTAAGTATGCTAGTAACTTTACTGATGTAGATGATAAGATCATTAAAGCTGCTAAAGAAGCTGGTGTTACTGAAAAAGAGTTAACTGAGAAGTATATCAAGATATATTTGGATGACGTTAAAGCTCTTAACTGTTTAGATATTGACTATAGACCAAAGGTTACTGAAACAATGGATGAGATAATTGATTATATTCAATTACTTATGGATAAAGGTTATGCATATCAAAATGGTGATGATGTATACTTTAGAGTTGGTAAAGTAGAAGACTATGGTAAATTAAGTAAGCAAATAGTAGAAGAACTAAATGCTGGTAATAGAATTGAAGTAGATGAAAATAAGGAAAATCCTTATGATTTCGTTTTATGGAAGAAGACTAAAGAAGGTATTACTTGGGATTCACCTTGGGGTGCAGGTAGACCTGGATGGCACACAGAATGTGTTGTTATGATTAATAAATTATTTGGAGATAAAATAGATATTCATGGTGGTGGAGTTGATTTAAAATTCCCACATCATGAAAATGAAATGGCTCAAAGTGAAGCAGCTTGTGGTACTAATTTAGCTAACTATTGGATGCATAATGGTCATGTAATGGTTAATGGTGTTAAGATGAGTAAGAGTTTAGGTAACTTCTATACTGCTCATGATTTATTAGAGAAGTATCCTGCTAATGTAATTAGATTAAGTATATTAAAGACTAATTATAAGATGCCTTTTGACTTTACTGATGCATTATTTAAAGAATGTGGAACAATTAATGATAAAGTTTATAATGCTTTAAAACAAGCTAATTTAGAGGTTCAATTAAAGAATCTTGAAGTAGGTAAAGTTAAACAAGATGAAAAGATTAATGAAATTATGGATGATGACTTTAATACAGCAAACTTAGTAACTTATTTATTAGATTTAATAAAAGAATTAAATACTAAGTTAAGAGCTAAAGAAGATTTTACTGATATATATGATAAAGTAATGTTAGCCAACTATATATTGGGTTTAGAATATGAATTTGTTACTTTAAGTGATGAAGATAAAGAAATCTATAATAAATGGTTAGAGTATAGAAATAACAAAGACTTTGAAAATGCAGATAAGATGAGAGCTGAATTAGTAGATAGAAAGATTATCTAGGTGATAATATGGATATAGCTATTATATTTTTATGTATATTATTAATTCCTTGTATATTATTTACTATTATTAATACTGTGTATAACAAGTATAAAGATGTAGATAATAAGAAGAAATTAAGTGGTTTTGAAGTAGCTAGAGAAATACTTGATAGTCATGGTCTAGATAAAATATATATAGTTGAAGTTAAATCTAATTTAAGTGATCATTATGATTCTGATCATAAAGTTCTTAGATTATCTAGTGATGTTTTTCATGGGGAGTCTTTAACTGCTGCAGCAGTAGCTGCTAGAGTAGCTAATTATGCAGTACAAGATAAAGAAGGCTATACTCTTATGAAGTTTAGATCTTTCTTAAATAAAATAATTACATTTGTTAATTATGCTGCTTATATATTATTTATAGTAGGTTTAGCATTACAAGATGTTTCTATTTTAGAAATGACTAATTATTTTATATTAATAGTATTAGCATTTCATTTAGTTACATTACCAGTAGAATTTGATGTATGTAAAAGAGCTAAGAAAGATTTAGATAAGAACGATATCTTAACTAAGAAAGAAATGGAAGAAGTAGATAATGTATTTAAGGTTTCTCCTTATACATTTATAATGTCTATGATTACTTGTGTTTCTACATTAGTTAGTGAATTTATGTATAACATACAAAGAAGAGGTTAATAAATCTCTTCTTTTTTTTGAATTATGATATAATTATTTTAGAATAGAGGGATGTATATGCAACCTATAAATAAACAACCTATGGAAACACCAGAGAATAATTTTTATGGTGTAAATGTAAATAATAAACAAGCCGTAGAAGAAGAATTTGAAAGATTAAGAAAAAGACATAAAACAGTTACTGTTATAGTTATTATATCTTTATTAGTATTAGGTTTCTTTATCTATGATTATATTAGAGTTACTGAATTAGGTGGTAAACCAATATTTGTTATAGAAGAAAAAGTTGAAGAAGGTACTAAATTCAAAGGATTAGGTTATGAAGTTTTATACTGTAATAATGGAGAAAGATATGTAGGTCCAATGGTATATAAGAAATGTACTGATCAAGGAACTACTACTATAGATAATTTTGTCTATAAGAGATTTGTTGATTATGCTGTTGAAACTAAGATGTTAGATAAGAATAACTTAGATACTTTAGAATTTAATTTAGTTGAATATGATGGTGTTAATGAAGAAGAGGGTGGAGACTATCATATTAATTTAAAATATACTTGTAAGAATAATAGTAAATGTTTAAAACTAGTTAAGGAATATGATAATCAAGATAATATTAATTTATATTTAAGATTAAATAAGTTTAATGAAGTTTATGAAATAGCTTATTTTAAGGATAGTGGTAAATACTATGATAGTTTAGTAGAGTTATATACTGCTAATTTAAAAGCTTATTTAATTGAAAATAATAAATTAGATGAAGCTAATTTAAGAAGTTTTCAACTTGATTTAGAAGATAATCATGGTATGTATAAATTTAGAAATAATACATATAGTGATTCTTACTTAGTAAAGATAAGATATATGTGTGTTGATAATGGTAATACATGTGTTCATCCTTTAGATGATAATGATATGGAAGGTGACTTTACTAATTTAATGTTCTATGGATCTATGTTTGTAGATAGTGAAGGTAAAGTATTGTTATTTGGACCTAAAGAGTATTTTGATTTATAAAAGACCTTATGGTCTTTTTTTATTATCTTTGTTATGATTATAATGGAGTGATACTTATGGATATAGAAAGATTAGTAGAAGTAATTAATAATGGTAATATAGCAGTAGTACCTACTGATACTGTATATGGTATTATAGGAGATGCTACTAATATAGATGTTATTCATAAAGTATATGAAGTTAAGAAGAGAGATTATTCTAAACCATTAATTCTTATGGTATCTAGTATAGATATGTTGGAGAAGTATGTATTAGAAGTTAATGATATAGAAAAGAAATTAATTGATAGATATTGGCCAGGTAAGTTGACTATTCTTTTTAAGAAAAATAATAATATAGATGATTTGATTACTTGTGGTAGTAATTTAGTAGGTATTAGATATCCAGATAATAAAGAGCTTAATGAATTAATGAATAAACTCAATAAACCGTTGATATCTACTAGTTGTAATATATCTAGTAAAGAAGTTATAACTAGTATAGATATGTTAGAAGAAGATATAAGTAAACATGTATCATATGTATATGATGGTGGGATATTAAGTGATACTTCTTCTACTATAGTAAGAGTAAATGATGGTAAAATAGAGATAATAAGAGATGGAGAGTTATCTTCATTAATAAGAGAAGAGTTTGAGGTGATTTAAGATGAAATATATTATTTTGGGACATGAAAATCCTGATGTAGATAGTTTAGTAAGTGGTTATATACTTGAGAAGGTAATGAAAAAAAGAGGCTATGATGTGTCTTTTTGTATATCAGATAAAGCTATAGCATCAGATAGTGAAAAAATATGTAATAAGTATAATTTGTATTTAGGTAAATACTATGTAGATGAATTACCTAGTGATGCTAAATATATTTTAGTTGATCATAATGATAGAGATGTTCCTGGAGAAATAGTGGCAGTATTAGATCATCATCCTACACCTAAAGATAAGAGCAGTATACCTTATTATCGTAATGAAAAAGTTAGTGCTACTGCTTGTCTAATAGCAAGAGACTGTGAAGAAGAATTAGATAAACATGATATAGAGTTAGCTGCTGTAGCAACATTTGTAGATACTGTATCATTTCATTCTAGTAAAACAGTAAGAGATGATATTAGTTGGGTTAATGAAATGACTACTAAGTATGATTTGGATTATGATGAAATGTATAGAGATGGACTTTGTTTGACTGAATTAACTGATGTAGAAGAAATAGCATTTAATGGTCTTAAGAAGGCTCAATATGAAGATTTGAGTATACATTCGTCTTATGTACAAATTGTTGATTTAGAAAAGAATAAAGATATTATAGATGGTATTATAGAAAGACTTAGAACTTATAGAGAAGAAGAAAATATTGATTTATTTGTTTTTATAGTTTATGATATGACTAATTTTTATACTAAAGTATATAAAATTGGTGAAGAAATTGAACTAGCTGAATATTTTCTATATGCGTCTAGGGGCAATACAATAATTCCAGATATACTTAAACAATATGGAAAAAAAGGGATGAAAAAATAAAAATGTAATTAGGGGTGTTGGTTATGAGAAAGAAAGTGTTATTACTAGGTTATGTACGTAAAAATATAGGTGATGATCTATTTATAGCTATGTTACTTAATAGATATAAAGAATTAGATTTTATATTACGTATAGATAATGAATATTATTATGAACCATTTAGTAAATATAAGAATTGTTCTATTGTAGTTACTAAAGAAGATATTTTAAAACAAGATATGAGTAATATTAGTGCTTGTATATATGTTGGTGGTTCTATATTTATTGAATATGATAGAAGTGTAGCTTATAGAAAGATATTTAATCAATTTATTAAGAATTGTAAAGATAATGGTATACCTTTTTATTATATGAGTAGTAACTTTGGACCATATAAGACACAAGATTTTTATGATTTATGTGAAGAAGCATTTAACTTTGTAGATGGTATTACTTTTAGAGATAAGAATTCTTATAATACGTTTAAACATATAGATAATGTTAAGTATGTACCTGATTTAGTATTTGGATTAGGGATACGTAAAGGAAGAAAGATTAAGAATTCTGTAGGTATTTCTTTAGTTGACTTGAGTTTACCTGTTAGAGGAGAAAAAGCTAATAAGATAGATCCTAAGTATTGTAAAATGCTTAAGAATAATATAGAGAAATTTATTGATGAAGGTAAAGAAGTATATTTATTCTCTTTTTGTGAACATGAAGGTGATTTACGTACTATAGATAGAATACTTGATTTAATGGATGATTCTTATCAAGCTAGAGTAAATATTATAGATTATACTGGTAAAGCTGGAGATTTATATTACTTTGTTAAACTATATTCTAGAATGGAAAAGACTATATGTACTAGATTTCATTCTTTAGTAATGTCTTTAGTATTTAAACATGAATTAATGGTAATATCTTATAGTGATAAATTAAATAACTTACTTGATGATTTGGGCTACGATTTTGATGTAGTTAATATTAATAATAGAATAGGTAAGTTAGTTATAAATGATAATGATTTTAAAGTAATTGATGATAAAACATTAAATAAGTTTAAGAGAGAAGCTTTAAGACATTTTGAATCTCTAGATAAGAGTTTAAAATTAAAGAGAAAATCTAAGAAGTTAAAGATAAAAAGAAATACTTTGAGAAGTAAAATATATGATAAATTAACTAATAAGTAAAAGGACTAAAAAAGGTCCTTTTTTTGTGTATAAATTGTAATAGTGGTATAATGTATTTGTGCCAACTTTTGGGTTTTAGTTGGTATGTGTGTTACTTAGGTAACATAATATAATATAGACAAGGTGAAAAAATGTTAAAAAACTATAAAGAACTTTTGAATCTTGATGCTACTATAGCTAAAGAGTTATTCGAAAGTGTTAATCATCCATGGGAAGTATTACCTTTAATTAAGGAATTTATTTTAAAGTTAATTCCTACTTTAGGTGATGAATATGAAGAAATGGATGAAAATGTATATGTACATAAAGAAGCTAAAGTAGCTAAGAGTGCATGTATACAAGGACCTACAATAATATGTAAGGGAGCAGAGATAAGACATTGTGCTTTTATTAGAGGAAGTGTAATAGTAGGGGAAAAGTCTGTAGTAGGTAATTCTACTGAGGTTAAGAATGCTATTATATTTAATAATGTTCAATGTCCACATTACAATTATGTAGGAGATTCTGTATTAGGTGAGTTTGCTCATACTGGTGCTGGTGTAATACTATCTAATTTTAAGAGTGATGGATCTAATGTAAAGGTACGTCGTAGTGATGAAGTAGTAGAAACTGGTTTAAGAAAGTTTGGAGCAATACTAGGTAATCATGCCGATATAGGATGTAATAGTGTATTGTTTCCAGGTACTATAATAGGACAAAATACTAATGTTTATCCTTTAACTAGAGTAAGAGGAGAAATACTTGCTAATAAAATAGTTAAGGATGAAAAAACTATCGTAGATAAGGAAGAAAGATAATGGGAAAATTATTTGGTACTGATGGAATAAGAGGGATAGTTGGTGAGGATTTAACTCATGAACTAGCATTAAAGGTTGGAGAAGCTGCTGCTTATGTATTAGGTGGCAAGAGTAAAAAAGAATTAACTGTATTAATTGGTAGAGATACTAGAATATCTGGTCAAATGTTAGCATCTGCGTTAAGTGCAGGTCTAATGAGTCAAGGAGCTAAGGTAATAGATTTAGGAGTAGTACCTACACCTGCAGTATCATATTTAGTAGAAAAATATGATGCAAGTATGGGAGTTATGATATCGGCTTCACATAATCCATCTGAATATAATGGTATTAAGTTATTTAATGATGAAGGATTTAAATTACCTGATGCTACTGAAAATGAAATAGAAAAATATTTATTAGGTAAAGCTGTTCCTACAACTACTAAAGTAGGTACTTATGAAGTATGTGATACAGCTATAGATGATTATGTAAATCATATTGTGGATACATCTAAAGATATCAACAAGAAACTAAAAATAGTAGTTGATTGTGCTTATGGTTCTGCTTCTGCCACTGCACCTATATTATTTGATAAATTAGGTATGGATGTAGTTGTAATGAACTATGAATATGATGGATATAATATAAATGATAAAGCTGGTTCTACTCATTTAGAGGGATTAGCTAAACAAGTTAAGAAATTAAAAGCAGATGTTGGTATTGCTTATGATGGTGATGCTGATAGATGTTTAATGGTAGATGAAAATGGTGAATTAGTTGATGGAGATCAAATAATGGCTATTAGTAGTTTAGATTTAAAAGAATCTGGAGATTTAAGAAATAATACTTTAGTAGGTACTGTAATGTCTAATTTAGGATTAGTTAAATTCTGTGAACAAAATGATATTCATTTTGAAGCTACTAAGGTAGGAGATAGATATGTTTTAGAAAAGATGCTTGAATGTGATTATATTATAGGTGGAGAACAATCAGGACATGTAATATTTAAAGATTTTGCTAATACTGGTGATGGAGAATTAACTTCTGTACAAATACTTAATATATTAAGTAAAAAAGGTGTTAAGATGTCAGAACTTGCTAGTATTATGAAAACATATCCTCAAGTATTAATTAATGTTAAAGTAAGAGAAGAAGCTAAGGGTCAATATGAGAATGATTCTCAAGTTACTAAAGCAATTAAAGAAGTTGAAAAACAACTTAAGGATAATGGTCGTGTTTTAATAAGACCATCTGGTACTGAGGCTTTAATAAGAGTAATGATTGAAGGATTAGATCAAGACGATATTAATAAGAAAGCTAAGAAAATAGCTGATGTAATAGAAAAGAAATTTGGTGTATAACCAAATTTTTTTGTTGAATTTGTTTAAATAGACATCTTGTATTATAATAACTAGCGATTTGAGGGGATTCTTATGGCTAGAAAGATGATAGTAGATGTTCTAGGTATGATAGTTACTGAAAGATGTAATTTAAAGTGTGAGCATTGCTTAAGAGGTTGTAGAAGTAATAAAGTAATGTCTGATGATGTTATTGAAGCTACATTAAGTAATTTTGATTATATAGAGACTTTATCTATATGTGGTGGTGAAGTTACATTAGCTTTAGATGTAGTTGAAAAGATTATTAATTATATTATTAAACATCAAATATTAGTAGGAGAGATTACATATACAATTAATGGTACTATATATAGTCAAAGATTTTTAGATTTAATAGATTATTCTAATGGTTATTTAATAAGTGATGGTAATTCAAAAGATAGAACTAGTTTTGCTATATCATGGGATGGATTTCATCATAAAGAGATTAGAAGATTAGGTATGGAAGATAAATATTTAGAAAATGTTAAACAATATTCTGAAAGTCCTTATTACTATGGTGTAAGAAGATTAGAACAAAAACTATTTAGAGAAGGTAGAGCAGAATTATTACCTGAAGATATAACAGTACCATTAAGACCTATGGAAGTTTATATGACTTATTATACGAAGTATAAGAATAAATTAGGCCTTATAATAAGAAAGTTTGATAGGGAGAATGGTAATTGTTTAATGGGACCAATTATTACTGTTAATACTGTGGGAATAGTAACTGAATGTGATGCTTCTATTGAACACCAAAGAACTATATATAATTATGGCAATGTTTTAGAAGAATCTATTGAAGATATAATGATAAGAAAGAACGCTGTTATAGTTAAACCTAATGAAATAAATAGAAAAATGTTAAAGGAATTAAAAAGATATACTACTTATAATAAATAGGGGGGTGAATAGTATGATACTTAATGAAAAAGATATTGAATTATTGAAATTTAAAGAAAATGAAGTTATTGTTAAAAGAGTTAAACTGAGTACAGGTGAATTTTATGCTAAGTATTGTACTATTCATGATGCTTTTATGGAAATACTTGGTAGTAAAGTATTTAGTTTAGTAGGAATAAAGTGTCCTAATTATATTTATGTAAGTGATGCACATTGTGTATTAAGTGAAGATGTTAAGAAATATGATAAATTTCATAATCCATTTGATTTAGGAATGAATGGATATACTTTGAAGAATGTAAAAAATAAATTAGCTGGATATTTCCTTCAAGGAAAGTTTACTAATCATAAAGAGATATGTTTTCAAATAGATATAATGCATTTTATAGATATATTATTTAGCAATATAGATAGACATATAAGTAATTTTGGTTTTTCTTTAAAAGAAGATGGAATTGGCTATTTGGTTGTTTATGATAATGCTGATTTCTTACAGGAGTTTGAAAAAGCAACAAGACCTATGTCAATTGAGGGAAGTAATGGTTTAGACTTTGTATTTACTAGTAAAAGAGAAGAAGCTAAAGAATTTATTAGTTCTTTAAGTGAAGAAGAAAGATTATATATGTTAAAGATATATGAGATGTTTTCTCCATTAAGATTATTGACTATTATAAGTAGTATAGAGAAAGATAATGGTATTAAACTACCTAATAAATTATCTATTATGAAGTCTTATATAAAGAATTATATGATGGTAGGTAAGTTATTAAATAATAAAGATAAATTAAAGAAAAAATAGAAACTATAATAGTTTCTTTTTTTATGTTATAATAAATAATAGAATAGGGTTGGTATTTATGAAGAAAGTGAAATACATATTAGTGTTGTTGATAAGTGTTGTAATGTTAACAGGTTGTAACTCGCAAACTTTTCAATATTCAGGTGAAGAAGTATTTTTTGAATTAAGTGGTTTAGATGCTGATGAGATAAATGCCAATGGAGCTAAAGTTATTGTTGAAAGTAATCAAGCTTTCTTAGAAATAAATGAAGATACTAAAGATTATGATACATATTCTAGTGGTGAACATAAGATAAAAAAGAAACCATCATATTATAAGTATTATTTTGTAAATCTAAAAGAAGTAAAAGATAATAAATTTGGTACTGAGACTCCTATTAAGATACAAGATGAAACCTATGGTGAATTAGAATTAAATGTTTATGGTAAATATGATTATGAAATTAGTAATATTAATCAATTTACTGCAGCATATATTAAAGTAGATTCTAGTAAATTCTTAGATATTGATGAATTTGTTAAAGATTTATTAGTGTCTACTATAGCAAGTGAAGTTGTAAGTTTAGAAGTTAAGTTTACTGATTTACCTTCATATGCTGAAACAATAAAGGAATCTACTATAGAAGTTTTAAAGAAGAATGGTATTAATTGTACTTTTCTTGATATTCAAAGTATTAATTTAACTGATGAGTCACAAAAGATAGTTACTCATATGGAACAAAATAATATTATGTTAAAGACATATATTCAAAATACTACATGGATAGCTTCTGATGGATCTGAATTAATATTTGATAAACAAAGATTTAATTGGTACTTAAATCAAAATGATCATTCTGATAATGTTCAATATGGTGATTATACATTCTATATTGATGAATTAGCTGTGGATTATATAACTACTGACTTAAAGTCATATGGTGTTACTAGAAGTGAGTTAGAAAATTTATTTGCTACTAATGATAAATATGATAGTAGTAACTTTGTAGTATTCTCTATTAATTTAGAAGGATATACTATAAATGGAACTACTACCACTGTAAATAAAGCTATATATTGGTATGGATTCCTACTTAATAATAATCAAACATTACAAGTAGTAAATATGAATACCGCTACTTATTATAACTTTAATAGAAAAGGTGCTTAGTCATCTTTTTTTTGTGAATAAAAAAATGTATCTATTAAAGATACATTTCGCTACATCTAATTATGTTATCAAGAACCCAACCATGTTTTTCTTGTTGATATATTGAACCACAATATTCACATATTCCAGAATCATTAATATTCATTGGAGAACCACATGCGTGACATTTTTTAGCGTCGCCTTCATTTACGGCATTTATGTCTTTTGTAAATGTAAGTTTGTAAGTAACTGTTATTCTTGATTGATCATTTCCATATACTTTATTACCTGTATTCATATCTATTACATAGTCCATATATCTAGATTCTATATATACAGTTATTATGTATTTATTATTTTTTAATTCTATATTATGAAGACGTGTAGTTTTTACATTTAGTTCATCATACATTTGACGTTGGTGTTTTTTTCTTAGAGGAGCAATAATTAATTCTCCATATTTATAAACGTCGTTACTTATAAAATGATCTACTTCTCTTAAATTATCCATCATTATAGCAGTAAAGTATTTAATGAATACATGATTACATTTACTGATGAATGTTGCTGGATTAAAAGTTTTATCTAATTTTGAAAATTCTTCTACTGTCATGTTGTACCTCACTTTAATTGTTGATATTTTTCTTAGAACTTAATACGAATCTTGATGCTTTTGTTACTAGAGTAGAATGACAGTATTCGCATTCACCTGATGTAACATTTTTATTAGGAGCTCCACAGTTTGGACATTTTTTATTTTTTCTTTTGGTTTCTTTTTCTTTTACAAATGTCATAATGTAATTATTAAGTACTTTTTTAGAATTATTTCCTCTAATTATTTTATTTGTTTTAGTATTTATTACGTAATCATAGAATTCTACGCACATAAATACTGTTAATACTATTTCATTATTTATTTCTTCTATGTTAGTTATTTTAGCATCTAAGTATTCGAAGTTATGCATTATATTTTGACCATGTTTTAATTTTAATGTATCTAATTGAGATAAGTAACTATTGTATAGTTCATCTGTACATAAGGATCTTAAACGGTCATATTCGAAGTTCATCCATGCATTTTGTATTTCTATAAAATGTAGGAACATTTCTTGTTTTATGAACGCTATTGATTCATGTGGTAAGTATTTTTCTAGATGTTCTGGTGTTATATCTAAGTATTGATACCTAATGTATTTATTTAGGTCTTCTTCTTCTTTTACTATTCTTTTAGGACATATTATTAATACTAGTATGATAAATACTGTGAAGTATAGTAAGAATACATCGTCTAGGATACCACTACCACTACCGCCGTAAGATCCTCCACTATCCCAAGAACCACCAGAATCATAACTAGTGTCCCATCCTGAATCAGCATTTACAATAGGTGCTATATATAATGGAATTGTAAAAATAATGATTGCTAAAAATATTTTAAAATACTTTTTTATTGATTGTTTCATTACAGCACCTCTATCTTTATTTATTATAGCATATTATGTTAGAAATAATTAATAATAAATAGTGAGTGTTTGATTGTTTTATATGTAAATAAATGATATATTATTTTTGATTTATTTGGAGGTGATTTCTATGTTTGAATTAGTATCAAAATATTCTCCTTCTGGAGATCAACCCGAAGCTATTAAAGAATTAGTACAAGGTATTAAAGATGGTAAGAAAGAACAAGTATTATTGGGAGCTACTGGTACTGGTAAAACATTTACTATAGCTAATGTAATTAAGAAAGTTAATAAACCTACATTAGTACTTGCTCATAATAAGACTTTAGCTGGTCAGTTATATGCTGAGTTTAAGGAATTATTTCCTAATAATCATGTTGAGTATTTTGTTAGTTATTATGATTATTATCAACCTGAAGCTTATGTACCTAGTAGTGATACATATATTGAAAAGGATGCTTCTATTAATGATGAAATAGATGAATTAAGACATGGTGCTACTAGTGCATTAATTAATAATAGAGATGTTATAGTAGTAGCATCAGTATCATGTATTTATGGTATAGGTGAAAAAGAAGAATATGAAAAGATGATGTTAACTGTTAATGTTGGTGAGATGGTTAAACGTAATGATATTATAAATAAATTAGTTGATATGACTTATGAACGTAGTGATTTGGATTTTCATAGGGGAACTTTTAGAGTACGTGGAGATATTATAGATATAGTTCCTGTTAATGAAAAAGCATATGCAATACGTATAGAATTATTTGGAGATGAAGTAGATAGAATATGTACTTTTGATCCATTAACTGGTGTAGTTATTCAAAATAAAAAGACTATAAGTATATTTCCTGCTTCACACTTTGTTACAGGTAGTGAAAAGATGGAAGAAGCAATACGTAGAATAGAAGCTGAATTACAAGATAGATTAAAAGTATTACTTGATAACAATAAATTATTAGAAGAACAAAGATTAAGAGAGAGAACCAATTATGATTTAGAGATGCTTAAAGAAACTGGTTTTTGTAATGGGGTAGAAAACTACTCTAGACATTTAGCGTTACGTGAAGAAGGAGAAACTCCTAGTTGTTTAATAGATTTCTTTCCAGATGATTTCTTGTTAGTTGTAGATGAATCACATGTTACATTACCTCAAGTTAGAGGAATGTATATTGGAGATAGAATGCGTAAACAAACATTAGTAGATTATGGTTTTAGATTACCAAGTGCTTTAGACAATAGACCGCTTAAGTATGATGAGTTTGAAAGCAAAATAAATCAAGCTATTTATGTATCTGCAACTCCTGGTGATTATGAACTAGAAAAGACAAATAATGTATATGCAGAACAAATAATTAGACCTACTGGTTTACTTGATCCAACTATTGAAGTTAAGGGAACTGAGGGGCAAATAGATGACATTATTGAACAAATAAATTTACGTAAAGAAAAGAATGAAAGAGTGTTAATTACGACACTTACTATACGTATGGCAGAAGAGTTGACAAACTATTTAAAGGATGTTGGCATTAAAGTAGCTTACTTACATAGTGAAGTTAAGACTTTAGAAAGACTTAAAATAATACAAGAATTACGTATGGGTAAATACGATTGTGTAGTAGGTATTAACTTATTAAGAGAAGGTATAGATATACCAGAAGTAAGTTTAATATGTATTATGGATGCTGATAAACAAGGTTTCTTGCGTAGTAGTAGAAGTTTAATACAAACTATAGGTAGATGTGCTAGAAATGAAAATGGTCATGTAATTATGTATGCTGATGTAGTTAGTGAAGCTATGGATATTGCTATAAGTGAAACTAAACGTCGTAGAAAGATTCAAGATGATTACAATAAGGAACATGGTATTGTACCTAAGACTGTTATGAAAGAAATAAGAGAAGTAGTAAGTAATGAAGTAGAAGTAGATGTTAAGAAATCTACTGGAGAAGTTAAGATGAGCAAGAAAGAGAAAGAACAATTAATTATAAAGATTGAAAATGAAATGAAAGAAGCAGCTAAGAATCTTGACTTTGAAAGAGCTATGGAACTTAGAGATATCTTATTTGAACTTAAAAGTGAATAAAGTTACAGAGATGTAACTTTTTTTATGATATAATTTATTAAGAATAGAGGTATTATTTATGGATAGAAATACTTTAGTAGATATATTAAATGGAATGTTAAAGGAAAGAGATTTTTCTAAAATAGCAGAAGTAGTTCCTTATGAGGATAGATTTGCTTTATTTATGAAAAATCATGAAATAAAAATTGATAATCCTTATTTATATTCGTTAGTTACTGAAGATATATTTACTTCGGAAGAAGCTGATACCTTATATGATCAAATAGAAGATAAAGAAAAAAGAAAAATACTTTTTATGATGTTAAGTGATGATAAGAAAGTTACTGTAGCTGAAGAAATGGAAATGGATGGTTATTCAGCTGCTAGATTTGTATCTTCTATTAAAGATGTGGATACTAGATATAGAATAGCTTGTGGATTTATAAAAAAAGAAATATTTAGTACTTTTTCGTTATCTGGTATATTAGGTGATTTTACTGGTAATTATAAATTTCAAATACTAGATGAAATATTAAAAGCATATAATGCTGGTGAAAAAAAGAAAGTAACTGAATTTGAGTTTTCTTCATTAATTAAAGAATTTGAAGAAAAAGATAGATATACTGTTTTAAAAAAATTATTAAATGATAAAGAATCTTTTTCACATATGTATTTAGCTGGTGTAATTAAAATTTTAGCTGTTGAAGATAGAATGGATGCATTATGCTTTATTTTAGATAAATATCAAGAAGAATATAAAAAAGTTTTTTATGGTATTACAGATATATTAAATATTTTTAGTGAAGAAGAATTTAATAATGTATTATATGCATTCTTAGATAGAGGTATATTAGATCAATATGAAATATCTAGAATGTTAGAAAAGTTTGATTTAGATAGAAATATTAAAATAATAGATTCTTTAATAGAATATGGGAAGAACAATAATAGAGAATTAATTACTGACTATACAATTGCTAAGTTACTAGATAGAATACCTAGAGAAGAAGGTATAAAAGTATATCAAAAGTATGCGATAGATACACCTGGATTTGGTAATTTAAGAATAGCTAGATATTGTCAAAATGTTGAAGATAGATATTTTTATTTAGATTATTTAATTGGTGCTGTTGTAAGAGAAGATTTTGAAAAAGCATTTGATACTGTTGATAATGTTTTATTTGAAATGGATAAAAAAGCTAGTGGAGAATATGAATATCCAAACATTATAAATATGTATGTTAAAAAACATAATCTAGATAGAATACATCTTAGAGAGTTTATTAGAAGATTTAATTATAATGCTTTAAGATTTATGAATTCTAAGAGTGTTAGAGCAGTTATTAATCTACCAGATGAAGAGTTTGTTAAATTTATGAATATCTTTAATCAAGGTACTATGTTAGATAATAATATAATTAATTCAATATGTAATTCATTCTTACAAAGAGAGTTTAGATTAGTTAATAAAGAAGATTATACAATATTTACACAATTTGAATTATTATTACAAGAAAAGAATGAAGAAACGTCTATAAAAATTGCTGAATTACTTGTTAAAGTAGGTGAAGTTGTTGATATAGATAAACATATAAGTAAACTAGGTATTAATTTTGATCAATTTGTTTATAACTTAATGAATGATGATAAGAAATCTATAGATTTATTACATGATATGACTCAAGAATATATTATGAAAAGAAGAGAAGTATTTGTAAAAAATAAACTAGATACAGTATTTGATGAAATAGGTGTAGTAAAGAAAGTAGAGAAATCTGCTTATAAAAAGAAGTTTATTGAAATTAGTAGTGAATTTGATGTTAGATTCTTATTTCAATCTATACCTAGTCAATATTTAACTGAAGAGGAAAAACAATTAGTTGAAAATAGAGAATTGTTAGAAAGATTAATTAAATTTAAAAAAGATCATACACCACTTGAAAATCCTTCTGAAAAGAGATATTTGAAATTATTTGAATCTTTATTTAATAAAGCTTATGAGTATAAGTATGATCCTAAGAAGTTTGAAGGTATAGAAGGATTACCATATAGTTATTATCCTGTTAGTCCTAGTGTAGAATGGTTACTTGGGATAATTGTAGAATGTAATGTACCACAAGTTGTTGATAGAGTTATTAGTGATAAGGAAGTATATACTAAATTAATTGCGTTTATACAAAAATATAAAATGCTTGGATGGGATAAAACATTTGAAGTATTTGGGCCTAGAGCAGAAGTAGAATTTACTGAAGGAACTATGGCTAGTATTATTTCTAACTTTTATACAATAAGTTCTATTGCTGAAGCTAAAGATGCTAATTTAACTCAATTTATTGACTATGCTAATTGTTATGATTCTATGTCTAAGACATATTCATATATTTTAGGTAAAGATAATTATAGAGCTATAGCAGCTAATGAAGGTAAGAATAAAGCTGATATGAGTAAGTCTGAAAGACTTGGTAGAGTACCAAGATTAATACAAGGTATGTATGCTAGAGAAGAAATAACTACACCACCAATAGATAAAGATTATGAAACTATAGATGGTAAGAAGATGAACGTAGTGTTAGGTAATTCTACTAATATGATTAATTTATCTTATGGTGAAAGAACTAATTCTTGTTTAAGAATAGGTGGAGCATTTAATAACTTATTTGAATTTTGTATTCATGATAAGAATGGTTTCCATGTTAGATTTACTGATCCTGATACTGGTGAATTTATTAGTAGAGTAAGTGGTATAAGAAATGGTAATACTATATTCTTTAATGAATTAAGGGATAGTGAAAATCCTAATTATGATAATGAACAAATAATAGAAGTATTAAATATGTTAAGTAGTGAATTAATAGAAATGACTAAAGATGAAGAATGTCCTATTGATAATGTAGTTATTACTTATGATTATGCAATGAGAAACTATGAACAATTAGCTATACCTACTGAGTTAAAAGATTATCCTAATGCATTTTATGGTAAGAGATTTAATATACCATTTGATGGAAAATTTGTGTTACTTAAGTCTACTAGTCCTGATGGTGGATTAGTACCTTATAAATTTGGTGCTGATATTGCTAAGACTTATGAAACTCAAAGAGATAAAGTTGTAACATTAACTAATCCAGAACATGCTTATGAAAAAGTAGTACAATTACATTTAATAGATAGTGTATTAAAAGGATATGATATAGATGAATTAACTATTAATACTCCTAATAATATAGATGTATGTATTGCTGGAGAAGATTGGTGTGTATATAAAGATACTGAAGGTGTTATACATCAATTTGTTGTAGAAATGAGTAAACATAAAGATAGAGCACTTGAAGAAATGAGAGTTGCTTTAGAACAAATGAAGACTATGATAGAAGAACAAAGTCAAAATAAAACTATGGGAGTGTAGATATGAAGAAATATGGAAAAGTACTAGTATATGATGGATATGTTGGTAATATCATTGATAATGAAGGTACTAAGTATATCTTTACTACTAGAGATTTAAATAGTAAAAATATAGTTTCTGGAGACTTTGTTAGTTTTAATAGTGAAGTATTTGAAACTGTTGAAATAAAGGAATATACTGCTAGATATATTACTAAGGTAACTAAGGAAGATATTAAACCTACTGATAAGTAGGTTTTTTATGTATATATAAATAAGATTTATTTGAAGAAATAGATAGTAAGTGCTATAATACCCAACAATTAAAAAGAGGGGATTCTTATGATACTTACAGAAAGGATAGTATGGAAAATACTTAATGGTGATTTGGATTTTTTAGATTCATTTAGTTCTAATTATATAGATGAATTAACTAAAGATATAATAGATTCACCATTAAGAGAAAAGATACTTGATGAAGCATTTGATCTTATATATAAAAAAGATCCTGTGTTAGCATTTAAAATTAGTTGTAGTTCTCCTAAGTTTACTAATTTATGGAGAAGAAGATTAGAAAATAATTATGATGTATTATTAGACTATGATGCTTTATTATATTTTTTATTAAAAGTTGATTGGTCTAAAAAGTTTGTATTTGAAATAGTAGATAAATTAATATTAAGTAATAAGTCTTGTGCTTTTGCTATATTAAGATATACTGAGAGAACTAATGATTATAGTTTAGTTAAGAGAATTGTTATGCATCATAATTTAGATGTAAGAGGAATATTTCTTGAAGAATTAATAGATACTCATGCTCATATGTTATTTAATGTTGTGGATAATATTACTGATTGTTTTGTTAAGTATGATAAGAATGGTAATGTTATTGGTTTGATGGATGAAGAAAAGGTATCTAGAATAGCTTCACTTATTTTAATACATAATCTTGGAGAGGATGTATATCTTCAAATTAGAGATTTTATTTTTGATAATTATGATAAGAATACTTTAGCTGCTAACTTAGATGGATATGGAAAACTTAATATGGATATATTTTCTTTAAATAAAGAGATGTTAGTAAGAGATATAGATAAGTTGTTTGTTACTAGTAAAAATTATAAGTATGCATTAGCTACTAGATATCAAGAATATATGGATCCAATTATGTTAGGTGAGTTTAGAAGTAAAATAAGTCCTTTTACTTGGATAGATAGAGAAGCTGTAAGTAAAATATTCTTAAGTGGACTGGGAGATAGATTCTTAGAATGTGTTGATAAATATTTAGAAATGAGTACAGGTGCTAAGGTTATAAGAGATGCAGGAGTAGGTACTTGTTCTAGAGTATTTAGAGTAGGAGATTATGTAATTAAGATTTCTCATAAGAAATGGTCAATGGAAGATAATTTATGTCCTAGGGGATATTTATTTGCTAAGAACTATGAAGAAGATATTGTAAGAAAAAGTAATGGAGAAGTTACTGGAGCTATTGAAGTACAAAGATATTTAACTAGGCCATTAGCAGTTGATGATACAAAAGTAATAAACGCTTATCATGAAGCGTTAAAAGAAGCAGGTTATTATACAAAAGATGTTTTAACTGATGGTAATACAGGAGCTAATTGTTACTATTTGAGTAGTTATATGGATGCTGATTGTGATAATCCAGAAGAATTACCAGAATGGTTTAAAGAGAATCCTGTAGTAATGGTTGATAGAGATTTAGTATTTAAATTAGAAAATAAAAATCCTAGATTAAAAGCTATTAACTTAAAATAATAATAAATAATTCAAAATATATGTGATATACTAATGTAAGATAAGAATAGGAGTGATATGTATGCAAGTTGCTTATATTTTTGGACATAAAATGCCAGATACAGATTCTGTGTGTGCAAGTATCAGTTTATCTTATTTAAAGAATAAAATGGGTTTAAAGACAGAACCTAGAGTTCTAGGTGCACTTAATAAGGAGACTAAGTTCGTATTAGATTACTTTAATGTGCCAGAACCTCAATTCTTAAATGATGTAAAAGTACAAATTAAAAATATGCATTATAATAGAGAAGCTATGGTAGAAGAACATATTTCTATATATGAGGGATATAAGTTCTTAAATAAACTTGGAGTAACTGGTTTTCCTTTAGTAAATAAACAAAGAAAGTTAACTGGTTATGTTAATGTTAAGCAAATATCTAGATATTTAATAGAAGGAGATATAAATTATTTAAATACTTCTTATGATAATATTTTAGATACTTTAGGAGCTAAAGAAATATTAAGATTTGATGAAAATATTGAAGGAACTATTTTAGCTGCTGCTTATAAAAGTGAAACTTTTGTTAATAGAGTTAAATTAACTAGAGATAATATAGTATTAGTTGGAGATAGATATAAGATTCAAGAATACTGTGTTAATTCTGGTATTAAATTAATGATATTAGTTAATAATGTTAAATTAAGTGATGATTTAATAGATATTGCTAAGAATAATAGGGTTAATGTAGTAAGTGTTCCTATGGGTACTTATAAGACTGCTAATATGGTTAAGTTATGTAATTATGTTAAGTTAGTTAAAGTAACTGATAGTCCTGTTACATTTAATGTATTTGATTATAGAAACGATTTTATAGAAATAAGTAGTAAGTTGGGACATACAAACTATCCTATTGTTAATAAGAAGAATGTATGTCTTGGTATGATGAGATTAGTTGATAGTAGTGATTTTGAAAGAAAGAAAGTTATTTTAGTTGATCATAATCAACAATCACAAAGTGTTGATGGAATAGAAGAAGCTGAAATACTTGAAGTAATAGATCATCATAATTTAGGTACTATAGGTACTAGTATGCCTATTAATTTTAGATGTATGCCAGTTGGATGTACATGTACTATAATTTATAAATTATATCAAGAAGCTAATATAAAGATACCTAAAGAGATTGCTGGTATTATGTTATCTGCAATACTTTCTGATACATTATTATTTAAATCACCAACTACTACTGAAATAGATATTGAAGTAGGTAATAAGTTAGCAGAAATAGCTGGTGTAGATATCGTAGAATATGGTACTAAGATGTTTAAGGCTGCTTCATCAGTAGTAGGATTATCTGTAGAAGAAATAATTAATACTGATGTTAAGACATTTAAATATGGTGATAGTAATATGGCTATTGGACAAGTTATTACTATGGATTTTGATGAATTATTAGAAAGAAAAGATGAAATAGTAGATAAACTTAATAGTATGTGTGAACATGGTAAATATAGTGTTTCATTATTATTTGTTACTGATATTATTAAGAATGGTTCTTACTTATTCTTTAATACTAATAGTGAAGAAATACTTGAAGAAGCTTATGGTATTGAACATGCTAATCAAGGTGTATACTTAGATGGAATGGTATCTCGTAAGAAACAAATGTTACCTCCATTACTAGAATTAGAAGAAAGAAGATAGAGAAATCTATCTTTTTTTATGTAAAGATAAGTTGATATATAGTGTATTTAATTAGAATTGTTGATAAAATGATAGTAGAGAAACTATGGAGGTGTTCTTATGGGATTATTTGATTTTTTCAAACCAAAGAATATTATGGTAGAACAAAGTAATGAAGATTCAGTACGTTTAGTACCTGTGGAACCTATTCAAAGTAGTGGTAGTTTTGAATTAACTATAGAAGATGTATTTAGTATTACAGGTAGAGGTACTGTAGTAACTGGTAGAGTTACTAATGGTACGATTAAAGTAGGAGATAATGTTACTATATTACCTAGTGGTATGGGAACTACTGTTGTTGGTATAGAAATGTTTAGAAAATCTTTGGACTATGCACAAGCGGGAGATAATGTAGGTATACTTTTACGTGGTGTGAGTAGAGATGACGTTCAAAGAGGAAATAAGTTAGTTAGATAGGGGATATTATGAAAGCAATAGTTACTGGGGCTTCTTCTGGTATAGGAAGAGATATGGCAATATATTTAGGTAAGTTAGGATATGATTTAGTACTAGTTAGTAGAGATATTAATAGATTAAAAGAAACTGCTAGTAAAATAGATACAAATGTAGAATTATATCCTGCAGATTTATCTAATAGAGAAAATTGTTTTAAATTACATGATAAATATAAAGATGAAGAAATAGATTTATTAGTCAATGGTGCTGGATTTGGTTTATTTGGAGATACTTGGGAAACTGATTTAAATAAAGAAATGGAAATGATAAACCTTAATATAGTAGCATTACATATATTAACTAAGTTATTTTTACAAGATATGGTTAAGAGAGATAAAGGTAGAATATTAAATATAGCTTCATCTGCTGGTTTCTTAGCAGGGCCGGGTTTAAATACTTATTATGCTACTAAGAATTATGTTGTTAAATGGACTTTAGCTATATATGAAGAATTAAGATCTATAAAGAGTAATGTTAAAGTATCTTGTTTATGTCCAGGACCAGTTGCTACTAACTTCAATAAAGTAGCAGGAGGGTCGTTTACTGTTAAACCTATGAAGAGTGAAGATGTAGCTAAGAAGGGTATAGATGCTTGTTTAAAAGGTAAACTAGTTTGTATACCAGGATTTGTTACTAAGATGGGATTAATTTTTAATAGAATGATACCTGGATGGTTATCTTTAAGAATTACACATAAAATACAAAAGAAAAAGAGAGCAGGTAAAGATAATGCTTAAGTATATGATGAAGAATCTACCAGGAGAATATGTATTTGGTGGATATAGTGTTAGAAAAAGTACTGCAGTTTTATCTAGAAAAGAAGATAATAAGATTTACTATGATAAATTTTTATATACTTATGTAGATAATTTTCTTTCATTTTATATTTTAATGGAAGATGGTTCTTATATGAATGTTGAAACTAGTGATAGAGTTCCTCTACTGAATGCAGAAGACTTAATGAGTAAGCATTTAGATATGAACGAAGAATTAGATGAAGAATATGAACGTGATAAGATAATTGGTGTATTTGGTATAAGAAATATGGAAACACTTATTAAACAAGTAGATGATATGAATATAGCAAATAATGCACAAGAAGCACGTTTAAAAGGATTAATAGAACCTAAGAAGTCTTATATGGGGATGGAAATAACTTCAACTATATCAGCTTTTAATAAAGCTACTAGAAGAAGAGCAGATTATGTAACTGTTCCTCCTATAAAATATAGTGCTGAAGATGCTTATAATTCTATTATAGGTGATGAAATAGATTATTTTGACTTTATGTCTAATAAAGATGATGATACTATTATTGAGGATTTAATGAAGTTGGATCAATCAATAGATGGTGTAGATAATGTTAGAGATGGAAAACAAATAGTTATTACTAAAGGTGCTGAAGGTGAAGCAGGTACTGTAGAAATAAGAGATAATTATTAATAATAAAAGACCTTAATTATTTAAGGTCTTTTTGTTCGATTATGCCACTATACCATATTAAGTCTTTTCTTTGAAGATTATTTAATCTTGCGTAGTTATTTATTAATTCATTCAGTTGTTCATCAACTACTTTATTAGTTAAATCACTTAATGGAGCATCATTATTTGTTCTTTCTAATAAGTAGTCAGTAGTTGTATTTAAGAAATCTGCTATCTTTATTAATTTATCCATTTTAGGTTCAGCTTTACCATTTTCATAAGCTGATATAGTTTCTTGAGATACTTCAGCAGCAATACTTAATCTAATTTGTGTAATTTTTCTTTTCTTTCTTAATTCTTTGATTCTATTCATAATAATCACTCCATAAATATCGTTAATTTTATTTTATAGAAAATATTGGTATTCTTTAGATGTGTTATTTGTATTTGAATATAGATATCATTAATATGTGCTTATTGGGTGTTTATATATATTTTTTGATGTTTACAACGAACGATTGTATGGTATAATACTTTTGGGTGTTATGTATGTTTAAGAAAGTATATATAGAAATAACTAATAATTGTAATTTGAATTGTTCTTTTTGTATTGGTAATAAAAGAGATAAGAAGTTTATTGATGTAGAACAATTTAAAGATTTATTAAATAGATTAGAAGGATATACTAAGTATTTATATTTTCATGTAATGGGTGAACCATTGTTACATCCTTATATAAATGATTTGATTACACTAGCAAGTGAAAAGTATTATGTAAATATTACTAGTAATGGATATTTAATTTACAGAATTAAAGATAATAAAAATGTTAGACAGATTAATTTATCTTTACATAGTTATGATGAAAAGTATGGTAAGAGTTTTGAAGAATATATGAATGATATATTTGAATCTGCTGATACTTTAGTTAGTAATGGAACTATTGTAAAGTATAGAGTTTGGGTTAACAGTGAATATAAGGATAAGATAATAGATAAGTTAAATGAAAAGTATCAAGTTGATATTGGAGAGAATAGAAGTCTTAAATTAGCAGATAATATTTATTATGAAGTAGAACATGAATTTATATGGCCTAGTATGGATAATGATTATTATAATGAATGTGGTTCTTGTAGAGGTCTTAGAGATCATATAGGAATATTAGTAGATGGTACAGTTATTCCTTGTTGTTTAGATAGTGCAGGAATTATTAATTTAGGAAATATTTACAAACAAGATTTAAATGATATAATAGGTAGCGATTTATTTCGTGAGATGAAGCAAGGATTCTTAGATAATAAGAAGATACATGAGCTTTGTCGTAAATGTAATTTTTATGATTTAAGGAGGTAACTATGGAAGAAGTAAAAGGTTATAAAGCTTTTAATAAAGATGCAACTAATAGATATGGTAAACCTTTTACTGAAGGTGAAACTTACAGAGTTACTGGTGAGATAAAGTTTGGAAATGATGGTAATGGTTTTCATATGTGTACTGCCTTATCTGATGTATTTAGATATGTTAATGCTACTGAAGATGATGTATTAGTAGCAGAAGTAACTGGTAGAGGTAGAATGGCAAGTTTTGATGATAACTACTATGGTTATTATGATATGTATGCCTGTGAAGAAATTACTATAGATAAATTCTTATCTAGAGAAGAAGTACTTGATGAGATGCTTGATTCACCGTCTCATCAAGTAAAGAAGTTTATAATTACTTGTAGATTGAGTGAAGAAGAAGCTATTAGATTCGCTAAAAAATTTAGAGGTGATATGGAAGTAATTAAGGCTTTACTTTACTATCACTTTGGTTATCCTGAAATATATAGACAAAATAGGGATGAAAATGAATATTTAAGGTTGGTGTTGAAACATGGACAAGATAATAATAAAGGGCGCAAGGGAGAATAATTTACAAAATGTAGATTTAGAAATACCAAAGAATTCATTAGTTGTAATGACAGGTGTATCTGGTTCTGGTAAGAGTAGTTTAGCGTTTGATACTATTTATGCTGAAGGACAAAGAAGATATGTAGAAAGTTTATCTGCTTATGCAAGACAATTCTTAGGTGGTACTAGTAAACCAGATGTAGATAGTATAGAAGGATTAAGTCCTAGTATTAGTATTGATCAAAAAAGTACTAATAATAATCCTCGTAGTACAGTTGGTACTGTTACAGAAATATATGATTATTTAAGATTATTGTTTGCACGTATTGGTGTTCCTTATTGTCCAAATCATAAAGAACCTATTAGTAGTCAAAGTATTGAAGAAATGACTAATAAGATAATGGATTTTCCAGAAGGTACTAAAATAGAAATTATGGCTCCTGTTGTTAGAGGAGAAAAAGGTGCACATGCTCAAATATTAGATGACTTAAGACAAAAAGGTTATAGTCGTGTAAGAGTAAATGGTGAAGTAAGGGATTTATCAGAAGATATACAACTAGAAAAGAACAAGAAAGATAATATAGAAGTTGTTGTTGATAGAGTTGTAGTAAGAAGTGAAGATAGATCAAGAATATTTGAATCTATAGAAAATGCTTGTGGACTTGCAAATGGTATAGTTTTATTTAATGTTATTGGTCATGAAGAAATATTAATGAGTGAGAATTATGCTTGTATTCATTGTAACTATTCTATGCCACAACTAGAAACTAGAATGTTTTCATTTAACTCTCCTTGGGGAGCTTGTCCTGAATGTAATGGTTTAGGAATGAAGATGAAGATATCTGAAGAATTATTAATTCCTGATCCTAATAAGAGTGTATATGATGGAGCTATAGTTACTATATCTCAAGATCAAAATATAATGTTTACTGAGATAGAAACTGTAGCAGATTATTATGATATTGATTTAAGTATGCCAATAAATAAGATGCCGAGAGAAAAGTTAGATATCTTATTATTTGGTTCTCCTGATATTATGGATTTTAAATATGTTTCTAAGAACGGAAATATAAGAACTAAAACCGATTATTATGAAGGTATTATTACAAATCTAGAAAGAAGACATATTGAAACAACTGCTGGTTGGATTAGAGAATGGATAGAGGGGTTCATGATTGAACAAGAATGTCCTTTATGTCATGGAACTAGATTAAAAGAAGAAATATTGAATGTTTATATTAACAAAAAGAATATTTATGATATGACAGCATTATCTATTGCTGAGTTATATAAGTTTATGAATAATCTTAAACTTAATAAGGAACAACAAACTATTAGTGAATTATTAGTTAAAGAGATATGTAATAGATTAGAATTTTTAAATAATGTAGGATTAGGCTATTTAACTTTAGATAGAGCTGCTGGAACATTATCTGGTGGAGAAGCTCAACGTATTAGATTGGCTACTCAAATAGGTAGTAAATTAACTGGTGTATTATATGTACTAGATGAACCTAGTATAGGATTACATCAAAGAGACAATGAAAAGTTAATTCAATCTATGAAAGAAATGAGAGATTTAGGTAATACGTTAATCGTTGTAGAACATGATATAGATACAATGATGGCTGCGGATTACTTAGTGGACATTGGTCCAGGTGCAGGTGTATTAGGTGGACATATAATGGCTGCTGGTACTCCTGAAGAAGTAATGAAGAATCCTAATTCTTTAACTGGTAAATATTTAACTGGTGAAGAAAAAATAGAAGTACCTAAAAAGAGAAGAAAAGGTAATGGTCTATTCTTAGAAGTTAAAGGTGCACAAGAACATAATTTAAAGAAAGTAAATGTTAAATTCCCTTTAGGTAAGTTTGTTTGTGTAACTGGTGTATCTGGATCAGGTAAATCTACTTTAGTAAATGATATTTTATATAATGCTTTAACTAAGCATGTTTATAAGTCTAAAGTAGTTGTAGGTAAATGTAAGGAAGTTACTGGTTTAGAATATGTTGATAAAGTAGTACATATTACACAAGATCCAATTGGTAGAACTCCTAGAAGTAATCCTGCTACATATGTAGGTGTGTTTGATAATATAAGAGATGTATTTGCAGAGATGAAAGAATCCAAGATGAGAGGTTATGGTAAGAATAGGTTCTCATTTAATGTAAAAGGTGGACGTTGTGAAGCTTGTTGGGGAGATGGAGTTAAAAGAATAGAAATGAACTTCTTGCCAGATGTTTATGTACCATGTGAAGTATGTAAGGGAACAAGATATAATAGAGAAACTTTAGATGTTAAATTTAAGGATAAGAATATTTCTGATGTATTACATATGAGAGTGTCTGAAGCATTAGAATTCTTTGACAATATACCTAAAGTAAAAAATAAATTACAAGTAATGCAAGATGTAGGCTTATCTTATATAGAACTTGGACAATCTGCTCCAACATTATCTGGCGGAGAAGCCGGTAGAGTTAAATTGGCTAAAGAATTACAAAAGAAAGCAACAGGTAAGAGTGTATTTATCTTAGATGAACCAACTACTGGATTACATTCTGATGATATTAAGAAATTACTTGTTATCTTACAAAGAATTGTGGATAATGGTGATACAGTTATAGTAATCGAGCATAATTTAGATGTTATTAAAGTGTCTGATTATGTTATTGATTTAGGACCAGAAGGGGGTAATGGAGGTGGCGAAATAATTGCTACTGGTACTCCTGAAGAAGTTGCTAAAGTTAAAGAAAGTTATACTGGTCAATGGTTAAAAAAGTATTTATAGGAGAATAAAATGGCTGAATTAGATGTAAAAAAAAATGTTAGAAATAAACCTAGTGTTAAAAGATTAGAATTAGAATATAAAGGTGAAAATTATATCATTATTAATTTAGAAGCTAAGGTAATAGATGTTAATGGCGAATTATGGGAATATTCTATAGATGAGGATAAGTCGCATGTTATTCACAATTTAATATGGGATTTTGAAGAAATAGATGAATATGATTATTGGCCTGATAAGAGTAAAGATCATGCTCCTATGTCACCTATGTGGAGAGCTGCTTGGTATGATGAGTTTGATACTTATTATCATAAAAGTGGAGCTTTAAAGTACCCAGATAACTTTATGAAACTAGTTGATATCCTTAAGGAACTAAAGAAATAGTATATTTTGTGTATAGAAAGAATTGAGTTTGTTTACTTGATTCTTTTTTTATTTTATACTTTAAGTAAGATAGGAGTTGATTATATGTTATTTAATGGTGGCATGGATCCTAATATAAATAATGATTATGATCAACAAATTATTAATCAAGAACCAAATGTTATTGGAAATATACCAACTAAGCAGAATGGTAAACCAAATAAATTAGTTCCATGGGGATTGATATTTTCATTTTTGTTTCCGTTTCTTGGTTTAATTATTTGTGTTATTTCTTTAATACAAATGAATAAGCGTGGTGAGACTGGTAGAGGATTAGCATATACAGGTATAATAATTTCGGTATTTTTACAAGTTGCTCCTTTTATGATTGCATATGTAATTAATAATTATTATTCAGATGATTTCGTTAAGACTAATCATTTAAAACCAGCTTGTAAGATGAGAGATGAAGAAGGAAAATACGAAAGTGAAGATGGAATTATAAAGTGCGAAGATAATGTTTGTGTTTATGACAATGGAAATGGTAGAATTGTTTTAACTTGTAAATAAATAGAAAAGAGGTATAGAAATGGAAAGAGAATTAACAGAAGAAGAATTAATGAATGTCGGAGCAGGTATTCCAGTTGGAATGGTACCACAACCAGAAGCTGATAGTGATGAATTAAGTCTTGAAGATTTAAATAATGTATTTGCTGGACCTAATAGAGTAGCAATGGAAGAAAAAGCTTTAGAACACCCTGAATTATATAGAGAGAGTCAAATTGATGCTTTAGTTGAAGCACAAATTAAAGCAGAAGAAATGGCTGCTGCGCAAGAAGAACAAACTAAAGGATTCGGTTTATAAGAGTAGTAGAAATACTACTTTTTTCTTTTGCTGATATGTTATAATACTAGTACTTAGGAGGATGTTTATGAATCCAGAAATATTTAGTATTGGTAATTTTAGTGTTAGATGGTATTCAGTGTTGATATTAACGGGGATTATTATTGCAATACTTTTAGCAGAGAAAGAAGCTAAAAAGTTTAAGTTTGAAAAAGACTTTATATTTGATTTAGCATTTTGGGTAGTTATATTTGGTATATGTGGTGCTAGGTTATATTATGTTATATTTAATTTTGATTTATATAAAAATGATTTATTAGGTATATTTAAAGTATGGAATGGCGGTTTAGCAATACATGGTGGTATTATTGCTGGGCTTATTACATTGCTTATTTATTGTAAGATAAAGAAAGTTAAACCATTAAGAGTTACTGATATAACAGTTCCTTCTTTGATAATTGCTCAAGCTATTGGGAGATGGGGTAACTTCTTTAATAGTGAAGCACATGGCCCTTTTACTACATTAGCTAATTTAAAAGAATTATTTATTCCTCAATTTATAATAGATGGAATGTATATTAATGGTGTTTATTATCATCCGACATTCTATTATGAATCATTATGGTGTATTTTAGGATTTGTAGTACTTTTATTAGTAAGAAAATTTTATAAGAGTTTAAAATGTGGTCAATTAACATGTATATATTTAATGTGGTATGGTGTAGGAAGATTATTTATAGAATCTTTAAGAACTGATTCTTTAATGATTGGAAGTATTAAAGTTGCTCAATTAGTATCTATTGGTATGATAATAATTGGTTTTATCTTTTTTACATATTTATGTTTTAATAAGTTAAAAAAAGGTAAATACTATGATAAAGAGTTTATGGAGGAATAATTATGATATATGATTTAGTAATTATAGGTATGGGACCTGCTGGAGTAAGTGCTGCTATATATGCTAAAAGAGCAGGGTTAAATGTATTATGTTTAGATAAAGCTATGATAGGTGGATATGTTAATTATATTGATAGAATTGAAAACTATCCTGGAATGATTATGAGTGGTCCAGATTTAGCTTTTAAGTTTTATGAACATATTAAAGAGTTAGATATAGAATTTATTAATAAAGAAGTATTATCTGTTATAGATGGTGATGTAAAAAAGGTTGTAACTAATGATTGTGAATATTTAAGTAAATATGTTTTAGTTGCTACCGGTAGAGTTCCACGTAAATTGGGATTGGATAATGAAGAAGAATTAGAAGGTAAAGGTATTAGTCACTGTGCATTATGTGACGGAGCTTTTTATAAAGGTAAAACTATTGCAGTAGTTGGTGGCGGTGATAGTGCATTACAAGAGACTTTGTATTTATCTAATCTATGTGAGAAAGTATATTTAATACATAGAAGAGAAGAATTTAGAGTAACAGGTTCATTGCTTGAAAAGATTCAAGATAAAGATAATGTAGTAAGAATTATGAATACTAATATATCAGGTTTAGAGTCAAAAGACGGAAAACTAAGTTCTATACTACTTGATAGTGGTGATGAACTTGAAGTGGATGGTTTATTTGTTTATGTTGGATTTGTTCCAGGAACAGACTTTGCTAATAAATTAGAAATTACTGATGAAAATGGATATATAATTGTAGATAAACACTTCGAAAGTAAGCTAAAAGGTATTTATGCTGTTGGAGATATTATTAAAAAAGAAGTTTATCAAGTTAGTACATCTATTGGAGAAGGAGCGCAAGCTGCAATAAATATAATTGAGAAATGCAAATAAAATTTGCAATTCTCTTTTTTTGTGGTATATTCTTGGTGGTGATGCAAAATATGATAGATAATCCTTTAGTTATGGCATATATGGGAGATACTATATATGAACAATATATAAGAGAATATTTGATTAAATGTGGTTTATCTAAGATAGGTGAATTACAACAAAGAAGTTTAGATTATGTTAGTGCTAGAAGTCAAAGAAGACATTTAGAAAGAATGGAAAATGAAAACTTTTTAACAGAAGAAGAAATGGATATAGTTAAATGGGGGAGAAATGCTAAAGGTGCTAAAACTAAACATACTGATATAGTTACTTATAGATTAGCTACTGGATTAGAAGCTTTAATTGGTAAATTATATTTTGCAGGTAAAAATGAACGTATAAAAGAAATAATGGAATTTATAGTAGGTGAAGAATAATGAAGGTATTTGGTAAGAATGTATTTAATGAATTAAAAGATAATGTTAAAAGCATTAAGAAAGTTTATATAGCTAAAAATTTTAATGATAAAGAGATAATTAAGTTTATACAAGATAATAAGATTAGTTATTCTGTTACTGACCCTAAGAATATGGATGGAATGGTAGAAGGAAGACATCAAGGTATTATTGCAGTTATAGATGATTATGAATATGTAGATTATAAAACTATGTTAGGTGATAATGTAGTAGTAATGCTTGATCATTTGGAAGATCCTCATAACTTTGGAGCTATTATTAGAACATGTGAAGCTGCTGGTATTAAATCTATTATTATTCCTAAAGATAGAAGTGTTAGTGTAACTAGTACAGTTATGAAGACTTCTGCAGGAGCTTTAGAACATGTTAATATTGCTATGGTAAATAACTTAGTTAATGTAATGGATGATTTTAAAGATAATGGTTTCTTTGTATATGCTGCTGATATGGATGGTCAAAACTATAAAGATGTTGACTTTGCTAATAAAGTATTATTAGTTATTGGTAGTGAAGGTAATGGAGTAGGAAGATTAGTTAAAAAGAATTGTGATCAAATACTTGCTATTCCAATGTCAGGACATGTTAATAGTTTAAATGCTTCAGTAGCAGCGGCGATATTGATTTATGGTATAGTTAATAAATAGAGGAATAAATGAGATACGAAGATATAAATGATGAACAATTAATAGTTATGTTACATGAATCTTCTGAAGATGCTAAAGATATATTGTTTGAAAAATATAGATATATTATTGAAATAGAATTAAAGAAGTATTCTAGTATGGCTAGAGTGTTGGGATATGATTATAATGATTTATACCAAGATGCTTTAGTTGGTTTTTCTGATGCTTTAGTTAGTTATAGAAGTGATAAACATGCTGCATTAGCTAGTTTTATTACATTATGTGTAGATAGAAAGTTACAAGTATGTATTAAGAAAGCTGGTAGACTTAAGAATAAGTTGCTTAATGAATCTTTAAGTTTAGAACATGTTTATGATGCTTATACTTCTCCTTTAATGGATTTACTAAGTGATAATAAGAAGAATGATCCATTAGAGAATATTATTAAGGAAGAAAAGATGTCAGAATTAATTGGAAGTATTAGAGATAGTTTATCTGATAGAGAATACGAAGTATTTTCTTTAATGGTTAATGGACTTAAGTATGATGAAATTGCTACATTACTTAATAAAGATTTAAAACAAATAGATAATACTATTCAAAGAGTAAAAGCTAAGATAAAGAAGATTATTGATGAAAGATAAAAAAGTTCGCAAAAATGCGGATTTTTTCTTGTTTTTAAGGAGAGTTTGTGGTATATTCTACTTGAAACACATAAAGGTGTTTTTTTAAATACAAAAAAATATGAGGTGGGCTTATGGCAAAGAAGAAAACAATTAAAGATGTTGAAGCAGAAGAAATCGTAAAAGATTTAGATGAAACTGAAGAAGTAGAAGAAATCGAAGAAGAAGTAGTAGAAGAAATCGAAGAAGAAACTGAGGAAATCGAAGAAGACGAAGTTGAAGAATCTGAAGACGACGATGACGAAGAAGACGAAGATGACGATGACGACGACGAAGAAGACGACGACGAAGACGACGATGACGAAGACGAAGAAGACGAAGACGACGATAAGAAATCTAAAAAAGAAGAAAAGAAAAAAGTAAAAGAAGATAAAAAGAAAGAAAAAGAAGAAAAATCAAAGAATAAAAAAGATGGATATTTTGCATCAGTTGGTAAAGAACTTAAAAAAGTTGTATGGCCAAGTGCTGGTGAAATAGCTAAGTATTCATTAGCAGTTATATTATTTTGCTTAATTCTAGTTGCATTTTTCTTAGGAATAGATGCTTTAGCATCATTCATAAAGGGGTTGTTCTAATATGGAAAAACAATGGTATGTAGTTAACACTTATAGTGGTCATGAATCAAAGGTAAAAGAAAAACTTGAACAAAGAACTGTTTCAATGGGAATGACTGATAATATTTTCCGTGTAATTATTCCTGAAACTACTGAAGTAGAAGTTAAAGATGGAGTAAAAAAAGAAAAAGTTAAAAAAATGTTCCCTGGTTATGTTTTAGTTGAAATGATAATGTCTGATGAAGCTTGGTATATTGTTCGTAATACTCCTGGTGTTACAGGATTTATCGGTTCATCTGGACATAAAGCAAAACCAACACCTTTAATGCCTCAAGAAATAGATCATATTCTAGCTAATATGGGAATGAGTAGAGTTAATATTGAATCTGAAATGTCTGTTGGATCTAAAGTTACTATTGTTGATGGTCCATTCAAAGGTATGAATGGTACTGTTGATAGTATCGATATGGAAAATAATAGATTAAATGTTTTAATCGATTTATTCGGACAAGAAACTCCTGTAGAAGTAGAATTATTCCAAGTTAATAAATTACAATAAGAAAAAACGACTTTACGTCGTTTTTTTAGTGTTTTTATAAAATTCAAAAAGTATTAAAAAAAAACTTGATATTTACAAACAAGTGTGTTAGTATCTTAGGTGCAATTATGTATTTTTATGCATGATTAGCTTAAGTGGGAGGGAATAAGCGGATTGCCTTTGACCACTTTCGCGAAAAAAATTTTTTAGGAGGTGTTTTTCGTGGCAAAA
>SVAU01000011.1 GCA_015059245.1 Bacillota bacterium
TATGAGTATACTATGTAAGAAAGAATTAAATAAAGGAGTTAATATTGAATAGAATAATGATAAAAATTTGAATACAAAAAATCATTGAAAAAAGCAAATTTTTAAAAATTAGATACCTTTTTAGATACCTTCAGCTAGGATTCCCGAGTGCTTTCAGAAGCCAAAAAGGGCAAAAAAGGGATACCAAACGCCCTCAAAAGCCTGAAAGTGCTACCAAAAACTATGAATCTTTTCGCAATGTGGATCAGGTAAAAAATACAAACAATGTTGTGGTAAATAAATAAACTCGAGATATCTCGAGTTTTTTTATTAAAATTTCATATTATAGAACAATATAATTAGAGAGTTCATGCTATAATACTAATTAGGGAGTGAAGTTAAAGTGACAATTAACAAAGAGTTACAGGATTATATAGAAAACAATGTTTTTCCTGAATATCAAAAGAATGAAAAAGGACACAATATAGATCATATAAAATATGTAATAGAAAGAAGTTTTCAACTAGTAGAAGAAAATAATTTAGATGTTAATCCAAATATGGTATACACAATAGCTTCATACCATGATATTGGTCATCATATCGATTCAAAAACTCATGAAATTATATCAGCAGACATTATGTCAAAAGATAATAATCTAGCGAATTTCTTTACACCAGAAGAACTAATTACAATAAAAGAAGCTATAGAAGACCATAGAGCATCAGCAAAGGACGATCCAAGAAGTATATATGGTAGAATAGTTTCTTCCGCTGATAGAAACAATAGAGTAGAAGACTGTTTAAGAAGAACATATACTTACGGAAAAAAATTAAATGCAAATGCTACTGATGAAGAACTATTCTTAAGAGCACACGATGTACTAGTTAAAAAATTTGGAGAAGATGGCTATGCTAAATTCTATTTTAAAGACACACAATATGAAAACTTTCTAAAAGAATTAAGAGAATTGCTAAAAGACCAAGAAAAATTTATTAATACACAAAGAGCTTACATAGAACAATTAAAAAAAGAAAACAAACTATAATAGATATTTATTAAAACTCGAGAAACCTCGAGTTTTTAATATGATATAATAAATTTGGTGATATTATGAACAAGTACGTAAGAGTGATGGACGGATTAAAATCTAATGCTGGAGGCTTTGAATATAAAATAGATGAAATTAATATAGCAGAAAAATGGAATCCCAATACATTAGAACCAGAACAAATGGGTGGATTCAATTTTGGTACAGAAGATAAAATCTTAAGATGGTTACATCGAGGAGATACTATCTATGATGTGATTATTCCAGAAGATGCAGAAGTAATTTTATGTGATGAAGAAAAAGGTATATATAGATCTAATAAAATAATAGTTACAAATCCTAGACCAATCACCGATGAAATAGTACTAAACCTATATAAAATAAACACACTGTCTAACAAAGTAATTGCTCAATGCCTAGTAACATTATTGTGGAAAAGTAGACAAGAAATAAGCAAATACATAATAAAAGATAGAGTAAACCTTGAAAATATAGATGAGATATTAACAGAATTTATTAGATATGCTGGAGAAGACAATCTTTATTCACAAACAGGTAAAGAACTCTATGAAATATTAACAGAAATAAAAAGTCCATTAGACATAAGTCTTTATGTAGAAAAAGAACCTTATGTCAAAGAACTAACTAAAGATAAAATAATAAATCTAACAGGCCAAAGTGGTTCTGGTAAATCAACATATGCTAAAGAACATTTTAACTCAGAAGATTACCTAATAATTGATACAGATGAGGTATTGTCAGAAAACAGATATCCAAATTCAACTGGTATTAACAAAGAACTAGGTACTATGTTTAGACAAAAATACAATCAGTTACCTAACTTAGCTGATGATTTTGATTTAATCTACAATGAGATAATAAATTATTGTAAAGATATAAATAAAACAATAATCATAGATTGTGCACAATTCCATTGTGTAAAAGATCTAAAGACATTAAAAGGAAAAATAATTATATTAAGAACCGACATAGAAACATGTTATCAAAGAACAATATCTAGATGGATATCTAATCATAATGGAAAATACGATCAAGAAGAATTAGAAAAATACAAAGAAAGAAAAAAATCAATCTTCAAATGGTACAAAGGAACTAATCAATTCATAGAAAACATAGATAAGTTATAAAAAACTCGCCACTGCGAGTTTTTATTTATATTAAATAATACATTTTACATGATATAATTAATAATAGAGGGATGTACCATGATAGATGATTTAAAAGTAATAAAAAAACTATATGGCGAAAAAATGTCTCACTTATGTAGAGAACTTTTTCCAACAATACTAGAAGAACCAGGTAAATTAAGTACCTTACTTCAAGAAAAATTCGAACCATCTAAATTACTATATGAAGATCTAATATTAAATGGTATGAAAGAACCTTTTAAAAATTATATTTATAGTTTAACAGAAACAGAACAAAAAGATATCATAGTAAATAAGACTCCAACAGAACTATTAAGTGAAGCTGGATATGACTTATATGAATGTAAAACAGAAGCAGATATTGCTCAGTTCCAACGTTACTACGCTCCAGGAGAAGAACTATGTACATTTGATGGAGGAAGACTATCAAGATGTTATGTATTCTTTGCTGTAAAAAAAGATGTAGATAAGATAAAAAGAAAAGATTTCCCAAATCCTACTAGACAAGATGCTTATGGTACATCAGTAATAAGTATTCAATTCTCTAGAGGATCTAGCAATACACTATCTATCAAGAATAGATACAATCACACAGTAGAAAATCCAGATGCTACATTCTCTAATAATCTAGATAACATAATACTTGGATTAACTGATAGCTTCGAAAGAGAATATGGCTATAATCTTAGCCATAATAGAAGTGGATTTGAAATACCAGGATATGTTAACATAAATGGTAAATATTATAAATATAACTATGAACTAGATAATATTTACTATTGTCCAAATAATATAATAATAGATAACTTTGAAGTAAAAAGAGACTATCAACAAATGGAAAGATACCTTATAGTTGATTACTTCATAATAGATTTACAAGAAAAGAAAATATTTCCATACAAAGATAAAATAAGAAATCCAGACTTCCCAGACTGTTATTCTATTCACAAACTAGGAGAAGACCCATTCTTTAAGGCTTTTAAACGTATTAAAGACATAAAAATAGTAAAGAACAAATCAAATGGTAACAAAGTAATATATATATACACAAATCAAAAAGAACCTATAGAAATAGAAATAAACAAAGCTAATCAAATGATTAGATACAAAAATAATCACATAAGAAAACTTCCAGATAGATTCTTAGGATACAATAGATACTTAAACACTTTAGAATTAAACAATGTAGTAAAAATAGGTAAAAACTGTTTATACTTCAATAACGCTTTAGAACATTTATCTTTAAAAAGTATTTATGAAATAGGAGAATGCTTCTTATATAGAAATAAAGCTATAAAACAAGCAATCCTTCCTAAGAACTTCTTTATAAGTGACGGCTTCCTTGGATGGGATCAAGTATGGGATCCACAACCAGTAGGAGTAAAAAACCCAATAGCTAAAAGCATTAAAGGAAATAGTATATATGTAGGTGTATTTGAATTATTACATATCATTTTAAGAATAGCAATGAAACAAACTGTTAAATTATCTAATAGCTTAATGAATAAACAACAAATGAACTTCCAAGATGATAGTATAAAAATAGTATCAATAAAAAAGAGTAATTCAATCTCGCACTTAATAGATTATCTTCTTACAAAAACATCAAAAACTAAGGAATTAGAAGAAGTGAAAGGAAAAACAAAATGAGAGAGAATCTAATAATAGAATTATCAAATGGTATAAAGTATGTAATTATAGATGCAGTAGAATACAACTCTTTTAAGTATTTTCTTCTAACTCAAGTATCTAAAGATGAAACAAAAATATCAGAAGATATAGAAATATGTAGATACGATAATGTAAATAATAATTTTGATCAAATAATAGATATTGAAGAATATAATCTAATAAAAGCCATATTTGATGAAAGAACATCGAAAGAAAAACTAGAATTAAACATTATTCATAGAATAGATTTTGATGAATTAATAAAACTAGAAGTATTAAGTGTTAAAAAATACGATTACAAATTCAAATATAATGGTAAGATTATTCACAAGAATATAGAATTTTATTCAAAAACAAAACCTAAAGCAGGAGATATAGTATACGTATCTTTAAAAATACTAGAAGATGATATGTTATCTTTTGGACACATAAAAAGTATTCCAGAAGTTAATCACAATAATGTTTTTGTAATTCAAAGAAACAACCAAAATATATATTTAAGAAGATATTATGGATAAAGGTGGAGAAATCTACCTTTTTTTTATGGTATAATAATTAATAGGGGATGATAACATGAACGAATATAAAAGAATGAGAGATTATACTCATGAAGAATTTATAAATATTATTTCTAATATGACAGAAGAAGAACTTTTGGAATTTAGTGCTAATTATGGAGGCTACCCAGTACTATTTAGAATGTCTCTAGATGAAAGAGTTTGTCATATTCCATTTATTCAAACAGGATCAGCTATCATAATAGAAAATGAAAATAAAGAAATACTATTACAAGAAAGAACTGATAGAAACATGTGGGGCCTTCCAGGTGGTTGCCAAGACTTAGGTGAACAACTTGAAGAAACAGCGATAAGAGAAGCTAAAGAAGAAACTGGTCTAAACTTAAATAAAGAAGATTTAGTACTAATCGACACACTATCAGGAAACTTAAGAAAAAACAGTTATCCAAATGGAGATATAGTATATAACAACACATCTCTATACTTAGTAAAAGTATTAACAAAAGATACAACAAATATGAAAGGTGACTCAGAAACTAAGAGATTAAAATTCTTTAAACCAACTGAATTACCAGATAACATCATGGATAAAGACTTAATAAACTCATATTTAAGATATATATCTAAATAATAAACAGAATGTTGATAACAGGAGGTTAACATGGATAAATATATATTTGAACAATTTATAACAAAAATAGATGGTAAAGAAGCATCAAACTTCTTTAAATATCTATTAATGAATTCACAAGAAAAAATAGATACTAAAGAAAGAAGGTATCTACAATACTATCCACAAAAAGAAAAAGCTATCAAATTAGTAGTAGAAACATCAAAAAATAAAGAAGGAAAATTAAATATAGATGGATTCAAATTCCATCATCTATCCAATCAAGAGTGGGAATTCAAAATAGTAACACCTATAAAATCATTTCCAAATACTTACATAGTAAAACGCTCTAACAATACTGGTTCTTCATGTATAAGATTAATAAATGAAGAAATAATAGGTAAGGAATTAAAACCAGGTACAACAATAAAAGGTCAAGTATGTGGAATAGTTATGTCCGCTGATATCTTTAAAAACGAAGATGCATATAGAGAAAAAGTACCTGTAGACAAAAAGGGTAATAAAACAGTAATGAATGATGGATATTTAATCCCATTCAATCTAATTACTAATAATGATGCTAAACTACCAGAAGAAGAAAGAAATAAAAGAGATCATAGAAGAGATAATCTATTAACATTCAAATCAAAATTAAAGAATGTAGAAGAAGTAGAAATAAGTATGTTTGATGTAGAAATACCTAATTATTATAAAGCAACAATTGATACAACAGACGGAGAATTAGACATAATAATACCTAGACCAATAGTTAATAAGTATAAAGAAAAATTAACTAATGGTAATACGATAATAGGTGAACTATTACTATCATGTGATTTATGTATAGGTAAATATACTGATAAAGTAGAAAAGAACTAAGAAGAAATATTCTTTTCTTCTTTTTATTTTTTACAAAATAATAATGTAGTGCTATAATATCTCCTCACTGGAAGAAATATATTAATTGACTTTTACTAGTCACTCCCATAGAATTAAAGTATAAAGTAGGTAGATTTACAAATGAGTAAAAATAGAACCAAAATAATTACATTCTTATTACTAGGATCATTACTCCTATCAGGGTGTCAAAAAACATCAAAAGGAGATGAAATGACTGGTGCATACGCTGAATATCCAGCAGATGAAACACTATCTATAGTAGAAACTACAATACCAGAAGAGACAATAGAAATAATGCCTCCATTTTCAACTGAAACAACACCGGATTATGTAGAGCCAGATTTTTCTATTCCTGAAGAAACAAAACCAGTAGAAACAGTACCACCGGTAACAATACCAGAAGAAACTACACCTAAAGAAGAAATAACTCCTCCAGTAGTAGAAGAAACAAAAGATACTATAATAGTACAAGCTAATACAACAGTAAATCTTCGTTCAAGTAATACTGCTGATTCAATATGGTTAGATCAATTACAAGTGTATGATACAGCATATAAGATATTGTCATGTGATAATGGTTGGGACTTAGTAAAATATAACGATAAAATAGGTTATGTATTTAGAGATTATATAACATATACAGAAGAAGCATATGAACCTGAATATAAACATATTAAACACGATGATATAGTATTAACTACAGGTTCTCTAAACTTTAGAGAAAAACCAACAGCTAATTCAAAAAAACTAGGTACATTTGCCAAAGATACAGAATTACAAGTAGTAGCATTACTAGAAGGTAGTGACTGGATATTAGTTAAGTATAATGGAGTTCTAGGATATGTTCATAGTGGATATGTAATATCTCTATTAGATAGATCAAATGAATTATATCCAGAGTTACAACTTAATGGATTAAAAACACAAAAAGTAGTATATACTACAACAGGACTTAACTTTAGAACAGGAAATAGTATTGATTTCCCATCATTAGGTTTATTAGAAACATACGAAACTCTTAGAGTAATAGGTGAATATGATGGTTGGTACTATGTAATGACTAATGATTATAACTTTGGATTTGTTAGCGCCCAATACACAAAAGTATTAGAGGATAGATATGTTATAGTAGATAAAAGCGAACAACAATTATATTTGTATGATGATAATGAACTATTATATACAACTCCTGTAACAACAGGTAAAGACGAAACTCCATCTGATACAGGTTTATTTAAGATTAGTTATAAAGCTACAAATGTAACTTTATCAGATAATAAAACATATTGGTCACCAGTAAGATATTGGATGCCATACAATGGTGGAGAAGGCTTACATGATGCAGACTGGAGAAGTGTATTTGGTACAGAATCATACCACTATGGAGGTAGTCACGGTTGTATAAACATGCCTGTAGATATAACAGATGAAATATATAACAACGTAGAAGCAGGTACAAAAGTACTTGTACATAAATAAAACTTGAGATTTCTCAAGTTTTTTTATGCTACAATAAATACAAGGAGAGATAATATGATAAATTATGCTAATGAAAAAGTAGAATATAACGGCTGTCCAGGATGTGCTTATGGTAAACACGAATTTACACTACCTTGTGGTATGGCATATGAAAATGAAAGATTTACGTTATCACAAGATTGGGAACTACCAATAGAAGGATTTATGGTAGTATCACCTAAAAGATGTGTAGAAAAATTTGCTGATTTAACAGAAGAAGAAAGAAAAGAAGCCTTCGATATAACACACAAAGCAATAAATATCTTAAGAGAACATAATATATGTGATAGATTTAATGTAGTATTCGAAGAAAAAGAAAATAGACACTTCCATATATGGATAATGCCTAGACATAAATGGATGACAGACCTAGTAGGAGACATAATAGATCATATAGGAACTATCTTCAACTATGCAAAAGAAAACTTTCGTAACGAAGAAACATATCAACATATAAAAGAAATAACAAATTTAGTAAAGGACAATTGGAATGCAAGATAAAATACTATTTGAACAAATTACTTATGATAATCTAGAAATAGCATGTAAAATTCAAAACGAAATATTTCCAGAAGAAGATGCTCGAGAAAACTTCCTAGAACAAATAAGAAAAGATCCTTATCGTAAAGAAATGTCATATTACATAGTATACCTAGATAAAGAACCAATAGGAGTAACTGGAATATATTCATATCACGAATATCCAGAAACAGCTTGGTTAGGATGGTTTGGTATATTAAGTAAATATAGAAAAAACGGTTATGGAGGAATAGTTCTAGATAAAACAATAGAATTAGCAAAAGAAAAAGGATATACAAGATTTAGATTATATACAGATGAATATGCTACATCAGCTCATAAACTATATAAATCTAGAAATTTAATAGAAGAACCATATACCAACGAAGATGATCAAGACGAATATTTCATAGCCAAAATATACATATATTCTAAAAGTTTAAATAATGAACCAGTAGAACTATGGAACAATAAAATATTAGGTTTAAAAGAACAAGGTGAAAAAGAAAACTTATATAAACAAGGAGAATAATATGGAACTAAAAATAGCAACATACAATATTAGTGGTGGTTTCTACTGTGGAGACGAATCTCAAGAATATCTAGATAGAGAAGCAGCTGCATCAGTGGATAACAAACTACTAGATGAAATAATAAAAACAATAAACGAAGAAAATATAGATATAATATGTTTTCAAGAAATTATAACTACAAAAGAAACTAAATATATAGAAACAATTATTAATAAAACAAATCTAAAATATCATGACTCATATGAATTAAGTCCATGTAACTTAGTAAAAGATACAAACTGTGGTTTAGCTATATTATCTAAATATCCAATTACAAATAGTATAAAAGAAGTATTTACTAATCCAAAACTATCAAAAACAACATCTAGTGGAAACACATACTATACATATGACAAAGGATATCTACTATCAACAATAAATATTAATGATGAAATCCTAAACTTATTAACACACCATGGTTTTCCATTCCGTAGATTTAATTCAACACCAGAACAAAATCCTTCAGTTTTCCAAGAATTTGATAACGTTATAAACAGCCTAAAACCAAATATAGTAACAGGAGACTTTAATTCAGAAAACTTTATGGATTTAATGAACCAAACAAATAAAAATTATAAAAGATTATTTAATGAAATAACTACAGTAGACGATAAACGATTTGACGATATACTTCTTCCTAAAGAACAAGAATATATTTCTAAAAAAATAATAAAATCTTTATCAGATCATTTCTTACTAATAGTAGAAATAAAAATATAATAAATCTCGGGAATACCGAGTTTTTTATATTAAATTAAATATCTAAATGTTATAATCTATTTAAGAGTAAAAACTCAAGAAGGAGGAAATATGTTAAATAAAATATTTAAATTAAAAGAAAACAAAACAACAGTTGCAACAGAACTTATAGCAGGATTAACTACTTTTATGGCAATATCATACATAATATTTATTAATCCTAACATTCTATCTTTAACAGGTATGGATTATAACTCTGTATATGTAGCAACAATATTAGCATCTATGATAGGAACATTCTTCATGGGAGTATTTGCAAATGTTCCATACGTACAAAGTGCAGGACTTGGTCTTAATGCATTATTTACTTACACAATATGTGGTACTTTAGGTTTTACTTGGCAACAAGGTCTAGCAATGGTATTTATATGTGGTGTAATAAATGTATTAATAACAGTTACAAGCGTTAGAAAAAAAGTAATTAAAGCAATCCCAGAATTTATGCAAGATGCTATTACTGTAGGTATAGGTTTATTCATAACTTATATCGGAGTAAAGAGTGCTGGATTACTAGAATTCTCTGTATCATCAGTAAATAATGGTATAGCATCAGCAGATGCCGTAGTACCACAATTATCAGTATTCAATACAGCATCAATAATAGTAACTTTAATTGGTTTAGTTATAACAGCAATACTAGTATCAAGAAAATCTAAAAATGCTTACCTTAAATCAATTATAATAACTACATTAATAGGATTAGCATTTGGAGTAACTAAACTACCAGACTTTTCAAATTATAAATTAATACCTTCTATAGAACCAACATTTCTACAACTAGACTTCAGTGGTCTATTAACTGCTAAAGCAGGTCTTGTAGTAGTAATAATGACTATATTTACATTAGTAATATCAGATTTATTCGATACTATAGGTACATTTATTGGTACTGGAAAAAAATCAGGTATATTTAAGATAGATAAAGATGGCAACATGCCACCAAATCTAGAAAAAGCTCTAGTATGTGACTCATCTACAACTATTGTAGGAGCACTACTTGGTACTAGTAATGTAACCACATATGTAGAAAGTAGTGTAGGTATTGAAGCAGGCGGAAGAACTGGATTAACAGCAGTATCTGCAGCAATATGTTTTGGTCTATCTTTATTCTTAGCACCAATAGTATCATGTGTACCAATGGCGGCAATAGCACCAATCCTTATCTTCGTAGGACTATCTATGATAGAAAACGTAGCTAAAATAGATTGGAAAGACATGCTAATAGCAATACCTTCATTCTTTATAATAGTAATGATGCCATTATCATATTCAATTACAACTGGTATTCAATTTGGTTTTATCTTCTATATCATAGTTAATTTATTTAATAAAAAGAGTAAAGAAGTATCACCAATTATCTACATATTTACAATATTATTTATAATAGACTTTATATATAAAGCAATAGGATAGGTGATTAACATGAATTATGACTTAGTACTTAAAAACATAAACTATCTAGACATTAAGTCACATTCATTCAAACAAGGTGATATAGCTATTAAAGATGGATATATAAAAGAAATATCTAACAATCTTACAGGTACTATAGAAAAAGATTGTACTAACAAATACTTAGTACCAGGATTCATAGACAGTCATATTCATCTTGAAAGTAGTATTATTAATCCAGTAGATTTCGCTAAAATGGTATCTCTACATGGAACTACAGCAGTAGTAACAGATCCACATGAAATAGCTAATGTATGTGGTCGTGATGGTATAAAATGGATGATAGAAAAAACAAAAAATCTTCCAATAGATGTATACGTAATGATATCATCTTGTGTACCAGCAACACCATTTGATGAATCTGCATATACTTTAGATAGTAATCAAGTAGAAGAATGTTTTAACTTAGATAAAACAAGAATACTTGGTTTAGCAGAAATGATGAATTACCCAGGAGTAATAAACAATGACCCTGAAGTATTAAAGAAAATAAAAATAACAAAAGATAAAAATCTCAGAGTAGATGGTCATGCTCCAGGACTAACTGGAAAAGACTTTGAAAAATACTTACTAGCAGGTATAGAATCAGATCATGAATGTCGTACTTTAAAAGAAGCAACAGATAAACTAGACATAGCAATAAAAAATAATAAAGACTTTTACATTATGATAAGAGAAGGAACAGCTGCTAAGAACTTAGAAGCTTTATATGAACTTATCAACATAGATAAGTATAAAAGTTGGGCTACATTCGCAACAGATGATAAACACCCTGAAGAAATACATGAAGATGGGCACATCGACCACATAATAAGAAAAGCTATTAAATTAGGAGTAAATCCTATAGATGCTTACATAACAGCATCATATAATGCAGCTAAATACTTTAGACTAGAAGAACTAGGTAGCATAGAACCAAATAAAAAAGCTAACTTAGTAATACTATCTAATATAGAAGAATGTACTATCGAAACAGTATATAAAGAAGGAATAGAACTTACAAAAGAGAAAATATCTAACTGGGAACCAAATCATGTCCCAAATTCATTAGAAGAAAAAGTAAGAAATTGCATAAACATGAAACCAGTAACTAAAGAAGACTTTTATTGTAAAGGAATCCCAAAAAAAGTAATAGGCCTAGTATCAAAAGAACTAATAACTACAGATGAAGGTCTATCTACAGATTATCAACTAGATAAAGACATAATAAAAATAGTAGTAATAGAGCCTCATAATGGAACAATGCATACAGGAATATGTTACTTAAAAGGTCTAGGTTTACAAAGTGGAGCAATAGGTACAACAGTAGCTCACGATTCACATTACTGTATAATAGCAGGAACAAATGACGAAGACATAGCACTAGTAGCAAACGAAATAAGAAAAATGCAAGGAGGAAAAATAGTAGTAAGAGATGGTAAAGTACTAGAATCTCTAGCGCTACCAATAGCAAATCTTATGACAGATATTCATCCTATGCAAGTAGTAGAAAAGATGAAAAAAATGAAAGAATATGCAAACATAACTAATAAAGAAGTAGACCCTTTCATGAACTTATCATTTGTAAGCTTAGCAGTAATAGGAGAATTAAGACTATTACCAGGTGGAGTATTCGATGTAGCTAACTGGCATTTTATAAAAGAAAGACTATAAAAAAGAAGTAACCTTGAGTTATTTCTTTTTTTATGCTAGTATACTCCCCGTATAGAGGGATAATTATGGGTAAAATAAGAAATATAAACTACATAAATAAAATAGGTATAAAAAAAGTACTATGTCATACTAACATGGGAAACACAATATATATACTTAATAATGGTCAAAAATATAAAGAATTCAGCGAAGATTATAGAGACTTAAGCGATTCTATCAACAGAGAATTCCAAGAATCATTATTACAACAAACTGATGAATATGGCCATAGTATAATAAGCTACCCAGAAATAGTAATATCATCAAAAAAAGAATTATTCGGTATAGTAGGTACATTTGAACAAGGAACACCACTATTAGAAATAGATCCTCTAATCCAAATAGACTATCTATTAAATCTTATAGATAAATTAGAAGAAGGTATCAAAGATATCTCCCTAAAAGGATGGAACCTAGAAGATTTACATGAAGAAAACATACTTATAAATCCAATATCTACAACTTCACCAATACGCATAATAGATACTGATTACCATGTTCTACAACTACAAAAAGATAGATTAGAACTATATAGAACTAACATGAAAAGAATATTTAGTGCAATAGTAACAAGTATAATCCCATCTATTTGTAAATCAAATATCTTAAAAGATAAAGATGTAGAACAACAATATGTTCTAGCATCAAATGGTACTATAAAAGTAAGTGACTTCCTAAGATATCTATTGTTTAAAATAAAAATATCTACAAAAGAACAACTAACTATAAAAACATTACAAAAATCGATATAACTAATATGTTATAATAATAATGGTGATTTAAATGGAAACAAGAGAAATAAAAAATAAACTAACTGATTTAGAAGATAAACTATCTACAATAGGGAGGTCTCTTTGACATAGATGGTAAAACCCAAGAAATATCAACTATCGAAAAAGAAATGAACACTCCAGGTTTTTGGGATAACATCGACCATGCTAATAAACTAAATAAACAATTAACTTTCTTAAAGAAAGAAACAAGTGAATACAATCGACTTACAAAAGAAATAACTAGTAGTAAAGAAATTCTAGAACTAATAGAACTAGAATATTCAGAAGAACTACTAATTGAATTAGAAAATACAATAAAGTCCCTAGAAACAAGCGTAGAAGAACTAGAAATCAACACACTGTTGAGTGGAGAATACGACGATTCCGATTGCTTCTTAGAAATACATCCAGGAGCAGGTGGAACAGAATCATGTGACTGGGCAAGTATGTTACAAAGAATGTATCAAAGATTTTGTGACAAACAAGACTTCACTTATGAAATAATGGAACAACAAGCAGGTGAAGAAGCTGGTATTAAATCAGTAACAATACATATAAAAGGAAACTTTGCTTACGGATATTTAAAATGCGAAAGAGGAGTACATCGTTTAGTAAGAATATCCCCATTCGATTCAAATAAACGTAGACACACATCATTTGCGTCAGTATCAGTAGTCCCAGAAATAGATCAAAACATTAACATAGAAATAAAAGACGAAGATATAAGAATAGATACTTATTGTGCTAGTGGACATGGTGGACAAGGAGTAAATACAACTCCATCAGCAGTTCGTATAACACACTTTCCAAGTAAAATAGTAGTTACTTGTCAAAATGAACGTAGTCAAATTCAAAACAAAGAACAAGCAATGAAAGTATTAAAAAGTAAATTATTTGCTATAGAACAAGAAAAGAAACAACAAGAAATGGCAGCGCTAAAGGGTATATCAACTGGTATAGACTTTGGTAGCCAAATAAGAAGTTATGTTCTAGAACCATATACTATGGTAAAAGATACTAGAAGTAACTTTGAAATGACAGATGCCGAAAAAGTACTAGATGGCGAAATAAAACCATTCATAGAATCAATACTTAAAATGAAATAGAAAAGAGGTGTAATATGAAAGAAACAATTGCATACCTAAAAAGTTTATTAAAAGATAATGATACCATTATCATTGGTCTATCAGGTGGACCAGATTCAATGTGTTTACTAGACATCATTAGAAATCTAAATAAAAAAATAAATATAGTATGTGCACATATCAATCACAATATTAGACAAGAAAGTTTTGAAGAACAAAAATATATGGAAGAATATTGTAAAAGCAACAATTTAATCTTCGAAACAACTACATTTGATAAAAAAAGTGAAGACCAAGACTATAATGAATTAGAACTAAGAGAAAAGAGATATAACTACTTTGAATCACTTATCAAAAAATACAAAGCAAAATATCTATTTACAGCTCATCATGGTGATGACCTAGTAGAAACAGTTCTTATGCGTATCTCAAGAGGATCCAATCTAAAAGGTTATACAGGATTCCAAGTAGAAACAAAGAAAAAAGACTATAAAGTAATCAAACCATTAATATTCATGACTAAAGATGATATTAATACATACAACAAAGAAAACAATATTCCTTATGTTCTAGATAAAACAAATGATGAAGACAATTATACAAGAAATAGATATCGTCACAATGTATTACCATTTCTAAAGAAAGAAAATGAAAATATACATTTAAAATATCTTAAATTCAGTAGAGAGTTATTAACATACTACGAGTACGTAGACAAAATTATTACCAAAGAAATAGATAAGAGATTCGAAAAGAATACACTAGATATCGAAGGATTCTCTAGACTAGACAAACTTATTCAAACAAAAATTATTGAATATATTCTAGATGATAATTACATAGACAATTTATATCTAGTAAGTGATAAACATGTTAATTTAATACTTAATATTATTGACAATCCGAAACCTAACATAGAAATTAACTTACCAGATAATCTTCGTATTACAAAATCATATAATACTTTAAAAATTACTAGAAACAAAAAAAGTAATCAAGAATACAATATTCCTATTACAGAAGATACTTCATTACCTAATGGTAAATCTATTAGAATAATAAAAAATACAGATAGTAATAGTAATTATTACATAAGATTGAATAGTAAAGAAATAACTTTACCATTATATGTAAGAACACGTAAAGAAGGAGATAAAATGTTTGTAAAAAACATGGAATCTTCAAAGAAAGTAAAAGATATATTTATTAATAGTAAGCTATCAAAAGAAGAAAGAGATACCCAACCAATTGTAGTAGATAAAGAAGGAAATATCATTTGGTTACCAGGTATAAAAAAATCTAAATTTGATAAAGCAAAGAATGAAAACTATGATATAATATTATGGTATAATTAAATTTATATAAAAATTAGAAGGAGACAGACATGAAAAAGAAAAAAAGAAATAATCTTTTTTCTGGAGCAGCACCTTACATTATCCTTGTTGTTGCTTTATTAACTGTATGGATTTTTGCTGGTAGCGGAAGCAAACAAACAGAATTATCTACAGGAGAATTAATACAAGCATTAAAAAAAGGTGAAGTAACAGAAATTACAATCACACCAAAAAGTAGTGAAGGGTTAGTTTATGTAGAAGGTAAATTAGACGGGTATAAAGAAGATGAAACTTTTATAGCACAAATTATAGCAACTGCTGATGAAGTTACATATATTACTGACTACGTAGAAGCTAATGATATAAAAGAGTTTAATACAAAGAAAGATCCAGGATCAAGTGATTTTATGTACATTATAGTAAATACTGTACCATTTATAATCCTTATCGTTGGAGGATACGTTCTATTCTCTAGACTATCTGCAGGAAATAATAAATCAATGGATTTTGGAAAAAGCCGTGCTAAATTAAGCGAAGATGGTGGACAAACAAGATTCAGTGATGTAGCTGGGCTTAAAGAAGAAAAAGAAGAAGTACAAGAATTAATCGACTTCTTAAAGAACCCTAAAAAATTCCAAAAACTAGGAGCAAGAATACCTAAAGGAGTTCTACTAGTTGGTCCTCCAGGAACAGGTAAAACATTACTTGCTAAAGCAGTTGCTGGTGAAGCAAACGTTCCATTTTATTACATAAGTGGTTCTGATTTCGTAGAACTATTCGTAGGTATCGGAGCATCTCGTGTTAGAGATATGTTTAAACAAGCAAAACAAAGTGCACCATGCTTAATATTCATCGATGAAATCGATGCAGTTGGACGTCAAAGAGGTACTGGATTAGGTGGAGGACATGATGAACGTGAACAAACACTTAACCAATTACTTACTGAAATGGATGGCTTTGGTGTAAACGAAGGTATTATTATCATCGCTGCAACAAATAGACCAGACGTATTAGACCCAGCATTATTAAGACCAGGAAGATTCGATAGACAAGTAACAGTAAGTTTACCTGATGCTAAAGAAAGAGAAGAAATTCTTGGTGTACATGCTAAAAACAAAACATTTGCTGATGAAGTAAATTTAAAGAATGTAAGTCAAAGAACTCCAGGATTCAGTGGAGCAGACCTTGAAAACTTACTTAACGAAGCTGCATTACTTGCAGTAAGAAGAGATAAAAAAGCTATCACAATGGAAGAAATTGATGAAGCTACAGACAGAGTTCTTTTAGGACCTGCTAAAAAATCTCGTGTAATAACAGAAAAAGAAAAACGTTTAGTTGCAATCCATGAAGCAGGACATGCTGTAATCGGATTAAAACTACAAGATGCTCAAGAAGTACACAAAATCACTATTATACCTAGAGGTGTAGCTGGTGGTTATACAATGATGCTTCCTAAAGAAGAAAAAATGGCTATCATGACTAAAGAAGAACTAGTATCACAAATCACAGGTTTACTTGGTGGACGTGCTAGTGAAGAAAACTTCATAGGAGAAATTACTACAGGTGCTTCAGACGACTTAAAACGTGCTACTAAGATTGCTAGATCAATGGTTACTAAATATGGTATGAGTGATCTTGGACTTGTTCAACTTGAACATGAACAAGAAGGTGTATTCTTAGGTAGAGATTATGCTAAATCTAAAGACTACTCTGATCAAGTTGCATTAGAAGTAGATAAAGAAGTAAGAAAAATACTTGATGAATGTTATAAAAATGCTAAAAAATTATTATCTAAACATGAAACTCTAGTATTATTACTTGCAGATACTTTAATGGAACATGAAACATTAAATAGAGAACAAATTAGATCTTTAGTAGAAACTGGTAAATTACCAGAAAGTGTAACTAAAGAAGAAAAAAAAGAAGAAAAAGAAGAAACTTCTGAAACTGAAGATAAAAAATAATAAGAAAAGGAAAACTAAAAACTAAGTTTTCCTTTTTTTTATTAAGAGAAAATTCATAAAACCTATGACATTTCAATATATATATGATAAAATTATTTAGAGAAATAATACATGAAAAGGTGGTACATATTATGGCAAAAGTTATTTCACTTGTAAATCAAAAGGGTGGAGTTGGTAAAACTACAACTAGTATTAATTTAGCTGCCGCACTTGGTAAAGAAGGTAAAAAAACATTACTTATAGATTTAGATCCACAAGGCAATGCCTCTACTGGATTAGGTTTCAATAACGGAGATTTAAAACATGATATATATGATGTATTGACTGGTATATGTACAATACAAGAAGGAATTATCAAAACAAAATTCAAAAATCTTTCATTAATTCCTTCAACAATCAACTTAGCAGGAGTAGATGTAGAATTCGTAAAACAAATGCTTGAAGATCCAGAATTCAGACAAAACGAACAATTAAAAAACAAAATTGCTGAAGTTCAAGAAAAATACGACTACATCATCATTGATTGTCAACCATCACTAGGTATTACTACAATGAATGCCCTAGTAGCTAGTAATTCAGTAATAATTCCAGTACAATGTGAATTCTTTGCATTAGAAGGAATAACACAATTACTAAACTCAATCATAATGGTTCAATCAAACATGAATCCTGAACTAAGAATTGAAGGCGTACTACTAACAATGTTAGATGGAAGAACAAATATAGGATTAGAAGTAATAGAAGAAGTAAGAAAATACTTCAAAAACAAAGTATTCAATACTATAATTCCAAGACTTGTTAGATTAGTAGAAGCACCAAGTCATGGAAAACCAATAAGTGATTATGATCCAACAAGTCGTGCAACATTAGCTTATCAAAATTTAGCAAAGGAAGTGATTAGTCGTAATGGAGAATAAGAGAAAAGCCTTAGGTAAAGGACTAGAACAACTATTTTCAAATGAAGTAATAGACTTCGATAATTTCGAAAAGAAAATAGTTAATGAAACTAAAGATAGTGATATCGTTGAAATACCTCTAACAGAAATTAGAAGTAATCCATATCAACCTAGAAAAGAATTCGATGAACAATCATTAAGAGAATTCGCAGATAGCATCAAAGAACACGGTGTAATTCAACCTATCATTGTTAAAAAGAGTATAAAAGGTTATGAAATAATCGCTGGTGAAAGAAGAACTAGAGCTTCAAAAATGGCTGGTAAAGAAACAATTCCAGCTATAATAAGAGACTTTACTGATCAAGAAATGATGGAAATAGCTCTTATTGAAAATATTCAAAGAGAAGATTTAAATCCAATCGAAGAAGCAGAAGCACTAGCTAAAATAATTGAATCAAACAATATGACTCAAGAAGAAGCGGCTAAAAAGTTTGGTAAAAGTAGAAGCTATATAACTAATATATTAGGACTTCTATCATTACCAGAAAAAACAAAAAAATATGTTAGAGAAGGCAAAATCAGCATGGGACATGCTAGAGTACTTAGTAAACTATCTGATACTGATCAAATAAATAAATTAGCAGACCTAATTATTGAAGAAGGATTAAGTGTTAGAGAAACAGAAAAACTAACTAGTGCAGAAGATATGCCTAAAAAGAATAAAATAAAAAGGGAACCAGTATATAATGCAAGACATACAATATACGAAACAATAATGAGAGAAAGAATAGGTACTAAAGTAAAAATTGGTACTAAGAAAATCGAAATTCCATACGCCTCAGATAATGATCTAGATAGAATTCTTGATATACTGGGAATTAGTATGGATGGTGAATAATGATAGATATTCTAAAAGGAATACTAAACATTCTTACAAAAAAAGAAGTATATGGAGTAATAGTAACAATAGCAGTATCATACTTTTTGTATCGTACTGCTACTATCATTCTTAATGAAATAATAAATTACGGGCAAAATCATTACGAAAGAAAAAAAAGAAGAACAGTTACTAACCTATTCCAAAATATAATAAAATACATTATACTAATATTTGCTGTTTTAGCAATATTTAGTATTTATGGGGTAAATATTGGTGGTATTGTTGCCAGTTTAGGTATTGCAGCTACAATTATTGGTTTAGCACTACAAGATACCTTCAAAGACATAATAAATGGTATAAGTATAATTACTGAAAACTATTTTATAGTAGGTGACATAGTCCAATATAAAACATTTACTGGAGAAGTAATAGAATTTGGTTTAAAAAGCACTAAAATAAAAAGTTCTAGTGGAGAAGTAATGGTGATAGCTAATAGAAATATATTAGAACTAGTTAACTTATCTCAAAAAGAACAAACAGTATCTATAGATATAGCAATAGGTCATACTACAGATACAAAACAAGTTGAAAAAGTAATAACAAAGAAAATACTTCCTAAACTTGAAACAATAGCTAATATTAATAAAAATTCTATTGAATACAAAGGAGTAAATGAAATAGCTTCAACACACATAAAATATTTAGTACAATTCACTTGTGTACGAGATAAACAAGTGCAAGCCAAAAGAGATGCTAATAGAATCATACTAGATGAACTAGCAGCATCAAATATAAGTCCTAAATACTAATAAAATGGAGGAGTAAAAAATGAAAAATAACTACAAATTGGGGGATATTGTAGAAATGAAAAAACCTCATGCTTGTCAAACCAATAAATGGCAAATAACAAGAATGGGTGTAGATATAAAAATAAAATGTATAAATTGTAATCGTGAAATAATGATGGATCGATTAGAATTTGATAAAAAGTTAAAAAAGATAATTGGAGGAAATGATGAACAAGTTTAAAGAAAAAATAACTTTAAACCCCGTTATGACCTTCCTTATATTAATACTAATAACAATAGTATTAAGTGGATTCTTAAATTTAATAGGGTTTGAAGCAACCTACAACAAAATAGATACAGTAACTGGTGAATACATTGTTACATCAGAAAGCGTAGAATCACTACTTAGCTTAAGAGGTATCAAATATATCTTTACATCTACAGTATCTAACTTTACAGCATTTACCCCTTTAAGTATGTTGATTATCATACTTATTGGTATAGGTATAATGGAAAAGAGTGGGTTCTTAAAAACAGCATTTACAATATTAACTAAGTTTTGTAAAAAATATACTATAACATTCTGGATAGTGCTATTAAGTGTACTAATGAGTATTACTGGAGATTTAGGATACGTTATAATGATTCCTTTATCAGCGTTACTATTCAGTTATGGTAGACGAAATCCTCTACTAGGAATTGTATCAGCTTATGCAGGATTAACAGCTGGTAGTGGACTAAATATACTATTTACATCAGTAGATAGCGAAATGTTAAAATATACATTAGCAAATGCTAATCGTATAGATCCAAACTACGTATTAACAACTGGTGCATTTATATTAATAATGTCCGTAGCTGTAATACTAGTATCATTAATAATAACAATCATTACGGAAAGATTTAGTATAAGAAATATAGAAAAATATGAATATAAAGAAGAAAAGAAAGAACTAAGACTTGGTAAAAGAGAATATAGAGGTCTATTATTCTCAATATCTGCTGGAGTTCTATACTTACTTATATTTATCTATAATATCATTCCTGGATTACCATTCTCAGGAAACTTACTAGATTATACACAATCATTCTATATAGACAAACTATTTAGTCATGATTCATTCTTCAGTAATGGATTCGTATTTATAGTAACTATGCTATTTATTATTTTAGGTCTATTCTATGGAATAGGTGCTAAAACAATAAAGAATAACAACGATTTCTGTGAAGACCTAACACATTCCTTAGATGGAACTGGTAGAACGTTAATACTAATATTCCTAGGTTCAATACTAATCAATGTATTTAAAAAGACTAATATAGGAACAGTATTAACAATAAGTGTAACAAATCTATTAGAAGGTATGTCATTAAGTGGAATTCCACTTATAATAGGTTTATTCGTTATAGTTGCATTTGCAACATTCTTTGTTACCAATGCAGCAGCAAAATGGGCTATCATATCAACAGTAGCAATACCAATGTTTATGAATAATAGTCTAAGCCCAGAATTTGCTCAAACAATAGCAAGATTTGCTGAATGTGCAACAATAGGTTTAACACCATTATTAGCATACTTCACAATATATATTGCATATTTAGAAAAATATAATCAAAATGAAGAACCAATAAGTTTATTTAGAACATTAAAATATCAAATACCATATAGTGTATGTGTAGGATTATTCTTACTATTACTAGTAATTGGTTGGTACTTAATTGGATTACCAATAGGTATAAATGGTTATATAGCAACATAAAACAATTGAACATTCAATTGTTTTTTTATATAATAATCTAGGAATTGAGGTGTATTAAAATGTCATTAAAAGCCGGAATAGTAGGATTACCTAACGTAGGTAAATCAACATTATTTAATGCCATAACAAAGAAAAATATATTAGCAGCAAATTATCCATTTGCTACTATTGAACCAAATGTAGGAGTAGTTACAGTACCAGATTACAGATTAGACAAACTAACTGAAATGTATAATCCTAAAAAGACAGTACCAACTACATTTGAATTTACAGATATAGCAGGACTAGTAAAAGGAGCATCTAAAGGAGAAGGGCTAGGTAACAAATTCCTATCTCATATTAGAGAAGTAGATGCAATAGTAGAAGTAGTTAGATGCTTTGAAGATGGAGAAATAACTCACGTAGAAGGACAAATAGATCCAATAAGAGATATAGAGATAATCAACACAGAGTTGATTTTAGCGGATTTAGAAATAGTAGAAAACAGAATAAGTAAAATAGAAAAGAAAGCTGAAACAACTAAAGATAAAGCAGCTGTACTAGAACTTACTGCACTACGTAAATCAAAAGAAGCATTAGAACAAGGTTCAGCTTTACGTAATGTAGAATATACAGACGATGAACTAGTATGTATCTCAGGATTCAACTTCATAACACTAAAGAAAATAATATATGCTGCAAACGTAAATGATGAAGATGCAATAGCAGGAAGCAATAAATATACAGAACAAGTACAAGAATATGCAGATAAAGAAGGATCTAAAGTAATAGTAATGTGTGCTAAATTAGAAAGTGAACTATCTGACTACGAAGATGAAGAAAGAAAAGCTTTCATGGAAGACTTAGGTCTTAATGCATCAGGTTTAGACCAATTAATAAAAGCAACATATGACTTACTTGGATTAAAAACATTCTTCACATCAGGAGAAGATGAATGTAGAGCTTGGACATTCAAAGATGGAATGAAAGCCCCAGAATGTGCTGGTATTATCCACACAGACTTCCAAAAAGGCTTCATTAAAGCAGAAATAATGTCATATGAAGACTTAGCTACTCTAGGTAGTGAAAAAGCTGTACAAGAGGCTGGAAAACTACGTTTAGAAGGAAAAGAATACATTATGAAAGATGGAGACATCTGCTATTTCAGATTTAACGTAACTAAATAGGCTTTTGCCTATTTTTTATTTACAACAAGAAACTAATGTGCTAAAATATGAGGCGAGTAAGAAATTTACTCCTTGCTTTATACTGGATATAAAGCCGAAAAGACCATAAGGAGGTGTAACACAATGAACAAATATGAAATGATGTTTATCGTAAAAGCAACTATGGAAAGCGAAAATGTTAAAGCTACTGCTGAAAACATGAAAAAAGTTGTTACTGATTTAAAAGGTAACGTAGTTGAGTACAAAGAACTTGGCGAAAAGAAATTAGCTTATCCAATCAAGAAAGAACTTAATGGATATTACTTCGTAATGCAATTCGAAGCTGCTAAAGACGTAGAATCTGAAGTAAGCCGTAAAGCTGGACTTGATGAAAACATTTTAAGACATTTAATTGTTAGATTAGATGAGGAGTAAGATGAATTATGAATAAAGCTATAATTATCGGAAGATTAACAAGAGATCCAGAAATGCGTACAACTGCAAGTGGAATCAACTCAACAAGTTTTACAGTAGCAGTATCTCGTAACTACGCTAACCAAAATGGCGAAAGAGAAACTGATTTTATCAATTGTGTAGCTTGGAGAAAACAAGCAGAAAATATTTCTAAATATTGTACAAAAGGTACACAAGTAGCTGTTGAAGGAAGAATCCAAACTAGAAGTTATGACGCACAAGATGGAACAAAAAGATATGTAACTGAAATAATTGCAGATAATGTAACTTTCCTTGGTGGAAAAGGTGCTACTGCAAGCGACAATAATTTCGTAGGTGGCGGAAACGATATAGTTACTACAGACATTAGTGAAGATCCATTCAAAGATTTTGCTAGTGAAGTAGCACTAAGTGATGACGACCTACCATTCTAATAAAGGAGGATTTAAATCATGGCTGAATTTTATCGTAAAAAGAAGAAAATATGCCAAATGTGTGCTGGTAAAAGTGTAGACTACAAAGATGTTATGATTGTTTCTAAATATGTTAATGAAAAAGGAAAAATCATGCCTCGTAGAATGACTGGTGCATGTGCAAAACATCAAAGACATATAGCTCAACAAATTAAATGGGCTAGATACATGGCATTACTTCCATACGTTAAGTAATAAACTAATACTCAGAAATGAGTATTTTTTTATGTGTAAATTATAACAAAAGTATGATACTATTTATATAGTACGAGAGTGAGTGATTGTTATGATAAATCTATCAGAATGTAACAAAAGAGCAGATGAAATAGACAACTGTGTTTATAGACTTCAAAAGAACCTTAGTAACTATGAAGAAGCTCTTTTTTATGTTAAGAAAAACGATACAGTAATCACAACAATATTTACAGATCATATAAAAACAGAAATAGACAAATTAGAAGACATTATTAGTACATTAAAACAAATGTCAAAAAGAATAAGGGAAACAGCAAGAGAGATATATCAAGCCGAATTAAAAGCTCAAGAAGAAGCAAAGAAAAGTGAGAACTAGCCTATGAGTATAAATGTTAATACAAAAAACTATGATACTGCTAGAGAATATCTTGCAGCAGCTGCATCTCCATTAGATGATATTTCAATTGATATTGGAGAAGCAATAAAAAAACTTGATAGCAGAATAATCCCATATGTTATTACAGATTACAACTATGTTAATAATCAAATAAAAAATGTCTATGCATCAAATGAAATCTTAAGTACTGAAATAGAAAATTTTAAACAAAAATGTAAACAAATAGAAAATAAAGCAACAGGATCAATCTCAAGAAAGAACGAATCAATATTAACATCATTATCTATGGAAACATCAGAATCTTTAACTTCTCAATTATTATATGTAGAAGAACAAGCTGTTATTCAAAACCATATTGATAACCAAGAAATTGCTCATTTAACAGCATCTCTAGTTTCTGATCCTACATCTACACTTAGCTATACAACTCCATATGTAGATGAAATAACTGCAGCAGCAGATGCTGATATAGCAGCAACAGGAGCAGAAAATGGAGGTAAATCAGAATCATTCTGGGGTAAAGTAGGTAATTTCTTTAAAGGAATAGGAAGTTATATCGTAGATTCTATTGTCCATCCAGTAAAGACTTTAATAAAAACAGGAGCATCTATAGTTAATTTTGCTGTAGGTCTTATTAATGGTGTATTAAACTTCGTAGAAGCTTTAGTTGACTGTGTAGCTTTAATCGTATCTGCAGTTGCATCTATATTCACAGGTTTATATGACTTATGTCAATGGATTGGTGGAAAAATAACTGGTAACGAAGACTGGGAATCTGCAACCAAGAAGATGTGGGGCGGAGTAATGAAATTCGTCGGCACAAAATGGATTGATAAATTATTCAATGGCTTCTATGAAAATACAGCAGTAGGTAAATGGTTAGATGAACAAGCATATGGACCATTCAAACATACTGGAGGTATGTATAAATTCTCTAAAGGAGTAGGGTATGTAGTAGGAGTAGTAATTCTTACAATCGTAACTTATGGTATTGGAGGAGTAGCATCAGGAGCCGGAGGAGCCGCAGGCTCAGCAGGTTCAGCAGCAGCAGGAGCAGGTGCCAGTGCCGCAACCTCAGCAACGTCTTCATTTGCATCATCTGCAGCAGCAGTATTCACAACAAAGAGTGGAGCTGCATTACTAGGAGCAGTAGGTGCTGCCGCAGGTACAGGTAAAAATACTCAAAATGCTTGGGCTGATGGCGCAAGTCTTGGAGAAGGTTTAACATATGGTGTAGCAATGGGTGCATACGAAGGACTACAATTCTATGGTGGTGCTCGTATCAACATGCTTAAAGTAGGAAATAGTCAATTACTAACATCTGGAACTCACGTTGCACTTGATACATTAGACGGTGCATCTTCAGGATTTGTTGATCCAGCAATGAAAATGATATACACGCCAAATGAACAAAACCAAGAACAAATACTATATTATGTAAACTATGACGAAAATGGTAATAAAATAGATAACAAAACATGGGATGAACTTACATTCGGTCAAAAATATAAAGCCATGTTTGAATATAACGGTGGCTGGAAAACAGTAGCAACAAACGCAGCTATAGCAGGAGCATTAAGTACTATTACGGAAATTCCTGATGTAGCAGCAGCGGTTAAAACTCCAAAAGTAGATTTAGGTACTCCAGGAAAAGAAGCTGCTGATCAAGCATTAAAAACAACAGATGTAGATACATCAGTAATTAAAAATGCAACAGATGGAGCAGACGGAGTAGTTACAAAAGAAACAGCTGCATCAATCGGAACAAAACTTAGAGAAAAATATCATAGCGTTTCTGATTGGATTAGTGCTAAAACAGGAGCAGCATGGGCAAAAGGTAAATCTATTTGGGATGGTATTTTCAAAAAAGGAGACGCTGCTAAAACAGTTGCTGATACAACTAAAACAGTAGCCGATGCTTCTAAAACAGTTGATGCAGTCGACGAAGTAGTAGTAAAAACTGCAGCAGAAAGAGCAGTAGAAGCAAAATCAGTATTAGATGAAGCATTAGCTGATAAAAAACCAGTAGCAATCATGAAAGCTAGAGTAAACTATGCTAGAGCATCATTTGCAGCATGGAGAGAAAAAATAGCTAAACAATTCAATGAGCTACCATTTATTAAAAAAGGAAAAGAAGTAAAAAAAGTAGCAACTGATAAAGTTGATAATGTAAAATCAACAGTTAAAAATGCTGTAGATAACAACACAGTGGTAAAAGGATTCAGAAAAGCAAAACAAAACGTAGTAGATGCATTTAATAATAATCCAGTTGTAAAAGGCATTAGAAAGGGAAGAGATGCAATAAGAAATTCCCCAGCGGCTGTAGCATCAAGAAAAGCAGCTGCGTATGCACAAATAGGTCCAGTAAAAGGGGCAAAACTATCAAAAAGCTTAGATAAATTAACAGAACTATATGCTATGGATAGGGGAAAAATGACTGCTGACCAATTAGCAGATTGGACAAAGCAAGTAAGCGCTCAAAAAGAAATTATAGCGAAGCTTAAATTAAAACCAGATTATATAAAAGATATTGTTTCACTAGATGAACAAATAGATTTAGATATGATAATATTAACAGATAAGATGAGAAGTGCTCTAAAAACAGACAGAAGATACTTAACTAATGACGAATTGCTTTCAAGAGTAGACCAAGCATCTGTTAAAGAATTTGTTGAATATGTAGAAGCTAATCCTAAAATGACAAAAACAGACTATAACAGAGCGTTTAAGAGATTTGTGGGTTGTTTAGGTGTAACAGCAGCCGGCTACTTCGTATTAAACGGAAGTTTTAAAGATTGATAGAAATATCAATCTTTTATATTTATCCACAAGTGTAAACACAAAATGTAAAAACCCTATTCAAACATATAATTAATTGATACAATTAACTTAGATAAAGTAGAGAAGGATGGTGTTCTTATGGATATTCAAATTCAAGATCCAGGAAAACTTGTTAATGATGGTGGCTCAATATCAGAAGCAGCTACACAATTCCAAGGAGAAGTTACAAAAATTTATGGAATCATTGACGATTTAAAAAATAGTTGGGTAGGTCAATCAGCTTCAAGATTTACTGAAGGTGTAGAAAGTTATAGAACTGATTTTGAAAACTTCGCTAAAGCTATTGGACAATTTGGTGAATTAATTTCAGCAGTTGGTACAGACTATCAACATTTAGAAGAAGAATTATAGGAGGAATAATATATGGCATTTAAATTTACTAGTGCAGAATGTGCAACAGCAGCTAATGAATTAACAACTTCAGCTTCAAATATAGGAACTTTAATTGAAACATTTGGTGATTTAATTGGTTCAGTTCAATCTAACTATCAATCTGACGCATCAGCTCAAATTGTAGAAGCTTTTAATAAAGTTAAAGCAGCTGGTCCAGCATTCCAAGATTCAATCAATCAATGTTCTAAATACTTAACTGATACAGTAGCTCCTGCTTATGAAAAACTAGAATCTTCAGCAAAGAGCAAAGTAGAAGGTATAAATTAATAAACAAAAAAAAGATGAACTATTTTAGTTCATCTCTTTTATTTTGTTAGCAATCTTAGTAACATTACCAGCACCTAATGTAATAATTATATCGTCTTTATTAACATTATCTTCTAGATAACTTATAACTTCATCATGATCACTTATATGAATTGCTTCTTTACCAAGTTTACTTAATTCTTCAATTAAATCACTTTCATGAATATCATAAGTATTAACTTCTCTAGCAGCATATATGTCTATCATAATAATATGATCAAAATGTTGTAATGCATCTGCAAACTCATGTAGGTGCTCTTTTAATCTACTATAAGTATGTGCTTCAAACACTACCCAAGATTCATTATATTTCTTATTTTTTACTCCATTAACAGTAGCCATAATCTCAGTAGGATGATGTCCATAGTCATCATATACTTTAGCTCCATTAAGTAATCCTTTAAACTCTAATCTTCTAGAAGCTCCAGTAAACTTAATTAATGCTTTAGCAACAGTATCTACACTTATACCATAAGCATCACATAAAGCAACACAGCATAAACTATTAAAAACATTATGCATTCCTGCAACTTTTAAAGTAATACTTCCCATAAATTCGTTAGACTTATACACATCATATGTAGGAAAACCATCATCATCAAATATAACATTCTTATAAGTCCAATCAGCTTCATCTGTACTACCAACAGTAATAATATTAGCTTTACTACTATTTCTTAAATTATAGCATCTTTCATCATCTCTATTTAATACTAAATATCCATCTTCTGGAAGTAAAGATACATACTTTTGAAAACTCTTTTCAATATTATCAATATTCTTAAAGTAATCTAAATGATCGTTATCTATATTTAGTACAATAGCACTTCTTTGTACAAAATTTAAATAACTTTCACAATATTCACAAGCTTCTATTACAAAGTAATCACTAGTACCAACTCTATAATTAGTATTATCCAATACTTTTAAATTAGCTCCAACTTGTATAGAAGGATCTAAACCAGCTTCAATAAAAGCACAAGTAACCATACTAGTAGTACTAGTCTTACCATGAGTACCAGCAACACCTATAGTATCTTTATATAACTTAGTAATTTCCCCTAAGAATTCACCGCGTTCTACAATAGGTATATTAAGTTCTTTAGCTCTTACTAATTCGGGATTATCTAACTTAACTGCAGCAGTATATACAACTAAATCAATATCTTCTGTAACATTATCAGCTATATGACCAATATTGACATGAATATCATTTTCAGTTAGCCAATCAGTTTGATGAGAACTAACCCCATCGCTACCACTTACTTCATAATTAGAACTTTTAAGTATTAAAGCAATACCACTCATACTGATACCACCAATACCTACCATATATATTTTTTTATAATCTTTTATATTAAGAGACATTATTATTCCCCCTTAAAACCTTTAATAGTATTTTTAAATTCATCTCCACGATCTTCGAACTTTTTATATTGATCCCAAGAAGCACATGCAGGACTTAATAATACCACATTTCCTTCTACTGCTTTCTCATAACATGCATTAGTAGCGTTAACTAAAGTGTCAAATACACCACAAGATACGCCAATTCTATCACAATATTCTTTAATTCTAGCCTTAGTTTCTCCATAACAAGCTACATAAGTAACATTTCCCATACATGGAGTTAAATCATCAAATGAATGTCCTCTATCTAATCCACCTAAAATAAGTAAAGTAGGTTGATTAAATGATTTTAAAGCTATCTTAGTAGATTCGCAATTAGTAGCTTTACTATCATTATAATAGTCAACACCATCTATTGTAGTAACATATTCTATTCTATGTTCTACACCACCAAATGTTCTAAGTACTTTACAAATACTTTCATTATCTACATCATATACTTTAACAGCGCTAATAACAGCCATTATATTTTCATAGTTATGAACACCTTTTAATTTGATATCTTTACATTCAATAACTAATTCTCCCTCGTAATATATAGCATCATTCTCTAAATAAACACGTTGTTTACTTTCTTTAGAAAAGTAATACTTAGTACTATTAATATCTTTAGATATATTGGCAGCTTCCTTATTATCTAAATTAATAATAGCAATATCATCGCTAGTATGGTTATTAAATATCTTCTTCTTAGTCATAGCATATTTTTCATGTGAATCATGAAAATCAGTATGTACATCATATATATTAGTTAAAACACTTACATTAGTTTTAAAATTATACATATCACATAATTGATGATCAGATATCTCCATTACTAAATACTCATTACTTTTAATATCTTTAACAAAATTACATAAAGGAGTACCAATATTACCTCCAAGATATACAGGTAATCCAGCTTCTTTCATAATATTGTATATTAATGTAACAGTAGTAGTCTTACCATTAGAACCAGTAACACCAATAATATTAACATCTTCATTCATATATCCATAAGCTAGTTCTACTTCATTTATTACATCTAATCCTAACTCTTTAGCTTTAATTACAGTAGGATGATCATACTTAATACCAGGATTCTTAACCATAACATCATAAGTATCATCAAGTAAATCTATAGGATCTTTAACTATTTCTATTTTTACACCTAAGTCTTCAAGTATCTTAACTTGTTCTGGATTTTGTTCATTCATATCAGTAACTAATACTGTATTATCATTAGCTAATATCTTAGCAGCTTCAAATCCACTTCTTGCCATACCAAGAATAAAGACTTTCTTGTTTTTTAACATAATATCACCTTCATATAAAATTATATCACTATTTATCAACAATTTTACCAATAAACATATGTAAAACTTGCTAAATAACAAGTAAACTACTATAATTCCCTATGTTATAATTATTTTAAGAGAGGTGAACTATATGAAAGTATCAATACATCCTACTATTGTAGACTTATTAACTTTAATAAACAATCAAGGTTATGAAGCATATCTAGTAGGCGGAGCCGTAAGAGATTCTATATTAAATAAACCTAATAATGATTATGATATTTGCACTAACATGCCACTTCACCTTATAAAAGAAATATATCCTAACTTCCATCTAATGAAACCTAATAATAATCGTAATACAGGTGTTATTAGATTAGATGGACTAGAAATAGAAATATCTGAATTTAAAGGTCACACCATTGCAGAAGACTTAAGTAATAGAGACTTTACTATCAACGCAATGGCACTAGACAAAAATGGTAACTTAATCGACCCATACAATGGATTGAAATCATTACAAGAAAAGAAAATAAGTCTAATAGATAAAAAAGGTAAAGCGTTTGAAGAAGACCCACTACGTATACTAAGAGGAATAAGAATAGCAGCTAGAATGAACTTTGATATAGATTCAAATTGTCATGCAGAAATGGAATTCAAAAAGAAATTACTTAATGGAGTAGCAGTAGAAAGAATATATAGAGAACTAATTCAACTTCTTATAACTGATAATCCGTCTCATTATATTAGAGAAAACAAACAAATAATATTTGAAATACTACCAGAATTAAAACCAATGGATGGATTTAACCAACATAACTCTTGGCATATATACGATGTATTTGAACACACTTTAGTAGTACTAGAAAATACAGAAAAGAATATCTTCCTAAGATTTGCTGCTCTATTTCATGATATAGGAAAACCTTCAAAATTCTTTACTGATGATAACGGAATAGGTCATTTCTATGGTCATCCAGAAAAAAGTGAAGAAATATTCAAATCTATAGCAACTAGATTAAAAATGGATAATAAAACTAAAAAACTAGTATCTAAGTTAATCAAAGATCATGATGCAACATTAAGTCATAAACCAGATAAAATATATGAATTCTTAAAAAATAACGGGTTTGACTATACATTATTACTATTTAAACTAAAAAGAGCAGATAATTTAGGTCAAAATCCGGAAAAGACAAAAACAGTTCTAGAAGAACTAACTGAATTAGAAGAACTATATAAAGAACATATGTTAAGATTTGATAATCTTCAAATAAATGGTTCAAAATTAATAGAACTAGGCTATTCAGGTAAAAGAATAAAATTAATCCTTGATGATGTAACAAAACTAGTAGTAACAAACCAACTATCTAATGATGAAGCATCTATAATGGAATATATAAGTAGAAGACATAGAATATAACAGTATTTTATTGCTTCTATTTTTTATTGTGTTAAAATAAACAAGTATAAAAACGAAGTATGTCTAACTCTTTATAAATATGTCAAAATTTGATATAATTAAGTACAGACATTTAATGAAAAGGAGTGAACTATATGAAAGTAATCTTACTTCAAGATGTTAAGAAACAAGGAAAGAAAGATCAAATCATCGATGTAAGCGATGGATATGCAAGAAATTTCCTAATAAAAAATGGTCTAGCAATAGCTGCTAATACAGAAAGTAAAAAGAACTTAGCCAGAGAACTAGATAAAAGAAAAGCTGCTGAAGATGCATATATAGAAGAATGTAAACAAGTAGCAGAAAAACTAAAAACTACAGAAGTAGTTATCAAAATTAAAACAGGTGAACAAGACAAAGTATTTGGAACTGTTTCATCAAAACAAATCTGTGAAGAACTAAAAAATAAAGGATTTAACATAGATAAGAAAAAAATAAACTTAGATTATGCTATAGATTGCTTAGGAACTCATAACGTAAAAATAGAGTTACATAAAAAAGTAATAGCAGAAGTTAAGGTAACATTAAAAAAACAATAAAAAGGGTATAAAAATTCTAAAGTAAAGTAGGTGAAGTCATGCCAGTAAGAACAATGCCAAATAATCTAGACGCGGAAAAAAGTGTACTAGGTTGTGCGTTTCTTAGTAAAAACTCATTAACTAAAATATGTGAAGATTTATATTCAGACATGTTCTATAGCGAACAAAATCAAAAGATATTCGAAGCTATAAAACGTTGTTACGATAATAAAGTACCTATAGATATTACAACAGTAATGGATGAATTAGAAAAGAAAAAAGATTTATCTGCAATAGGTGGTTTAGATTATTTAAGTGAAGTAATAGACTCAGTACCAACAGCTGCAAACTTAGATTATTATATTAAAATAGTAAAAGATAAAGCAGTAATGCGTAATTTAATAGAAACAGCTACTGATATAGTAACTGACGCTTATGAAGAAGGCGACGATATTACTCATTTATTAGATAATGCCGAAAAGAAAATCTTAAATGTAGTTAAAGAAAGACAAACTAGTGACTTCATTCATATAAGAGATGCTATTGCAATAGCACAAGAAAACTTAGAAAAATTATCTCAAAATAAAGAAGAAATAACTGGTGTACCAACAGGTTTCTATGATTTAGATAGAGTTACATCAGGCTTACATGCTGGTGAAATGATTATCATAGCTGCCCGTCCTGGTATGGGAAAAACAGCATTCGCCCTAAATATTGCAACATATGCTGCTCAAAACACAAGTAAAGCAGTAGCAATATTCAACTTAGAAATGCCAGCAGAACAATTAGTAAACAGAATGCGTTCATCAGTAGGTCAAATAGACTCATCAAAAATTAGAACAGGTAACATGAGTCATGACGACTGGAAAAGAATAAACGAAGCTAATAGCCAATTAGCTGAAACAAATATTCAAATAGTAGATGATGCTGGTATAACAGCAGCTGAAATAAAAGCGAAATGTCGTAACTTAGCAAACAAAGAAGAAGGTTTAGCCCTAGTTATAATAGACTACTTACAGTTAGTAACTAGTGGAGGAAAAAGACCAGAATCTCGTCAACAAGAAGTTTCAGATATTTCAAGATCATTAAAAACAATGGCAATGGAACTAAAAGTTCCGGTTATAGCATTAGCCCAATTATCACGTAATGCAGAAAAAAGAGAAAGCAATCAACCAATGCTTGCAGACTTACGTGAATCCGGGTCAATAGAACAAGATGCCGACATGGTATTATTCATAAATAGAAGTGACTACTATAAGGCAAAAGAACAACTAGATGCTTCTAAAAATGTTGTAGCAGATATAATAATAGCTAAGCATCGTAAAGGTTCAACAGGTAAATTCCAATTATTATTTGAACTGAATATGAGTAACTTTAGAAATTACTTAGCTACAGAAACGGAAGGTTTAGAAAATGAATAAAATAAAAGGGTTTATATTATCTATATTGATAACACTCTTAATAGGTGCATTCCTAGCAATGGGATATATGACAGAAGAATCATTCGCTATGCCTGAATCTATTTATCAAGTATATTTAGATGGCGAAAAAATAGGTTTAGTAGAATCAAAAGAAGACTTATATGCACTAATAAATAAAGAACAAAAAGAAATAAAAAAAGAGTTTAATGTAGATCAAGTATATCCACCAAAAGGATTTAAGATAATTAGACAAACTACATATGAAGAAGAATTAAATAGTGTAGAAGAAGTATACGAATCAATAAAAGAAAAGAAAGAATTCACTATCAAAGGTTATTCAATTACTATCAAAGGTTCACTTGAAGGTGTAGAACCTCAATACGTATATGTAATAGATGAAACAATCTTTGAAGAAGCTCTTGCTAACGTAGTTGTTACTTTTATTGGAGAAGAAAGATACAAACAATATTTAACATCATCTCAACCAGCAGTAACAACAACAGGTATGATTATAGAAGATATGTACTTCGACGAAACAATAACAATTAAAGAATCATATATTAGTGTTGGAGAAACAATATATACAGATGTTAATGAATTAACTAAATATCTATTGTTCGGTACAAACACAAACTACAAAGAATACAGCGTTAAACAAGGAGATACAATAGAGAATATAGCAGAAGCAAATGGAATCAACTCAAATGCCTTATTAATGGTTAACGAAGCACTAGAAACAGAAGACACATTATTAGCAATTGGTCAAAAGTTAAACGTTGCTGCCATTACTCCAGTATTATCACTAGTATACGACGCAGTAATTACCGAAGATCAAGATGTTATGTATGGAACAACTTATGAAAATGATAGTTCGATGTACACAGGTAAAACTAAATTAAAAACAAAAGGTGTAAAAGGAATAGAACGTGTTACAGCGGCTGTTCGTATGATAAATGGACAAGCATCAGAAAATGCCAAAACATTAAATTCTGAAACTATTAAGTCACCACAAAACGAAGTTGTACTAAAAGGAACTAAGAAATACCCAGTTAACATTGGACCACAAAACCCAGTTAAGATTACAGGATCATGGGCATGGCCAACTAATAAAGGATATAGAATTACATCTCCATACGGATACCGTTACATATTTGGTAAATGGGATTTCCATGATGGAATAGATATTTCAGGTACAGGTAAAGGCTCTCCAATATATGCAGCAAACGACGGTGTAGTTTACTGCTCAGGTTATGATATTAGTAGATCTAAAAAATACAACCCATGTGGTACAGTAACAGGTGGTCAAGTAGTAATTATCGACCACGAAAACGGATACTATACAATGTATGCCCACATGGTTAAAGGAAGTCAAAGAGTAAAAACGGGAGATAGAGTATCTCGTGGACAAGTAATCGGTGGAATGGGAGCAACTGGACAAGTTACAGGTGTACACTTACACTTTGCGTTAACTTCAGGTGCACCACCATATCGTAATGGATACAAATTCATAAATCCAAACAAACTATACAAATAATGAAAATATGTAATTTAGCAAGTGGCTCAGAAGGAAATGTTACTTATGTAGAAACTGATAATCACAAGATTCTTCTAGATCTTGGGATGACTGTTAAATACATAAAAGAAAAGCTTTCTGAGCTTTCTATTGCAATAGAAGATATAGATTATGTATTCATAACACATGTTCACGACGATCACATCAAAGCTCTAAAGACTTTTATAAAAAAATATAAACCAACAATCTGTTTAAGTCCAAAGATGTTCTCAGAAATAGAATGCTTAAAAGATTATGAAAATATCATTCTTTACGACGAACTAGTTACATTAACAGATGCAACAGTAGAAATAATTAGAACATCTCACGATACATCAGATGCCCGTAGTTTCATAATAAGAAGCAATGGTAAATCTATGGTATATATGACAGATACAGGTTATGTAAATACAAAACACTTCAAAAAAATACAAAACCTAGACGTGTATTTATTTGAAAGTAATCACGATATAGAAATGCTTCTACATGGTCCATATCCAAAATGGTTAAAAGATCGTGTAATGGGAGAATATGGTCACTTATCTAATATAGACTGTTCAATATACTTAGCTAAGAATATCGGACCTAATACAAAGAAAATACTTTTAACACACTTATCTCATCAAAATAATACAGAAGAAAAAGCACTAGAAACAATAAAAGAAATATTCAAAGAATATGAAATAGATTTTACTGATATAAAGTGTGCAAAACAAAGAGAAAAAAGTGAGTTGATAGAAATATGATAAAAATAATATGTATGGGTAAAATAAAAGAAGATTATCTAAATAAACTAATAGATGATTATAAAAAGAGAATATCTCGTTATCATAAAATAGAAATAATTGAATTAAATGATTCTAATGATTTACAAAAAGAATCTGTGGATATCCTAAAACATATCAACAACCAAGATTATGTTATTGCACTAGATATTCATGGAGAAAACTTAGATTCAGTAGAGCTAGCCAAGAAGATAGATTCAACATTCTTAAATTATGGAACGATTACATTCATAATAGGAAGTTCATTTGGCTTACACGAAGATGTAAAAAGAAGAGCTAACTATAAATTATCTTTCTCTAAGCTAACATTCCCACATGGTTTATTTAGAGGTATTCTATTAGAACAAATATATCGTTCATTTAAGATACTAAATAACGAAACATATCATAAATAGTAATCATTTGATTACTATTTTTTAATTATTATAGTTAACTTATTAACAAGAATATAAAAATATGATAAATTTATTAACAGAAGGTGACATTATGATAGGAAATGACTGGGATAGTAAATTAGAACTAATATGGAATAGTGAAGGATTTAAAAAATTTTATAAATTAATAGAAAATGAATATAATACAAAAACAATATTCCCACCAAAAGATTATATATTTAATGCTTTAAAATTAACTCCATATTCAAATACAAAAGTAGTAATAGTAGGTCAAGATCCATATCATGGAATAGGAGAAGCCCATGGCTTATCCTTCTCAGTCCAAGAAGGAATTAAAATACCTCCATCACTACAAAACATATACAAAGAATTAAATACAGATTTAGGAATACCAATCCATAACAAAGGAGATTTAACTAAATGGGGCAAAGAAGGCGTACTTATGCTAAACGCTGTTCTTACAGTAGAAAAAGATAAGCCAGCTTCTCATAGAAACATGGGATGGGAATTATTGACCGACTATATAATAAAAGTCCTAAATCAAAAAGAAGAACCAGTAGTATTCATACTATGGGGAAACTTTGCTAAAGAAAAAACTAAATATATAACAAATCCAAACCATTGCATCATAACATCTCCACATCCATCCCCATTCTCAGCAAGAAACGGATTCTTTGGAAGCAAACCATTTTCTAAAACAAATAACTTCTTAAAATCAAAAGGACTAAAAGAAATAGATTGGAATCTAAGCAAATAAAAAATCTACTTAACGTAGATTTTTTTATAATTTAAAGTCATCAACAATTTCGTCTTCCATATTCTTACCATCAAAGAATGGTTTAATACTAATTGCATGCATTCTAGCAACTATATTAGAAGGGAAAGTTCTAATTAAATCATTTAACTCACTAGTATATTTATTATAATATGACTTAGCAGCTTGTAATTTTTCACTAGCTTTCTTATTTTCATTTAATACTTCTTTAAACCCTTTATTAGTAACTAAATCAGGATAATCTAATTTTATTTGTTCTAATAAAGAAATATATTCAGTTAATTTTCTATCTAAATCAAAATTACTAATATTTTCATTCTTAACTTTATCTAAACCTTTAAAATATGTTTTATCATCATTAAGTTCAGATTGTATAACCTTATCTGCTTTTACTAAAATATCATATGTATTTCTTAAAGCTTCATCTATTAAGCATTCAGCATGATCTATTTTAGTCTTTGAATGTTGTAATTTATTATATTGATATGCATAAAATATTGCACAAGCTCCAACTAAAATAACAATAAATAAAAAACTATATAATATTGCCATACCTATAACCTCAATTCTACTTAAATTATAGCATATAATTAAATTTACAAAAGAATTTATTTATAATAAAATGTAAACAGGTGATTAACATGGATATAAAAGTAATAAAAGTAGGACCCCTAGAAACAAATTGTTATATACTTACAATTGAAAATGAAAGTATTATTATTGATCCGGGAGATGACTTTAATAAAATAAAAGAAGCAATAGGTACAAATAAAGTAATAGGTTGCTTAGTAACTCATTTCCATCAAGACCACATAGAAGCACTAGAAGAAGTAGTAAGTCACTATGATGTAGAAATAAATAAACCTAAGTATGGTAAATTTAATTATGAAATAATAGAAACACCAGGACATACTTTCGATTCTAAAACATTTTATTTTAAAGATATCAACACAATGTTTACGGGAGATTTTATCTTTAAATCTAGCATAGGAAGAACTGACTTAGGTGGAAATGATAAAGATATGATAGATAGTTTAGAAAAATTTAAGCAATATGACGATGATATAACTATTTATCCAGGACATGGACCAAAAACAACATTAGGTCAAGAAAAAATAAACTTTATTTTTTACTATTAAAAAATTACCAACTTGGTAATTTTTTTTAATCAAAGATATTAGGATCGTTATAATTTATCTTTTCATCAAATTCTACATAATCTAAATAAATCATAAGTATTAAGTACCAATGACCATCCCTTGTGTCTCTAAGTACTATATGATCTCTACCAGCTTGTTCAATAGTACCTTCAAATACTTTATCTTTCCATTCATTAGAATCAGGAAAACTAGTATATATTCTTACTTTCTTACCCTTATTATTCCTTAATATATTCTCGATATAACTTTGTTGCATAGGTATATCAGCTAATGTACCAGCTTGATATCCTTCTTCAAATTGAAATCCGTTATTAGAGTTATCTATAGTAGGAAATTTAGGATTTTGATAATAATTACCATTCATATATTTCACCTCTATCACAATATATGCAAATAATTAAATTTATAGTATAATTCATAATAGGTGAAGACTATGAAATTTGATTACAAAGAATTAGTTGATGAAGTACGTTCTAAAAACTTTTGGCCGCGTTTATTAATAATGGTAGTGGGAGTATTCATACTAGCTATCACATACAATTTATTTTTCTTAAAGTATGAATTAGTAACTGGTGGTACAAGTGGTCTTGCAATAATAATAAATAAGTTATTCGGCATAGAACCTGCTTTATTTATCTTTATTGCAGAAATATTTCTACTTATCTTAAGTTTTCTGCTATTAGGACCGAAACAAACCGGAATGACTATATTAGGTTCACTATTATTTCCATTCTTCATATCATTGACTAGTGAAATATGTACAACAATATCATCATCAGTAGAATATGATAGTTACATAATAATATGCTTAGTAAGTGGAGTATTATTTGGCGTAGGTAGTGGCCTTGTGTATAAGATGGGTTATTCAACAGGTGGGGCAGACATAGTAATGCAAATACTAAATAAATATATGAAAATATCTACAGGAGTAGCATCCCTTATAACAAGTATTGCAGTAATAGTACCAGGAGCATTCGTATTTGGTTTAAACAAAGCTATCTATGGAACAATAATAGTAATAATAATAAGTGTACTAGTAGATAAAATAATGCTAGGCATATCAAATAGTAAAATGTTCTACATTAGAACAAAAAAAGCCGAAGAAGTACAAGAATTTATAAAAGAAATGAATACCGGCTATACAATGATAAAAGCCGATGGAGCATACAGCAAAAAGAAATACGATATGATTATGTGTGTACTACCAACAAGAGACTATTATATGTTTAAAAATGTTATTCAAAAGATAGATCCAGAAGCATTCTTCATAATCACAGATTGCTATGAGGTTTACGGAGGTAAACGTAAAGACATATTCCCATTTATATAATGGGTTTTTTTATACTTGATTTTTTGATATAATTGAAATAGTAAGGTGGTATAGAATGAAATTTATAGATATAAAAAATTGCTATAAAGTATACAAAAATGGTGTAACAGCCATCGCTAACTTAACCTTATCAATAGATAAAGGAGAATTTGTATTTATAACAGGTGAATCAGGTTGCGGGAAATCAACACTTGTTAAAATGCTTTATAGAGAAGAAAAACCTACTAAAGGTCAAGTAACAGTAGGTGGAATAAATGTAGCTAAATTATACAATAGTAAAGTATATAAACTACGTAGAAAACTAGGTATAGTATTCCAAGACTTTAAACTATTACCTAAATTAACTGTATATGAAAATGTATCGTTTGGTTTAGATAATATTGGTATGAGTGGACCTGAAATAAGAAAAAGAGTTATGAAAGCTCTTGATAGAGTTGGTCTAAAAGAAAAAATAAGATGCTTTCCTAATGAACTATCAGGTGGAGAACAACAAAGGGTATGTATAGCAAGAGCTATAGTTAATGAACCAAAAGTTCTAATCTGCGACGAACCAACAGGAAACTTAGATCCAAAGACTTCTAAAGAAATAGTAAAAGTAATTAATAGTATAAATAAAGAAATGGGAGCTACAGTACTAATGGTTACACATGATAAAGACATAGTTAACTCAATGAAAAAAAGAGTTATTACTTTAGAAAAAGGTGTACTAAAGAACGATACTAAGAAAGGAAGTTATACAGCAGATGAAAGCAATTAGAATATTTAGAAGAAACGTAGCCAATGCCTTTAAAAGTATCTTCCGTAACTTTAGTTTAAGTGTCGCATCAATAACTTGTACAATAATTACTTTACTAATAGTAGCAATAGCAGTAGTATTCTCTGCTAATATAAATAATTTTACTAGTGAACTAGAAAAAACTTTAACAATAATAGCTTATGTAGATAAACATGCTACAGAAGATGAAATAAATACAGTAAAAAGTCGTTTACTAGAAATAAGAAATATAAAAAGTGATGAACTATTATTCAAGTCAAAAGAAACAATAAAAGAAGAAACAATGAAAAAGACTGATAAAAATTCAGCACTATATGCAGTAATGAATAGTTGGACTGAAAAAACAAATCCTTTAGAATCGGAATTTGTAATAACAGTAAAAGATGTTAATAAATTACAAGAAACAGCTGCATCAATAGAATCAATATCTAACATAACAAATGTTAAATATAGCGAATCGGTTGTTAAAAAGATGATTCCAGTATTCGATGTAGTAGAAAAAGTTACCCTAGTAATCATGGGTGGCTTACTATTCGTAACAGTATTACTAATATGTAATACAATCAAACTAACAATATTTGCTAGAAGAAGCGAAATAGAAATCATGCGTCTAGTAGGTATTAGTAACTTTGTAATTAAATTACCATTTGTAATAGAAGGTTTATTCTTAGGTATATTTGGTGCAATAATACCAATTATAGCAAGTATATGGGGATACACTCTTATGTATGATAGTTTAGAAGGATACTTATTCACTAACTTCATAAAAATGATTGAACCATTCCCATTCACTATTTACTTATCAGGTATTTTATTAATAGTAGGAGCGGTAGTAGGTATGATAGGAAGTTATGCTACTGTTAGAAAGTATTTAAAAATATGATGAAAAAAATAATTAATTATGTATTAATCGGTTGTTTCTTATTCTTATCTTTATGTCCTATGGCTACACCAGTACAAGGAAAAACATTGCAACAATATAAAAATGAAGTAGCAGAACTAGAAACAAAGTTAGATAGAACAGAAAGATTAACAGCAGAAGCTGAACAAAAAATAAGAAGCAAACGTAACGCAATAGCTAGTGCAACTAACACAATAGAAGCTAATAAACAATCTGTTGAAAATTCTAAAGTATTAGTAGCAGAAAGCGAAGAAAAGATAAAAATAAAAAATACCGAGTTAGAAGATACAATAAAAGTATTACAATACACAGGTGTTAATAGTGAAGAAATGTATTTAGACTACGTATTCGAATCTTCATCAGTATATGAACTAATGGAGAGACAATCAGTAGTAGAGCAAATAGTAAATCATACTATAGAAGAACTAGAAACTCTAGAAGGTTTAATAACTCAAAATAAACAATTACAAACACAACTAGCACAAGACAATATAAATCTAGAAAATTCAATAACAACATATGAAAACCAATTATTAGATTTACAAGAAGAAATATCAGAATTAGCAACAGTTGGACTAGACTATAAAAGTCAAATAGAAGCCCAAAAAGGTTTAATTAAAATATATGAACAAGCTGGTTGTAAAAACAAAGACGACATTGATGATTGTTATTATGCAAAAATCAATGGTAACGGTAAATTCTCAAGACCATTAAATAATGGTAGAGTAACTCAAACATGGAAAAATGGAGTACACTATGGAATAGACCTAGGTGGTGTACCTGCCGGTACTAATATTTATGCTCCAGCAAATGGAACTATCGTTTATACAAAGAAAAAATATAAATGTGGCGGAAACATCATTTACATGCATGCAGTAGTAGATGGTCAAAAATATACAATAGAATTTGCCCATTTAAGAAGTATAAAAGTTAAGATAGGTGAAGTAGTAAAAAAAGGTCAAGTAATTGCTACTCAAGGTGGAGATTCTAGTACTTGGTATTACGACTCATGTACTACCGGTACACACTTACATTACTCGATATCTTATGGATATTACTTTACTAATGCAACATGGAATGGCTTTAGTACTTTCCAAAAAAATACCAAAGCAACAAGTGTCCAATCTATATCTGGTTTTAAAAACCAAAAAGGTTGGAAGTGGACAACAAGAGGATAAAGAAGCGAAAGCTTCTTTTTACATGCATTAATTTAAGATTATTTAATAAAAATATGATTTGTGGTATTATATACCTACGGAGGAAAAGATATGAAAAAAGTAGTAATATTCGGTGGAGGTAGTGGACTATCTCAACTATTAAAAGGAATAATACAATTTCCAATGGATGTAACAGCAGTTGTTAGTGTATCTGACAATGGGGCTAGTACAGGAAGATTAAGAGAAGAATTTGCAATACCTGCAGTTGGTGATATAACAAAGGTTCTAATGGCTATGTCAGGAGAATCAAAAGGAGTAAAGGAACTATTCAGTTATAGATTCCCTAAAGATAGTAGTATAGGAAACCATTCTATAAAAAATCTAATAATGACAGCATTATTAGATATGAAAGGAAACTTTGCTCATTCACTACCTATACTATGTGATTTATTAGACGTTAAAGGAAAATTACTTCCATTAACAGAAGATAACGTAGATTTAATAGGTATAACAAAAGAAGGATACGAAATAATAGGAGAAGCAGAAATAACAGAATCTAAAAGAAAAATAAAAGATTTAAAATACAATAAAGAAGTAACAGTAACTCCTAGAGTATTAGAAGAAATAAAGAAAGCAGATCTAATAATATTTAGTTCTGGTTCATTATTAACAAGTGTAATGCCACATATCATAGTTCCAGAAATACAAGAAGCAATAAAAACATCAAAAGCAAAAACTATGTACATATGTAACATGCTTACACAACCTGGAGAAACAGATAACTATAAAGTAAGTGATCATATCAAAGTATTTGAAAAATATTTAGGTAAAGGTAGTATTGACGTTGTAATAGCAAATAATTCTACAATACCTAAAAATATGGCTCTACTAGCAAAATCAGAGGGAAAAGATCCTGTAGATATAGATGAAGATAAACTAGAGAAAAAAGGAATAAGATTAATAGCAGAAAAACTATTCAAAGTAGAAGAAGGCTATGTAAGACACGATTCATTAAAAACAGCATATTTAATATTCTCGTATTTAATGGAAGGTGAATAAAATGACTTTCACTACAAGATTAAAAGAAGAAATAACAAAGAATGATATAGGTCAAATAGAATCTTTAGCTGAATTATCAGCATTCATAACATATGCTGGTCAAATAAAAAAGAACAAGATAACACTTGTAATGGAAAACGCCTCAGTAGCTAGAAGAATATATAAAGATATAAAAACAAACTTTGGGATAAATGTTAAAATAACAGTACGTAACCAAAAAAGATTTAGAGTAAAACAAATATATATATTAGATATTACTGAGAAAATAGATCACATATTAGAAACACTTAATATAATGAAGAACAATAAAAAAACACTGCCCGAAGAATATTTCTTAAGCACTAAAGAAGAAAAAACAGCATTTTTACAAGGAGCATTCCTTGCGTGTGGTAGTATCAATGATCCAAGCACAGCAGGATATCATCTAGAATTTACATCACCTATGAAAAAAGAAGGTTCATACTTAGCTAACATCATGAAAGAGTTTAATATTCAAGCTAAGGTATTAAAAAGAAATAATCATTATATGACATATATAAAAAGTGCAGAAATGATAAGCGACCTAATAAGATTATTTGGAGCAACCAATTCATTCTTCTATTTTGAAGATATACGTATATATAGAGATCATAAAAATATGGTTAATAGATTAAATAATTGCGAAATAGCTAATCAAGAAAAGATTCTTAAAACAGGTATGAAACAATTAGATGACATAAAGTATCTAAAAGAACATGACTTAGTTGGATTACTTGATGAAAATGTTCAAGAAGCAGTTAGATATAGAGAAGCATATCCAGAAACTTCCCTTCAAGAACTAGCAGACATAATAAGTACAGAAACTGGTCGTCAAATAGGTAAATCAGGTATTAACCATTACTTTATTAAAGTAAAAAAACTAGTTGAAAAACACAAAGAAAAAATGAGTAACTAATTACTCATTTTTTTATTACCACATTGTAGTTAAATTTCCATCTTCTTTATAAACACTATCCATTAATATAATATATTTATAAATACTTTTACCTACTAATTTATTTCTAGGTACTGTAGTCATAACTACACCTTTAGTTGTATCTAACGATTCGGCTATATAATAATTCTTATCATCCCAACCAGCTATAATAGCCATATGACCATTATTACCAATTAAATCGCCAACTTTAACTTGTCCAGATTTCATTAATTTATCTGTAATAGTAACTTTCTTTCCTATATCGTCTAAGTCATATGTTTTTGAACTAGCACCAGCACCAATATCTCCAACATCAAATCCACCATTTAATAAAGCCCAAGTAACAAAACCAGAACAATCTAAACCATTAGGATATAACTTTCCACTAACCCAACCACTTTGAGTAGTATAATTTTTTAAATTACATCCCCACATAGCAGGTCCTTCAAATGTAGGTGATAATGTTTCATATTTATCTGTATTTAAGAATAAACCTCTATGATAGTATCTACCTTCACCATCAACCTTCATATAAGGGCCATAGTTTTCTAATCTACCATTTTCAAAGAAATAATGTACTCTAAAATTAAACTCCAATGTAAGGAATCTTGCAGCTTCTACAACTCCAGCTCTAGTACCATATCCAGCACTTTCTATTCTATCTAATAATACATTATCTAACATAGCAGCTTCTTCACTGGTAAATTGTTTACAAGATAAATAACTTTTCTTTAAATTAATAGTTGGTTTAGTAATATAACTACTTACAATAACTTTAGTTTTACCAACAGCTCCAGTACTGCTAATTGCTTCAATATATGTAGTACCATAATTAACACCAGTAACATTACCATCATTATCTACAGTAGCAATATTACTATCTTGAGTCTTCCAAGTAACATCATTAGAAGGATTCCCTAACTTAGTAACAGTATAAGTAAGCTTTTCTTTTCTACCTTTATACATATATATAGACTCTTTATTTAAATCAACTCTTAATACTTTATTTATTTGTACTTTTTGTGATTGTATATCACTTATATTACCAAAGCTATCTTTAACAAATATATTATGTAATCCACTATCAGTAGTAAAACTGCAATATCCATTTTCAGCTTTTACCCATCCATCTGCGTTAACATCAGGAATTAAACTATCCTTAGTAATATAACACCATGTACTCTTATCAAACTTTAAAGGTGAATTCCCAATTGCTACATTAAATATTACTTTATCTTCAAATCTCTTACTATCACTAATCTCTATATCTAATACATAAGGAGCAGCAGTAAAATTAGTTAATATTACACTACCTAAAAACAGTAAAACTACAATAGTAATAATAGATTTTATTATTTTCTTTTTATTCTCTTCCATAGATACACCTCTATCAAAAAAATTATAACATAAAAGAGATGTATAAAATATATCAACAATTAAATAGATATAGAAAAAAAGTGCAAATTTAACATTTTATATAGTATAATTACTATAGAATAAGCGAGGGATTTAAAATGGCAAGCAATAGAACGAACGTTACATTAAATGATGGAACGGTTTTAGAAGTAGAAAAGGGAACAACAATCTACGATTTAAGCAAAACATACCAACCTAAAATGAAAAATGCTATAGTTGGTGCGGAAGTAGATAACGAAGTAGTTCCAATGGATACTAAAATAACTAGAGCTATGACAATAGAATTTATCGATGCAACTACAACTAATGGGTACAAGATGAATAAATACGGATTAGAATTCGTTGTAGAAGTAGCATTAAAAGAAGAATTCGGCGAAGGTTATGAAGTAACAATGGATCATTCAATAGCTAATGGAATTCATATGACAATTCAAAGTGAAAAGAAATTTACATTGAATGATGCAAAAAAATTAAAAACTAAAATGAATGAAATAATAGCTAACGACGAAAGAATTTATGAATTAAACGCTGAAAAGAAAGAAGCTATAAATTACTACAATAAAGTTAAAGCTGTGGAAAAAGCTCAAAATATCCACAACGTAACAAATAAAATAGTAACAGTTCATAAATTACGTAATTATATAAATTATTTCTATTCAGATATGCCATACTCAACAGGATGTTTAAAAAAATATGATTTAGTATTCTTAGGAGATAATAAATTAGTATTACTATTCCCATCTCCAACAACTAAATTTAAAGTACCTGAATACATTCATTATCAAGGAGTAATAAAATGCTTCAATGAAAGTAAAAAATGGCTAAAAGATTTAGGAATACCTTATCTATCAGATTTAAACAAAGTAGTATCTGATTGTAAGATAGAAAATTTAATTAAAACAATCGAAATGAATTATGAAAATAAAATACGTGAATTAGCAGATGATATTATCAAGAGAAAATCAAGATATATCTTAATAGCTGGACCTTCATCATCAGGAAAAACAACAACTACTAAGAAAATTGCTTTACAATTAAGAAGTAGAGGACAAGAAGTACTAGTAATGTCAGTAGATAATTACTTCAAAGATTTAGTTGATTCTCCAAAAGACGAAGAAGGAAATTATGATTTCGAATGTCTAGAAGCATTAGATTTAAAATTATTAAATAAACAATTAAAAGAACTATTAGCTGGTAAGAAAGTTACTATTCCAGAATACGATTTCGTAGCTGGTAAAAAGAAATATGACCATGAACCAGTTAAATTAGGTGAAAATGCTATAATCTTAATGGAAGGTCTACATAGTATAAATGATGCTATGACACCTGAATTAGATAAAGATTTAAAATATAAAGTATATTTAAGTCCATTCATATCACTAAATGTAGATAGACACAACTATGTATCTTCAACAGACTTACGTTTAATGCGTAGAATAGTAAGAGATAATAGAATGCGTGCAACAGATGTTGGACAAACAATATCTTACTGGAATACAGTACGTTCTGGAGAAGAAAAACATATCTATCCATATATTAATGATATAGATAAGATAATAAATACTTCATTAGCTTATGAAGTTGGTGTACTTAAAGTATTCGTAGAACCATTACTATACTCAGTTAAGAGTAACTCACCAGCTTATAACGAAGCTAGAAGATTAATAAATAATTTAAGAGGATTCTATCCTATACCTTCTGACTATGTATCAGATGAATCAGTATTAAGAGAGTTTATCGGAAAAAGTATTTTCGAAAACTATGAATAAGAAAAGAGGAATATAAATGATAAAAGTAGCAATTAACGGCTTTGGCCGCATCGGAAGATTAGCATTCAGAGAAATAATTACAGGAACAGATTTTGACTGTGTAGCAATCAATGACTTAACAGATGCAGAAACACTAGCATATTTATTAAAATATGATACAAATCATCGTTCTTTCCATGAAGATATTATTAACTTCGAAGGTGATGAAATAGTAATCAAAGGAACTAAGAGAATTAAAGTATATTCAGAAAAAGATCCTGCTAACTTACCTTGGAAAGATCTAGGTGTAGATGTAGTACTAGAATGTACAGGATTATTCACTAGTCTAGAAGATGCTCAAAAACATATTACAGCAGGTGCTAAAAAAGTTATTATTTCAGCTCCTGGTAAAGGTGATATGAAAACAATCGTATATAACGTAAACTCAGATACATTAGACGGAACAGAAACAGTTATTTCTGCAGCTTCATGTACAACTAACTGCTTAGCTCCAGTATTAAAAGTATTAGAAGATAATATTGGTATTGTAAAAGGATACATGACAACAGTTCATGCTTATACAAATGACCAAGCTACATTAGATGTCCCTCATAAAAAAGGAATTAAAGCTCGTAGAGGACGTGCATGTGCTATGAATATCATTCCTGCTTCAACAGGAGCAGCAAGTGCTATTGGTAAAGTAATACCAAGTCTACTTGGTAAAATGGATGGAAATGCATTCCGTGTACCAGTACCAGATGGATCAGTAGTAGATGTTACATTAGAATTATCAAGAAATACATCAGTAGAAGAAATTAACACATTATTTACAAACAATCAAAATGAAACATTAAAAATAACAATGGATCCAATTGTATCAAGCGACGTACTAGGTAAAAAGACAGGTGCTCTTGTTGATGGATTATCTACTAGTGTTCTAGAATCAGATGGAAAACAATTAGTAAAAATCATTGCATGGTATGACAACGAAATGGGTTATACAGCTCAAATGATGCGTACAGCAAAAACATTAATGAACATTAATAAATAATAAGAAGGAGTGTCTAACTGACACTCTTTTTATGTAAACCGTTTAATCACAAATTGAAAGTGATAATAAACTTATCTTATAATGAAAAAGGTGATGGTAATGAAAAGAAGAATTCAAGACATGGACGTAAAAAACAAAAGAGTTTTATTACGTTGCGATTTTAACGTACCAGTTAAAGATGGAGTAATATTAGATGATAGTAAAATAGTGGCAGCATTATTTACAATAGATTATCTTGTTAAACAAGGTGCAAAAGTAATAATTATGTCACACTTTGGTAAAGTAAAAACAGAAGAAGATAAAGAAAAGAACTCACTAGCTATAGTAGCATCTCATCTACAAAAACTAGTAAATACAAAAGTAATATTTTCTAAACAACCACGTAGTTTATACTTAGAAGGTAAAATAGAAGAAATGAATCCTGGAGAAATATTAGTATTAGAAAACACTAGATTCGAAGATGTACCTAATAAACTAGAAAGTGGTAATGATTCACAACTAGCAATGTATTGGGCAGAATTAGCAGATATATATTGTTTAGATGCATTTGGTTCAGCACATAGAAAACATGCATCTACACATGCGATAGCTAATTATTTACCAAGTTGTATAGGTTTCTTAGTACAAAAAGAAGTAGAAATGTTAGATGGATATATATTAAATGCTAAAAAACCATTTACTATAGTAATGGGTGGAGCTAAAGTAGAAGATAAAGTAGAACTAATAGAATCACTGCTTCCAAGATGCGACCACTTAATTCTAGTAGGCGGTATAGCAAACTCATGCTTAGCAACACTAGGATTCAATGTAGGTAGTTCATTAAGAACAAAAGATCCAGAAGTACTATCTAAAATAAAAGAAATATTAATACAATATAAAGATAAAATAGTATTACCTGTAGATGCTATTATCGGTAGAGAATACAGTGAAGAAATAGAACATGTAAACATCGATAAAGTATTTGACGATGACATAATCTATGATATCGGAATGAAGAGTATAAACAAATTCAAAGAAATCATAGATGAATCAAAAACTATATTTGTAAATGGAACAGCAGGCAAATACGAAGATAATCGCTTTGCTAATGGAACAAGAGCTTTATTAGAAACAATAGTAAATAGTAAAGCAGTAAAAATAGTAGGTGGAGGAGACGGTGTAAGTGCCGCAAAACACTTCAATCTAGGAGATAGATTTACATTCTTATCTACTGGTGGTGGAGCAACATTAGAATATATCATAAACGAAGGATTACCAGCAATAGATAATATCTTAGATAAAGAATAAAAGAGTTGGTTTAAATCAACTTTTTTTTAAAAAAACAATGTGTCGACAAAAAAACACATAATACTCAGAACAACAAAGTTAAAATGAAAACATAGAAAGAGAACACAGAATATGAAAAACGACATAAAAACATTGGTAGTTTGTTGTATAGAGGAGTTTAATAAATTAAAAGAAGAGATAAGTAAAACATCTACTGAAGTACATCTAAAGTATCATGCCACAAATTATAAAGACGCATTAAATATAATAAATGATACATCACATGAAATAGATGTAATAATAATTGATGGCACATTAAAAGGAGAAAATGTATTATCATTAATAACTAATTATAAAGATGAAAGTTTATTATCAAGAACAATTATATTAGATAACATAAAGTTAGATTGTTATAATCTATCAGCATCCAACTATCAGTTATATAATGTAATACCAAAAGATTATAAAATAAATGAATTAATTTATTCATTAAAAGAAATAAAAACAAAAAGAGAAAAATATAATTACAAAAAGATATCTGTATACGATAAGGTTGCAGAAATGTTAAAGAAACTAGGTATAGCACCAGATAAGAATGGATTTCATTACTTAAGAAAAGCAATCTACGAATGTTATGTAGAACCATCTTTACTAACCTCTATTACCAAAGAAATATATCCTATGTTAGCTGCATCTTTTTCAAAAAAAGAAAGCTGTATAGAAAGATCTATAAGGAGTGCAATAGAAACAGGTTGGGATAGAGGAAACTATGAATATTCAAATGAATTATTCCAAAGTTGTGTAGATTACTACAAGACAAAACCAACTAATGGAGAATTTATAGCAATCATAGTTGACAAAATAATGATGGAAGAAGGGAAAACATCTTATTGATATCAAAGAAATTGCAAGATTACTTGTAATTTCTTTTTTTATTGTGCTATTATGATAATAGGAGAATGCCTATGAAAAAGATATTAACAATTATATTAGACGGTTTTGGTATGCGCGAAGACATTTATGGCAACGCAGTAAAAATGGCTGGAATGAATAATTTTATAAATATATGGAATAACTATCCTCATTGTCTATTAAAATCTAGTGGCCTATCAGTAGGACTACCAGAAAACCAATGTGGCAGTAGTGAATTCGGACATGAATTAATTGGTACAGGAAGAGAAATAGAAAACAAACTATCGAAAATCAACAGTACGTTTAGAAAATCGGATTATAAGTTTAATCCTAAATATAATGAAATGGTAGACTACTTAAAACGTCACCCAGACAAAAATTTACATTTATGTCTACTTCTATCAGATGGTGGAGTATCATCACACATAGAACATTTAAAACTATTCTTAAACGAACTAAATAACTCTAAAGTAGATAACAATATATATATTCAAGCAATATCAGATGGTAGAGATGCAAATAAATTTTCTTTAAAAAACTATTTAGAAGAAATAAGTAGTTTAATAAATGTAAAAGTAAACATATCATCAGTATGCGGTAGATGTTATGCTTTAGACGTTACAAATGATTACAAAAGAACAAAAATGTACTATGACCTTCTTATAGAAGGAAGAGGAGTAGAAGCCAATAATCTTTCTAAAGTAGTAGAAAAATGCTATGAAAAGAAAATATCAGATGAATATCTACCTCCAATTAAAACAAAACAATTTTCTCCAATTAATAATGGAGATGTATTAATGTTGCTAAATTTCAGTAAAAATAATCAATACCAATTACTAGATTCACTAACTAATGAAAACTTCGACAAGTTTAATGCTCATAAAATAGATGTAAAAGTATATAGTTTGTTTGAAATATCAAAAGAACTAAATAGAAACTATTTCTTTGAAACAACACAATATACTCATACATTAACAGAATATATTGCAGAGTTAGGACTAACACAAGCCCATATATTTGAAAGTATAAAAGAAAATTCTATGTCATATCATCTAACTGGATGCAGAAAAATTGATCTAAAAGGATGCGACAGGTACATAATACCTTCACCTAAGGTAGATAGCTTTGAAGTAAAACCGGAAATGGATGCACTATCTTTAGCAAAAACAACAATAAAATGTATGGAAAAAGATTATGACTTTATATTAGTAAACTTTGCCAACCCAGATGAAGTAGGTCACACAGGTAATTACCCGGCTACTATAAATGGCCTACAAGCAATAGATGTATGCTTAGGAAAAATATTAGAAATAGCAGAAGAAAACTTCTATAAAGTAGTAATAGTATCAAGCCATGGAAATGCAGATACTATAATAGATAGACAAAATAACATAATAACAAAGAATACATTAAGTCCAGTTCCGTTTATAATAATGGATAAAAAAATAAAACTTAATAATGGAGATTTAACAAGTTTTGCTCCTACATTATTAAAATATATGGATATCGCAATACCAAAAGAAATGAAAAATTCAGAAATATTATTAGGAAAAAAATAGAAACCGTAAAATAACGGTTTTTATTTTTTTGAAAAAAAGAGAAAAAAGTGCTTGATTTTAGGGCAAATTGTGCTATAATGGAAACTGTATGACTGCGTAGATGTGGGAGGTTGCCGATACACTAGGACGAGTTGTTAAACAAATTCTAGAAAATGTCGGGTAATTCACACGGAGCGAGTCTATACTAGATATAGACGAAGGGAGGACATAGAAATGTCAAGTAACAAAGTTCGTATTACTCTAAAAGCTTATGATCATAGATTATTAGACACAGCTTGCGGAAAAATAGTTGAAACTGTTAAAAGAACTGGGGGAGAAGTTGTTGGTCCAGTACCTC
>SVAU01000012.1 GCA_015059245.1 Bacillota bacterium
AAGAAAGGAGTTAAATCCCATTTAAATTCTTCAGGCACTTCACTTCTATTATTATATTTTTGCATAAACTCCTCCATATATCAGCCAAAAGTTCTAGTCTCCTAGAACTTTTGCTTATATTTATGTAATTATTTTTCTTCGTAACTAGCTTCTTGAACATTATCTTTTTTAGAATCTGTATCTTCTTCATCAGATCCTTGAGCAGCTTGATTAGCTTTAGCAGCTTCTTCATAAACTTTAGTAGCTAAAGCCATAGCTTTTTCTTGTAATTTTTCTTTTAATTCTTTGATTTCGTCAATATCGTCACCTTCTAAAGCTTTCTTTAAGTCACTGATTAAATCTTCAGCTTCTTCTTTATCTTTAGAATCAACTTTATCTCCTAAATCTTTAATAGCTTTTTCAGTTTGGAAAATCATTGAATCAGCATCATTTCTAACTTCAGCCTCTTCTTTACGTTTTTCATCTTGTTCTTTATTAGCTTCTGCTTCTTTCATCATCTTATCGATTTCTTCATCACTTAAGTTAGTACTTGAAGTAATTGTAATACTTTGTTCTTTTCCTGTACCTAGGTCTTTAGCAGATACATTAACGATACCATTAGCATCGATATCAAACTTAACTTCAATTTGTGGAACACCTCTTGGTGCTGGAGGAATATTACCTAATTGGAATCTTCCTAAAGTTTTATTATCGAATACCATTGGTCTTTCACCTTGTAAGATATGAATATCTACAGCAGGTTGATTATCAGCAGCTGTTGAGAATACTTGACTCTTAGTTGCTGGAATTGTTGTATTTCTAGGAATTAAAACAGTCATAACATTACCTAATGTTTCAATACCTAATGATAATGGAGTAACATCAAGTAAGATTAAGTCATTAACTTCACCAGTTAATACACCACCTTGAATAGCAGCACCTAATGCAACACATTCATCTGGGTTAACTCCTTTACTTGGTTCTTGTCCTAATTCTTTCTTAACTAATTCTTGAATATATGGAATACGTGTAGAACCACCAACTAATAATACTTTATCAATATCTTTAGCTTTTAATTTAGCGTCTTTTAGAGCTTTTCTAACTGGTTCTAATGTACTTTCAAATAAGTCCATATTTAATTCTTCAAATTTAGCTCTAGTTAAATCAGATTCATAGTTAATAACACCATCTTTACCTTGAGCTAAGAATGGTAATGAAATTTGAGTAGTAGTCATACCTGATAAATCTTTTTTAGCTTTTTCTGCAGCATCTTTAATACGTTGCATTGCCATCTTATCATCTGATAAATCTACACCGTGTTCTTTCTTAATATCTTTAACGATATAATCCATTACTCTTTGGTCGAAGTCATCTCCACCTAATTTATTGTTTCCTGATGTTGATTTAACTTCAAATACACCATCACCTAAATCTAAGATAGATACGTCGAATGTACCTCCACCTAAGTCATAAACTAAGATAGTATGAGTATCATCTTGTTTATCAATACCATAAGCTAAAGCTGCTGCAGTTGGTTCATTGATAATTCTCTTAACATCTAAACCAGCAATTTTACCAGCATTCTTAGTAGCTTGTCTTTCAGCATCATTAAAATATGCTGGAACAGTAATAACTGCTTCTGTAACTTTTTCTCCTAAATATGCTTCAGCATCACTTTTTAATTTCATTAATACTTTTGCACTAATTTCTTCTGGAGTATATTTTTTACCATTAGCACTAACTTTTTCTTTAGTACCCATTTTTCTCTTAATTGATGATACAGTATTTTCTACATTTGTAACTGCTTGTCTTTTAGCAGTATCACCAACTAATTCATCGTCACCTTTAAAAGCAACTACTGATGGAGTTGTTCTACCTCCTTCTGGATTAGTAATAACAACTGGTTCTCCACCTTCTAAAACTGCGACACAACTATTTGTTGTACCTAAATCTATTCCTATAATTTTTCCCATTATAATTCACTCTTTCTAATTACTATATTTTATTTGCTTACTTTTACCATAGCATATCTTATGACTTTGCCTTTATATGTATAACCTTTTTGTAATACATCTATTACAGTATTAGGTTCTACTCCTTCTGCTTCTTCTACTAATACAGCATTCATAGTATTAGGATCAAAAGGCTTTCCTAAGATATCCATAGCTAATACTTCATAACCTTGTAAAGTATCACTTAAGTTACCATAGATCATTTTAAATCCATTTAAGAATTTACTTAACTCATCTTCTAAGTTAGCATCATCCATACTTATAGCTCTTTCAAAGTTATCAACAACTGGAAGTAATTTTTTAATTAACTCTTCTCCATCATATTTAAGAAGGTTAGCTCTTTCTTCTTCCATTCGTCTTTTCATATTTTGCATTTCTGCACTAGTTCTAAGATATTTATCTTTTAACATAGCAACTTCTTCTTGAAGTTTTTTCTTTTCAGCATCTTCCTTTTTAGCAAAGAATCCTTTCTTTTCTTTAGGTTCTTCTTGCTTTGGATCTGCTTTAGTGTCATCAACTGCAGGATTTTCTACTTCTACAGTTTCTTCATTAACTATTTCTTCTTGAATATTTGTCTTGTCTTCCATAGTTCATCACTTTCTATACTTCAAATAAATTTTTATAGTAAACCAAAGATTGCTCACATAAATTATTCATCTTTATTTTTAAGTTCTTCATTAATGTATTCAAGTAAACCAATTACTCTATCATACTCCATACGTTTAGGGCCGACGATTGCAATAGTTCCTTCTTCACCATTAATATTATATTTACTTTTAATTACGGTAACGTTTTTATCAAAATTATTATCTTCACCAATATAGACATTAATTCCTTCGCCAGTTTCTTCGATTTTTCTAACTAAAGATTCATCTTCCAGTTTATTAACAATCCTTTTAATTTCATCAATATTATCATATTCAGGTTGTTTCAATATATTAGTCTTTCCACTAAAGAACACATTTGAACTATTAGTAGCAAAATGATTAAACGCATCATAGAAGATTTCATAAACAGCTTCATATTGTTTAATAGTCTTACTTATAATAGGTTTAATATCAAATTCTAATCTTTGACTAACTTCATCTATAGGAGTACCTATTAACATCTTATTAATTATTTCACAAGTTTTAACAAGTTCTTCCATAAATATATTGCCTGGAATCTTAAATTTTCTATTTTCTACGATACCTTTGTTAGTACAAACCAAGGCGATTACTTGATTATTATCAAGCGGTATTATATTTACTTGTTGTAATGTATTATCACTTGAATTCTTACCTAATACTACACTTGTATAATTAGTTAAATCAGCTATTATCTCCATACACTTAGTTATTGCATCACTAACTTGTAATTGTTGATTATGAAATATTGTTTGTAACTTCAACATTTCTTCACCATTTAACTCTTTAGGTTTCATCAAGTTATCTACATAATACTTATACCCTGCTTCAGAAGGTATACGTCCACTTGATACATGATTCTTTTCTACAAACCCTAATTTTTCTAATGTAGCCATTTCATTTCTTATTGTTGCAGAAGATAATTTAAACTTCTTACACAATGCTTGACTACCTACAGGTTTGACATTCTTAATATAGGATTCTACTATTTCTTTAAGTAATTCCTTTTGTCTATTATCCATAGCGTCACCACCATTAGCACTTTCACTTTTTTAGTGCTAATTTAATTATACCATCGAATTAGCACTTGTCAACCCCCGAGTGCTAATTTCAACATTTTTCGACTACCCATTCCCTACTTTTTTTGGTATACTTTAATTAGCAAGGTTGGTGATATATTGAAACAAGTAAAAAAAAGACGAAGAAGAAGATATCGTCTAAAAACTGAAGTAAAAAGATTTTTAATATATGCAATCTTTATTCTTGGACTATTTATATATACAGTTAAAGAATCATTTGCTATCTATGCAGACTTTAAATATCAAGAAACATACGAATATAAATTGATCCAAAAAGGATATACCAAAGACGAAGCAGTAACACTTATAAAATATCTAAAACCCAAAATATTAGATAATATACTATTGGAAGAAGAAAAAAATGATCATTACTACAATATAGTAACTCAAAAATATTACATGGAAAAAAACTTTCAAAGTTATGTAGACTATAAAACATATCATACATCTACTGAATATAAAGATGTAATATCAATAGTTAATGTTAATGCTCACCACGGTTGGTACAATAAAATATATGATACTAATATCGAAGACGGACACTTAATGCTAGTTAATAAATTCTATAAACTAGATTCAACTTATAAACGAGAAGACTTAGAACCAGTTAACTTAGCTTATGCCTATGCTAATAACAGTGTTGCTCCTATTGTAATAGAAAATTTTAAAAACATGCGTACTGATGTAGAAACTGAATTAGGAGTACATTTAATGGTTAACTCATCATTCCGTTCATACGAAGATCAAGAAGCTGTCTATAACGACTTTAAAAACATAAGTTTAAAATATGCTGATGCATACGCCGCAAGACCAGGTCACTCAGAACATCAAACAGGTCTTGCAATAGATATCACGTCACTAGAACACCCTTATATATCTAACAACGATAATTCATTTGATAAATCAAAAGAATATGAATGGTTAAAAAATAATTGTCATAAATATGGATTCATCTTAAGATACCCTAAAGGTAAAGAACATATAACAGGTTACAATACAGAAAGTTGGCACTTTAGATATGTTGGTGTAGATGTAGCAACAAAAATATATCAAGAAGATTTAACACTAGATGAATATTATGCATTCTATATAGCAAAATAAAAGAACTCTATATGAGTTCTTTTTTTAACTTTGTTCTGGAGTACCATCAGGTTCTTCTACAACAGTATCACTTAATGTTGTAGTTTCATATTGAGTACCATTCCAAATAGATACTGAATAATTATCTCCATCTTTCTTAACTTTAAATGCAGGATTACTAGTACCATATAAAGCATAATTACCTACTTTAACAGTAGCATTAACTTTCTTAGTACCATCATATCCATAAATATATAAGTTTCTATCACTATCTAATGCTGCATAGAAATCACTATATAATTCTACATATGCATATCCTTCGTCTACTACTTTAGTAGCACTTTCACCATATACATAATATTTATTATTCTCTATTATCTTAAAGAATCTCTTAGTAGAATTATAACCTCTAATCTTATTAGTAAATCCCATAGTTTCTACACCATCAAATAGTACTCTCCAATTACCACTCTTATCATAACCTAAGAAATAATTACCTAAAAATTCTAACTTAGTATAATCAAATTGATGTTTTAAAGTAACATTTTCTTTACCAACAGTAATAACTCCATAACTACCACTACTAATTTGAACAATAACATCTAAATTACCACTATGTTTAGTAATTTTACCATCATTATTAGCAGTATTACTTTCTACTTTCATATATGTAGCAACAGGTTCTCTATTAGAAGTAGTATTAGTAATATCTATTAAAGAAACTTTATTATTCCCATCAGATATAAATACATATTTATCATTAATTATAGGAATAACACTATTACGAGTTAAATATCCATCAGGTAACATATCATTATCTCCAAATAATGAGTCATAAGCTACAAAACAACTAGAATACTTAGTACTCTTCATGTCTACAGTATTATCATAAGTACAACTATAGAATCCTAATAATTCTTCCTTATCTTCATCTTTATAGAAATATAACTTACCATCAAAATAATTTACATAATCATAATTCTTATTAACATTAGCTTCTGCTAATGATAGTCTTTCATAAGTAGGATCCTTAGAACCATCTTTCCATAAAGTAAATAATAATTCTCCATCTTTTACTTCTATATCAAAACTTCTTTTTGTATCAACTAATACATCATCTTTATCATATACATAAGTCTTAACATATTCACTACTATTTAACTTGATACCACTTTCAGTATATTTATTCTTTAGTACATCTTTTACATATAATCTATTACTATCTACTAAAATAGCATATTTATCATAAGTAGTAATATAATCATAACCACTAGCAATTAATTTATTTTCATAATCATAAACACTATATTCTTTATTAGTTAATGTAACTATTAAATTAGCATTATAAGATTTAATCTTAAAACTAGAATCAATTGCATCACTTAACTCTTTACCTTTAGTATCAATAATAAAGTATCCATCTTTAGTCTTAGCAACTAAATTAGCTTCACCCTCTATCATACCTAAGTAATTATAATTATTCTTTAATACTTGAACTACTCCTTTAGTAGCATCTAAGTTTATTAAACCATATTTCTTTTCAGCATCTTGAACTATAACATTACCATTTTCAAATGCTTTAACACTTAAATATCTTCCTAATTCTTTTTGTTCTTTAATAGAATATAAGATTATTTCTGTATCTTTTTCACTCTTATTATCATAAATAAATACATAATTATCATGATATATTGGTAATCTTTGTTTCTTTAAATTACCTTCACTATCAACCAACTTAGTTACATCAAAATCATCTCTATTAGAGTTTAATCCAACATAACATAAACTATCATCTTGTGTATTACATTTATATGAACCAATCTCTATTTCTTCAGCATTTAAGAAATATAAACTACCCTCTTTATAATAGAAATTATCTACTACTACAGGTACAACTTCTTCTTTAGGTGGTTCTACTTTAGGAGTTTCTACTGGTTTATTAGTTAATTTAAATATTAATAATATTATTAATACTATAATAAGTAACAATAATACTCCACCCAATACTCCAATAAGTATCTTTTGCTTTTTATTTAAACTATTCCATTTATTCATAAGTAAAACAAATACATTATCTTTCTTATCTTTAGACTTATTAACTACTTTATCAGTGTCTTTTATTTCTTTATCTATTTCATCTTCAAGTTCTTTTACTTGTTTTTTCTTTTCTTTCTCTTCATGAAGAATTTCTTCTGCTAACTGAATATTCTTTTCAGCTAATGCTTCTTCAGCTTCTTCTTCCTTAATTTTATTTTCTTCTTTTTCTAAAGCATCTTTATACTTCGACTCTCTTGTTGCAACCTCTTCTTTAGAAGTAATATCAGTTAAAACTTTAATAGGTTTAGTCTTTTCTAAATCTTTATCTTCCATATCCATCTACCTCTCTAGATTAACTAAATTATACCATATAATTCTATTTTTCAAATATAAAATATATGATACAATATAATAGGTGATAATATGGAAAGTACAATAGAAAAACTAAACCAAAATAGATTAATGGAACTAACTGATAAAGACTATGAAAATATAGTAAATAACACAGAACTAAAAACATTATTCTTACTTAAGGTAAAAGAAGGACATCCTTTTGATTTTGAAGAAGCATATGTATTAGAAGAAGAATTGTTTTCCCCAGAATACATAATACCAGTATTTGAAGTAATAAAAGCTCAATATCCAGATCAATTCATTGAATTGTTTTTTGCTGACACTAGTAAAATAAGAGAACAATATGATGAAAAAACTGCTGAGACGATAATAAAATACTTAGAAGACAATATGTACATTGCTCTAAGTAAACTACAACATATAGATCAAACTTATGAAAAAATAGAAAACCAAGAAATAATAGATAATATCATAACTAACAAATTAGAAAAACTTTATGGTTCTATATATATGGAAACACCAACTCAAGAATTTGAAGAATTATTACTAGAAGCTCTAGATAGAATTGATTACAAATATATTCATACAATTACACCAAGAATTTTAAAAAAATGTATAGAAACAAACAAAGTAAAAGCAGCCATGTATGGAGTTCACCCTGAAAATCTAGAAGAAACAGAAATAATAATTACTGCTTTAGAACAAGAATTAATAACATATAATGACTTACCATATGGCTTTAGAGATTACCACCAAAACGATACAAGAATTATAAAATATCGTTTAAGAGGCGATACACATATAAGTATTAGTGAAGAAAATTTAAAACGAGAAGAAGTTAGAAAACTAATTATCGAAGAAATCGAAAGAAACCATAATCTTGCAAATGACTGGGGTTTATCTTATTCTTGTGAACAATATCCAGAAATAGCATTAACAATGATTAAATACTGGGATAAAGAAACTCTTAAAGATTTAATTAGTTATAAACAAAAATTAATAAGTAATCTATTAAAAGATCATAAAGAAGAACTAATAGATGCCATAATATATAATTTAGAACATGATCAAAGTGCTATCGAAGAAGTAATTGAGAACTTCTTTAAAACAGCAAATTACTATCCAGAAGTTGGTTATGAAATAATAGATCATCCAAGATTCTTCCATTACTATATATCAAAAGTACCAATGGAAAAAATGCTATATCACTTCATATCATATGAATATCATGGCGAAAGAGAATACTTTATTGAACCTACTAAATTAGAATTATTATCTAAAGCAAATATAACATTTAATAGTGTACCTGATAACTTTAATTTTAAAGTAGATTATCCAGAAAACATCTGGTTAGCAGTAATCCCACTATTAAGAGACGATCAATTAATACCAAGCAATATTTACTTAGATAGATTTGTTCAATATGAAAGAATATTTGATTGTATCTTACTAAGATTAAAAGAATTAAAATCGAATGTATATAATAGTCAATTAGAATATTGGCAAGGACCAGTAACACAAACTTTAATTGATATAGTGTGTGATCCTACTAATCCATTAAATCTAAATACTACACAAAAATTTAATATATTACCAGCAGCTAAAATGCAAAACACAAAACATCTAATAGATATAATTAAACAAGCTGAAGTAATAACTCATAGTGATCTACAAGTACTAATTCCTACAATACTTAAATCAGAAGACTTAAAAGAAATAGAAACATTGTGTAATCTATTCTTATCAAAAATAGAAAAAACACCACAAGTTCTAAACTACTTAGCAAGTATTTCTGCAGATGTATATGGTACATTAAAAAATAATGAAGAAACACCTAACATAAGTGAACAATATATAACAGTCTATAATTGTTTAAAAGAATATTTAAAAACACAAAAAGATATTCCTCTATCATTAACTAAAAACTTTGATAAAGAAATAGCACAAACTGCAACATACGGTAATCTAGAAGCATTAAGTACTAATCCTTCTCTATTCTTAGTAAATGGTTTAGCCCCTCATCACTTTGTTGAATTCATAAAAGAATGTCAAAGTAAAAACTTACCAATTAATCTAAGATTAATATATCAAGCGGCTAAATCATCAGTAAGTAAACAACCATATGATTACGAAAATATAACATTTAATAATGATAAAGAAACATATGAAATACTAGCTGAATTACTTAATTGTGCTCAAAAAGATAGTATTGAAAGAAAAATAATAGATAATTGGGTAACTAAATGTCTAAACTACAAATTCTTTGATTGTCAAATCGAAGGAAATAAAGCAAAACTACTAGATTTATTAGTAATAAATAGTGATTACACAGAACAAATACTAGAAGCAATTGATGCTGATAAAATACAAGATACTACAGTACTATCATCAGTATTAAATAAAATGTTAATCACTGAACAAAACTCACCTGAGATAACAGAAAAAGTACTTAATACAATAGTTAAACTAATAGAACAAGATAAACTAAATAAATTTACCCCTCAACATAGTTTAGCAGCTTATATTGAATTAATCGACCACCCTACTTTTGTAGATTATGTAACAAGAACATACATTAGTAGTATTAGTAGTCATACTCAAGACTTAGAACTATTTATAAAAGATGATAAATACAAACAAGCAGTACTAGAAGCTTTATATAAAAATACAGGTTTAGTAAATAACGTAAACGTACAAAATTTAATTAAAACAGTACCAGAAGTAAAAGAATATGCTAAATTTGCTCTAGAAAACAATGATAATGCTTGGTTAGAATTTAATGCATCATACTTAGATAAAGAACTATTACAAGCATACTTAAAACATCATAGTATAGATAAAGTTATTACATTCATAGTTCACTACCAAAGTGTAGAACCTATAACACAAGAACTATATGAAATAATTAAAAAAGAACTGTTAGAAGTACATACTGAATATAACAAAGAATCATTTGATATACTAGAAAACTTCTATAATAAAGAACTACTACTATTATTAGAAACAGAAAACTTTAAAAAACTATTACAAAAAGCACCTGATGTAGTATCTAAATTTACTGAAGTATTCAAAGAAAGAAAACTAGATGAAGGTATAATAACTTCAATAAGTGATTCATTTAGACAAAACTACTTCAATATAGAAAATGTTCATATAATAAATTTCTATACTAATACATTAGAAAAAATACAAAGAGGAATTACTGAAGAAGAAATCCAAGAAGTAATAAATGTATTAATTAATTACATACCTAATAATCTAGAAAAAGATCTAGAAGCTACAGGTAATGAATTATTACTAAATACATATAAAGTTAATAAACATGATTTCTTAAGAATGTTAATTCAAGAATTAATAAATAATCAAAATATCTATGCTCCTGTATTTAATAAGATAACTAACAATCTTATAGTACAAAAAAGAAACGAATATAGAAGTACACAAGATATATATAAAGATACTAATTTAAAATACGAATTAGATACAAAATCATTACATAATGCCTTATTCAATTACTTATCTAAAAATAATCCAAATGAATTATATAATTTAATTGAATATACTGAATATGATACTGATTTAAACTGGAAAACAATCCAATTCTTATCTGGAGAAACAAGTCTGTTAACTAAAGAAGAAATACCTTCTATAAAAAGAAATATACCTAAATTAAAAGCAGCTATAATAGATAGAATATTTATCTTAAATGAAAAAGATAAAGAACCTAAAAAGAGAAGTTACTGGAGTTGGGATTGGAATACACAAGAAGAACCTAAAAAGTTCCCTAACCTTCCAAGAAGATATGAATACTTACTAGATATTCCTGAATTCATGAAACTAGTTAAAAAGATACCTATATATCCAACAAGAAAAAAACCAACAGAAATGTTTGGTAACATCAACATCGAAGTATTTGAACTACTAGCTCATGATGAAGATAAATATCAATGTTTAGTAGCATTATTAAATAAATATAGATTCTTAGAATGGGATAACTTATTTGAACCAACAGTACAAAAACTATCACTTGGTGAAGATGCTATAAATATTTACAACTTCATTAATGCTTTCAGTAAGATTTATGATAATGAAAAGAAAATAATCTTAAGAGAAAGAAAAAAATTAATCGATTCAGTTGTTGAAGAAATGAAAAAAGCTGGTAAAACAGAAGAAGAAATAAACGATTATATAAGAGTAAAAGAAGCAGAACCTATTAATGTTAATATAACAGCATATAAAGTATTAAAATATAGTACTATCTACTCTTCTATAGCTAATTACTATAAAATAATACTAGGTATGGAAGACTTCGATTTAGTAAAACGAAATGATGGACCAAACTCTTCATATCAAAGTGCTGAACTTAGATTACAAAAAGCATCCGAAATGCAATTAAGAATGATTGAACTAAATGAAATAACTATTCCATCATTCATCCATGATCATGAAACTAATAAAGAAACAAAAACTAAATTAAGAGTAACAGTTGGTAATAGAGCCGACTCAAGAAACTTAACTCATGGAGAAAGAACTGGAGCTTGTATGAGAGCATATGGTCATGCAGATTCACTATTTGAATTCTGTAACTTAGATCCAAGAGGTTTCCACATAGTATTCACAGATCCAGAAACAAATGAATACGTATCTCGTGTATCAGGATTTAGAAATGGTAATACAGTATTCCTAAATCAATTAAGAAATAGTACATCATCAAAATATACTAACCAAGATGTAATAGATGCATGTAAAGCTGCTGCAGAACAACTAATTGAAAGAAGTAAAGATAGCGATATGCCTATTGAAAACGTAGTTGCTTCTCCATACTATGCTCTACAAGGATATGAAACACAACAACTATCACAACATAACATTGGTGAAGGCGTATATACTGGATACAAAGATGTTAATAGTAACGCTGTAGTATTAGCAACTACTGGTGAAAACGGTCTTGCAGTACCATTAAAATTAGATGGTGAAAACCAACCAGTATATGAACCAGTAAGACTACAACCTAGAGAATATTCTGCTGAACAAATAACAGATGGAATAAAAATTTCAATGCAAAGAATAACTTCTATCAAACAATGTTTAGAAAATAAAGAAAATAAAGATTACTATAAAACAATAGATTTCGACTACGAAATACTAGATACATTATATGTTTATGCTATAATAGGTCAAGATTGGTACGTTGCTCTTGATAACAATGGTAATATAATTCATGAAATAGCAGTTCAAAACGAACATTCTATTGAAGAATTAAATGAAGCTATAGCAAAAATAAGTACTATAAAAGAAGAAAAACAAAAAATAGGAGGTTTCACTAATGGAATACAATAATTTAAAAAGTATAGGTAAAATATACGACTTTGATGGAGAAACAGGAATAGTAATAACTCCAGAGAAAGAATATATGTTTAATATAAATAACATAAATAAACCAGAAGCAATACATGATGAATCAATAGTAGCCTTCTATCCTAGTACAGTTAAATTTGGTAACGAAATATTCAACGTAGCTAGAGAAATAGAAACATTAAGTTTAGAAGAAGCAAAAAAACTACAAAAAGAAAGGAACTAATTATTAGTTCCTTTTTCAATTCTACAACTTTCTACTTCTAATTCATTTTGACCTTCTAATCCAGTCTTAATCTCTTCCAAAGTAGCACTATTCTTTATTGCACCTTCTGCCATCTTTTCAATATCCATACCCATAGTAATTGTATAAATATAACCTTCAGCAGAATAATAACAATCCATATAACCTTCTTTTTCAAAAGCATCACACATTAAGTCTAACCCACTATGCATAGTCTTTTTACCTACTCCACTAGTATCTCCTTTTAATGTTTCAGTATAATCAAATTCTAAGTTTAAAGAAGTTTCTACTATTTTATTTTCTTTAGTATTTCTTACTACTTGTAAATATGAAGCTTGTGATTCACTATCTTTATCTTGAGGTAAATCACATCTTAATATTTCATAACCTTCTCCATAAACTTTTCGTTCTTTGAGTTGATCATTACCACAACCTACTGCAAGTAATGCCATTCCACCCATAGCTAAACAAGATAACATTTTTTTATTCATACTATCAACCTTCCTATATTATCTTAATTAATATTTCATTCATTACATATATGTATTTAGGATTAACAAAGATATATTCATCTTTAACAAGTAACTCTTTCTCCTTTAATACTTCTCTTAAATCAAAAGCTTCTTGCATATTAACTCCATACTTTTCATAAAAGTTTCTCAAGCTAATACCTTCCATCTTTCTAAATCCTAACATTAATTCATTATACATAATATCTTCTTTACTTAGTATTTCTTGTGACTTAATCCATTTGCCTTCAAAATAATCATTAAGTGTTTTAGTATTCTCATATCTAACACCATGTATATAACCTGCTGCTCCCATACCAAATCCATAATATTCTCTATTATCCCAATATGTTAAATTATGTTTACTTTGTTTTCCTTCTTTACCAAAGTTAGATACTTCATAATGTATAAATTTTTCTTTCTTTAATCTATCACATATTAATTCATACATAGATGCATCTAATTCTTCTGGGATAGGTATAATCCCCATATTGCCTACTTTAGTATGATCTTCTACTATTAAAGAATATGTACTAATATGATCAGGTTTTAAATCTAATATCATATCTAAATCTTTCTTTAAATCTTTTAAAGTTTCATTAGGTATCCCATACATTAAATCAACATTTATATTATCAAAACCATAATATCTAGCAATCTTCATAGCATACTTGGCTTCTTCATATGTATGTTGTCTTTCCATAAACTTAAGTTTATCTTCATTAAAAGATTCAATACCAATACTTAATCTATTAACACCACAATCTTTTAATGTACGTAATAATTCTTCATTTATATCATTTAAATTACATTCAAAACTTACTTCACAATCACTACTTAATTTAAACTTACCTACTATTTCAAATAAATACTTAATATCTTTTAAAGTCAAACTAGAAGGAGTACCTCCACCTATATATAAAGTCTTTATTTCTTCTCCTTCATATCTTTCATCTACTTCTTTAGCTAAAGCATTTAAATACTTAGTAACCCAAGGTCCATGATAATACATCTTACAAAAGTCACAATAACTACAAATACTTTTACAAAAAGGAATATGTATATATACACTTTCCATTAAACCACTACCTTACCATTTAATTATATCAATATAATTATTAAATTAACATGAATACTAATCTATTAGACAGTCAATATTTATTTCCTTTTTATTACTTATATCTTTTAATATATCTTCTATTCTATTTCTTAATTTATCATCATATTTACTATGACCTTCTATCATAACTTTATATTTTAATAATAAATCTTTATCTATAGTATCTCTACTACTTAAGTATTTCTTACTATAATAGAAGAATAATTCTAATGAAGCTTCTAAAACACCATTATTACTAGCTATATCTAAATATTCTAAAGCTTTATTAACATCTTTAGGATACTTATCATATCCATTCATATAAAAGTACTTAGCTAAATTATAATAAGCAAAGAAACATAAAGTACGATAGTTATTCTTTAAAGCTCTATCATAGTAGTAATAAGCTTTATCCATATCTTTATCTACTACACCCATTCTATAAGCTTCAGCAACTTTATTACAAGCCCAACTTTCTCCTAAATTAGCACTTTGTAAATAATAATTAAATGCTTCTAAATAATTACCATTGTCTTCTTCTATTCTACCTAAATTATTATAAGCATATGCATAATTATTATCACAAGCTTTTCTATAATACTCCTTAGCTTTATCTACATCTTTATTTAATGGATAAATACCATTTAAATACATATTACCTATTAAATTAGAAGCAGCTACATTACCTAATTTATATGATTTATCTAAATACTCATAACCTTTTTCCAATTCTTCTTTACTCTTATTACCTAGTAGTCCTCTAACAAACATATTGCCTATCATATAATTAGCACTAGCATGATCCATATTAGCTGCTTTTTCTAAATACTTAAAAGCTTCATCATATCTAGGATATCCAGCAAAATAACCATAATACTCATTACTACCTATTTCATAATTAGCATATGCATTACCTTTATCTGCTAATGCTCTCATAGAATAATCAAAATTAATACCTTCTCTTAACTTTAAAGATAAATACTCTTGTAAATCAATAGAACTAATACTAGTATCATTTAGTACATCTTCAAATACTTCTACCTTTAATTCATCTTCATATACAGGTTGTTTCTTATGTAATACTATAAATACTAATTCTTCTACTAAACATTCATATATCTTACCATCATTAATTAATAAAGATAACTTATTAGTAAACTCATTAATAACTTGTTTATCATTCTTACCTAAATTATATAACTTACGTGCTACTAAATTAGCACTTTCATTCTTATTAATAAAATCTATCTTATCATTAATATTATTATATATAACTCCATCTATAATACTTAATATACCTATTATATTATCAGTAAATTCATCCTTATTAGTATTATATCTTTTCTCCTTATTTAAATATACTTGCTTATAAGAAGAACCTATACTTCTACAACCTACACAATAATTATTTACAGTAGTATCATTAATACTTTCAAGTTCAAATAAAGTACAAAACAATTCACTTTGTAATGCAGATACTTTACTTCTAGAACTATCTTTAATTATTCTAAATAAATTACCTAAACTAAGATGTTCATCATTATTATTCATCTTTATATATTGCTTCTTCATATATATCACCTACTAATATAATATCATTAATTGTGGATTTTAGTCACTATTATTTTTATTAGTGTGGATTAATATAACTTTATATTTATTTAATTTAAGAATATGATTTTATTAAGGAGGAAGACTATGAAAAAAATATGGTCAAATTATAAACAAACAATAATCCTTCTAGGAGCATTAGTAATTGGTGCTATAGTTGGATTAGTATACGGTGAAAAAGCCGCAGTATTAAGTCCATTTGGGGACTTATTCATGAACTTAATGTTCGTAATCATTGTTCCGTTGATATTCTTAACAATAACAACATCAATTGCAAAAATTAAACAACCTAAAAGATTAGGTAAAGTAATTACTACTATATTTGGAGTATTTATTATAACTACTTTAGTATCTGTAGTAATTGGTTTAATAACTACATTCACATTTGAATTAGTAAATCCTGGTGATTCACAAAAAATTATTGAAACACTAGCTACAGGAGAACCTGTAGAAGAAGTTGAATTAAATATCTTAGAAAGAACAGTACAAGCAATCAGTGTTGGTGACTTCTCTGCTATCTTATCTAAAGATAATATAATTCCATTAGTAATCTTCTCAATCTTAGTTGGACTTGCTATTTCTAAAGTAGGAAAAGAAGCAGATCCATTCTTAAACGTATTAGAAGCTGCTAATAAAGTTGTATTAAAATTTGTAGACTTCGTATTTATCTACGCTCCTATTGGATTAGGTTGCTACTTTGCATCACTAATTGGTACGTTTGGAGCTAGTATAGCAACAGGTTTCTTAAAAACATTTGTTATCTATACAGTAGTATCAATACTATTCTACTTCATAATATATACTTTATATGCTTATATATCAGCAGGTAAAGATGGAATTAAAGCATTCTGGAAAAACGTATTACCAGCAACTGCTACTTCAATCTCTACTTGTTCATCAGCAGCATCAATTCCAGTAAACATAAAATGTACTAAAGCAATTGGTGTATCTGATGATATAGCAGAAACAACAGTACCTCTTGGAACTAGTTTCCATAAAGATGGTTCAGTTATCGGATCAGTATTTAAGATTATGTTCTTAGTATACTTATTCGGTGGTATAGAAACAGTTAATATTGGACAAGTAATTATAACAGCATTAATTGCTAACTTACTTGTTACTGCAGTACCAGTTGGTGGTGGTACAATCTCAGAAATGATGATTATCACAATGATGGGATTTGAACCAGCTGCATTACCAATCTTAACAATCATTGCAACAATAATTGATCCACCAGCAACTATGTTAAACGTAGTTGGAGATACATCTTCATCTATGTTAGTATCTAGAATAGTTGATGGTAAAAATTGGATGAAAAACAAAAATAAAAAAGTAATTGAAGTTGATTACGAAGAAGAAAAAGAAGTTGTAAAAAGCAACGTAAAAGGAACAAAGAAAAATAAAAAGAAAGCATAAAGCTTTCTTTTTATTTGTTCCTTCTTTGTTGAGTTTGTTCCTTAGTAAGACTCTTTACAAATCTAGCCATTTGTACTTCTACTTCAGGAGTTTGAAATACTTCAGGTTCAAATTCTACATTATCTAAGACATTAACATTTTTATCTACTAGATTCTTATCTAATAAGACATAATCTACTCCATCTACACCTTTAATATTTCCAAATAAGCCATTATACTCTGTTACTTTACCATAATTCTTCATATAAACACCTACATTCCTAAAACGTTATTAGCAATTTGCATCTCTTTATTTAAATTATCTCTCAAATAATCAAGAGCTGCTCTTACTTCATTAATAGCTTCATTAGTATTAGTAGAATTCTTCATAATATGTCTACTTATATTTCCTTGTTTATCTATAGTAACATACCAATCTTCTCCTGCCAAGCACACAATAATATTTTCATCTATAGAAACATTCACATCATCTACAGAAACACCATTTATAACCTGTTCTAAGGCATTAATATGTGCAACATGATTAGCTGCTGCCCTATTATAAAATACTTGTTTCTTATCCCTTAATACTTGATATCTAGGAACCCCTCTAACACCTAATTTAGGCGCTACAAGCTCATTTTTAGGAGCACTAGTAGCTAATATAATTGAAGAAGCACTAACATCAGTGTAAAACTTCTTCATACCCTTTTGAGGATCACTAATACCAAGGTTATGTGGCATCATACCACTTTCCTTCATTGAATAATATGGTGTTACAACAACATTATCAATTGGTAATTCACTTTCTTTACTTACTTCAATTAACTCTCTAGCAATCAACTTACAAGCTTCTACTACATCTTTATTAGTATATTCCGAATCTTCAGAATATCTTAATTCATTTAAGAATACTGTATTACCATTTCTAAAACCAGATACTCTACTAACAAATTTACCAGTCTTAGGATTAACAAATCTAATATGGAAACCATTCTCATCTTCTAAACAAAAATCAAATAAACTCCTACCTGCTCCACCAATTCTCATACAAGCACCAGTTCTTTCTCCATATGTCAAATTCATCATATTAGAGAAATTACCAACTACTACATTCATCCTTTTACCATTAGATAACTCAAAATCTTTATCTACTGGTGGTACAGTAACATGTTTTCTAGTTCTAATTGTTCTTACCAATTCAACCGCTCTATCTATTCTCTTTTCTTTAGACCAAGTAGATGAATTAGGTCCAGGATTACTTGCAATAAGTTTAAAATCTTCATCTCCAAACAATACAGAATACTTCTTAGATTCACTACTATAACAAGCTGCTAAATCAAGTAATGCTGTTAAAGAAATACTAGATATCTCTTTTTTAGCTTTCTTTTCTTCTAATTGTTCATAAGATAATCCAAAATATTGAATAAAATTAGCTACTATTTCAGAGTCAACTACCACTCCTGATGAAGATAACACTGAATTAAATGTATTACCCCATCCACCTAATTTATATTGTTTCCAAAACTTCATAAACTTTTCTATAATAGTTGGATCTTTCAAGAAATTAATTCTTAACTTATCAATATCAATGTACATTAAAATACTTACTAAGAACTCTTCATCTATATTTTTAAATTCTAAATTCATCTTACCATTGTAATCAGAATATCTATCATAACGTACACCATTATATCTCTTCTCAAAAATTCCATTAAATGCTTTTAAATACTTTCTAATATCTTCTGGCATCTTCCCAAAACTACTAGGATTCTTTTTATACATAATAACTTTTGTTAACAATTCTTTATTTTGAACTAATTCATACTCTTCAGGTGTAAATTCTTCATCCTCATGTACCGAATAGAAAAATAATTGCATTATAATTTCACAAGGGAATGTATTAATAACATATCTCATAAAATCATTTTTATCACAATAAGCATCAGAACAAGATTTTAATGCATTACCCAAATTTTCTTGAACAAATACACTTCTTTCATTTCTAATATATTTAGCAGTTAACAAATGTAAAAAATCTATCGCAGTTTCATCTTTATTCATTAAAGCATCAATAAAACTTTCTTTATTCCATCCATATTCTTTTACTTCTTCATCTAATTTAACTACTTGAGATAACTTATCTACATTATTAGAAATAGTTTCTCTATCTTTAGAATCTATAGCATTTAATGTTAACGGGAATATTAATACTATTTCAGGCGAACTAATTCTAAACTTTCTTTGTAATAAAGCATTTAAAATATCATTCATTGAAGATTGATCCATCTTTAAATCATCTTTATTAAATATTCTCATCAATAAAACAAATTCATCTTCTTTAGCATTTAATATCTTTCTAACATTTTCATTATCAATATATTTTAATACTGAGAAAGAAACATTCTTAGCAACAGCTATAAGTCTATCTTTATTTACTTGATAAACTTTAGCATATAAATCCATAACATATTCATATTCATCACTATATTGTGGAAATGCTTCACAATGTTCTAATATTAAAATAATATCTTTATAACGATTTATATGTTTTAATAACTTAAACTTAACTTCTGGATTATATATATCTTTAAGTCTCTCTATCTTTCTCTTATAAGTTAATCTAGGGAAATATTTAACTATTAAATTATCATCTTCTAATGAACCAATTATATCTTCTAAATCTTCTTGATTAGTAATACGTCCTATATATTTATCCACATATTTATCATCCACATTATGATACTTTAATAAATCTCCTAATACCCTCTTATTCTTAATAGAACCCATAAGTTCATCTACTATATCAGGTCTATCTTTAAAACGATACTTAATTACTTCTCCTTTAGCATAATCACCTAAGTATTTCAAATAATGTAATACTTTTTCATCGTCTTCTAAAGAACATATAATATCAGCTCTATCTTCTTTAGTTAAAACAGCAAAATACTTTTTAAAATATCTAATTTTCTTATCATCAGTATCTAAAGACCTAATTAAATCCCCTTTACTTCCTCTAAATAAAGAAATATACTTTTCTACTAGATAATCATCATCAAAAGATAAAATTACTCTAGTTTGCTCACTAGAAGGCAATTTCTTCATATATTTTATCTTCAAATTAACATCTTTCATTTGACGCACTGCTTGTGATTTTAAATATGGATCTTTTAACTTTTTAAATGCAGCAACCAATAATTCATCATCTTCAATATAATGCAATACAGTTTGAGTAAAATTAAATTCATCATTATCCACCAACGAAAATAAAAATTGTTGACTACAATATCTAATTAAAAAACGGTCTCTATCATATGAAGAAAATAATCTATCTGCATCTTGAGAATCAATTAAACCTTCTCTATCATAGCCAATCTTTTGTTGAAAAGTTCTTAAAACAGGATAATTAATATCTTCAAAATCATTATCACATAAAATAACAACTAACTCATCCGCAGTAAAATACTCTTTTAAACTATTAGTTTCAAATTCTTTACCATCATATTGTTTCCAATAATCTAATACTTTTTTATACAAAGACATATGATCTATATTCATACTAACTCACCTATTCTCATAATAATTATATCAAATAAATACAATAAAAAAAGAAGTTATATAACTTCTTTTACATTTTCTATAATAGTTTCTTTTAAACTCTTTTTAGTATTAACATACTCTTTTATTAAAGTGTACACAATTGATAATACAGGAACACCTAGTAACATACCAAATACTCCACCAATTGATCCACCTGCCATAACTCCTACTAATACCCAAATACTTGGTAAACCTATTTTACCACCAACTACTTTAGGATATATTAAGTTACCTTCAATTTGTTGTAATACTAAGAAGAATCCAATGAATATTAATGCATCTATAGGACTAACCATGAATATCAAGAAAGCACCTAAAACACAACCAATAAATGCTCCAAATATAGGTATTAAAGCAGTAAATCCTACTAATACAGATATAGTAGCATCATAAGGTATATTAAATATCAACATACCTATAAAACATAACACTCCTAATATACAAGCTTCTATAAATTGAACTTTAATAAAATTAGTAAATGTCTTATTAGATAAAGATAATATTTCTAAAGTTCTTTCATATTTCTTCTTAGGTAAGATTCTATTAAATAATTTCTTAAATTGTCTACATAAGTTTTCTTTATCTATTAATATATATAAAGCAAATACAAGTCCTACAAAGAAATTAGTAATAGCCCCTATAACAGAAGAAGCAAATCCAAACGAGAAACTAATAAGATTAGAAGAATTTTTAGAAACAAAATTAGTAAAATCATTAATCAACTTAGTAGAATCAATATCTAAGAAAGCTAATTGTTCATTACTTAAACCTATCTTCTTACCTACTTCATATATATTTTCATGATATTCTGGTAAATTATCAACAAATATCATACCAGCATTCTTAAGTTGAGGTATTAAGATAAATAATAGTACTACTATAAATCCAAATACTATCAATAAAGAACTTATTAAACTTATTGCTCTTTTACCTTTTTTTACTTTTTTCAAAACACCTTGTTCTAATATATTTATAATTACATTTAATATAAACGCTATAATAGCTCCAATAATAAACGGTGATAACACATTATATACAGTATTTAATACATTACCTAACCATTGATAATTAATAAGTAATAAACCTAATATAAATATATAGGTAACAAGCATAAACTTATTTTTTAATTCTTTTTCCATTTTTATCATCTCCTGAAGATATTATATCATTTAATCATCTAAATATAAATTAATAATTATTTTTTAGACAAATAAAAAGAACACTAAGTCTGACAACAAAGTGTTCTTTTGCGCAGGCTGCACTACAAACGGTTGAACTGTCAGGTCCATGTTATATAGTGATCATTGATTCCAGAGATTATAGAAACGCCCACACTGTACGTACTACTTAATAGCCCAATGATAAAATCGTAGAAGGAAATGCATAGAATTGATATTCACAAGGAATAACAAGATAACTATGCTAAGAGTTTGATTAAGACATTCACGGGAAATATCTAATCAAACAATTAAGTTGAAACAGATAACTGCCAACTATAAAAGATATAATTAATATTATAAACACAAGGAATATAATAAAATCATATCAGCTGTTAACAATAATATAAACACAAGGAATATATTAAGAACAACAACGACTCATGAACTACTGTTAAAAGAATTATAATCCGATTAAGAAGAGTGTCTTTCAACTCAACCTAACCAATAATATGATACTACCATTTAGATAATAAAATATTAAGAACTAGGGATTAATAATTCATAACCATCATTACAAGAATGATGTAACAGTAAAGAGTAAGTATTTCCCCTACACTCTACTATTAAGTATCTTAAGTATACACTTATTTTTTTTATAAGTCAATACTCTATTTATATATTTTTTTAAATAATTATTTTTGAACATAAAAAGAGCACTAAGTCTGACAACAAAGTGCTCTTTTGCGCAAGACCCAAAATGGACGATTGAGCTGTCAGGCCCATGTCACATAATGATCATTGATTCCAGAGTTTGAACTCTCGCGCTGTACGTACTACTTAATAGCCCAATGATAAAATCGTAGAAGGAAACGTATAGTTTTGATTAAACACAAGGAATAATCAAGACAACTATACTATGAAGTTTAATTGAAAGTATTCACGGGAAATACCCAATTAAACTTACTAAAGTTGAAACAGATAACTGCCAACTACGAAAGATATATTATATAAAATAAACACTTGGAATATTTTATTAACATATCACTTTACTCTAATAATATAAACACAAGGAATATATTAAAGAATAAACACGACTCATTGTAAACTGTTAGGAAGAAGATAAAATTAATTTGAATAAGCAAGATGTCTTTCAATCTACTTAAACATTATACGGAAAACCCTAAAGGTATCAATCGTATAACCTAGAAATTAATCAATTACATCCAACCACTATTAACAAGTAATAGTGTAACAGTAAAGGTCGGAAATAATTTCCCCTACACTCTACTATTAAGTATCTTAACTATACACCTTTTTTTTATATAAGTCAATATAAAAAAATTACTTTTTTATAAAATCAGTAATTTTCTATTTCTTCTTCTCTAATTCTTTTTAATCTTGCTTTAACTAATAATATTAATTCAGTACTAGCATTAACCTTAGGTAATACAACTAAACTATCTTGTAACTTAGTCTTTAATTCCCTATTGCTTTCTACTTCTCTAGCTTCACTAATATAATCAAAATCTTTAATAGGATTCTCTTTAATAAACTGCGTAATATAATCTTCTATATCTTTAAGAACATATTCCTTAAGATCATACTCATCCATTTCACTTACCCCATAATAAGCTCCTACCATATATCTAAATGTATCTCTTAAGTCCATATTATCACTTCCAGTAATAAAGATTATACCATATATTTTTTTCAATTTAATGATATAATAATATTAGGTGATAAAATATGTTAATTAGAACACTCCTATTATTAATATTAATAGGAATAAACGGAATACTATCCGCAAGTGAAATAGCATTTCTATCTATAGATAAGTATTCCATTGATAAAAAGAAAGATAAAAAATCTCAAAAAATTATAAAAATGTTAAAAGATGAAAGTATGTTCTTATCTACTATCCAAGTAGGTATCACATTAGCAGGGTTCCTAGCATCAGCTTTTGCAGCCGACTCATTTACAGAACTATTAATGGGTTATGGTTTCTTTGTAGTAAGTGAAACATTTACAGAAAACTTACTTATGATACTAATTACTCTAATACTATCTTACTTCACATTAGTATTTGGAGAATTAGTACCAAAAAAAGTTGGTTTATCAAACCCTACTAAAGTAGCAAGATTTAGTATCGGTTTCATATCTGCTATATCAATAGTTGCTAAACCATTAATAATATTATTAACTAAATCTACTGAATTAATATGTAAACTACTTAATATAAAAGAAAGAGATGACTCTCTTACTGAAGATGATATCAAAAAAATGATTCTAACTGGTAGTAAAGAAGGAGTTCTAGAAGAAAAAGAAAAAGAATATATCCTTAATATATTCGAATTCAACGATAAAACTGCATATAAAATAATGACTCCTAAATCTAAAGTAACAGCAATATATGATAATGACTCTCTACAAGACTTAATTACTAAAATGAAATCATCTAGTTTTACTAGATTCCCTGTATTAAATCAAAATGATAAAGTAATAGGTTTTATAAATGTAAAAGACTTTATCTACTTATATCAAACAAATAAAGAATTAACAGTTAAAGATCTAATAAGACCAGTATTAACTTTTAAAAGAACTGAAAAAATAGATGATATATTCCGTATTATGCAAGAACGTCATGAAACATTCTCTGTTATTACAGATAAAAATGAATTCATAGGTATTCTAACTATGGAAGATGCTATCGAAGAAATAGTTGGTAATATCGAAGATGAATACAACTAAAAAAATACTCAAATGAGTATTTTTTATTTTATCTCAATATCATCTTTTAAATGATCAAAATGAAAACTAATATTATATTTAACAAAATGCTTTAACCACATTCTAGTATCATCATCTAATTCATCAAGATTCTTCATTAAAGTAATTATATTACTTAACTTCTTAACATCACCAATATAACTTATCTTAGACTTTCTAATATAATCAAAAACATCTTTAACTATGTACTCTCTTGATTCATCATCATGCATTTCTAACCACATAATAGTACTTCTACTAAGATTTTTACTTAAAGCACTTAATGGTTCTACAACAAAACCTCTACCCTTAACTTCCCAAGTATATAGTGAATGAGCCATTATATCTTTTCTACTACTCTTAACAACCTTAGCAGGTTTACCATGTCTTAATAACAAGCCAAAGAAAGAATAATGAGGAATAATATATTCCAATTTCTTTTCCATCTTCTTATATAATTTAGAACTTACTTCTCTTAATCTAAAACCAGGTCCATCAAAATTATATATCTTATTTATTTTCATTCTAATGTACCAAGGACTAAATGCCGAAGCAGTCATAGCTAAATGTCCACCTTTAGAATGTCCTAATAATATAACGTGTTTATCAAATAAACTAACATTATTCTTTGCATACTTAATAGCATCTAAATCAGCTGGAACAGGATACTTATAAAACATAGCAAAGTCTTCTTCCCATCCAACTAAATTATGATCAGTACCTTCATAAGCTATTATCTTATATTTATTAGGTAACAACATAGTAATAGCACCAAATTGTTCTTCTGAATTAATTATGTATACATAATTCTTTAATATAATATTTCTATATCTTAAACTATCTTTAATTAATCTACATAATTTAATAATATCTTTATTGAATATTCCTGTTTTACCAAATCTTCTTAAATCTTTCATGATTAAGAACTTTTCTAAAGCAACACTTACAGTAGTTTCATCCCCACTATTATCTAATATACCAACAAAATCTACATAAGGAATATTTGATAATATAGCAGCATCTACTTCATTAAATTCAACTTCATCAAATGTCTTATTACCATATCTACTAATATAATTGTAAATATTTCCCATACTACATCACCACTACTATTATTATATCAAATAAAAAAAGATTAGTTCACTAATCTTTTAATAAATATACTTAATTAAATAGTATCTTGCTATAAATTCATCTCTATATACAGAGAACTTTGTATGATAAATATTTTCTATATCACTATTATCAATTTCTTTTTTGTAGTCACTTATCAACTTTAAGGCTTCTTCAGGAGATACCCACATTACTTTACCAAATTCATCTATTTCTTGGTTATTGTAATCTATCTTACCTTTTTCTAATACTCTACCAACATATACATAAGTTTCTTGTACTATATCATCTTGTCCCATATGTTCTTCTACGATACCAATATCTTCAATTATTTCAATTTCACAACCAATTTCCCTTTTTATTTCTTTTAAGAATGTTTCTTCAACATCTTCACCAGTTTTAACAACGCCACCTGGTAATTTATATTCATTAGCATTTCTCTTATTGAATAATGCTACATTACCAGCTTGATCAACAACTATTCCCCTTACAATAGTTCTTCTATTAGCTGAAGACATATCTTTATCTTCTAAGCCAAAACTACCATCACTAAAAGTCTTTAAAATATCCTTACCCACAACATACAACTCCTTCTTAGCGTATATACTAATTTTTTATTCGCTATAAATCAAATCTTAATTTTTAATACCTATTATAAATATTATTTATACCAATATCATACCATAAATTCATTATATAACAAAAAAATTACTATTAAATAGTAATCCCTTGTTCCTCTAAATATTTAAATATTAAATTTGTACTAGTTATTAACTTACCTACTTCGTATATCTCCCCTTTAAAATATACATAAGTATTCTTACTTTCAAATTCACACCAAATTAATAACCATTCATTTTTATCTTTTAAGTATTCAACATACTTACTCATATTATTTTTATAATCATCAGTATATGTATATATTAAACTTCTTTTTATCTTAGTACTCTTATCATACTCTTTATAATTAACTTTTAAGTTATCTTCTATACTCAAATTCATATCATTTACTAAGAAATATTTCTTTTGTAACTCAGATACATCTAATTTAAAGTTTAATTCATTAAATAGTTTCTTATCTTCTTCAGTAAATCTACTACTACAAAGATAATCTGTATCAGCTAGTACTGATAATGCTATTAATTCTTTTTCATCATCAGTAAACTCATACTTATCTTTAAATAAATCATAGATAAGTAAACAAGTACTAGCATATTCTATTTCTAATGTATCATATACTTCTCCAGTTATAATATGATGATCTATAGCACCCAAGACATTCTCACTAGATAGTCCTTCTAGATTATTATGATCAACCAAAACAAATAATTTATTATTTACATCATCAACTATAACAGGTTTAACTTTTACATAATCAGTAATTAGTTTTATATCACTCTTACAATAATTGTAATCTTCACTTAATACTGCAAATTGTGCATTCGCACCTAACCCTTTTAATACATTACTCAATATATAACTAGATATTATTGAATCTGCATCAGGATTCTTATGTCCTAATACATATATTTCTTTATTTTTACATTTACTAATTATACTATCTAGTATTTCCTCTTTTATTCTTTCTCTTACTCTAACAAGAATATCCCCTATTACATTCTTGCCACTTTTATCTTTACCAATACCCCAATAATATTCATCAATAGTAGCTTCTGCTATTTTTTTATTTCTAGTTTCAATCAACTTATAAGCTATATCTCTATTTTGTCTAAACTTCTCTAGTATTCCATCAAACATAACTTGATTTTTAATACTTTTAAAATCATCTATTCTCTTTAAGTTTCTATCTCTACCTATATTAGAAGCTTCTTTTGGAGTATCTGCATTTATTATTTTATTCTTTATTTCTGGATCATCAAACTTCTCAGATTGATAATAATGTTCAACAGTTTTATAAAATATTCCATTTTTAGTAAAACCATGATTAGAATAATTTGCTAAATAACCAAGTTCCCCGAATTCTTTATAAAACTCTATCATATTATCACTCTCTTATTCCAGGATATAAATATTTAATCTTATCATCTACTTTTTGATTAAATCCATCTATTTCAATTGTTTCTTTATATGAAGTTTGTCCTTCTTCAGAAGCAGTTTTAAATAAGTCTAAACGTTCAATATTTATCTTATTATTAAAGCCACAACCTAACATCCATACATAACTTTCTTGTTTCATTGTACTACAATGTCTACCATAGTTTCTTTCATGTGTAGGAGTTAATGGTTCATTAACAAATTTAGTTAATCCTTTAAAGTAGCCAATAGCTCTACCTAAGTTACAAATCATACCAGTATCAATTGTAAACTTAGAATCAAAGAAACAATCAGATGGATAATTAGCTTCTCTTAAAGCATCTACATATACTCTTACAATAGGTAATATATGTTTATTTATATATTCAGCTTTATCTATCTTACCTTTAGATTCATAATAATTAATTTGTTCTTCAACTAATGTAATAACTTTTTCTACATCATCCCAAGTTGAATTACTATATTTTTCTCTTAAATGTAATCCATGTTCTTTTTTAAATTTATAGAAAGCATTTAGTAAGAATCTTTCAGTTACTAAATAACCTGATTTCTTTCTTACATCAGTTTCTGGATATATATTAAATCCATAGTTACCTTTATTAGTAATCTTAGGATTTATTGCATAATAGTAACCATCTTTATTTTGGAATTTATATACTTCAACATCTTTTTCATAATATAACTCTTGTGTTTTAATAAATTCAACTAATTCTTTTTCACTAGTTATTTCAAATGGTAAATTATATTCACTAAACATTGCTGGTTCTTCACTTATCTCTAAAGCATGAACATATGGGTCACTAATATATGCTACTTTAAATGTAACATTTTTTTCTTTAGAAATAAATAAATAATTTCCTGTTGCAATAACCATTTTACCGTCTACTTCAGTTTCAATAACTTTAGCATTAACTGCTAATGGATTATATCTTAATTCACAACACATCTTTCTAGATCCAGATCCAAATTTATCAAAATACGGTCTATAAATAGATAAGAAATTTGCTAAATCTTTTCTATAATCTTCTAAACTATTTTTACCATTATCTTCTTCCCATACTCTACCATATTGAGTAATAGATAATCTAACACCAGCAAGTGCAAATAATAATTCAGATGCATTAATCTTTTTATGTACTTCATTTAATACTTTATTATGTCTACTATAACCAACAGTAGATATTCTAGTTCTAGCTCCAAGCTCTTTATAACACAAATCAACATATTTATCTAAATATTCATAAGCCCCAACATCATTATTTAGATAAGGAAATAAAACACCTACTCTATGTTCTTTTCTATCCCAAGCAAGTAATAAATCACCATCAGTATAATTTTGAGCAGTACGTTTTAAAGCACTAATAACATTTCTTAAACTTACTTCATTCCAATATTCACTTTTACAAACAGAGAATTTACTACAGAATCCACAATTATTGAAACATCCTATTTGAGGTTGCAGATGTCTCATCTTTGATACGAATTCTTTAGGTAATTCCATAAATTTATAATATAACTGTCTACGAATTCTTAAATCTTCTTCAGTAATAAAAGTCTCATCACTTAATAAGTAATTATTCATTATATTCACCAGCCTTATTACTGCTTAAGAATTCTATAAATTTATTAACAGCTGTTGTAGTAAAATCTTCTACATAAACAGCACAAACATCTACAGCAGGAAGTTCATCACCAAATGTAATAACTTCAAATTCATCTTTATCTTTTTGAATATCGATAACATTCTTAACAAAGTATCCAATACCTACTCCACGTCTTACCATTTCAATCATCATTTCAGTAGTCCAACTTTCAAATACTGGATATAATTGAACATTCTTACTTTCAACAAATTCATTTAATTTACCACGAATTGATGAAGTAGCACTAGGTAATACTAAAGGATATTGTTTTAAATCTTCTACACATTTAATATCTGCATTAGGAAAACTATCTTTATTATAAGCAAAACAGTTTTGTAATCTTGATAATGTAACTTTCTTAACACTACTCTTAGTAGTAGATATAGGTAATGTATCAACTATTAAATCTATCTTTCTAGTTTCTAACATCTCTACCATATCTGCAGTACTCTTACTAATTATTTCAAATTTAATACCAGGATATACTTTTCTAAAATCTGCAATAAACGAAGATAAATAGAAAATACCAATATGAGAAGGAGTACCTATTTTTATACATCCTATATTAAGACTATTTAAACTCTTAATATGTTCTTCTCCTGATTTCATAATATTAAATGCTGTAGAAACATAAGAATATAATTCCTTAGCTTCCATTGTAGGTTCTATACCTTTACTATTTCTATAGAATAAAGTATAACCTAATTGATTTTCTAATTCTTTTAAACTATAACTAATTGCTGGTTGGGATACATATAGTAAGTTTGCAGTCTTAGAAATACTTCTTTGTTCATATAAATATAAGAATATTTTATATAAGTTATAATCTGTGTTATTCATAGCTTTCACCTCATGTGGTGTATTATATTGTTTTTTTATCAATAAGTCAAATATTATAAGACATTTTTATACCAAAAATATAAACTTTTTTTATACCTAATAAAAAAAGTGTAAAAATATTTTTTCTCCTAGATAAATTTTTCTAAAATACCAACAAAAAAAGATTTTGACTTCGTTATTTAAATCAAAATCTTTTTTCACCATTTTTACTATTATTCCCCTATCTGCTATTATCTATTCGATACATTTGAGCAGATGTCTTCCCTTTTGTAGCATGAAATCTATTTGGGGTTTTGGTATGAAAGGAGTGATTATATGAAAACAAGAGAATTATTTCTTTTTATTATTATATTCTTACTTTTATTGGTACTATTGTGCAAATAAAAAGACATCTGACAAAAGTCAGATGACAGCACCTACAAAAGGTTAAGCATTTGACTCGACTCAAATGTATCATTAACATGATAACTAACCTTCTATATATATTATAACATAGAAAAAGAAAGTTATTAATACTTTCTTTTAATCCACTCCATAATCAAAGCAACTACATAGTTAATTTGATTATCTGTTAATTCAACACCCTTAGGTATCTTATGCCATTTTTCTAAGCAACCTCTACAACAAGTACCAGTCGCATGCTGAGCAATAAATACTGGATGATTCTTCATAGGTGTTTGTGCACCATCATTATCTGGATAAGCCGGAGCTAACTTATTTTTTATAAAGTCATAAGCATGCTCCTTTATCTTTTCCATACCATTCTTATCTATATAAGCTTTTTCTTTCTTCCTTAAATAAAAACTACTTCTAAATTTACTTCTTTGTAAACTATCTAACTTAGTTTCTATTATTCTCCTAGCTTGCTCATTCATCTTTACTACCTAAATCTTCACAAAATCTAAGTAAATATCCATCAGGATCTTGAACTAAGAATTCCTTATTACCATGTAACTTATCATCTTGTCTATACCAGTTTTCTTCCATCTCAACCATAATAGTATATCCTGCATTCTTTAAATTACTATAAATACTATCTACATTATCAACTTCTAATTGAAAGTTAATACCTCTACCAAATGGATATTCTAATTTACCAGTCTCCCATTTATTAATCTCTTTAAGTTCACAAAACATAAATTGTATTTCACCTAAAGACATAAATACAAAACTACTTTCAGGTCTTTCATATTCTATCTTAAAACCACAAGTCTTATAAAACTTAATAGTATCATTTAAGTTAGTTACATCCAATTCTGGTATTGTCTTATTAAAGTACATAATTATAATTCTTTCTTCCAAAGACCATGAAGATTACAATAAGCATAAACAACCATACCTTCTTCATAATCAAATACTGCTTCAGGTACTTCTCCTGGTTTAAAATTATACTTAAGTACTGAATCATTATATACAGCAGCTACCCAAGTAATATAATGGTCTTCAGTCATTGGATGATCTACTTCACCAACTTTAACATAAACCATATCTTCTTCTATATCAGTAAAAGGTACATGTTTTTCTACTGCTGCATCTTCTGTATTAGCAACTACTTCCTTCATTGCTTCACCACAACAAGTTAATACTCCTTTACCATCTTCAATTAATTCTACAATGTTTCCACATTTATTACATTTAAATACTTTCATTTTCATCTCTCCCTTAACTTAATTTTATCATATAAAAAAAAGATACAATTATTTTTTTGTATCTTTTTTATTATTCTTTACTTCCATTGGATTAACATGAATTACTGTTAAATATATTTCAGGTACTTTTTCATCTATTTCTTCTTCAAGATGATCTGCAATAGCATGACTTTCAAAAGTACTTAAATTACCATCTACAAATATTGAAAAATTAACCATATATCTATAACCTACTGGTGTTGCATTAAAATGTTGTATCTTTAATACTTCATCATGTTCTTCAATAATAGCTAATACTTTATCTTTAGTTTCACTAGATATTGTTTTATCCATTAAAACATCATAACTTTCTTTATATATTTTAATAGCAGTATAAACTATCCATAAAGAAATACCTAATCCAACTATTCCATCTACATAAGTTAAACCATATAAAGAACATATTGCTGCCACTAAGTTACAACTAGTTATAACAACATCATTTCTATGATCTTTACTATTAGCTTCTACTAATAAATTATTATACTTCTTACCAATATTTCTAGTATATAAATATAAAGATAACTTAACTATAATAGTAACAATACATACTATAACTAACCATATACTAAAATGAAACTTATCAGGATTAATGATACTTAATATAGAATCTATAAGTATCTTACTTCCTAATATAAACATAACTATACTAATTAACATTGAATATATATATTCAGCTTTACCATGTCCTAAGTTATGATCTTCATCAGCATCTTTAGAAGCAACTCTATTACCTATATAAGTCATAAATGAACTAAGTATATCAGAAGCACTATTAAAGGCATCTGCTATCATTGCTTGACTATTTGAAATAAATCCAACAATCACCTTTATTAAAAATAAAAATATGTTTCCTATCATTCCTAAAATACTTGCTTTATTAGCAGCTTTAAATCTATCCATAATTTCCACTCTCCACTAGGAAACAACATTATAACACTAACCCAACATTACATCAAGCAACATCATTATAATAAAACCTATTAAAAAACCTATTACATTCAACTTACTTTTATCATTTGATTCCGGTATTAATTCAACTACTACTACATACATCATTGCACCAGCAGCAATAGATAACATATAAGGTAGTATTGCTACTACAAAGTTAGTAAATAATAATGTAACTAAGGTACCTAGTAACTCAAATACAGCAGATATAAATCCATACATAAATGCTTTTCTTTTACTAAATCCTTGTTTTAGTAATGGAAATGATACTACACTACCTTCAGGAAAATTTTGTATAGCAATACCAATTGCTAATGCATAAGCTGCTGCTAAACTTAATCCACCTACTAAATAAGATGCAAATGCAACACCAACTGCCATCCCCTCAGGTATATTATGTAATGTTACTGCTACCATTAAATTATTTATCTTTTTCTTCTTATTAAAATATAAATCCATTAAATAAAAAGTTCCTACTCCAAGTACTAATCCAATAACAACTGGTATAACACTAGAACTCTCTATCGCTGGTATTATTAAAGACCATATAAGTGCTGCCATCATAACACCAGCAGCAAACCCATATATAATAATCTCTATCTTTTTATTAATTTCTTTCTTCATAAAGAAAACTAATAAAGCACCTATAATTGTTCCAATAAAAGGTATTAATATTCCTAATATAACTTTCATAACTACACTCCTACACTATTGTATTTTATGTAGCAAAAAATAATAGGTAACAAAAAAATAGTAGATTATTCATCTACTATATTATTATCTTTATCAAAATTAATATTAATAACTTTTCTACTAGCTAAGTAATCACACATATGTACAAACTTCTCTTCAGGAGTCTTTGGTAATGGAAGTATTACATCACTATATTCAGATGTATTAAATCTTCCCATATGACTAGCTATAGCAGAACATACAAATTCTAAATCTTCTTTAGTTAATTTAAGTTCATCTTTATACTTCTTAATAAATTCTCCTGCTACTAATGGATGATCAAATAAAGTATACTTACTTTCTTCTTCACCTTTCTTAACACTATCATGTAATAATAATGAGAATATTATTAAATCTTTAGTTCTTTCAGGAAACTTATAAATACCAAATAACTCATGTGCCATTCTAACAGCAGCTTTAGTATGTCTTACTAAACCACCATCACCAGTAGCATACAGAGGATGATACTTACCTGTACTACTAGCTGGAATAGTAAAGAAATAATCAGGTATCTTATCTATTAAAGTTCTTAAAGAATCTCTTATATCTTCATCTTTTATTAATACTATTTCATTTTCAAATACTTCTTGTTTATTCATATTACCACCTTCCACATTATACCATATTTTTAGGTGTATCTATTTTTTTATAAGTTAATTTCATATGTTCAGGTTCAGCACCATTATCTCTTGCTTCTTTAATACCTTGAGCTAATTGCTCTAACATATCTTTTGTTAATTGATACTTTCCAATATCTTCTGGTGGAACTATAAATCCATCAGTATAATTTTCTTTATCATAGTAAGTAAATGTACTTAAGTTATTTAAATAATATTCAGTAGCTAAACATTCTAATACTTCTCCACCAACAATATGTAAATATAATTCATTATATAAGTAATAACCTACTTCACCTAATACTGCTAATATAGTAATTATTATCTTCATAGCAACATGTATATCAAAGTTATATAAGAAATATAAACCAACTACACCACCTATAATAGCAGCATATCTTTTAACAAATGTTAAGAAACTATCTTTACCCAAATCATCCATATAAGGATTTATATGTTCTTTAGCATTCTTTACCATTTGCATTCTATAGAAACCTAAATTATGTCCTGAATATGGTTCTTCAGTAACTGATTCATCTGCTCTAGTAATGATTATCTTACCATCTCTAACTTCAATATCAGTTATAAAATATTTTTTATTTTTCTCATCCATAACCATATCTAACATAATATCACCTACTCTGTAACTTTACTATCTTTAAAACTTTTAAACTTTAATGATAAAGATTGTGCTTCTTCCTTCTTTTTCTCTGAAGTTAAACTACTTACATAGCTATCATATTCTTTTACATCATTAAATCTATCTATATTACCTAAATCAATTAAGTACCAATCTTCTTCTCTTTCAGTATAAGGATTAACTACTTGTACTTTAAATTCTTCTCTATCTTCAAAATATTTCTTTAGTACAGCTATTTTCTTTTTAGCTTCTACATATAATTTTCTTTGTTTAAATTGTGGAATACCTCTACTTAGTAATACATATAATCCATAAGCTAAACACCAAACACCACTAAACGTAAAACCTTCTTCTAGCATATTCTTAAATGCCATTACATCAACTACTAATAACATACCTAATAATGCAGTTCTCATTTTACCAGCAGGATAAACTCTATCTAAATATCCTTTTTCATAATTATTAAATTGTTCTTCCATTCTATATAATTCTACTTGAAAATTATGTATAGAAAATTCAAAAGTTTCTTCTCTACCACTAGCAAATACAACTGTATATGTACCATTATCATTCATATGTACATCTACTATATAACTATCTTTATCATCTTTATTCAGAGTTAAGTCAAACATATGAATCCCCCTTTTTGTATTGCTATTTTATCTATTTTAGATTTAAAAAGCAAGTTTAAAACTTACTTTTAATTAGCCATCCCACCAATTGTTTTACCAAGCAATTTAGCTTGTCTTTTTCCAATAGCTCTTTCTACTAACATTTTATAAACTTCATTTAAATTAGAAATCTCTACCGGTATTCTTCTAAGTATATCTTCACTCATATTATTAACATGTTCAGATACAGTTTCTCTACTATACCAAGTTCTAGCATATAAATTATCTGGATCAGTTCCCTTAACAGGTAATATTGATGGAGTAACTCTACCATAAGTATCTAAACTTACTTTTATGTTAAGTAATCCATCATCAAATTCTTGAGATAAACCAGTTCTACCTTTTTTCTCTTCATAAGGAAATAAAGTACCATATGATTCTAATATTGCAAACATACCATATATATCACTTATATATTTTTCAACAAACTCTCTATCTTTTAAACAAAAATCATCAAAGTAGATTTCATCACTATCAAAATCTTTAAATAACACTATATAAGTACCTAAATCTTTACCATTATCAAAATGAATAGATACTTTAGATCTATCTTCTCCTGTATCTGTATATCCACCAGTACATTTTTGATTTACTACAGCTTTTTTTCTAAATAAACCTATTCTTTGAAATACAGTTCTATCTGCATTTATTTTATTATAAAACTCATTATCTAGTTTTAGTTTTCTTAAAGGCTCCATTTCTTCTTCTAACATTTTAACTAAATCATAAAGACTTATTATATTTTCACTTTGTTCAACTTCTTCTCCACTATATTTTTCATCTATACTTGTCATTAACTTAGTATAACTATCCATATCAACCATTCTCCCTTGAGTATCTATTATACTTATTTTAACTATTCACTGCAATAAAAAAGTAGGATTAACTCCTACTTTAAGTCACTAAAGTACCTTTAACTACATTAGATTCAGCATATTTTTTTGTAGCAATCATTTTATCTACTAAATCACTTGTTTCACTAGTATAATTTACTGTTATTTTAGCTCCACTCTTAGTAGCCGCTGCAACAAACATTTCACTATATGAAGTAGTATTAGGATTAGTAACATTAAATGTAATATCTAATTTTGTACTATAATAACCAGTTTGATAAAACATTGAACTCATATCTACCACTTTGCTTGTATCAAAGCCACTTACATCTAAAACAAAATTAGTATTAGAATAACCAGCACTATAAAACATATATCCCATATCAGTTACATTACTCGTATCAAAATTACTAACATCTAGTTGTAATACGGCACTTTTGTATCCAGTATTATAAAACATATGATTCATATCAGTAACTTTACTTGTATTAAAATGACTTACATCTAATTCAAAACTAGTACTACTATATGCAAATCTACGAAACATACTATTCATATTAACTACACTACTTGTATCAAAACTACTTATATCAAGTTCAACTGTAGAACTATTATATGCAGTATAAAAAAACATTGACTCCATATCTTTTACTTTACGAGTATCAAAGTTACTCAAATCCAAAACGAAATTTGTTGAATTAACTCCCATTCTAGAAAACATACTTTGCATTTTCTCAACATTGCTAGTGTCAAAATTTCTAATATCTAAATTAAAATCAGGATTTTTATATCCAACAGAATAAAACATATAACTCATATCAGTAACTTTACTTGTATTAAAATTACTTACATCTATAGTAAAATTTTCATTACTATTTCCAACTTCATAAAACATATATCCCATATCAGTAACATTTCTAGTATCAAAATTGCTTACATCTAATTCAAAAACTTTACTTAATGAACCAGCAGCATGAAACATATGGTTCATGTCAGTAACTTTACTTGTATTAAAACTACTTACATCAAGAGTGAAGTTCTCATCATAATTACCAGTTCTACGGAACATACTATTCATATTAGTTACATTACTAGTATCAAAATTTCTTAAATCAAGTTTAAATTCCTGGCTATTATATCCAGTATAATAAAACATATAACTCATATTAGTTACATTACTTGTATCAAAGCTGCTAACATCCAGGGTAAAAACACTACTATTTTGACCAGTTTGCCCAAACATTCTAAACATACTTGAAGTAAAAGACGTATCTAATATATTTAAATTATTAATTTTATCTACAATATTTAATCCATCAAACCAATACCCCATATCTTCATTAGCATATAACTTAGTATCACTTTGAATATATAAATCATAATAATTACTATCTGATTCATTTGTAACTAGATAAGCCATTACATTACCTGTTTGTGAAACACCAATATCCCAAGAATCAACTACATTACTTGGTTCTTTTATTTTATCTTCAAAACTAATATTTTTTATACTTTCTTTATAAGCTCTAAATCCACTAGTATCTCCAGAACTAGTTGCCTGCAATACAGCAACTGCTGGAAAATCTATATTAATATAAGCATTTAGTTTATTAATAGATGCACTTGGTGTAACTCCATCTTTATATTTAAATGTTATATCAAAAGATAATGATTCACCTGCTTTTAAAAACATTCCTTCAACCATATTGTCACTTAATTCAAAGATTATATTCTGATTATCATAAAACTCATTATCAAATACAGCACCATTATAAAAACAATCATAAGTATTAGTATTAAGTACAGTAACAGTATAAGTAATATAAGAATTAGAATTAGTAGATGATAAAACTATATTACTATTTAATACTGTTTTACTTACAACACTTACATTAGAAGAATCTAATGTAGCATAACTACTTTCTTTATATGAAATATCAGTAACTACTACATCATCTAATTCCATTGCTATAATATCCCCAGCAATTGTTAAATTTACCGAGTTAACAGCAGCATATCCAACTCCCATAAATAGACAAAGTATCATAATTAAAACAGGATAAAAAGATTTAAACGCCGGAGCAATTCTCTTCTTTTTATTTTTAGTTTTCATAGATAATCACCTACTATCTAATATTCCATTATCTATAAAAATTCTACCCCCCCCCGAACTTCCGTGTCAAGTATTTTCTTACGAAAATTTAGAGTTTTACGCAACAAAAAAAGTAAGGATTACTCCTTACTTATCTGCTTTTAATACGGCTAAGAATGCTTCTTGTGGTACTTCAACTTTACCAACCATCTTCATTCTCTTCTTACCTTCTTTTTGTTTTTCTAACAATTTCTTCTTACGAGAAACGTCACCACCATAACACTTAGCTAATACGTTCTTTCTTAAAGCAGCAATATTTTCTCTTGCTATAACTTTACTACCTATACTAGCTTGCAATGGTACTTGGAACATTTGTCTAGGTATTATAGTTCTTAAATTCTCAACTATCTTTTTACCTCTATCATAAGCAAAATCTTTATGTACTATAACGCTTAATGCATCAACAGTATCTCCATTAATTAATATATCCATCTTAACTAAATCAGATACTTTATAACCACATAATTCATAATCAAATGATGCATAACCTTTTGTCATACTCTTTAATCTATCAAAGAAATCGTAAACTATTTCTGCTAGAGGTATTTCATAATGTATATTAACTCTAGTAGGATCTATATATTCCATACCTACGTAGTTACCTCTCTTATCTTGACATAACTCCATAATAGGTCCTATATATTCACTAGGTACAAACACATTAGTTCTAACATATGGTTCTTTTATATTATTAATTCTAGCTCTATCAGGTAATTTAGAAGGACAATCTACTTCTACTTTTTCTCCATTAGTCATTTCTACTTCATATATAACTGATGGACTAGTAGCAATAACATCTAAATCAAATTCTCTTTCTAATCTAGTCATTATTATATCCATATGTAATAAACCTAAGAAACCTGTTCTAAATCCAAAACCTAATGCTTCAGATGTTTCTGGTTCAAATGTCAAACTTGCATCATTAAGTTGTAACTTTTCTAATGCTTCTCTTAGTGCTGGGAACTTATTTGGTTCTACAGGGAATATACCACTATATACCATTGGTTTCATTGGTTGATAACCAGGTAATTGTTCAGTAGCTTCACTTCTTGTAACTGTTAAAGTATCACCTACTCTAACACTTCTAATATCTTTAATAGATCCACTTATCCATCCAACTTCTCCAGATACTAATTCCTTCTTTATTTCTTCCTTAGGATGATTAACACCTAAATCTACTACATCATATGAATCTTTAGTAGCTAACATCTTCATTGTATCTTTACTAGTGATCTTACCATCAAATACTCTTACTAAAGCAATAACTCCTCTATAAGCATCAAAATGACTATCAAACACTAATGCTCTAGTTGGTGCATCATTATTTATCTTAGGAGCTGGTATTCTATCTATAATAGCTTTAATTAAGTCTTCTACACCTTGACCAGTCTTACCACTACAAAGTATTACTTCATCTTCATTAAAACCTAATACTTCTTTTAATTCTTTTAATACTTTAGGTATATCAGCATTAGGTAAATCTATTTTATTAATAACAGGTATTATAACTAAATCACTATTCATAGCCAAATAAAGGTTAGCTAATGTTTGTGCTTCTATCCCTTGAGCAGCATCTACTACTAAAACAGCTCCTTCACAAGCTGCTAAACTTCTTGATACTTCATAACTAAAGTCTACATGACCAGGAGTATCTATTAAATGTAATGTATAATCTTCACCATTATAATTATATCCAAGTTGTACAGCATTTAACTTAATAGTAATTCCTCTTTCTCTTTCTAGATCCATACTATCAAGCATTTGTGATTTCATATCATGTTTATCTACTCCACCAGTAATCTCTAAAATTCTATCTGCTAAAGTACTTTTACCATGATCGATATGTGCTATTATACTAAAATTTCTTATGTTCTCTTGCTTCATGCAAACCACCTACCCACGATTATAACAAAAAAATTAAATTCTTACCATAGTTATTATAACTACAATAAAAAAAGAGTATAAATACTCTTATTTTAAACCATATCTTTTTTCTACTTGTACTACAGTAGCTTTAAATGATGGACCAGCTATTCTTTTATCTTCAACAAATTCTCTTATAGCAAGTAACGCTTTTAAAGTAATAACTCTATGGTTACCTTCAGCAACTAATAAGTTATTATCTTCATCTAAATAACAAGAAATACCATTCATTGTTCTGCTAGTATTAAAAACATTAAATACATCATTAACAACTAAATAATCAATAAAACCTTGTATGTTCTTGTCATTAACTGCTACTAATGCATCATATAAATTATCTGATTTATATTTCTTTAATGAAGAACCACCAATACTATCTACAGATACTAAATCTTTACTTTCACTAACTGGTCTTACATTAAATGATTCAGTTTCTACTTGTGGCATTTTAGTTTCTTTAAGCATAGGTATTACTTGTTTTAATTGTTCTTCACTTGCTCCTCTTGATTTAGCATAATAAAGTATAGCATCATCTAATGTTTCAAATCTTTCTATCTCTCCACCTAATGCTAAACAATACGGATAAGAATTATTCATATAATTTATAACACCAATTTCATAGTCTCTTATATCTGCATTAAAAGGTGTTTTACCTACAAGTTTTAAAAAGTTTTCTTTAAAACAATATATTTTACCAGCTATTTCAAATGGTAAATCATCAGGTATTTCTTTACCTTTAATATAATCTAAGATATATTTCTTAGCTAATAAACAATTCTTTTCTTCTATATTTCTTAATTCTTGATCTAAATCTATCATAAAAATCCCCTTACATAATTTAATTATATCATTTAAATATTTTTACCTCAAATTTTGCTAAAAAAAAGAAACCCTAAGGTTTCTTATTCAGTATATTCACAACTACTACATACAGTAGTATTATTTTTATCTAGTAACATTTCTCCACATTCTGGACATTGTCTATTTATTGGTTTATACCAATAAGCAGTTTTACATTTTGGATATTTATCACATCCATAGAAGACTTTACCTCTTCTACTTTTCTTTTCAATTATATTTCCAGAACATTTAGGACATCCACATATTTCTGTTACTACTACTTCTTCTTTCTTGATATATTTACATTCAGGATAGTTAGAACAAGCAACAAATTCACCATATCTACCAGATCTAATAACTAATGGACTTCCACAATCAGGACAACTTTCCCCAGTTTGTTCTGCTTCCTTCTTTTCCATATTCTTAAAAGCATCTTCTACCATAGGTTCAAATTTGCTCCAGAATTCTTTTAATACTTCAATATTATCTAACTTAGCTTCAGCTATTTCATCTAAATCTGTTTCCATATCAGCTGTATATTCTACATTAATAATATCACTAAATCCTTCTTGTAATTTATCAGTAGTTTCTATACCAACTTTAGTAGGTACAAACTTTTTATCTTCTACAGTAACATAATCTCTAGCTTTAATAGTTTCCATTATTGTTGCATATGTAGAAGGTCTACCTATACCAAGTTTTTCTAGTTCTTTAATTAATGTACTTTCAGTAAATCTAGGAGCAGGTTTAGTAAAGTGTTGTTCACTTAATACTTCATCTGCAGTTAAAACAGTAATACCTTCTAATTCAGGTAATACTACATCTTCACTACTTTCATAGTTACTATATACTTTTAAGTACCCATCAAATATTAAGATACTTCCAGTAGCTTTAAATTCATAATCATTATTTAGTAATGTAACAGCAGTAGCTTTTACTTTAGCATCAGCCATTAAGCAAGCTAAACTTCTAGCATATATTAAACTATATAATTTATATTCATCAGGAGTTAAATATTTTTTTAATGATTCTGGTGTTCTATAAGCACTAGTTACACGAATACCTTCATGGGCATCTTGCATATTATCGTTTTTCTTTTGTTGTTTAACATAACCAACATACTTATCTCCATAAGTTTCTTTAATATATTTAAATGCTTCGTTAATAAATTGAGGTGATAATCTTTCACTATCTGTACGCATATATGTAATAAGACCAACTGTCTCACTACCAATATCAATACCTTCATATAACTTTTGAGCAACTCTCATAGTCTTACTACTAGCAAAATTCAATTTATTAGCAGCAACTTGTTGTAAAGTACTAGTTTTAAACGGCATAACACCTTTTTTATTCTTTTCCTTACATTCTACATTACTGACTTGATAAGTCTCTCCTAATGAGTCTAAAACATGTTTAACCTCATCTTCATTATGTAATTCTAATTTTTCACCTTTATACTTTTCAGCATCAGCTTTCATACTACCAAATACTGCAGTAATACTCCAATATTCTTCAGGTATAAAAGCCTCTATTTCTCTTTCTCTATCAACTATAAGTTTAAGAGCAACACTTTGAACTCTACCAGCACTCTTACCACCAGTCTTAGATTGCATTAACTTAGATAATCTAAAACCAATAATTCTATCTAGTATTCTTCTAGTTTCTTGACTCTTAACTAAGTCAATATCTATATCTCTAGCATTATTAAATGCTTCAATAATAACATCTTTAGTAATTTCATTAAAAGTAACACGTTCATAGTTTTTCTTTAAACCTAACGCTTCTTTTAAATGCCAACTAATAGCTTCCCCTTCACGGTCAGGGTCGGTTGCTAAATATATTTCATCACTATCTTTAGCTAACTTCTTTAAATTAGAAATAACTTTACTCTTCCCCTTCATAGCTATATATGAAGGAGAAAAGTCATTTTCAACATCAACACCTAAACCAAACTTACCAGTTGTAGCTAAATCTCTAATATGTCCCATACTAGCAACTACAGTATAATCACTACCTAAATACTTTTCTATTGTTTTACTCTTACTAGGAGATTCCACTATAACTAATTTTTTCATAACAATTTCCTTTCTAACGTTATTCAAAGTTGAGAAATCTTATTATTCAGTAGTTTGAGGTTCACTTTCTACTACGGGAGTTTCTACTTCCCTTGAAGGAATTTCTTCATTTGTTGTATCAGCTACTGGATCAACAACTTCATTTGAAGGAGTATCTTCAGTTGTAGTATTATCTACTACAGGTTCTTCAACAACATATTTTTTCTTCTCTTTTTCTAAATAATTAAAATAATCTTTCTTAATAGCTAAATTAGACATTGATATTCTATAATCAATAGAATCATTTATAGCTTTTATTTCTTCTTTTGTATATGTAACATTTGCTTGATGATAAGTTATTTTACCATTAGATGCATTATAGTATGCAACAGGATCTTTCCATGAACCATCAGCAAATACTACTCTATTTTCATATGAATCAGATAGTATATCAAATCCAGCATATAATCTTGGATCATAATCTAATCCAAATAGATTAGCTACTGTAGGAACTATATTCATATATGTAGTATATTCATCAAATTTTTGACCAGTTAATTCAGAATTGTATATTACAAATGGTGTTTTATCAACATTTCTTTGAGTACCAACATTATAATCAAAATATGTATTTAATGTTTGATTAGTTAATCCATAAGGATAATGATCAGAATACATTACTATTACAGTATCTTGTAATTTACCTTGTTCTTCTAATCCTTCAATCAATGCACCAATAGCTAAATCAAATTCTTTTAACTTAGACATATACCTCTTAAGAGATGTATTATACTTAGTACTTTTAAATAATGCAATATGTTTATCTCCTAATTTACTATATTGTGTATATGGTTGATGTGCAGATACAGTAGTTAACCAAGCCATAAATTTTTCTTGATCTTTAGTTTTTTCTAATACTTTTTCAACTAATGCAACATCACTAGGCCATTCTTGATATACGTTACTATATGGAATTCCTAATGCTTGTACACCATAGTATTTACCACTACCCATATTTGGATGATAAACTTTTCTATAATAATAATGTTCAGTATAGTTATGATAACTAGTAGTAGTATATCCAGCATTATTGAATAGATTAAATATAGCTTCTGGATATTTATTATTTCTATAAATATTAGCAGTACATACGTTATTTATTGTAAATAATGATACCATACCACTCATTTCATTATTACCAGTAGAACATGCATTTCTAGGACTATATGCATTATCCCAAGACCAACCTTCAGTATATAGTTTATACATATTAGGATAATAATCTGGATTTAATAATATTGTATTAGTAGATTCCATCATAATTACTATTAAGTTTTTATCTTTAAACATTCCAGTATAATCATTTTTTTCTGTAATAGCTTTACTACTATAGTAATTATGTAATGTTTTCATTGTTTTATTTTTTTCATTTTCAATTACTTTATTCCATAAAGTATCATCAATATATCTTGTATAATCATTAATAATTTGTTCTTCTTTTTGGAATTCAATTACTTTTTCTTCTTCCTTATTAGGAAATAATACATTCTTAACATCTAATGTTACAAACACATTAGTACCAAATTGAGAAACTGCTATATTAGGCATATCAGGATTTAAGAATAATTCTTTAGTACTTTTAAGTTGTAATTCATTTTGCATAAATTCAGCAGTTAATGAATAGTAATAACCAAATCCAAAAGCACCAATAAATAATAAAGCCAATACTCTACTACCTAAATTATCTGCTTTTTGTTCTTTCTTTTTATTTTTTTGATTATCTTTCTTTCTATCTTCACTATCAAATTTATCAGAGAAATCTATTTGATCATTTCTTCTTAATCTTTCTATCTTCCTATCAAAGAAAATATAGAATAATAGTAATACTACTGTTGGAATTAATATTAAATAATAATTCCATTCAAAACTAGCTAAGTAGTCTCCAATATAATCTTTAACAGCACCAGCTTGAGAAGATGTACCAAATGAAATATATACACCTAAATAATTTAAGAAACCAACTTGTGCTATTGCATATATTGAACTAGCTAAAGATATTAAGAAACAAACTATATTCCCTACTATTCTTCCTACAAAAGATAGTAATAAAGAGAATAATAAACTTATAACATTTATTCCTAAAAATATTCTTAATACAGCCCAATCAATTATTGGTGCTTTAACTACGTATCTAAATACTAATTCAGTAGCAAACATAGTTATCATTAATAAAATATAATTTTTAAAAACCTTATTACATAAAACTTTCACTATCTAATCACAACCTTCGCATCTTTAATTAAATCACTAACCGGCTTATAAGTAAACCTATAATTTTTCAAAACCCCATATTCTTTAATTTTTTCTAAATGAGCCTTAGTAGGATAACCTTTATGTTTAGCAAATTCATATTCCGGATATTCTTTATCTAATTCATACATCATTCTATCTCTTGTAACTTTAGCTATAACAGAACCTGCTGCAATACTTAATGATAAAGCATCTCCATGTATTATATCCTTATAAGGTATATCTATATTAGTAAGTTTCATAGCATCACTTAATACAAATTCAGGCTTAACTTCCATATTTTCTATAGCAAGTTTCATAGCTAATCTAGAAGCTTCTAATATATTAATCTCATCTATCTTTTCAGGACCAACAATTCCAACCCCTACGCTTATAGCGTCTCTTAATATTATATCATAAAGTTTATCTCTTTTCTTCTCAGAAAGTTTCTTACTATCATTTAAACCTTCTAGTTCATAATCTTTAGGTAATATAACACAAGCCGCAACAACAGGACCTACTAAAGGTCCTCTTCCAACTTCATCAACACCACCTATTAAAGTAATTCCTTGCTGATATAATTCTTTTTCGTATTTAAGTAAATCAATGTTTTCCAATGTTTCTTTTTTCTTCATATTTTTCAACAAACTCTCTATTTGATTCCCAACTCATTATTTCTTTAATTGCCTCAGGAGTAACAGGAAACTTAGATAATAATTCTTCTTTATTTATTTTATACATTTCTTCAAATTCTGTGTGTGTTACTTTAAGTATTTTTCTTCTTGTTAATCCTTCATTACGTAATAATACTTTAGCATGTTCGGTTTGTAAGTAACATAAACGCGCATATATAGTATCAATTCCTGTCATTAAATCTTTAGGATGATTTATTAATATATTGTATCTTGCTAATTCACCAGTTCTAAAGCTTACTACATTAGCTAACATTAAGAATTTTATAAATAATTCTTCTTTATTAGAATGTATTATTGCTGGCCAATTCATCATAGAAATCAACATATCTCTATAATCTACACCAACTAATTCAAAAAAACTAATTGTTTCATCTATATTCTTTAAAAATGTATCTTTAGTACTTCTATTAAGTAAATAATGAGAAATCATTGCATAAAATTTTTCTATTTCTTTTTCATCTAAAAATTGTTCTAAAAATAATTTATCATTTAATATTTTCTTTAAATCTTCACTAAGTTGCATAATTAATCAATCCTATCAAATGTTATTCCTTTAACTCTTTCATTCTTTATATCTTCTAAAATAGTTTTACTTACTCTATCATAATCTATTTCTCCACCAGATATAACAGCTCCTATTTTTCTTCCAATAGTATCATAAACTTCATCTAATAAATCATTATCTACATAATCTAAATTATATCTAGATTTTAATATATCAGGATAATTATCATTTAATTTATTTAATATATGTATTGCAATTCTATCTACTGGTAATATATCTCTTGGTATAGCAGTTAAACTAGCTAAGTTTAATGCTACTTCTTCTTCACTTAATTTAGGCCATAATATACCAGGACTATCTAATAATAGGATACCACTAGTAGTCTTTATCCAAGATAAACTCTTTGTTACTCCAGGATTATTACCTATTACAGCAACCTTTTTACCAGCCATTCTATTTATTAAAGTACTCTTCCCTACATTAGGTATACCAATTACTAAAGCTCTAATTTCTTTCTTAGCTAATCCCTTAGCTTCTCTTTTATCTTGTATGTCTTTAGTAATCTTATGTGTTAATTCTACTATTTCATTTACTGAATTATTTTGTGATAAATCAACAGCTACAACATAATAGCCTTTATCTTCATAATATTTAATCCATTTCTTAGTTTCATTCATATCACAAAGATCCTTCTTAGTCATAACTAATATTCTAGGCTTATCTTTAAGTAATTCATCTATATCTTTTATCTTAGATGACTTAGGCATTCTAGCATCTATAACTTCATAAACTATATCAATAAGATCATATTTTTCTTTAATTAATCTTTTAGTTTTAGCCATATGGCCAGGATACCAGTTAATGGAAGAAGAAGAAAAACTTTTTTCAGATTTGTTTGAGTCATTTTTTTTCATAAATATACTTTCCTTTCCGAATTTATAATTT
>SVAU01000026.1 GCA_015059245.1 Bacillota bacterium
TCTACTTGAATATGTATTTGAGTGGGGGCCTTTAGCGTTAATCGTGTTATTCCAACCAGAACTTAGAAGTTTCTTAGAAACAATTGGTAGAACTAAGTTATTAGGAAGACATAAAGTGTTAACAGTAGACGAAAGAGAAAAAGTTGTATATGAAATTATGGATGCTATTGAGTATCTTAAGAAGAATAAAATTGGTGCATTAATTGTTATTGAGAGAGATGTATCTTTACAAGATTATATTGCACCAGCAACAAAAGTATATGCTGATTTAACAAGTCCTTTATTAGGTACAATATTCTTCCCTAATAGTCCACTTCATGATGGTGGTGTTATTGTTCAAGGAGATAGAATTACTTGTGCGGGAGCTGTATTTAAAACAAGTATGGATCCTAATTTAAATAAGAAGTTAGGTACTAGACATAGAGCCGCATTAGGTATTGCTGAAGAAAGTGATGCAGTTGCTTTAATTGTATCTGAAGAAACAGGTAGAATTAGTATTGCAGTAGATCATGAAATTCATTACAACCTTAGCTTAGATGAATTTAGATTAATGTTAGTTGAGGAATTAAAACCTAAGACTGAATTATTCTATGATGCTGATGGTGCAGAAAGAGAAGGTGAAGATGATGAAATCTAATAAGACTAATACTAAATCCGGTAAAAAGATATTAAAGAAGTTATATAAATTATTAGATAAACTAATCGTTACACCTATAAGTTCTATTGTATATAAGATACAAAAGAGATTTGGAAATGAAAATAGTTTAGAAAAATTATTAAATAGACCTTATGCACTATTATTTGTATCATTGTTCTTTGCTATTATTGTTTCTTTATTTGTTCATTTTAAAATGGATATATTAACTAATAATGATGCTGAATTCTTAACTAATATTCCTGTTAAGGTTATATATAATAGTAGTAATTATGTAGTTGAAGGAATTCCTGAAACTGTTAGTATGACATTAATAGGTAAAAAGAGTGAATTATATTTAGCAAGACAATTAGGTGATAATGAAGTAGTAGTTGATTTAACTGAGTATCAAACTAGTGAAAAAACTGTTGAAGTTAGATTAACTTATAATAAACCTATTAAGAAGTTAGAGTATCAAATCTCACCAGAGTATGTTACTGTAACTATTAAAGAAAAAGTAAGTGAGCACAAAACAGTTACATATGATTTATTAAATCAAGATGATTTGGATGTAAGATTAAGTGTTAAGTCTGTTGAATTATCAAAATCTGATGTAATAGTTAGAGGATCACAAGAAACTATAGATTCTATAGCATCTATTAAAGCGTTAATAGATTTAGATAATGATGATTTTACTAAGGCTGGTACTTATGTATTAGATAACTTAAAACTAATTGCATATGGTAAAGATGGTAAGATTGTTGATAATGTAGAAATTGTTGCTACTAATATAAGTGCTACATTAGAATTAGATTCTTATTCTAAGAGAGTTCCTGTTAAAGTAGTTACTAATGGAGACTTAGTAAGTGGTAAAGCAATATCATCAATTACAATAAATGGGGTTAATTCAAATGATTTTACAACTACTATTTATGGTGATGAAGCTGCGTTAGAAGGTATAAAAGAAATAACAGCAGCAATTGATATTGATAAACAAGGAAATAACGGTTCTAAGACTTATAAAGTTACATTAGCTAAACCTGCTGGAGTTAGAAGTATAAGTGATGAAAGTATATCTATTGTACTTAACTTTGGTGAAGCTAAACAAACAACTATTAGATTAGAAGGTATTAGACCTGTAAATGTACCTAGTGGATTAAATGCTAACCTAGAGTCAACTAATGATGTAGTTGTTGAAGTATTAGTAATTGGTGTTGAATCAGTTATTAAAGAATTAGAATCAAATACTGATGGTATTTATGCTTATGTTGATTTAGCTAACTACTATAGTACTGGTACTTATTCAGTTGAAGTTAAAGTAGATGGTAAAGATTCTAGATTACAATATGTAGTAACTAAGAATGTTAGCGTAGTATTATCGAAAGCCAATTAATAATAAAAGAACTCATAATTAATGAGTTCTTTTTTCTTCGAAAAAATATGTTACACATATTAATGAAGCTATACCAATAATAATATAAATAATATTATTGATCATTGCACTTTTTATTAAAAGTGTTACTAAGTTTAAATTGAATAAACCTATTAATCCCCAGTTTAATGCACCTATTATAGTTAGAATTAGGGCTATTTTTTTCATTATTTCCATATATACCTTCCTTTTCTATTATTTAGTATGAACAATATTTATTTTATTATGTATGAATAATTATTATTTTAATAAATATTATTTAATAGAAAAGGATTGGGTGTTATGAAAAAGTTATTGTTGTTATTAAGTATAGTGTTGTTAACAGGTTGTGGGAAGATTGATAAAGATAAACTGGTTAATACATTTAAGAATGATGTAGAATCTTCTAAGTCATATATTGTAGAAAGTAAGATGGAAATATATAGTGCTGAAGATACTTTCAGTTATGATGTAAAAGTTTTTTATATGGATGATGATTATTTTAAAGTGGATATGGTTAATACTTTAAGTAATCATGAACAAATTATCTTGAGAAATAATAATGAAGTATATGTTGTTACTCCTAGTTTAAATAAGAGTTATAAGTTTGTTAGTGAATGGCCTTATAATAGTAGTCAATCTTATATATTGAATTCATTAGTACAAGATATTGAAGAAGATGAAGAGATAGTATTTGAAGAATTAGAAGACGGATATAGTTTGAAGGTTGATGTTAACTATCCTAATAATGATGAATTAGAATATGAAGTACTTTTATTTGATAAGAAAATGAATTTAAAAAATGTAGTTGTTTATGATACAGAAGATATAGTGTCTATTAAAGTTGATTTTAATAAAATAGATTATAAAGCTAATTTAAGTAAAGAAGATTTTAGTGTTGATAAGATGATACAAGATAATTGTTGTAATGGGGAATTAGATACTACTGAAGAAACTAGTAAGATCGAAGATATAATATATCCTTTATATGTTCCTGCTAATACATATTTAAAGAATAGAGAGTTTGTTAATACTGATAATGGAGAAAGAGTTATTCTTACATTTAATGGAGATAAGAATTTTGTATTAATAGAGGAAACTAGTAGTATGAGTGAGGAGTTTGAAATAATTCCAGTTTATGGTGATCCGTTAATGCTTAACGATACTATAGGTGCATTAAGTACCAATTCATTATCTTGGTCTGTTGATAATGTTGATTATTATTTAACCAGTAATGATTTGACTACTTCAGAAATAATGCAGATTGCTGATTCATTAACAGTAAGTAATTTAGTTAGTGAGAAATAATGAATAAAATACTTGTTTTTTCCCTATAATAAGGTATGTGATTGCCAACATTTATTTGATTTGCCTTTTAAATGTGGTATAATTGATGCAAGGTGGTTTAAATGGAAAAAAAGAAAGAAACAGTAAAGACTAAAAAGGTGAATAATAAAGTTACTTATAGAACATCTGAACAAGATGAAATGATTAAGTTCGTAATTGTTATCTTAGTTGTTCTACTATGTGTTGGTGGTATTTACTTATTTACTAGAGCATTTGTTACAAAAGATTTATTTAAAGAAGATACTAATACTAGTGAAGTATCTCAAAGTGGAACTGTAAATTATGATGTTGCTATTATGGGTCAATTATTAAATAGACCATATAAACAATATTATGCAGTAATATATGATTCAACAGGTGATTATGCTTATGATATGCAATCTTTAGTTAATAATTATACTAAATTAAAAGAACATAAACATGTATATACTATTGATTTATCAAATGAATTAAATAAAACTTATTACGATGCTGAAAATGTTAATACTAAAGCTAAGAAAGTTTCTGAAATGAAAGTAGGAGACATTACTTTAATTAAAGTTAAGAATGGTAAAATCGAAAAATATATAGTAGATTATGCTAAAATGGAAAAAGAATTAGGTTTAAAAACTAAATAATTTATAGAAAAGTTTAATATGTTGGTATTAAACTTTTTTTATGTTATTATTTTGAGTAGAAGGTGATTGCTATGGCTAGAAAGAAAGAAATAGAATCTAATAATACTAAAAGCAATAAAACTAGTTTTAAAGATAAGTTAAAGAATATGTTTAAAAGAGATAATAGTGCTACTAGTAAATATAAAAAGAAAAAGTTAAAGAAGAGTCGTAAGAAGCAAATGGTTAATGGTAAATTTACTATAGATATATTTGATTTACTTATTATTATTGTAGTTACTGTTATAATATCTAGTGTCTTTACTGGATTAATATTGAATTTTCAATATAGAAATAATTTATCGTATCTAAAGAATGATAAGGTTACTAGTGAATATATAGTAGAGTTTATAGATATATATACTGAGGTTGTTGATAATTTTTATGAAGAAGTTGATCAAGAAGGTATGATTAATTCTGCTATAGATGGAATGATGGAATTTTTAGAAGATAATTATTCTATTCATTTGAATAAGGAACAAACCGATGAATTATCTCAAACCTTAGATGGTACTTATAAAGGAATAGGTATTTTAGCTTATGGAAGTACAGTAGTAGAAGTGTATAAAGGTTCTCCTGCTGAAGCTGCCGGTTTAAAAGCAAATGATATAATAATAGAAATAAATGGTAATAAAGTAGATAATACGAATAGTGAAAAGATTACAGAGTTTTTAAATAAGGATAAAGACAATGTGGTGAAAGTTAAAAGAGGAGAAGAAGAACTATCTTTTTCTGTAAAGATGGATGATGTTTATTTAACATCAACTGCTCATAGTATTATTGAAAGTAAAGGCAAGAGGATAGGATATATTTCTTTATCTTCATTTACTGCTAATTCTGGTGCTGATTTTCAAGAGTCTTTGATAGAGTTAGAAAAGGATAAGAAGATAGATTCATTAATAGTAGACTTAAGAAATAATACTGGTGGATATTTAAACTCTGCTTCTAATATAGCTAATATATTCTTAGAGAAAGGAAAAGTTATATATTCATTAGATAATAAAGATGGTAAAGTTTCATATAAAGATGAAACAAATCAAAAAATGGATATTAAAGTGATTGTTTTAGTTAATCAAAATTCTGCATCGGCTTCAGAAGTATTAGCGGCAGCTTTAAAGGATAGTTACGGAGCAACTATAGTAGGGATGACTACATTTGGTAAAGGAACTGTTCAAACTACTAAGCAACATGGAGATACAATGATAAAATATACATCTGCTAAATGGTTAAGACCAAATGGTGAATGTGTAGATGGTGTGGGTATAAAACCAGATCACGAAGTTGAAGTTGTAATTAAGAATAATACCTTATATGATAAGCAATTAGATAAAGCAATTGAATTATTAAGTTAAAAAGAACGCTAGTATGGCGTTCTTTGTTTGTTATTTTATAAAAAATAGTATATAATGGTAGACGAAAGCGAGATTATTATGGAAGATATAAAAGTAGGAGACAAACTGAAGATCTTCTGTTATAAGCATGATGGCACTTTAGAACATACTTCTGAAGAAGCCGTTGTACTAGAAAATAATGAGGAGTATTTAGTTTGCGGAAATGGGAGGACAAAGATAACTGAAAAAGATGGTCGTAGTCATATGACTAATGAGCCAGCTGTTTTGTTCTTCTATAAGAATCATTGGTTTAATATAATCGGACAGTTAAAAAAATTTGGATTATTCTATTATTGTAATATTGCTTCTCCATATATAATAGATGGGAAGTCAATTAAGTATATTGATTATGATTTGGATTTAAGAGTATTTCCTGATGGTGGATTTAGAATCTTAGATCGTAATGAATATAACTATCATAAAAAGATAATGAAGTATTCTGATGAATTAGATTCAATAATTAAGTCAGAATTATCTCATTTAATTGAAATAAAAAGAAGTGAATCCGGGCCTTTTGCTGCCGGTGTAGTAGACAAATATTATGATGTTTATGAAAAAATCAAAAAAAGTTAAATTTTTTTGATTTTTTTGTTGCAATTCTATTTTTTTCGTTGTATACTGAGGAAGATGTTTCAAAAAGAAGCACCAAATTAAGCCTATAAACATTGAAAAATGTCAACAAAAAAACTTTTTTCAAAAAAGTTTAAAAAAAAGTTGACAAACGCTTATAGAGTTTGATATATTACTAATGCAACCGAGAAAAGATAAGAAAATCGGTAGCAGAATGATCTTTGAAAACTAAGTAAAAAAGTCAAATTGAGTAGCTTTGTGATCATAACTTAAATTATTAGATTTAATTATAAATCTTTTTTAATGAGAGTTT
>SVAU01000027.1 GCA_015059245.1 Bacillota bacterium
ATCCGAATCAATTTTATCTATATATCCACTCTTCTTCGCAGTTACTACTACATATATATATTTTCCTACATAAGCATCTGCAATTGTATAATTTTTTGATGTTGCTCCACTTATCTTAACTGCATTATTAGTTGATGCTGCAGAAGAATTCGGATTAGCATACCATTGATATGTATATGTAACACCATCACTAGGAGATGTTGTCGTCGTCGCTGTCAACGTTTGTCCTACTGTATTTGTTCCTGTAATTTTTACTTGATGACTTGTAAATGTTGTACTAGAAGAACCATCTAACGCTAAACAAGAAGACTCATCCGTTACATATCCATCAATAAATTCACGTGCAATATCACATTCTGTTGCTCCATCTGGTTCATATTGAGTACCACTACTCCAAAAATGTCTATCAGCAAGTGAACAATAATAACATTTATATTGCTTAGAATCATATTCTTCATCCGCAGCAAGGCATTGCTCTTTCGTAGTATATTGAGCAGTTTTCTCATAATTAAAAATTGAGGATGATGCTTCATATTCAGTCATCCAAGAATAACCATCATATGTAGAAAATCCATCTAGAAAATAACAAGCCTCTCTAGTTAAACTGCCCACATCGATAGGACAACTATAACAGGTGCTACGCTCAACATAACCAGACAATCCACTACACGAAGAATACGTTGTTTGTGAACAATTTTCAAGGCTAACACCAGCAGCCAATATACTATAATGTTCTTGTGTAGTAGCTGTTTTATTACCGTTTATCGCATACAATTCACAATATGTATCACTAACAAGATTTTCTCCTGCAAGACCGTTTTCCCTCCAATAATAATATACACCTGTATCATCATCTTTTTGATAACAATTCCTAGTTACAGTTCTAGAAGGGCAATGCCAACATACATTACTATCATAGCCATCTAATCCACTACATGATGAATAAGTTGTTTGTACACAGTTATCACCAAGAGATGTAGAACTTAAATACTTAACCGATGAATTTGTATTAACAGCACAATTAGTTAAATCACTAGTAGTACAATCATAACCATCAGTATTTGAATTTTTTGTACACATCCAACCATCATCTTTCAAAACACTAGAACCAATCATTGAAGTATGTACAGAACAATACACATTACCTGTAGTTTCATCGACCGTTATCCCGTCATCACCATACCAAATCCCTCCATTATTGTTATGATAAGCACAATAACTAACTCCATTAGATTCAATAATCGAAACAGAATAACTCAAAGTATACTCCACATAACTTTCAGAACCGATTTTAACATAATGACTAGCAGGACAACAATACCCATCTACCATTTTTTGTCCAGACGGACAAGTTGTTGCAGCACTAGTTCCCTTAAAATCACTATTCACGCCAAAATAACACAAAGTAAGTAGTAATAATATACTACATACACACGCTATTAAAAAGCCATTTTTATTATCCACATTTTCTTTAACAACTTTATTAAACTTCATCACACACTCTCCTATAATATCTATTTAATATAATTATATATCATATTTTTTTTAAAAGCAACAATTTTTGTATCTTTTGAAAAAAACTATAAAGAAAAATTAATCTTTCTTTATAGCTTCTAATTTATTTATATTTACACCAAGATTATAAAATCTTTTTTCATATTCAGTCATAATATTATCTTCATCTAAACAATCTAACTTATTAGTTTTATATACTATATCATAACCATATTCAGTTAAAGATTCCAAAGAATAATTAAATAAATTAATATTATCTGTCTTCATTACTATTCTATTTCTATCCCTAAATATTTTACTATATATATCTAAAAAGATATTACTAGTAAGTCTTCTTTTAGCATGTCTTTCCTTAGGCCAAGGATCTGAAAAATTTAAATATATCGTATCTATCTCTTTATCAAATATTTCTTCCAATCTATTCGCATCAACTCTAATAATTTTTAAATTATCTAGTTCTAATTCATTAGACTTTTGAATAGCTCTAACTATTACACTATCATATTTCTCTATTCCTATAAAATTAATATCTTTATATCTTAAAGCATTCTCTATAATAAAATCCCCTTTACCCATACCTATCTCTACATATATAGGATTATTATTATTAAAATATTTATTCCAAGAACCTTTATATTGATAAGGATTATCTACATAATAAGTACCCTTCTCTATAATTTCATTAGCACCCTTAACATTCTTAAGTCTCATCTTATTACCTCCACTCACTTATGTATTATAAATAAAATACAAATATAAGTCAATTAACATAAATATATTATTTGCATATAATACTATGGAAGTGATTAGATGAATTTTTATGATAATATACCTAACTTTAATGGTCAACCACCAATACAAGGAATAAATAATCCAATGATTATGAATAATGATATAAATTATAAAATAAGTGAATTAGAACAAAGAATTAAAAGATTAGAACAAAGAATATCACGTTTAGAAGTAGATAAAAATAATAATAACTACACAGAACCAGATAACTCCCTATATATGATATAGGCATATATCTACACATAAAATATATATGTTCATAACATATATATGGGAGGAAACAATGAAGAATAACTTTTACAATATACCACAAGATTGGTATAAAGAATTTAATTCTACTTTTAATCCATACGATAAAGTAGATAATACTAATTTAGCAGATCCTAAAGAAGGATTCTTAAGAGGTAATTTATTTAATAATTTATACGATCCATATAAAAATTATAAATATGGTATGTTAAATCCAACAAATAAAAAAGAAGAATTATTATTTAATATTTTAATGTATAAATTTGCTTTAAAAGAATTAAATTTATACTTAGATACTCACCCTAATAATTCTAATATGTTAAATTTATACAATCAATATTTATCTGAAGAAAAAAAACTATGTAATGAATACGAAAGAAGCTATGGTCCATTAACTACAGATAGTCTAAATTTAGGTACTAATTCATGGAGTTGGATAAAATCACCATGGCCTTGGGAGGGAACTAAATAATGTGGAAATATGTTAAAACATTACAATATCCTGTTAATATAAAGAAAAAGGATTTAAAAATGGCTAAATATCTTACAACACAATATGGCGGTGCTAACGGAGAATTAGCAGCAGCATTAAGATATTTAAACCAAAGATATTCAATGCCTGATGATAAAGGTAAAGCATTACTTACTGATATTGGTACTGAAGAACTAGGACATATTGAAATAATATGTGCAATGGTATATCAACTAACTAAAGGTGCTACAATTGATGAATTAATTAGCATTGGTCTAGGTGGTCATTATTCTGAACACGGATATGGATTATTCCCTACTAATGCCGATGGAGAAACATTTGATGTAAAATACATTAACACTACTGGAGACCCCCTTGCAGATTTATCAGAAAACATGGCTGCCGAACAAAAAGCAAGAGCAGTATACGAAAATCTAATAAATATGACAGATGATAAAGATGTAATTGATGTATTATTATTCTTACGACAAAGAGAAATAGTACACTTTAATAGATTTAAAGAATTATATGAAGAATATAAAACTAAAGGCTATAAATAGAAAATGGTAGTTCTTAGGAACTATCTTTTTTAATATTTTTAACATTTATAATCAAAGAAAAAAATAAAAAGAAGTTGAAAACTGATTACTCAGCATCTACAACTTCTTCTTTTTTTGGTCTATTTTTAAGAAGTAATTCTTTTCTAGATAAATTTAATTTACCTTTTTTATCATATCCCGTAGCAATTGCTAATACTTCATCGCCTACTGATACTACATCACTAGTCTTATTAACTCTATTTAAATCTAATTGAGAAATATGAATTAATCCTTCACATCCTGGCCATACTTCAACAAAAGCACCAAACTCTTGAACACTTACAACCTTACAATTGTATACTTTACCCATTTCTACTTCGCGAACAATATTTTCAATTCTTTCTCTTGTCTTATCAATTACTTCTTGATCCATATGATAAATCATTACTCTACCATCATCTTCAAGATCTACTTTAACAGCTTTATCATCATTAACAGAAACGACACCACTGCATTCTTGAATAATCTTAGTAATCATTTCACCACCGCGGCCAATTACATCTTTAATCTTTTCCGGATCAATCATAAATGTAACAGTCTTTGGAGCATACTTAGATACTTCTTTTCTAGGTTCAGCAATTTGTGCTTCAATAACATCAAGAATTTGCATTCTTGCTTTTTTAGCTTGAGCTAAAGCTTCTTGTAATATTTCACGAGTTATACCACTAATTTTAATATCCATTTGTAATGCAGTAATACCATTACGAGAACCAGCAACCTTAAAGTCCATATCTCCAAGATGATCTTCTAACCCTTGAATATCAGTTAAAACTGTATATTCTTCTCCGCTAGTAATAAGTCCCATAGCAATACCAGCAACTGGAGTCTTAATTGGAACACCTGCAGCCATCAATGCCATACATCCAGCACAAATTGTTGCTTGACTTGATGAACCATTAGATTCAAGTATCTCTGAAACCACTCTAATTGTATATGGGAATTCTTCTTCAGATGGAATTACGTAAGATAACGCTCTTTCACCTAAAGCACCATGTCCAATTTCTCTTCTTCCAGGAGATCCGTATCTACCAGTTTCTCCAACAGAAAATGCTGGGAAATTATAATGTAACATAAATCTCTTTTCATCTTCAATAGAAAGTCCATCTAATACTTGATGTTCTCCCAAAGCTCCCAAAGTAACTGTTGCTAAACTTTGAGTTTGTCCTCTAGTAAATAATGCACTACCATGAGTCCTTGGCAATAAATCAATATCCGTAGACAACGGTCTAATTTCATCCATTGCACGTCCATCAGCTCTAGTCTTCTCTAAAACTGTAATATTTCTAAATATTTCATATTCTACATCACTAAATACAAGTAATACTTTAGTAATTAATTCTTTATATTCATCAGCTTTCATACTATCTTCATATAAAGACTTATATTTTTCTACTAAATCTTCCTTAACCTTATCAATAGCAGCATACTTTTCTAGTTTATCTTTAATTCTTAATGCAGCATCAATTCTATCTCTACAAAAAGCATCTACTTCACTTCTTAATTCAGATGAAATTTCTAATCTTTCATATTCCATCTTTTCTTCACCAATTGCTGCAATAATTTCTTCTTCAAATGCAATAAGTTCTTTAATAGCTTCATGACCAAACATTAAAGCTTCTAACATATCTTCTTCAGACACTTCTCTAGCGCCAGCTTCAACCATATTAATAGCAGTCTTAGTACCAGCAACAGTTAAATCTATATCAGATACTTCTGCTTGTTCAACTGTAGGATTAATTACAAATTCTCCATTAACTCTACCAACCTTAACCGCAGCAACTGGTCCATTAAATGGTATCTTACTAATAGATACACTAAGCGAAGATCCAAATAAAGCAGTTAATTCTGGAGAATTATTTTTATCTACTGATAATACAGTATTAACAACTTGTACTTCATTTCTAAAATCTTCTGGAAATAAAGGACGAAGTGGTCTATCAATCATACGAGCAGCTAATGTAGCAGCATCCGTAGGTCTTCCTTCCCTCTTAATAAATCCACCAGGTATTTTTCCAACTGAATATAATTTTTCATTATACAAAACCATAAGTGGAAAAAAATCTGATAATAAATTAGCATTTGACGAAACAACAGCCGTAGATAATATAACAGTATCTCCATATCTTACCAAAATAGCTCCATGTGCTTGTTTAGCAACTTCACCATGTTCAACAACTAATTCTCTTCCCCTAAAATTTAATTTAAATACTTTCTTTTCCATAAAACCTCTTTTCTATAAAATTAAAGACACCCAAAAAAGAGTGCCTACTTTTATAATTATTAATTACTTTCTAAGATCTAAACTTTTAACTATTTCACGATATTTCTTAACATCGTTTTCTAATAAGTAGTTAAGTAAACTTCTTCTCTTACCAACTTTAATTAAAAGTCCTCTTTTAGAATGCTTATCTTGTTTATTATTTTTTAAGTGCTCAGTTAAAGCCTTAATTTCTTCAGTAAGAATTGCTATTTGAACTTCTGGAGAACCAGTATCTTTTTCATCTCTAGCATATTTCTTA
>SVAU01000028.1 GCA_015059245.1 Bacillota bacterium
TATGCCCATTCTCAATAAGTGGCTTAAAATGCCTATAAAATAGCGTTAAAAGAAGTGTTCTGATATGAGCTCCATCAACATCAGCATCTGTCATAATAATAACTTTATAGTATCTTAGCTTACTAATATCAAATTCATCCCCTATACCAGTACCTAAAGCAGTAATCATAGTTCTAATTTCTTCATTAGCAAGAATTCTGTCTAACCTTGCCTTCTCAACATTAAGAATCTTACCTCTAATAGGTAGTATAGCTTGAGTAATAGGATCTCTTCCCATCTTAGCACTACCAGCAGCACTATCACCTTCGACTATAAACATCTCACTAATAATAGCATCCTTACTAGAACAATCAGTAAGTTTACCCCAGTAGTTAGTAATTTCTAGTCCACCTTTTCTTCTAGTTAACTCTCTTGCTCTCTTCGCAGCCACTCTAGCCCTAGCAGCAGTCATAGATTTCTCTATAATAACTCTAGCTTGATTAGGATTTTCCATTAAAAATCTCTCAAAATCTTTAGCAAATACACTCGCAGCCACTTTTCTAACTTCACTATTACCTAGTTTAGTCTTAGTTTGTCCTTCAAATTGAGGTTCAGGTACTTTCGCAGATATAATCATCGTAATACCTTCCCTAACATCATCACCACTTAATGCTTCATCATTATCTTTAAGTATCTTATTATTTTTAGCATAAGTATTAATAATTCTAGTTAAAGCAAGCTTTACACCATCTTCATGAGTACCACCTTCTGGAGTAATAATATTATTAACAAACGAATAAACAGTAGCATTATATCCATCATTATATTGGAAAGCAACCTCTATAGATATATCATTCTCCATACCTTCAACATATACTACATCTTCATGTATTGGAGTTCTATTTTTATTTAAGTATTCTACAAACTCTTTAATACCGCCTTCATACACAAAAGAATCTTTCTTACCTTCTTCTCTATCATCCATAAGTGATATTTTAAGTCCTTTATTTAAGAAAGCAAGTTCTCTAACTCTAGTCTTTAAAGTATCATAATCAAAAGTAGTAGTCTCAGTAAATATCTCCTCATCTGGCATAAAAGTAACAGTAGTACCAGTTCTATCTTCACTACATTCACCAATTACTTTTAAAGGTTCTAAAGTCTTACCACCATTAGCAAACTTAATATAATGTACCTTACCCTCTTTATAAACAGTAACTTCAACCCATTTACTAAGAGCATTAACTACAGATGCACCAACACCATGTAATCCACCAGATACCTTATATCCTCCTCCACCAAACTTACCACCAGCATGTAACACTGTATATACAGTCTCTACTGTAGAAAGTCCAGTCTTAGGATGTACTGCTACTGGTATACCTCTACCATCATCCTTAACAGTAATAGACCCATCTTTATTAACAATAATCTCAATATCATCACAATAACCCGCTAAAGCTTCATCAATAGCATTATCAACAATTTCCCATACTAAATGATGAAGTCCTCGCACGCTCGTAGATCCAATATACATACCAGGTCTTTTTCTAACAGCTTCAAGTCCCTCTAAAACCTGAATATCTGAAGCATCATAATGTTCATTATTATTCATTTATATCACCCTTCCTGCTCACAAATTATTTCCCGGGAAATAATTTTACCATTTTCTATTTTATAAACATTAGCCTTTTTCCTTATATCCTCACTAATATTCTCAATATCAGTAGTAGTTATCACCGTCTGTACATCATTAATCAAGTGTCTAAGTATATTATTCCTCTTATTTATATCTAACTCACTAAACATATCATCTAATAAAAGTATTGGACTCTCACCCACTTTATCAGTAAATAAAAGAACCTCTGACATCTTTAAAGCTAGTACAGCACTCCTAATCTGTCCTTGACTTCCATATAAAGATAAATTCTTATTATCAAGATAAAAACAAAAATCATCCCTATTAGGACCAATCAAAGTCATTTTATACATTATCTCTTTATTTAAATTCTTCTTAAGCTTATCTAATAATACTTCTCTATCATTATCCATATTAGATATATATTTAAGTCTTAATCCTTTATTATCAGTAATAGAATTAAACATATCATCTAAATAATTATTAATACTATCTACATATTTATTTCTATAATTATAAATTTCTAACGATATATCAACATACTTATTATCAAGTATATCTAAATAATCCATATCACTCTTCTTATTTAAATTAATAATCTTTAAAAACTCATTTCTTTGTCTTAGTATTACATTATAATCATTTAATAACTTTAAGTATCTCCTATTCATCTGACTAATCTGCACATTAAAGTATTTCCTTCTAGCACCAGGACTTTCCTTAAACATTCTAATATTATCAGTACTAAATATAACAACATTCATCTTAGAAATATAATCAGAGAGTTTCTTAATCTCTTTATTATTAATTCTAACTACTTTACCATTTTCATTAAACAATATCTCTAGATTATCTTTAGAATTATTACTATCAAGTACTCCTTTAATAATAGAAAATTTATTATCAAACTTAATTAAACCCTTATCAGTAATAGATAAAAAAGACTTAGTAACAGCAAGTACATAAATAGATTCTAGTAAATTTGTTTTACCTTGAGCATTATCACCAATAATAATATTTAAATTATCATTAAAATCAATCTCTAAATTATCATAATTTCGATAATTTTTAAGTATAATTTTCTTAATTTTCATTCTAAAGCTATTTTCATACCCAAAGCCTCACTTTTACTATAATTACGTACTCCTATATACATATATAATTATACCATAAAATACCCTAAAATAAAAGAAAAACATGGTATTTTTAATCATATTTTTCCTTTATTTTTACTAGTTTCTAACTAAAATATTACTTAGATATTTTTCAATCTTAATACACTTAGTAATTTGACTGTCAATAGTAGTATAACTAGCACTAATATTAAGAATTTTTCCACCCTTAAAATATATCTTAGTATAATCATTTTCCTTAACATATCTGTCAACATTATTATAAGATATCCATATACATTCATCACTACCAGGAGAAGTAGTAGGAAAAAAGATCATAACAGTATTACCATATATAATAATAGGTGTCTTAATATAATAATTAAACTTATCAATAACAAACTGTCTTTGAATATTATAAGAATTACCATACCATTTACAACATCTTTTAAGAAATTTTAAACAATCATTATTAATACTAACTCTTCTATTTTTCTCAATAATAAGAGTCTCATTATCCTTCTCATCATTCTTAGTAAAACAAAGAACATCCTCATTAATAATATAATTATTCATAACATATCCCCCTTTCCACATATAAAAATATGTGCCCTATATTAAACCATACCCTTCTGTCGAAATATGCCAAATTATGTCGTTATACCCTTTAAAACATAAAAAAGAACCTATTTCTAGGTTCAAAATACATTTTTTTCTTTATTTATAGCGCTACGCTTCCCGAATCTACAAAGTAGATTCTCCACACTCTATTACAAGTATATTCAGGTATATATAATCTAGTTATATTTTATTAAATTTTTATCTTTTCGGTGCTGATGCTTTATTCTGTCGTAAAAAATTTATATGAATATTTTTAATATTATCTATACAAGATTTTAACTTACATCCTAAAGGTGTTAATTCAATATCTTTTCTGTCTAATCCTAAAATTATAGTTAACTTTGTGCCTTGTTTTGACTGATTACGAATATCACCGAATTTTTGAAAATAATTTCCTATATTTTCTATACTTATACCATGACTTAAGTCATCAATAGTACTCTTAAAATTTTTAATTCTTTCATCTAGAATTAATTGACACCTGCAATCCAATAAATTATTTCTATCAAATTCAAATAAATTATTGTCATTTATAAACTCTAATTCATCTAAAGTTAAACCAAAAAGAAGAGTAGAAAAATAATTAATATAATATTCATAAATATTAACTTCTTCATTTTCCTTCTGGCTATCAATAATTCCTTCTTCTTTTAATTCATTCTCTAAAATTAAAAGTTCCTTTACTATAGTTTCTTCTAATTTTTCGAATGTCATTGATTTTTTTTCAATAATAGCTTCTTTAATTCTCTCCTTATCAATTACTTTTTCTTTTGTAAACATTTCATATCACCTATATAACTTCGCATAATTTTTATCTACTTCTGCCTTTTTCTATTGTAGGGTTTTCATGTAATGTATAAAATTCATTTACTTTTTGAACTTCTTCAAAAGAAGTGTAATCTTTTCCATCTTTTCCTTTATACATAAATTTCAATTGTTCATCATACATCGCTATTAATTCTCTAAGTGTTGCAACCATATCTGCTTCTAAACTTGTACTCATCACATAGTAATATAATCGTGCAAGTTTTCTCCATTTTAATCTTGCTTTTTCTTCGCCATATGCTGCAACAAGAACATCTGGTACTTTTTCAATAAGATCATCAATTCTATATTTACCATTTCCTATTTGTGCCCCGTAATTTATTCCCCTTCTCCTTATTTCTTCTAATTCAGATATTAAGTCATAATTTTCTTTCAAATAAATCACCTTCCTATCGTTAATTATATCATATATAATTACTATAAAAAATAAATATCATTATTATTTACATTAATTTTACATATCAACAATACCTGTTGATATATCTATTTCTTATATATTAACAAAAGTTTTTCCAGTTCATTGGAATAATTTTTAAAATATAAAAGTTTTTTGGATTGATTGGAAAAACTTTTGTTAATATTACAACTACCGTTATACTTAAAAATGTAACTATATCTCGGAATAAATCAATAATTTTCTGACTTTTTCCAAGATATAACGTATTCTTTGACATTTTTTACACTTTTATAACATATTTAAATTATCAACACATTATGTTGATACAATAAAATCTATATATCCATTATATATTCTAAATAAAAAAATATTCTAAATACTAAAACTATGGAGAAATCCATAGGATTTCGGTACGCGAAGCAAGATAAAATAAAAATACCCCCATAAAAGAGAGTATATTATATATAATTAACAAGTCTTAATAGGAAGAACTAATTGAACTAAAGAAGTATCTTCACTATTCTTAATAACAATAGGAGAACTATCATTATTCATACAAAGAATAATCTTATCTTTATTAAAACTCTTAATAGCATCAAGCATAAACTTAGAACTAAAAGATATATTAATTTCTTTATCAGATTCAACAGTAATCTTTTCTTCTACTTTACCAATTTCAGGACTATTTGAAGATATCATAAGTTCATTCTTATTTAAAGATAACTTAATAGTATTCTTATCTCTATCAGATGTAAGAAGAGATGCTCTATCTATCATATTAAATAAATCATCAAAAGAGCACTCTAGCTCAATATTAAAATCCTTAGGTATAATATTAGATGTTGTTGGATAAGTACCACTAAGAAGTCTAGATAAGAATAACATATTACCATACTTAAACAATACCTTATTACTAAATAAATGAATCTCTAAAGTAATATCTTCATCATCTAACATCTTAGATAGTTCTACTAAATTCTTACCAGGAATAACAATATTAACATCATTCTCAACTTCATGATCAATAGAAACTAACTTTCTAGCAAGTCTATAACTATCAGTAGCTAGTACTTCTAACTCACTACCATTAATTCTAAAGTTAATACCAGTAAGTAAAGGTCTTGTCTCACTAGGAGAAGTAGCAAATACAGTTTGATTAATCATTTCCTTAAATACTTCAGTATTAATAACAATAGGTTCCTTAGTCTCATCTAAATCTAAATTAGGATATTCATTAGGATTAACCCCAT
>SVAU01000013.1 GCA_015059245.1 Bacillota bacterium
CTTATTGGTGACGATAGCTGAGTGGGCACACCTCTTCCCATCCCGAACAGAGAAGTTAAGCACTCATACGCCGACGATAGTCTCAAAGCGAAAATAGGTAGTTGCCAATTTTTTTTTTGCTCTTTTTTTTCAAGGTGGGACTCTATAATGATCCTCTTTTTTTATGCCTTTCTTTACTTAATTACCTATTTTTTATATAATAATTTTGTGATGTATTATGTATTTATTATTAGATATTTGTAATGAATCTGGATTTTTAACTGTTTTTTTAATACTAAAATATGCTTTTAGTATTATTTGTACTGTTATTCCTTTAGTTTTGATATATAGATGTACAGTTCCTTTATTTAAGGCTGTTACTTCTGGCAAGGAATTTAGTGGTGAATTAGGTCCTATGGTACGATCTATTATTGCTGGTTTAATTATATTTTTATTACCTGCAACATTTTCTTTTATTTTTGAGGATTTATTAGGTGGATCTAATGCTTTAAATCAATGTTTTACTAATGCTACTGTAGAAAACATTCAGTCTTTAAAGCAATCTGAAAATGATTCTAGAAAAGATGAAATTGATGAGAAAAAAGATAAACTTAATCAAGCTGCTAGTGATAGGGCTGAAGAAGAAGAAAAAAGGAATGAACAAATTAAGGAAGATATAAAAGAAAAAGAAGAGCAAGAGAGATTAGAGCAGGAACAAGCTAATCAAAATGCTGCTAATGGTGGTTCAAGTCCTGGTAGTAGTAATACTAATTTAAAAACAGCTGCTAAGAATATTATTATAGGAGATTCTAGAACTGTTGGTATGTGCGCTTCTATTACTGGTGATTGGACAAATTGTCAATTTAATAACGGCGGTGCTTTTGTTAATGGTGATGATATATATATTGCTAGGGGTAGTATGGGATATAGTTGGTTTAATGATACTGCTGTTTCTGCTGTAAATAATATTATTGCTTCTAATCCTGGAACTACATTTAATATTTATTCATTAATGGGTGTTAACTTTTTATTATCTGATATAGATAAATATATTCCTACGTATAATAATTTGGCTCAAGGAGCATGGAAGGAACATAATTTAATATTAGTAAGTGTAAATCCTGTTGATGAGGCTAAGGAAGCACAAAATGGATATTCTACTAAAAACGCTAATATTATTACATTTAATAATAAATTAAAAAATGGTACTTCTGGTGTTAGTAATATTAAGTATTGTGACACTTTTAACGTTGTAAAAGGTAACTTAGGTACTTCAGATGGTTTACATTATACTTCTGGTACTTATAAAGAGATATATAATAGTATGAAATCTTGTGGTAGTTAATTTTGTGTAAAGATTTTTAATATTATTGAATATACTATTATAAACTTGCTATAATTTATTTGGGTGATAAGGTATGAATTATAAATATACATCAAGATGTGAAGAAGATACACTTGAATTAGCAGAAAATATTGAAAGTGAAAAATTTGCCGGAATGGTTATTTGTTTAAATGGAGAATTAGGTAGTGGAAAGACTGTATTTGTTAAAGGTTTTGCAAAAGCTTTAGGAATAAAAGAAACTGTTACTAGTCCTACATTTAGTTTAGTTAAAGAATATCATGACGGCGAAATGCCATTATTCCATATGGATGTTTATCGTATGGAAGATTCTAAAGAAAACTTTGGTTTAGATGATTACTTAAATCAAGATGGTGTTTGCATAATTGAATGGCCAGAAATGATTGAAGAACAACTACCAGAAGAAAGATTGGATGTTAGAATTAAAGTTATTGATGATGACGTAAGAGTATTTGTATTTACTCCACATGGTCAACAATACGAAGAGCTTTGTCAGGCTGTTTTATAAAACTCGAAAGAGTTTTTTCTTTTGCCTTAATTGTGGTATAATAAGGCACGTGAGGTGGTTACTTTGTATACACTATTTATAGATACACATGATAAAAATGTATTAATGATTTTATATAAAGATGGAAAAATAATAAATAAAGAAAATTTAGAAACTAAGAACAAACATAGTGAGGTTGCTATGCCTACTATTGATAAGTTATTGAAAGATGTTAATGTTGATGTTTCTGAATTAGGAAATGTAATAGTTGTAAATGGTCCAGGATCATTTACTGGTGTTAGAATAGCTGTAACTATTGCTAAGACTATTGCTTATGCCTTACCTATTCCTATTAGAGTAATAGATGCTTTAACAATACTAGCTACTGGCGTAGATACTTTAAAGAAAGTAGTTGCTATAGAAGATAGAAATGGTGCATTTGTAGGTACGTTTGATTCTAATTACAATACTTTAGAACCTTTACAATATATGAATAAATCTATGTATACTGAATTTAAAGAAAATAATGATGTTAATACTTTAGTAGATGTAGACTATGAAAAGGTTTATGAATATGTAATGACATTAAAAGAATTAAATCCACATGAAGTTAAACCATTATATATAAAAGGGATAAGTGCTTTAGATGGTAAATAAGATTAGTTTGGAATACTTGGATGCATTTAATAAATTAGGATTTCAAGTAAATAGTAATTTTTCTAATCTATATAATTTAAGTAAAATAATAGAATCTCAATATGACTATGTTTATGGATATTACTTAGATGATAAATTAGTTGGTTTTATACATGTAACAAAGTTATATGAAACTATGGATATAGTTAATGTAGTTGTAGATAGGGAAGTACGTAAACAGGGGATTGCTACTAAATTAATTAATTATGTAATAGATTTATTTGATGATATAGATAATGTTATGTTAGAAGTTAATGAAAATAATATACCTGCTATATCATTATATAAAAAGAATAATTTCGAAATTATTAATAAACGTAATAATTATTATGGTAGTGATGCTGCTTTAATTATGAAAAGAGTTGTTGAAAATGAAAGATGTTAATATTTTAGCTATTGAGTCATCATGTGATGAAACTAGTATGGCAATTATTAGAAATGGTTGTGAATGTGTTCATTTAACTGTATTAACTCAAATGGATACGCATGCTGAATTTGGAGGAGTAGTACCAGAAATAGCTTCTCGTATGCATACTGAAAATGTTACTATGGTACTTGAAGAAACTTTAAATAAAGCTAATATGACTATGGATGATATAGATGCTATTGCAGTTACATATGCTCCTGGATTATTAGGAAGTTTATTAGTAGGTGTAGAATTTGCTAAGACTATGTCATTTGTATATAAGAAACCTTTAATAGCTGTTAATCATATTGCTGGTCATATATATGCTAATAACTTAGAAAAACCAATGCAATTTCCATTGTTAGCATTAGTAGTAAGTGGTGGACATACTGATTTAATCTTAATGAAAGGTGACTATCAGTTTGAACATATTGGTGGTACTTTAGATGATGCAATTGGTGAGTGTTATGATAAAGTTGCTAGAGTTATTGGATTAGGATATCCTGGTGGACCTAAAGTAGAAAAAGCTGCTTTAGAAGGTGAACATACTTATGATTTACCTATGCCTATGAATGATGATTCATTTAATATGAGTTTTAGTGGATTAAAGAGTAATATAATTAATTTAGTACATAATGAAAAACAAAGAGGTAATGAAATTAGAAATAATGATTTAGCTAGAAGTTTTCAAGATGTTGCTATAGATCAATTATGTAGAAAAACTGAATTAGCTATAAAAAAATATGATATTAAGAATATGATTATAGCGGGTGGTGTTTCTGCTAATAAATATTTAAGACAAGAAATTAAGAAAGTTACTGATAAGTATGGAGTAGATTTATCTGTACCTAGTTTTGTTTATTGTACTGATAATGCTGCTATGATAGGTGCAGCTGCATATCCTTTATATTTAAAAGGAGAATTTGCTGATTTAACATTAAATGCAACTAGTAGTGATGAACTTTATTAGTTTATAGTTCTTAATAAATATGGTAATATATATATAGTAAAAACCATATAAGAAGGTGTTGAAGTATGAAGAAAATTTTAGTTACTGGTGCTGCTGGTACTGTTGGACTTCAAGTAATAAGATTTTTACTTAGTGAAGGAAAATATGAGATTACTGCATTGGAACTTAGAAATAGAGCGTCTTATAAAAGATTAAAGTCTTTTAGAAAAAGAATAAATATAGTTTATGGAGATGTAAATGATAAATCTATAGTAGATGCTTTAATTAAAGATCATGATGTAGTTATTCATTTAGCTGGTGTATTACCTCCTTTAGCGAATATTAATGAAGATATTTGTAAAGAAGTAGATTTAAATGGAACTAAAACAGTTGTAGATGCTATAAAAAGATATAATCCTGAGTGTTTTATGTTATATGCTTCTAGTACTTCAGTATATGGTAAAGTAGATGACTATAAAAATATTGATAAGAAAACTAAATTTAATATAGATGAATATGATTATTATTCAAAATATAAAGTTGAATGTGAAAAATATATAAAAGCAAACATAAAGAATTTTTCAATATTAAGATTAGCTTATATATTGGGTGATCCTGGTCCGGAAGGATTAATATATAATGTCCCACTAGATTGTAATATGGAAGTATTGTCTGCTGAAGATGCAGGATATGCTTTTGTATGTGCTATTGATTATAAGAAAAAAATCAATAAGAAAATATTTAATGTATCTGGTGGAGAAAAATTTAGAACAACTTATAAAGAGTATGTTCAAAAAGTATTTAAGACTTATGGGTTATCATTAAAGTTTATTGCATCTTGGTTAATGGCCGAAAAGAATTATTGTGGTGGTTATTATAAAGATGGAGATGAATTAGAAAATATCTTACATTTTAGAAGTAAAAACTTAAGTGTTTATTATAATAATACTTTAGCTAAGTATAAAAGTAAGTTAAGTAGAGTGATACCTAGATTATTTGCATTACCATTTGTATATTTTGGTACAAGTGATAAAAAGCAAAAAGATGTATATGTAGATACAAAAAAGAAACATAAATAAGTATAAAATTCCTAGTAATATTACACTTATTTATGTATAATAGAAAAGATTTTTAAAGAGGTGTAATTATGGGAAGAGCTTATGCTGTTAGAGAAGCAAAAATAAAAAAGACAGGGGCTGCTAAAGGAAAGTTATATACTAACTTTGCTAAAGAAATATATTTAGCTGCTAAAAGAGGAGTTCCTGAAATAGAAGCAAATAGTGCTTTAAAACATTTAGTAGAAAAAGCAAAGAAAATGCAAGTACCTGCAGATATTATTAATAGAGCTTTAGATAAAGCTAAAGGTGCAGGTAAAGATGAATATGAAGAAATAATATATGAAGGATTTGGTCCTGGTGCTTCAACATTCATGATTAAGACATTAACTGATAATGTTAATAGAACTGTTGGAGAAGTTAGAGCTGCATTTAATAAATTAAATAAAAGTTTAGGAGTTAGTAATTCAGTATCTTATAACTATGATAATTTATGTGTATTAAGTTTTAAATCAGATAAAGAAGAAGAATTACTAATGGCTTTACTTGATGCAGGAATAGAACCAGTTGAATTTGAAAATGAAGATGGTTTTATAAATGTAGAAGTTAAATACATTGATAATATAAAAACTAGAGAAGTTATTGAATCTGTAGAACCTGAAGTAGATTATGAATTAGATGAATGTGGATGGTATGCTAAAGATTTAGTTACTTTAGAAGGTGAAGATTTAGAATTATTTAATAAATTATATGGTTTATTAGATGATATTGAAGATGTTACTGATGTATATCATAATGTAGATTTAGGAGAATAGGACATTACTAGTAATGTCTTTTTTTGTTTATAATATAGGTGGTGATTATTTATGAAAGAGATTATATATAATGATAATAATTTAAAAGATGAAGATATACATGAATGGGTGAAGAGAGCTAAGATATTAGTAGTCAATTCTAAGGATGAAGTATTGATTGTACATACTGATGATAGTTATTATTTTTTAGGTGGTCATGTTGATGGTGATGAATCTGATTATGAATGTTTAGTTAGAGAAATAAAAGAAGAAGCTGGAATAGATTATGATCCTAAGATAGATAGTCCTTTTATCTCTATTAAGTATTTGTTTAAAGATTATCCTGAAGAGGGGATTAATAGAGGTTATATAGCTAATTATTATGTAGTATATGATGATATGGTACCTAATCCTGATAATGTTAGTTTAACTGAAGGAGAAGCGTTAGGTCATTTAAAATTAGTTTATATACATAAAGATAATATATTAGAGGAAGTAAAACCTTATTTAGATATTTGTAAGAGAAAAAATGTAGTAAGAGATACTATTGATGTGTTAGAATATTTCTTACAAAATTAATTTCATTAATTTATCACATAAGTGAGATATTATAAATGTATCGGGGTGAGATGTATGAAAATCTTGGTAGTTGATGATGAAATGTTAATAAGAAGTGTTATTAAGGAATACTTGTTATTGGAAGGATATGAGGTTGATGAAGCTAGTAATGGTGAGGAAGCTGTTAAGTTAGCTACTACTAATAATTATGCTTTGATGATTATGGATATAATGATGCCTCATATGGATGGGTTTCAAGCTTGTAGGGAGATAAAACAAGTAAATGATATACCTTGTATTATGTTATCTGCAAGAAGTGAGGAATATGATAAATTAAATGGATTTGATATTGGTATAGATGATTATGTTACGAAACCATTTAGTCCTAAAGAATTGATGGCTAGGGTTAAAGCAGTATTAAAGAGAACTAATTCTATGGAAAGTTCATATGTATTTGGAGAACTTGTTATAGATGATAAGGCTCATGATGTATTCTTAGGAAATAGTAAATTGTATTTAACTCCTAAGGAATATGATTTATTAAAATATTTTGTTAATAATAAAAATATTGCTTTATCTAGAGAGCAACTATTAACTAATGTTTGGGGTTATGATTTTTATGGTGATGATAGAACTATAGATACTCATGTAAAAACATTAAGAAAGAATCTTGGTACTTATGGAGATTATATAAAGACTATAAGAGGAATAGGATATAAGTTTGAGTATTATGATAAATAGAAATAGTAGTATTAGAGTTAAGACATTATTTTATTTAGTCTTATTTTCAGTATTTATATTACTTTTGTTATGGGCTACACAGTTATTGTTATCTAATTATTTATATGAGAAATATCAAATGAATGACATGAACAAAATAGCTAAGGAGATAAGTAATACAGATTATGAAGATTTAGATGAGTACTTAGAAAAAGTTGTATATAATAATTCTGTTTGTATACAGTTTATTGATGAATTTGGGACATCTAAACTATATAATGATACTTTAACAGGTTGTTTGTTAGGTAGAAGTAATAAGGCATTGCTTAAATATAAGCAAAATCTATATGATAGTAAAAAAGATATTGATGCTATAAGATTAGTAAATCCTGATTATAAATCTTCAGCGTTGTTATATGGTGTAGAAGTAGATGGTGGATATGTATTTTTATTTACAATGTTAAGTAATGTAAATAAAAATTATAATTTAGTAAAAGATCAGTTAATTTACATTACTATTGTAGTTATTATATTGGCTGTTGTATTAAGTTTTATTTTATCTAAAATTTTTAGTGAACCAATAGTTAATATAACAGAAAAAGCTAAGATGTTAGCTAATGGTAATTTTAATGTTGAATTTGAAAAAGATGGTGTAAAAGAAATAGATGAATTAGCTGATACTCTTAATTATTTAAAGAGTGAAGTTAGTAAGACAGATCAGTATAGAAGAGATCTAATGGCAAATGTATCACATGATTTAAAAACACCTCTTACAATGATTAAAGCTTATGCTGAAATGGTAAGAGATATCACTTATAAAGATAAAGCTAAAAGAGAAGATAATTTAAATGTTATTATTGAGGAGACTGATAGATTAAACTTATTAGTTGGTGACATATTAGCTTTATCTAAGTTACAAAATAATTCAACTATATTGGATATATCTACTTTTGATTTAAAAGAAGAAATAGATGGTATTTTAAAACGCTATGAGTATTTAAAAGAAACAGAAGGTTACGAGATAGTTGTTAATATACCAGATAAGATTATGGTTAGAGCAGATAAGAATAAGATTAATCAAGTTATATATAATTTAATTAATAATGGATTAAATTATACTGGTGATGATAAGATAGTTAAATTAAATATAACTGAACATAAAAAGGATTACTTAGTTGAAATAATAGATTCTGGTAAAGGTATAGATCCTAAGGATATTGATCATATTTGGGATAAGTATTATAAGAAAGAGAAGAATCATAAAAGAAATGTAGTTGGTACTGGTCTTGGACTTTCTATAGTTAAAGAAATATTAGAATGTCATGATATGTCATATGGTGTAAAGAGTGTTAAGAATAAAGGTACGACTTTTTACTTTACAATTAATAAGTTTGGTGACAAAAAATAATTTTTAATAATTTTTTCACTTTTCTATCACTTTATTTTCATATTCATAATTTATTATTAAATTATGAAAGGAAAAGGTGATATATGTAGTTAGAAAGAGGATTTGTATAATAAGAATAAAATTAATAAATTAAGATTAAATAAATTTAATTATATAAATATAGACCCTATACAATTAAAATAACATATAAACTCAAACTCACACTTTTGGAAAAAGGCACTGGAAGCCTTTTTTCTTTTGTATTGTTTTTTTAATAAATGTGATATAATTCTATTATAGAAAGATGAGTGAGTAAAATGCCAAACAGAAAGCAAGACAATGTTGCACAATTAAATCAGGGAGTTAATTACATGGATCCTAGTCAACCAGTTGTACCAGCTCAACCAGTTGCTCAAGGACAACCAGCACCAGTTCAACCAGTTGCTCAACAACCAATTGTTAATACTGATGCATTAAAAGCACAAGCAGGAAATTTAGCCAATAATGCTAAAGCTGGTGTTAATACTTTTATTGAAAAAGTAAAAACTGACAAGGGAGTAATGATTGGAGCTATCGTTGGAGTAGTACTAGTAGTTTTATTAGTAGTAATGGTAGGTTCTAAACTATTAAATCCAGCTTATAACATTACTAACAAGTATATGAAGATTGTTAAAAAAGGCGACGAAGAAAAAATCGTTAAAGTATATAGTGATGAAATGTTAGAAGCTTTATATGATGGTGAAAAAGACGAACTTGAAGATGACTTTAAAGAAGCTATCGAAGAATTAGAAGAAGAAGACATTGTTATTAAGAGTTATAAGATTCGTGAATGCGAAACTTATTCTGAAGATCAATTAGAAGATCTTGCTGAATCTTTTGAAACTTTATATGATATCGATGAAAAAGATCTTAAAGCTGCAAAAAGATTCCATGTTAAAATCGTTTATGATAACGATGGTGAAAAAACTATTGATTATGTAACTGTAACAGTAGTAAAAGTTGGTAAAAAATGGTCTATTTATAGAGGACTAATTTAATAAAAAAAAGAATTAAGAAATTAATTCTTTTTTTATGCTATAATTTCTTTATTAAGGGATGATATTATGAAAAAGATTAATGAAAAGAAATTGATGATTATTATAATGTTTGTAGTGATATTAATAGTACTTTTAATATTTGGAATATCTATGTTATTTGGTGGAGCAGAAAGAGTAGCTACTAAGTATGCAAAAGGAATGAGTAATTTTGATGCTAATATGATTGTTGGTTTATATAATGAAAAAATGATAAAAGAGTCATATGAAACAAAAGATGAAATGATTAAAGAGTTTGATCTTATGTTTAAACAAATGAAAGATAGTTATTTTCAAATATTAAAATATGATGTAGATAGTAATTATAAGTTATATGAAGGCAATGAATTAGATTATCATATTAATGCGTTAGTAGATTATTATAAAATAGAAGAAAAAGATATTAAAGAAATAAGAAGATATACGGTTACTTTTTCTTGTAGTGATGATGGAGATACAAGAGAAGTAGAAAATAAGTTAAATATAGCTAAAATAAAGAATAAATGGTATTTAATTAGTACAGAATAACAGGAATGATTTATTTCATTCTTTTTTTATGTTATAATTCTATAAGGGAGAGTTAAGAAAATGGAAGATGACTTGTGTATTTTGTTAATAATCTTAATTATTTGGTTGATTATATATTTAATATTAGAATTTAATATTATTAATAAGAAGAGAATTGAAGTTAAAAAAGCTTTTTTAGATGTTGACGATATTTTTGTAAAAAGGATTATTGTCTTATCTAAGATGGTAGATATAGTTAAGGGATATGATAGAAATCAATTCGATGAATTTGGTAGTAGATTATATGATTATTCAAATTCTTATAATGAATATGATTATAATAAGAGAATAGAAATAAATGAATTGATAGAGATAGATATTAAAAAGTTATTATTAGTATCTAAAGTATATCCAGAATTAAAAGAGCAAAATAAGTTTGTTAAATATGAGAAACAACTTGTTAGATATTCTAAAGTTATAAATAAATTAAAGATAAAATATAATAGAGTATTAGATAATTATAATAATAGAAGGAAAATATTTCCTAGTGGATTGATATGTGTTTTGTTGAAATTTTATAATTATAATTATTTTAAAATGTAGAGGATGATATAAATGAGTATATTTGTTAAATATTTTTTAGTTTTTATAGTATCAATGGTTCCATTATTTGAATTAAGATATACAATGGTAACATTAGTACCTGCATTAGGTGTTAATTATGTTATTGCATTAATAATTGGTATTATTGGTAATATGGTACCTGTTCCTATAATTTATCTATTTGCTAGAAAAGTTTTGGAATGGGGGAAAGACAAAAAAGTTATTGGTAATTTCTTTACTTGGTGTTTAAATAAAGGTGAACGTGGAGGAAAGAAATTAGAAGAAAAAGCAGGTAAGGGACTTTATTGGGCATTATTCTTATTTGTTGGTATTCCTCTTCCAGGTACTGGGGCTTGGACAGGTACATTAGCAGCTAGTATGTTAAAATTAGATTTTAAGAAAACTGTATTTGCAGTAATGGCTGGAGTTGTATTTGCTGGTCTTATTATGATGGCAATATCATTTGGTTTATTTGAGGTGATTTTTTAGTGGAAACAGTTGTTTATTTAATTAGACATTCAGAAAGTACACCTAAGAATAATTTAAAAATGATTAGTAATGGTGATTCAAACCAAGTACAAAATGAAAAAGCCTTCTTGTCTGTTAGTGGAGAAAAGAAAGCTGAGCAATTAAGTAAGCATCCTGAGTTACAAAATATAGATGCAGTGTATAGTTCTAGTTATGTTAGAGCATTAGAAACTGCTAAATATATTGCTTTAGAAAATAATACTATAATAAATGTTGATGATAGATTTAACGAACGTAAAATAGGTAATATGGGAGATATGGAATGGAAAGAATTTGCAAGATTGCAAATGAAAGATTTCAGTTTTAAATTATCTGGTGGAGAATCATTAAATCAAACTAAAAAGCGTATTGTTGATGCAATGAAAAATATTTTAATGTTTGAGACAGGTAACAGAGTTGCTTTAGTTTCTCATAGTACTGCATTAACATGTTTACTTAGTGCATGGTGTGAAGTTGGACATAACTATGATGATGAAATAATACTTAGTTATGGGGATGAAACAATAGTCGATGGACATTGGACAGCCCCTATGGTTTATAAAGTTATTTTTGACGGAATGAATGTATTAAGTATTGAATGTATAAATATTGAAGAATAATTTAATTAATTATTCTTTTTTTATGGTATACTCATTTTAAGATAGGAGTTTGAGAATATGGTTAGAGAGAAGAAAAAAAGTGCAGGGCCATTAACAGGTTTGTTGATGATTGTTATTGGTATTGTAATGTTATGGATAAATGAAAGTAATAATGTAAAGAATATTAAGACTATTGAAGAAGCAAGAGGAGCCTTAATAAACATATCTTCTGATAAAGTTGATTCAGCTAATGAAGGTAAGTTAGTTTCAACTAATGGTAAATTAGTAGTTGAAGATGAATATTTAGTAGATAGTATGTTTAATGTACAATCCCCTAAAACTGCTAAGTTAGTTAGAGTAGTTGAAATGCTACAATGGGTAGAAGTTGAACATAGTAATAGTGATGATACAGTTACATATGATTATGAGTTAAAATGGTTGACTGATATTGAGGATTCTTCTGATTTCCGTAATAGTTCTAAAGTGAATCCAACTACAATGCCTTATGAGGAAGAAACATTCTATGCAGCTAATGTTACTCTTGGTGCATTTACTATAAGTGATGCTCAAAAAGAGTTGTTAAGTACTGGAGCTGCTGTTGCTTTAGGGGAAACAGTAAGTTTACCTACTGGTTATTATAAAGTTAATAATTATATAGCTAGTGTTGATAATCTTGCTAATGCTAAAGTAGGAGATGTAAGAATTTCATTTAGATACAATAATGATAAGGAAATATCTATTTTAGCTAAACAAAGTGGAAGTAGTTTTTTACCATTTACAAGTAAACAAGGTAAAAATATGTTTGAAGTTAGAAGCGGAATAATGACTGGTGAAGCTATTATTGATGCAGTAGAAAAAGAAAATAATATTTTAAAATGGATATTAAGATTTATAGGTACTGTATTAAATATGGCAGGATTTGCTGCATTGTTAAGTCCTATTGCATTCTTAGTTAAATGGATTCCATTATTAGGTAAAGGTATTGCAAAAGTAATCGGATGGATAGGTGGATTAGTTGGATTTGCTGTTTCACTTATTGTTATTGCAATAGCTTGGTTATTCTTTAGACCTCTTGTTGCTATACTATTATTTGTAGGAGTAGGTGGAAGTATTGCATTAGTTGCTATGCTAATTAAGAAGTCTAGAGGTATGGAAGATCCTAATCAAGTAGCCGTAGCAGGAGTTCCTGGTATGACAATGGCTATGCCTACTGATGGAGTACAACCTATGATGCAACAACCAGTAGTGGGGCAACCTATGGTACAACCACAAGTGGTGCAACAACAAGTACAACCACAAACTGTAATGCAACCACAAATGATGCCACAACAACAAGTACAACCACAAGTTGTTCAACAACCAGTGATGCAACCACAACAGTCAGTTAATCCATTGGAACAACAACAAATTCAAGCAGCTCAAAATGCTTTATATGAACAACAAATGGCTGCACAACAGCCTCAACAAGATCCAATGAATATATTTGGACAAAATAATAATCAACAATAAAAAAAGTAAGGATTCCTTACTTTTTTATTTTTCTATAAATCTTTAATAGTGTAGGCAATACTTTATACCAGAATGGTTTATTAATTAAATCAAATTCACCAATAAATTCAATTAAATCTCCACCAATTTTTCTCTTATATTCAAATATACCTGCTAGATTTTTATATTTTGTATCTGGGTCACCAACTGTACCAAATAGGTCAGCGTATTCATATTTATTATCATATGCGTCTTTCATAAATTCATAGTATAATCTATTAACTGTTCCAGTATATGTTGCAACGTCATCATTTCCAATATATAGTGACCATGCTCCTGTTTTAGAATAAGTACATATTAGTGATGCACAAGTATATGCTTCAGGATGTTCTTTTTCTACTTCTTTAAAATAATCAATGTCTTTTTGAATTTTAACTTTACGTTCTTCTTTCTTTTCTAGTTCTAATTCTTTTGTAAACTTTTCAATTAATTTACTTGGGTTAATTTTTACATTGAATATTTTAATGTATCCTTTTTTATTTAATTCTTCAAATACATTATTGTAGTAATCATAACTATATTCATTAAATCCGTCTTTACTAGATATTAATTTAATAAGTTCATGGAATGTTTTTACTTCATCACTTTGATATACTTCTAAATCATAGTTATAACTTCTTTTTACTGGACGTGAGAATGATTTTGAAAAAGTTTTTTCTACATCTTCGAAAGAATTGTATTTACTATAAATTGTTCTAAAAGTATAACGTGGTTGGTTACCTTCATATAACTTATTAAATCCTTTATGTTTATATCCTAAATTAATGAAGTTATTATATATTTCATAATTATTTTTACCATCTTCAATTTTATTAGCTTCAGTATCTACCTCATGATACATAAGTGGTGGATCTAATTTTAAATAAATAGCATTTTCTTCTTTTAAATAGTCTTTTAAATGTTTTGTAAACTCAGTTAATACTTCTTTATTAGAAAAGTCCATTGTGAATCCACGTGGTGCATAGAAGTAACACATATTAAGTGGTGTTTTCTTTTTTAGAAGTAGGGCAGCTGCCACTAATTTATTTTTATCATTTTTTAGTCCTACATAACAAGGTATTTGTCCACGATTCTTTTCGCAGGCTTTTCCCCATTCATAACTTTGCATGAAATGATTATTTTCAGTTTTTTCCCAGAAAGCTTGATATTCTTTTTCTGTTAAGTTTTTTACAAATTTCATCTTATCACTTCCTATTAAAAGTATACCATATATTGTCAATTTTATTATATGATTTGTAAATCATTGTAAATTTAATTTGCTTGTAATCCCCCGTAAAATGGGAGATATAAATATTAGTTATGTTAAAGTGTAAAAAATACACTTCTTTTTTAAATGTAAGTATGTTATGCTTTTAATGTAGAGACAAGAAAAGGTAGAAGGAGAGTTTTTTATGAAAGTAGTTATGCTTGGTAATGATACCAAGGAAGAAATAGAAAAGAGGTTGCAAATAGTTGCGTCAGCAGGAAATTTATCTCGTGCTGATGGAACAGTAACTCAAGTTTTTGAAAGTAATAATGATTACGAAAAGAACTTAAAGTTAGCAAGAGCAGTAGTAGGTTATGGACATAAGTCAATTGCTGAACATGATTATGTAGTATTTGCACTTGAGGATGTTACTCCTATAATTGAACAAATTATTATTGGATATAGATTAACATCATTTACTATTAAGTCTAGAAGAAATGTGGACTTTAGAAATGTAGGTTTTTATGTACCTGATTTCCATGATAAAGATGGTAAAGTACTTAAAAACAATAAGGCTTTACAAAAACAATATAAAGCTTATATGCAATCATTATTTGATAAATATGGTGAATTAGTAGATGAAGAAATACCTGTAGAGGATTGTAGATATATTCTTCCATATTGTTATCATAGTAATATTATTATGGGTTGTGATGCTAACGAATTATTACGTATTACTTCTGATATGTTACATGGTAAAATATCACATATTCCTGAAGTTAAGGAACTTGGCGAAAAGTTTGCAGAAATGATAAGAGAAAAAGCACCATATTTAGTAAGAGCATTAGATGCAGAAAAAGATAAAGATTATTATGAAGATAAATATGAATTCTTAGATGAAATGATTCCTAAGACTGGTGGATGGTCAGGACCAAAAATTGAAACTGGCGTATTACTAAAAGAAGTTAATATGACTGACTATACTAAATTAGCTGATTGGAAAGTATTATGTCATATTATTGCATCTAGATATCAAGTATGTATTGAAGATGCAGAAGAATTATTACATCAATTAATGGATCAAGATAGTGGTATTAAGAGAAGACTAATGCAAGCCCTTATACATAGTAAGAATCAAAGAGAATTAGAACAAATTATATTCTCATTTGAAATCCCAATTTCACTTGCTGTATTAACTCATATTACAAGACATAGAATGCATTCACTATTAGTACCTGATTTCGTTCCATTATGGAATATGGAAAATTATGTAACTCCAGATACAGTTGCTAAAAATCATAAAGCTGAATATGATGAAATATTTAGTAATAATGCTTTAATGGTAGAAGATTTTAAAAATCAAGGTGTTAGAGATGAAGATTTAGTTTATTTCTACTTATCTGGTAATGCTTGTAATATTTATACTACTATGAATGGTAGAACATTAGAATGGATTTCTAGAATGAGATGCTGTAACAAAGCACAATGGGAAATCAGACATATTGCTAATGCTATGGTAGATCAAGCTAAGAGAGTAGCACCACTAGTTGGTGAAGGATTAGGACCATATTGTAAAGTTATGGGATATTGTCCTGAAGGAAAAGATAGTTGTAAAGCTAGGGGAGTAGTAGTACTATCTAAGAAACCAAAAGAATGTAATAAATAAAAAGAAAGTAAACACTTTCTTTTTTTGTGTATTTTTGGTAGTATATATGGCATAAGTAGGTGATTGTTATGCTTGATTATAAGATAGTAGATGCTAAAGATAAAGATGTAGATATACTTACTAGTATAAAATTAGTTACTATGATAGATGATGAAATGGATAAAGTTCTTTCATATAATGAAAAAAATAAGATAAGAAAAAGTGTGGATAAGAACATAGAGAGAACTTGTGAATTATATAAGATAATATATGTTGATAATAAAATAGCTGGTGCTTATTTAGTATTACCATATGAAGATGGCTATATTATTGATGAAATATACTTATTTGAAGAATATAGAAATAATGGTATTGGTACTAGTGTATTAAAAGATATAATAAAAGAATATAATACATTATATATTTGGGTATATAAGAATAATATAGATGCTATAAGATTATTTAAAAATATGGGATTTATGTTAGTTAGTAGTGGGAGAACTATGATACTAAAATATGATGGTGTTTATAATACTATTAAAGATAAATTATTAGATATTAAATTAGGATATAGAGACAAAGATGGTAATTTATGTTCTGGATTTAATGGTGACTTTAAAGAAAGATATTACTTACAAACACCTAAGTCTTTATTAGATAGTAAAGTAGGTTTATGTTTTGATCAAGTTGAACTTGAAAGAGAATTAGTTACTAAGTTAGATGTTGATTGTAGAACATACTTTATTACTTATCCTGATGATAAGATGGATTATGCTCATTCATTCTTAATATATAAAGATGCTAAGAAATACTATTGGATAGAAAATGCTTGGTTAAAATATAGAGGATTACATATGTATGATAGTAAAGATGATTTATTTGATGATGTATTAAATAAATTTATTAGTACTATTCCTGATGGCGATATAAAGAAAATAAAAATGTATATGTATGATAAACCTAGAGCTGGTATTAATTATAATAAGTATTTATCTCATTGTATTAATGGTAGAAATATAAAAGTAAAATAAGATAACAATATATTTTGTTATCTTTTTTTGTTATACTAATTAAGAGGTGTATTAAGATGGATATTGGTGTAAGTGTACAAAGAGCAGAAGATATAGAAAAGAGAATGGATGAATTAGAGGAAGAATTAAATTCTTTGGATAATTGTGAAGATAGAAAATATGCTAAGAAAAGAACTAAAGAGATTCTTAAAGAAAGTAGAAAGTTAACTATGGAATTAATGAAAGCAGTATCTAAATTTGCTAAAAAGAATAAGTTGATTGATAAAGAATCTCAAGATGATTTAGATGGATTAATAGAAGATAGAAAGACTAGAAAAACTAAGAAAGAAAAATAGGACATAAGATTGCATTATCTTATGTTTTTTTATATAATGTGGCTGTAATTAAAGAAAGGAGTGGTCAAGTATGAAATTAATTACAAATAATGGAGATTTGATCACTAAAGATGTGATCTAGTTCTCCATAAAGAAATGAGGAGAATGAAATGAAAGAAAAAGAAGTATGGGATATGCTAATTACTAGAGCAGAAGAAGTTCTAAATCCCAGAACCATCTCACCATTTATAGAAGCTGGTGGTGTAGGTGCAGCTATTCTTACTAAGAATGGTAATGTTTATACAGGAGTATGTATAGATACAGCTAGTACACTAGGAATGTGTGCGGAGAGAAATGCTATTGCGAATATGATAACTAATGGAGAAAGTCAAATAGACAAGTTAGTATGTTTAATGCGCAATGGTGAAGTAGGAAGTCCTTGTGGAGCTTGTAGAGAATATTTAATGCAACTTGATAAGGATTCAAAAGATATTGTGATACTAAGAGAAAGAGATACTTACGAAACTATTAGATTAGAGGAATTAATTCCTGATTGGTGGGGCTATGACAGATTTAAAGAAAATTAAATTAGAAGATTTAAGATGCGAGTCTGAAAATATTGATTTAGATTATTACATAAAATTTAGAGAAAGTGTAAGATCTAGAATGGAAAGACCCGAATGGTTAGGTGAAATACCTAAAGATGGATTAGAAGAAATGCTTAGTATTGGTGGGAAGATATGGATGTATTATATGGGAGATATTCCTATATGTACTTGGATGTTTATTCCTGCTGGAGAAGATGCTAAGGAAGATTTAGAAATGGAAGGTATTGATTATAATCTAATGGGAGATATTGGTCCAGTATTTGTTAATTTTGATTATTTGGGCAATGGATTAATGTATCAAATGTTATTAAAATTTGATGAATATTTAAAAAGTATCGGTTATAAGTATGTAATGACTACTGTTCATCCTGATAATGTATTTAGCTCTAATAATATGGTTAAATATGGGATGAAGAAAGTATCACAAAAGAAATTTAAAAGAGGACTTAGAGATATTTATTTCAAAGAACTTGATTGATTATGAATAATAAGCACTAGTAATAGTGCTTTTTTGTGGGCAAAATTGGACAAAAATATAGTTTGTACTTATAATATAGGCAATATTTAGGGGTGATTTGGTATGGCTGAAAATAAAACAAAAACTAGTGAAGAACTAGTAAAACAAGCATTAGATTATGCAACTGGAAGTAATGGCTTAGAAAATCATATATTAACAATTGAAGAATTAAAACAAATTGAAAGAGATGTTCATGCTGGTAAAGGTGATAGAAGCTTTTTAATGGCTGTTTTAGAATATGTTAGAAGAAAGAAAGCTGAGCAACAAGCTCTAGCTGGTTCAGGTGAATCTTATGGCGGACCTAAAAAGTAAGTTATTGGATTATAAATCACCTTATACAATAGATGGAAATGATGAAAGTACATTAAAGAATAAATTAGGAATTACTGATCAAGAAGAATTAAATACTGTGGAAAGAATGATGACTAGTTTTAAATTAGCTAAGATGTATACACAAACTGGTGCAGAAACATTTGATACAGAACATTTATTATCAATACATAAATACTTATTTGATGATATATATGAATTTGCTGGTACTATTAGAAATGAAAACATAGCCAAAAGTTTTACTTTTTGTTTAGTTCATTTAGTACCTCAAAATTTAAAATGTACGTTAGATCAAGCTAAGAAGAAAATACCTACTATTAAAAGTAGAGAAGAATTATTAAAGTTTATTACTGTTTTATATTCTGATTTAGATATGATACATCCTTTTAGAGAAGGTAATGGAAGAACAGAAAGAGAATTTATAAGACAATTAATAGATTATATATGTAAGAAGAATGGTTTAGAACCATATGAATTAGATTATAGTATGATAAAGAGTAGAGATGAATATATTGCTGCTATTATAAAAGCGGATGCATTATGTCAGTATGGAGATTTAATGGTATTATTTGATTCGATACTTGTTGTAAAAGAAAAAGCTGTTAGTGAACAACTAGGTACTAAATAATAAAAGGTAACATATAGTTATCTTTTTTTATGCTATAATTATTATAGATATCGAGGTGTTAAATATGAGAGCACTTTTTTATGAAGTAGTAAGAGAAGCAAAGAATGCTAAAGTACGTATTGATGGTGAAGAATGGTGTATTGCTTTTAATACGATAATATATGAAGATGGTAAGACAAAAGAAGAATATTTTAATGATAGAAATATGTCTACATTGGTTATTAAAGATGAAGAAAGATTCTTTCCTTTATTAGAAGAATATATAGCGAGAGAGATTGATGCTAATAGAAGATGTATGTGGTTTAGTAATAATGAACTTGATACTAGAATAAAATTTATTATTGCTTATTTGTTTGCTAATGCTAGTACTGAGGAGTTCTTAGATCCAGAAGGAATGCTTCGAAGAAGAATAGATTTCTTAGATGATGATTCTTTTGAATATTTAAACGAAGGTAAGATTATACCTTTAGGAAGTACATTTGGTAATAGTGATATTTTCTTAAAGAGAACAGCACAAAGTGTTATGATGGAAACTCCATGGAAGATAGATATAAGTTTATGTAAGTGGGTTGATGATGAAATGGTAAGTTGTCCACTTGCAGATGTATCTTATGGTATTAGAGAAGAAAATGGAGAAAAAGTATGTTATGTCTATAGTATGATGAAACCTAAAGAAAAAGGTGAATCTAGTGATAGAGAAAAGATATTTAGAAAAAGACTTAATAGAGAGTTATATAAACTTAATGAAGGTGTATTAGAACAAGAAAGTGAAGACTTTATTAAGTATCGCAATGGAGAAACTAGAGATTATCAAGAGAATGTAACTGATGTTACACAATCGTTTGTATTATCACTTTCTATATTTGTTACATTATTACAAAAGGAAGGAATAAGTAAGATAAAAGTTGTTCCTTATTTACCAGTTAGATATGTTGGAAGACAAATAACTGCAATGAATGTTACTAATTTAGAGAGACAACAAGAGTTGTATGATAGAAATAAACGAATACAGGACAATTGTACAAATAAGTTTATGAGAACATTTAGAAGAGTTGCTTATCATATGGGAGATGATTTGGAAATGTATTCTGTACCATATGAAATAGATGAATATATGACTTTTGTTTTAAAGAGTAAGAGTCATGATTTAAATAATCCAATATTGAATGAAGTATCTAATTGTATATTAGAAGATGAAATAAATATGAGTTTATAAAAGATAACATTAGTTATCTTTTTTTGTGATATAATTTAAGAAGAATAGAGGTGATATATATGAATAGACTTCTTGATGAAGTAAAAGTACTTATGCTTGAAAGTGGATATAGTATTGAAGACATTAAGAAAGTAGTTGATTCTTTTAATCATTTCTTTGAATATATATCACGTAATAAATTAGAAAATGAATTTATGGAAGTTATTGGTTCTTTTAGGACTAATGTGTTAAGAAGAATAGGACGTAAACCAGCTTCTAATATTGCTAGTGTAGCAGAATTTAATGGAACATCTCCTGCTTCAACTTTTATTAAAAGTTGTGTAGAGAAAAAAGTACAAGATATATTAAATGGTTTTTTAAGGTCATCTGAAGTTTATTATAATATGGCTTGTAATAGTGAAGGTATAGATGTTACTCGTATACTAGCTCAATTAAGTTTAGATAATTTAGATCGAGATACATCGGTAGAATTAACTGCTCCAAATACTATTATTTCTTTTTCTACAGAGTTAAGTTTAAAGACTTTATATAGTATTAAGAATTATGATGCAATTGTAAGAAATATATATTCTGAAGTTACTAGATATGAAAATGGAAGTTATCCTAATGAAGAATTACTTAATAATAGATTAGGTTTAATTGAAAAAGTATCTGGTGATTGGCCAGGCATTGGTATTAGTAATAGTGCTCAAAATACAATTAATAATGTTAGAGATAGTTATTCTACTTTAGATAGACCTGTTAATTTACCTGATGATGATAGATTCGGTAATGTAAAAGTTAATGGGCATACTTTATATAAAGTATTTGATAATTTACCTGAAGAATACAGAACAATGATTAAGTATCAAATAGTAACTGCTTTTGCTAGAGGAGATAAAAAGTCTTTGGATGAAAAGGTAGTTAGTGCTATAGATTATTTCTTAATGAGTACTGAGATTGATACAACATTAGGAAATATGGATCCAACTAAACAAATGGTTATCAATAGTAATAACTTTGATAAAATGAGATATTTGATAGATCAATTAGGTAGTGAGGAATTACTATTTAGTATGTCTTTTGCTACTTCTAGTTATATTGTTGCTAAAAATGAAGTTGATGGAAGAAGTTTTTCTACTATAAAGGATTGTGATTATTCTAATAAAGGTATTCAGTATACTGAAGCTTTAAATAATTTAATTAGTAGTAGTTCTGATAAGAAGTATTTATTGGATTATATAGTTAATAATAGACAACTATTAGGTGTTGTTAAGACATTAAGTCCTAAAGATTTATATGTATTAATAGATATGTTTAATTTAGATGAACTTAATTGGATGAAAAATTCTTGTAATGTAGAAGATTCTTGTTCATTTAGAGAAATGTTACATTATTGTGTTTTCTTTAAGAGACATTTAAATGATTATGAATTTAGATATACTGGGGATAAGTATAAAAATATTAACAAGTTATTTTATACAATTAAAAGTACTAATAACTTAGCAATGCTAGGTAGTCAGATTTCTCAATGGTTTGCTGAAATTAACGTATATACTTTATCACAAGAAGAATTCGAGGCATTAAGAATATTTGATAATGAATTTATATTCAATTCTTTAAGTTATAGCGATAGAATCTTGTATAAAAAATGTAGTGATATAGGTGTTCCTTTTAAGATATATTATACAAGTAGTGTTTATACAACAGTTATAAATAAATATATGAATAGTTATGATTTTTCACCTGAAGATTTTGATAACCAAATTCGATATAGAATTAATAGAGGATATAATAAGGTAATACTTGTAAATGATGAAAAGTTAAATAACTTAGAAGCTAATACTGAAGTATATGATATGTTAATACAAGAATTTGGTGGAGTAGAGAACATTCCTAACTTTTTAATATCTTTGCCTATTGGTGATATACGTTTAATTATAGATTTTTGTAAAAGTAATAATCAATCTTTGAAAGAATGGTCTACACAATTGATGGTCACTCCTTGTTTCTTTTGTAGATCAATGTTTATTATTAATAAAATAAAATCTAGTTATGAGAAAGTTAGAGTAAGGTTTGCTCAACCAACTAATCAGTCCACTTTAGAAATGATGGAAGAAATGTTTGCTAAAAAGAGAAGTGAATTATCTGAAGTTGATTCTCCATTTATAAAATCTAATAATGGAAGAGTTGTTGTTAAAGATATGGATTCTTATCTTAGAACAATTTATCAAGATGCTTCTCGAGCATTTGATTTTGAATATGAGAAGAGAACTAATAATGAAATTATGAATCTTTTGTTAGATAATGGATTTGACTATTTAACTGCTTCTTACTTACAAAAGAACGCTAGTGAAGAAACTATACGTAATTTATTATCTTATGTTAAAACAAATACTATTCCTTGTGAGATATTAGCACTTTTAGGTTCTAATAGATTAACTATGGATGAATTAGTAGAAAAGAATCAGTTTTTCTTGTCAAACGGTTGTAGACTTGAAGATGTTCCTATTTATTATTATACTTCTAGTAGTATAAAATTAGATACTTTTGAAAAATTGTTTACTATATTACGTGGTATATATGATAAAACTAATATACCTTTGATATTATTAACAAATGAAGTTGATAAGGTACAATTATTAATTAATAAGTTAAGAGCGTTTAGTGTTAATATATATGACTTTATATCTTATTTAGATAATACTTCTGTATTAGTATTAGATAATATTGATAGATACATATATATTTATCAACAGTTAAAGAGTATACCAGCAAATTCAAAAATGGAATTAAAACCATTTGATGTAATTGTAGCTGACTATGAAGAAATGAGAAAAATGATAGGGGATACGAGTGATAATAATTTATTATTGAAATGTTCTTTGTATTCTAGTTATAATGATTTTATTTTCATGAAAAGTATGTGTGAATTTAATAATAAAGAGTTTTTTGTTGAGTTATTATATTTTGATAAAGAATACATAAAAAACTATTTTGAATTAGCTTATACTTGTATACTATCTTATAGAATGACAAGAAGAGAATTTGAAGTCCAAGATGCCTATAATTTTATGGATAGTAGTGGTTGGAATAGAGAACATAAAGAAGAATTAGATAAAAAACCAAGAAAAGTAGCTTAAAAACTACTTTTTTTATATTTTTGATAGATAAATTTGACTAAATAAGAGACTTCATATATAATCTAAACCATCATAAATTTTTAATTTATGATTTTCATGTTTTCGCAGAAATATTTATTAAGAGCTAAGATATTTACAAAGACTCTCTACTTACCTTTGTAAAAAAATATTCATCATACCTTTCTATTTAATATACATAGCTCTTAAGTTATAAAAATATTCTGCTGTTCTTGTTTTCTGAAGGATTAATGATCCTTCTTTTTTCTTGGCTTTTTATATTATAATTTGATATGCTTATAGTATAAGAGTGGAGTAAAATATGACAGAGGGTTATAAATTTAAAATAAATGAAACTGAGAAGTTAGATAATGGATGTAAATATAATATATCTTTAGAATTACCTATGAAAGATGGATGGTTTGAAGATGTATATTTTTGTGTGCAAAAAGGTAGGGATTTAATACCTATTAAGTTAAAACATAAAGAGAATAAGGATGGTATTGTATATTTTCATACTGAAGAAGATATATTTTTAGATACTAGAGCTATTTATAAATATTATTTTTCATATAAATGTGATGGATTTAGAAGATTTATAAAAGAAAATGATATATTAGGTCCTGATGGTATTATGCAAGATGAAATGTATAAGATGAGTGTTAATTTTAAAGCACCAGATTGGGCTAAGGGAAGAATGATGTATCATATCTTTGTAGATAGATTTAATCGTGGTAGTAGTGAACCTATGAAAGAAATGCCTAGACGTCATATACATAAAAGTTGGGATGAACCAGTTGTTGTTTGTGGTGATGAATATAATATATGGAATAATGATTTTTATGGTGGAGATTTAAAAGGAATTACTCAAAAGTTAGATTATATACAGTCACTAGGTACAAATATAATTTATTTAAGTCCAATAGTTTATTCACAATCTACTCATAGATATGATGCTTCTGATTATGAAGTTGTTGATCCATATGCTGGTACTATGGAAGATTTAAAAGAATTATGTGATGAAGCACATAAAAGAGGAATGAAAGTAGTACTTGATGCAGTATTTAATCATACTGGTAGTGATAGTAAGTACTTTAATAAGTATCAGAATAAAGAATGGATAGAAAAGGAAAATGATAGAGGAGCTTACTACGGAGGTAGAAAGTATTCTAAATTTTATAAGAGTCACATGGGGCCTGATGGAATGACTTATTATCATTACTGGTGGGGATTTGATACATTGCCTGTATGTAATGGAGAAGCTAAGGAATGGCAAGAATATATAACTGGTGAAAATGGAATAATAGATCAATGGTTTAGTTATGGAATAGATGGTCTAAGATTAGATGTAGCAGATGAATTAACTGATGAATATATAGAACTAATAAGAAAAGCAGTACATAGAAATAAAGAAGATGGATTTATACTTGGTGAAGTATGGAAGAATCCTATGTATATGGGAAGAGGATATATAGAAAATGGTACTGGTATGGATAGTGTTATGAACTATAACTTAATTGGTGCTATGATTAGATACTTTAGATATGGTGAAGCAGATCAATTGGCTGCTAAGATAAGAGAAATAAAAAATACATATCCTACTGATACACTTAATACTGCAATGAATTTTACATCTACACATGATATGACTAGAGGAATTAATTTATGGGATCCTAATATATTTAAATATCATGGAGAGTGGCCATGGAACTTGATAGATGAAAATCATGATGTTTGTCAAAGATATAGATTAAGTAAGGAACAGTATGAAAAAGCTAAAGAGATTTATATGGCTTATGTATTTAGTTTAGCTTTTATGCCTGGTATTCTATCTATATTTTATGGAGATGAAATAGGTGTACAAGGAGTAGGTAATTTAGATAATAGAAAACCTATGCCTTGGGATAATCCTGATATAGCATTACTTGAATTCTTTAAGATAATTGGTGCTATTAGAAATGCTGAAGATTTTATGTATGAAGCTGATTTAAGAGTACATGATATAAATGTTAACTATATGGCTTTTGAAAGAATAATGGGAGAAGAAAGAGCATTTATAGTAGTTAATAGAACTGGAGAAGAACATTCATTTATAGTCCCAGAAGAATATAAAGACAGTGAAAAAGTATATACTTTAAAGAAAAGTAAACCAGGTATGGTTGGTCCTTATGGAGGAATTGCTATAAAGAAAAACTAGATAAAAATATCTGGTTTTTTTGTGCTTCAAGTTATTATATTGTGATATACTTTATATAGTAATAATGGAGTTGGTTATATATGAAAAAGAAAATAGTAAAAATAGGTTCTTTATTGTCATTAGTTTTAATACCTGTATTAGTATTAGCTGATGATTTTGATGATATGGGTGTTATTGGTGTATTAATGATGCACTTAATGCTTTCATTACACTCTGCAGGTTTCTTATGTTTGCCTGCATCATTAATATTTAAGAATGATACTGTTCCTCAAAAGACTATATTTTGGAAGGTCTTTTGGATTAGAGCAATAATAGTTATTATCTTATCTTTTGTAGCGCCAGAAACATCAATTGTAGTTGATGTTGCATCAATATTTATTGGAGGATTTATAGGATTCCCAATGACTGGTGTTGTAGAAAGTATTAGAAAAAAGAAGAATGCAGGACTTAAAACAGCACTAACTAACGATATTGCTTCTGTAGAAGAAAAATGTAGTAAATGTGGAACTGCTATTGTTGCAGGTAATACATTCTGTACTAATTGTGGTCAAAAGGTAACATTAAATGAACTTAATGCAAGTAATGTTTTATCTATACCATCTGGTAGTCAAGGAAAACCTTTTGGAGCTGCTAAAATATTTGGTTATAATATGACAGAAGAACAAATGGTAGAAGATATAATAAAAAGAGAAATAGACAAGACTGGTCAAACAGCAAATGTAACGATTGCTGGAGTAGAAAGAAGAAAGAATATCTTTGCTATTGTATATGCAATAATCTTAATGATATGTTTGTCTTTATATTTCTTCCATTCACATACTGCAGTGTTAATAATAGTATTTATAATTGTAACAGTAACTTATTTTTCTATTTCTAAAAATTATAATTTAATGAAATATTTGAAGAAAGAAGTTAAAGCAAGACCTGATGAAAAAATTGGATATATAGTATCTACAGTGTTATCTGGTAAGATAAGTGGTGGAAGTAGTAAAGTAATAAGAATAGTTACTATATTAATTGCAATTGCTGTACCAATGTTTATATTTAGAGCACCACATGTAATATATGAAAAAGATACTACATTAGATGGATATGTAGTTCGTTTCTATACATTAGGTTGGTTAGACAGTGAAGAAGAATTAGAAATACCTGAAGAATATAAAGGTGAACCAGTAGTTGGTATTAGAGGTGATGTATTTGCAAATGTAAATACATTAAGAAAAATAGTATTACCAGAAACTATTAAAGAGATTAGAGGAGGAGCATTTAAAGGAGCTTCTAATCTTGAAGAAATAAACTTGCCTGAAGGAATACCTGAAATAAAAGGAGAAACATTCCAAGAATGTGTTAGTTTAAAAGAGATAGTTATTCCTGATAGTGTTATTAGAATTGGTGGACATGCATTTAGAGATAATCACTCTTTAGAAAAAGTAGAAATAAGTGCTAATAGTCAATTACAAGAAATTGGATCATCAGCATTTAGAAATTGTTATGAATTAGAAGAAATATATCTACCTAGAGGTGTCAATGTAAATGAAAAAGCATTTAAAGATAGTGGTACAGATGTAAAAGAATATAGTACTACTGGAGTAGTATATGAAGATGAATATGCATATAAAAAAGAAATATATATTCCTGAAGTGGGTATTGAAAAAGATGTATTCATATATGATACAAATGCTGAAACTGATGATTTTACGCTTGAATTAGATAAAGTAGAAGGTAATTATGGAGATTTTAAATTCGTAATAACATATAGATATGATGGAAAGACTCAAACATTTACTTTGTCTAGAGGTAAAGAAACTCATAAAATAAATAATGATTTACTAATATCAATAGATGCTGATTATGTATTCAATTCATATAGTGATAGAGTTACAGTATTTTCTTATTATAATTAATTTTTGGTAGGGGTGTTTTATGAATTATAAGTTTATACATTTATTATATGTTCCAACTATGGCTTGTAATATGGCTTGTAAGTATTGTTATTTAGAAGATAATACAAAAGACGAATGGAGTAAGTTTGGAGCAGTAGATACATTAAAATATGCTGTAGAAAAGTTTCATGATAGTAATGTAATACCATTTAATATATCATTACATGGTGGTGAAGTTACTACATTAAGTAAGAAAGATTTTGAAAGTGTAGTTAAGTATATTTATGATTATTATAAAGATAATAAGAAGTTAATTGAATCAAATGGATTTAAAATAGGTAGTCCTCATATAAAGACTAATTTATATGATTTAGAGAAACATATAGATACTATAAAGAAGTATGGAGTTTCTATTAGTGGTAGTTTAGATTTACCTTTAGATATGCATGACGAGTATAGAGTTACTAAAGGTGGTAAAGGTACTTTTGATAAGATACTTGAAAATGTTAAGTTACTTGAAGATTTGCCTAATAAGAAGAAAGTATCTGCTACTATATTTAAAGAACATTTTGACTTAGATAAAATAGTTAAAGATATAAAATATTTACATGAAAATACTTGTTTAAATATGAATGATTTTAACTTTATGATAGGGTTTGATTATAATTCAAATGGAATACTTCATCATATAAGTGAAGAAGAACAAGTAGAAATGTTTGTTAGAATGCACAAAGAATTTGATGGAACTGATTTAGATGAAGGTGTTAATGGCGCTTGGTTTAATGAGTTTGGCCCTGATTATTGTACTAATTGTACTAATTGTGGTGAGAAGTTTTTCTTACTAGAAAAGAATGGGGATATATATTCTTGTGTAAGAGGTCAAAAGAACAAAGATTTCTATTATGGAAATATTTATAAAGATGATGTATGTACTATACTAGAGAATGCTAAAGAAAAGATGTTAGCTAATCATAGAAGAGTTGGATTTAATGAAGAGTGTAGTAAATGTAAATATTTATATATATGTAAAACAGGTTGTCCTTTTGTAAAGAATACATATAAGGATAACAAATCGTATACATGTAAATTACAACAAGAATTGTATAAAAAAAGAGAGTATCAGGAAGATACTTATAATGATGAAACTGTATATCAATATGTACAAGAGATGCATCCTGAGTTAGCGATGCAGTATTATCCAAGTAGAAGAGTTAATGAATTTAAGTCTTTAGAGGATTTAATAGCAGAAGATAGTAAGTTAAAGTACATATATGATAGTGAATGTTTTGTATTAAATGTGGATGGTGTAGATTATAAGTTAGAGTCGCAAATACTTAAGAAGTTTAGAGAGATAATTTATATAACACCTGAGAGTGATATTAATTTGTATATTAAGAATGATTTATTAGATCAAGAATGTGATTATCCTAATAATAATTCTTTATATATGATATTACTTAGTGGTAATTTAATACAATATGGTGATGAGGGAAGAACTAAGCAAGAACATATTGCTACTCATCAAGTATATAAAGGTGTACTAGAAAGAAATGAATCTGATAGAGATGGTTTCTTTAAGTACAATATTACTAATATGATAAAAGAGTATGGTAAGTATTTAGATATGGATAATCCTAATAATATATTCTTTACAACTAATGCACTAAGGGATTATCACTATACTAAACAAAAGAATAATGCTTATTATCATATAGATGCAATCAATTTACCATTTCAAAATATTGAATTTTATTACATAGGAGGTAAGTAATTATGTTAAATAGAAATCCAGAAACATACAATGAGATAGTTCATTTAAAGAAGATGTTAGACTTAGCTAAGTATTATCAATTGTCTGCAGAAGTAATGGATGAAGTAAGTGATTTTATATTAGCAGATCCGAAGAATACAGTAGTATGTGATGCTTCTAGAATGGTATTAAAATCTAATGGGACAGAACAAAAGACATTCGCTGTTTCTAAGATGAGTAGTGCTATTGATGGACTTACATTAAGTGCTGCATCATTGGTTGTTATTCCACATTACACACCTAGTTCTGGTGGCGGAGGATACTCTGGTGGAGGTTCTTCGAATAATAATAACAACAATAATAATAACAATAATAACAACAATAACAATAATTAGGTGATGTTATGATAACTGAAAAGAAACATGAAGAAAGATTAAAGAATATTGGATTAAATATAAAGACTAAGTATAAGTCTTTTGATAAAGTGTTAGAAAGAAATACTGATGGATCTAAGAATGATAATATACCTGAGGGAGTTAGAATAGGTAAAGATTATTATTATAGAGGTCAAGTAGTACATAAAGAAACTTTATTTGATTCAAGAATACTTTATAAGTTTGAATTTAATCATGGAGATAAGGAACAGAAGTGTCCTAACTGTGGTAGTGTTGGTACATTAGAAGAATTTAATAATGGATGTCCTTATTGTGGTACGCATTATAACTTAGATTATGATAATAAAGATCTAGGTGGTAAGTATTACTATGATAGAACTTTAAAAGGACATGGTTATGTAGTTAAGACTTTAATAATAGACTTAATAGTATCTTTTATATTATCTTTAGTATTTATTATTGAAACTAGTAGAACATTTACTATATTTGATATGAGTAAGGTATTGTTAGGAACTGTACTTATTGGGGCGATATTATTCTTTGTATTCTATTATTTGGATGCAGCGATTATACTTTCTTTTGTAAGAGCTAAGAAAGATAGATTAAATAAGATGCAAATAGATTTCTGGAATAGAATGAATGATAAAGGTATTACTAAGAATAGTTTTTATAATAATTTAAACTTTGAATTAAGACAGTTATATTATGGAGATAAGTATCCTAATGTAGTTGATTATGATATCTTAGATTATAATAGTTTTAAAGAATCTGAAGATAAAGATGGTTTTTATATTACTGTTAATTTAGATATTAGATTAGTAGAGTTTAAGAATGGTAAAGTAAAGAGTGATACTGATAGTAAGACTTATAAATTTAAGAGAGCTAAAGTAGATGGTAAACTTGATAAGGGAGTTAATATTATTCAGTGTCATGGATGCGGTGCTTCGATAGATGTTACTAAAGGTGAATGTGAGTACTGCGGTGTTAAGAATAATTACTTACAAGAATGGTATTTGGTTGATGTAGATGATTAAGAACTAGATAGAGATGTCTAGTTTTTTTATGGTATAATTTAGGTATTAAGGGAGTGGTAAGATGAACGAATTAAAATGTCCTAATTGTGGGACTGTATTTCAAATAGATGAACAAGATTATGAATCTATAGTTAAACAAATTAGAGATAAAGAATTTGAAAAAGAAATAACTATTAGAGAAGCACAGTTTAGAAATGATAAAGAACAAGCTTTAAAGTTAGCAGAAGCTAAAGCAGAGAAAGATTTAGCAGATGAATTAAATAAAAAAGAATTAGAAATAGCTAGTTTAAAGAATGAACTTAAATTAAAAGAAACTGAAACTGAGAATAGATTAGAAAAGAAATATAGTGAAGAATTAAATAGAAAAGTAGTAGAGATTACTGAATTAAAGAATGAGATTAAGTTAAAAGATACTGAAAAAGAATTAGCTTTAAAAGATATAGTAAATGAAAAAGATAAAGAAATAGATTCATTAAATACTAGATTAGAAAGTAATAAGAATGAATTCTTAGTTAAAGAACAATCTTTAAAAGATAAGTACGAAGAAAAGATTAAAGATAAGGATGAACAAATCGCTTATTACAAAGATTTTAAAGCAAGACAAAGTACTAAGATGATTGGTGAGTCTTTAGAACAACATTGTAATAATGAATTTAATAAGTTAAGACCATTATTTAAGAATGTTTATTTTGAAAAAGATAATGATGCTAGAACTGGTAGTAAAGGTGACTTTATATTTAGAGAAACTGATGATGATGGTACTGAGATTATATCTATTATGTTTGAGATGAAGAATGAAGCAGATGAGACTGCTACTAAGCATAAGAATGAAGATTTCTTTAAGGAACTTGATAAGGATAGAAAAGAGAAAAACTGTGAATATGCAGTATTAGTATCATTACTTGAGATAGATAATGATTATTATAATAATGGTATTGTAGATGTATCTCATAAGTATGAGAAGATGTATGTGGTACGTCCTCAATTCTTTATTCCATTAATTACATTATTACGTGGATCAGCAATGAATTCTTTGGGTTATAAGAAACAACTAGAAATAGTACAAAATCAAAATATAGATATTTCTAGATTCGAAGAGAATATGAATAACTTTAAAGATGCATTTGGTAGAAATTATAGATTAGCAAGTGAGAAGTTTAGAAAAGCTATTGATGAGATTGATAAGACAATAGATCATTTACAAAAGACTAAGGAAGCATTGTTATCAAGTGAGAATAACTTAAGACTTGCTAATAATAAAGCAGAGGATTTAAGTATTAAGAAGTTGACTAGTGGTAATCCTACTATGCAACAGATGTTTGAAGAGTTAAAGGATGAAACAAAAGAAGACGATGAGTAATCGTCTTTTTTCATGAAGAAAAAAAGGAAATAGAGGTTTTGTGGAGAATATATAAGGTAGAGGGAGGTGTAATGTCATGAGAGAATATGTAATTATTGTCAATAGAATAAAATGTAATAATTGTGGAGAAATAATCGAGTCTCAACATAGACATGACTTTAAATATTGTTCTTGTAAAAGAGTTGCAGTAGATGGTGGCAAAGATTATTTAAGAAGATTAGGCCAAAAAGAAGATTTTACTGAATTAAGTATAATCAAGAAATTAAGATAAATAAAAAATAGTATCACTGATACTATTTTTTATTGACTTTGATAAAATTGTGAGTATAATAATAGGTAATAAAAAGGGTCCCGCAAGGGTAGAAAGGTAGTAAATGAAGTTAAAAGCAACTAATGAAGAAATAGATGAATATTTAGAGGATGTAAGAAGAATAATTAAGAAACCTAATAATTTAATAATGTCAGATAATAGAGAAAAGAATAAAAACTTTTATAAGAAATATAAATATAATAGAAAAAAAGTAATAGATGTTTTAAATAAGTTAAAAAAAGAAAATTTTAGATATAAGACAAAGAACGAACATGAAGCTTATGAATACGAATATTTATATGTATTTAGTATATATTGTAACAAAAATATAGAAGTGTATTTAAAGATTAATAAATTAACAAATAAAGTAATAATAGTATCGATGCATGAAGCGGAATATAAGGTTTAGGTGAGATGTATGAAGAAATTTTGTGATAAGTGTTTAAAAGATGTAGAAGTAGTTTATAAGGAAGAGAATACAAAAGAATTTATAGATGATGTAGAGATAGAATATTTAGAAAAATATTATGTATGTAAAGAATGTAATCATGAATTTTATGATGATCTTCATGATTATAATATTGATGCAGCTAATTATGAATATAGAAAAGCTATTGGAATGATTACAATTCCTGAAATAGAAGAAATAATAGAAAAATATAATATAGGAAAAAAGCCATTGTCTTTAATATTAGGATTAGGTGAAATAACTATTACTAGATATTTATATGGTCAGAATCCTACTAAGGAAAATTCAGAGTTATTAAAGAATATAAAAGATAATCCTTGTTTATATGAATTATATTTATTAGGTAATAAAGATAAAATAACTGAAGTAGCTTTTAAGAAGTCATTAGGTAAGACTAAACAGTTACAAATGAATGAAGAACATTCTAAGTTGTATGATAGTGCTTTATATATAGTAAAAAAATTAGAAGATACAACTCCATTAGCATTACAAAAGATATTATACTTTGCGCAATGTTTTAGTAATAAGTTTATGAATAAGATATTATTTGTAATGCCAGCAGAAGCTTGGATACATGGTCCCGTATATAGAGACATATATGATTGTTTTTCATATTATAAAAATAATGCTATTAATTACAGTGAATTATTAAGTGAACATGAATTTAGTTTAGATACAGAAGAAAAAGAATATTTAGATTCTATTATTAAGTATTTTGGGTGCTACAGTGCGAGAGTTTTAAGAGAGATGACCCATTTAACTAAGCCATGGCAAATGGCTCGTAAAGGTTTAAATAAAGATGAATCTTCTAATAGAATTATTGAATTAAAAGATGTTGATTATTATGTAGATGAAATTAGTAAGAAATATAATATAACTAAAATAGATGACTTAAAGCAATATAGTACTGATCTATTTGAGAAGGCTTTGAGTAATTTGGAGAGTAGATAATGAAAGGTAGTTGATAATATTGTGATAAAGCAAATTAAGTGGAAAGATCATCCTATTTTAGGAGATTTAGAATTGGATTTTACCAAAGAGGATGGAAGTATTTATAACACGATTGTTTTTGCTGGAGAAAATGGTACGGGAAAGACAACTATACTTGAAAACTTATCTGAATTTTTAAATTTGGGAGCTTTAGAATATATTGATTATATTAAGTATGTAGTTAATGATGAGCAGTATTCACTTTATCCACAAGATGAATTTAATGGTGCTAAATTTGGTTTTCATAAAAGGAAAAATGAAACTACTGGTGCGATTATTAATGTATCAACGGGGAAACACGATATTATTCGTGAAAAAGGAAAAAATTTAGAGGATATTAGATCCTATGGATGTTCTTATTCTAGGGCAAGATCTGGGTTTGAAACAAAAAGAGTAACTTCTACAACTACTCAACAGTTGGATGGAGAAAGTTATGAAAATGATGAAAATCAAGATTTTACCTCTATTAAGCAATTGATAGTTGATGTTCAAACTCAGGATAGTTCAGACTGGTGGAATATAGCGGGAAACGAAGATAAGCCCTCTTTTGAGGAATTTAAAAAACAGTCGAAGATATTTAGGTTTGAAAATGCCTTTAATGAATTCTTTGATACTATTTCATTTAAAAAAATTGATAATAATGATCCTACTGAAAAAAGGATTTTGTTTGAAAAGCATGGTAAAGAAATAAGTATAGATCAATTAAGTACTGGTGAGAAACAAATTGTTTTTAGAGGAGCTCATTTATTAAAGAACGCAAAAAACTTATCCAATGGTATAGTATTAATTGATGAGCCTGAGTTGAGCATGCATCCTAAGTGGCAAGAAAAAATATTGTCTTACTATAGAAATCTTTTTACCAATGGTGGAGTTCAAACTACTCAAATAATGTTTGCGACACATTCTAATTATGTTTTGAAGTCTTCTTTAGAAGACAAAGATAATGTGTTAGTAATTATACTACAAGATAAAGATGGCACTATAAATGCAAAAAAAGTTAATTCTAGTTTTATTCTTCCAACGATTACTGCTGCAGAAATAAATTATTGGGCTTTTAATATTCTTTCAGTTGATTATCATATTCAATTATACGGCTATTTACAGGAGAAGGAAAATAAGTTTACTGTTAAAGCTTGTGATGATTTTATATTTAATCATATTGAATTTAATCAAGCACTTCATGGTAAAAATTCTAGTTATAAAGGAACAAGTTATCAAACTTTGCCAACTTTTGTTAGAAATTCTATTGATCATCCGGCTACATCAGCGGTGTATACGTCAGAAGAATTAAGAATATCACTTGAATTGTTGATAGAACTGTGTAAATAGTTATTATTTAAGAATAATTGTATATTTATTTTTGAATAATATGTAATAACAAAAAAACAACCTTATTGGTTGTTTTTTTTAATTTGTTTTTTAATTTCATTATTAATTTCTCTTTTTTTTTGTTTTGTTGCTATTTTGAACGTTTTGTTTTCTTGATATAAACTATTTTTATATTTGCTTAATTCGTCTTTTTTATCTAATAGATAGTATAATGTGTTCATTAACATAATACTATCTATTTTTTTATTACTATATGATTTTCCGTGTGTAGAAGGATTTCTACGAGTTTTTTTATTTGTCTTGATTGATATTTTTTGATTAAATTCTATTTGTTCATATAGTCTATTAATATTATTATCAATCATCATAACGATAAAGATCAAACTAGTGCCATCGTCATTATTTTCTAAATCTTTAATTATTGGTTTAAACATATTTATTCTTGCTGATGAACCTTTGTTAATTAAATAATAAGATAAACTGTTATCAATAATTGATAGTATTCCAATAGATGCTAAAGCATAGTTTTTGGAATAATAAGTATCTTTTATTTGATTGAACAATTTTATTTCTTGTTTATTACTTAATTTATTTTTGATATCATTCATTAAGTTTTCGATTCTTTGTTTATTAAAATGCTTGATTAATACTTTATCAAATTCTTTTTCGGTATTTACAGTGTTTAGTATATCGTGTAACTGTTCTGTTGTTATTTGGTAGGGCATTATCCAAAAATAATCATTTAATTTATGGTAGTAATTCATCCAACTTAATATGTTATTAGGATCTTCTCTTAATTTTTGTATTGATTCTATTAATGGATTGAAATAGTCATTTGTTTTTATGCTTGTTATTATTTTTGTTATATTTTCTAAGTATGTTTGTTGCATTTTTGAAAATTCTTTTAGAATTTGTGTAATAGGATTTGTTAAAGCTTCAAGTTTTTCTGGTGTAAAGGTTGATATATACGTTTTTCCTATTTTCGATAATGCCGTGCCGAAGCTGGTTAAACCAGGGTATAGTTTTTCAATGTTTATTGTCGGCATTGTTGGAATTAGTGATTGTAATTTAATTTGATTTGTTAAATTGTTTTCTTTTATTGTTTTTTGAATTTCTTCTAAAGGAGATGACATGTTAAATTTATTAATAGTATCGTAAGCATCAACTAGCGGCTTAATTTCATAGAGTGGAGATTTGATTGTATTATTTGTTAAAGTTAATGTTGTGTTTGCTTTTTTCATTGTCTTCACCTCGTAAGTTATTATATCAGGTGTTTTTTTTGTTTTGAAGTAGTAATAATGTTGAAGAGAATATAATATAAATACTATTTTTAAATACAAAGAATATATAAGATTATCTATATGTAATAAGAATATATATATTATATAACTAAAAGAATAATAGATTATATAGTATATCTATATATAATAGTATTAATCTTTATAACTAGTATAGTTATAAAGAAGACTATATAATCTTATATACTAAAGGAGATTAAGTATTAATCTTCTTTTTTTAATTAAGGTGATCTATTGTTTGTGTTATAATACAAGTAGTTAGAAGGTGTACGTATGAATGAAGTAAAAGAACAAATAAAACAATTTAATGAGGAAAGAGATTGGGATCAATTTCATAGTCCTGAAAATTTAGCTAAGTCTATTTCTATTGAAGCAGGAGAATTATTAGAATGTTTTCAATGGAATAGTAATTTTGATAAAGATGAAGTGTGTGAAGAATTAGCTGATGTTGTTAATTATTGTATTTTATTAGCTGATAAGTTAGATGTTGAATTAGAAGATATTATTTTAGCTAAGTTAGAAAAGACAAGAAAGAAATATCCTGTTGATAAGGCTAAGGGGAAAAGCACTAAATATAACAAATTGTAGGTGATGGTAACAGTGAGAAAGAGTATTTTTGAAATAGAAAATAGACTTGATATAAAAAAAGAATATGCAAGGCTAACTAGAGCTCTTTTGGAAGAGGAAATATTATTTTATAATTCACTTTATATGAGTCTATATGATTTTTTTGAAGAAAATGTTTTTCCAAAATGGAAATTTAGGGATACTTTTACTAGTTTAGATGAATATTTACAGCATATTGGAGTAAATATATTTTCAACTTTTATAATTGAAGAAAGTTTTCTTAATTTATTAGAATTTTTGTTAAATATGTGGAAAACTGCTAAAGATAAAATTAATTTTAATAAGATTAGTATAATGTCAGAAATATCGTTTTATATTATTGAACAAAATGTACCAATTATACTTGAGAAAATGAATTATACAATTAAAGAAGAAATAGATAGAGTGTTAATAATAAAAAGAGATTCGGATGTAGATTCTATTTTAGACATTGTCTCAGAAGATATTGTTACTTTATTGCTTAGTTATAACGATATAAGAAATAATCGTATTGAGGTTAAGAAGCAAATATTAAAATCGTTAGATTTATATATAGAAAAAGATAAGAGAAAGTATAAATCATACGATTCTAGTTTATATGATTCTATTCAAACAATTGTAAATGAAATGGGAGTTAATCACCCTATGCATGAAAAATATAAGAATATGTCAGAAATAGAATTATGTTGTTGGTACGATAAATGCTTTAAAATGATGATTCATTTAATTAGAACGGAAGACATTATTTCTATGAAAAACGAAAGAAAACAATTATTACAAGAGGGGTAAAGGTGGAAAGATGTTAGTATATGAAGGTATTAAATCAGGTTTTATTAATGATGTTAATTTAAACCTGATTGTTAATAAGATATATGAAAAATATCAGAAGTTCTTTGGTAGAACTTCTGAATCACAATTAAATTCATGGAAGAATTCTATGCAATATATGAGAGGTGTATTGGATGATAGAGATATACCTGATAATGCAGGTGTAGCTATAGAGTTTAATATACCAACCACTTCTAAAAGAATAGATTTTATTATATCTGGTAAAGATAATAATCAAAAAGAATCTGTTATTATAGTTGAATTAAAGCAATGGGAAACTTGTAATGCTGTAAGTGGGAAAGATGGATTAGTATCTACATTTACGGGTGGTGCAGTTAGAGAAGTAACTCATCCATCTTATCAAGCTATGAGTTATGCTAACTTAATTAGAGATTTTAATGAAACTGTTCAATTAGATGATATAGGATTATATCCTTGTGCTTTTTTACATAATTATGATTTAAGAAGTGACGATCCAATATGTAGTAGTCAATATGATGAATATATTAAAGAAGCTCCTATGTTTGGAAGTAATGACTTTGATAAATTAAGAACATTTATTAAAAGATATATTGTATTTGGTGATGATAGAGAAACTCTTTATAAAATAGAGAATGGTAAAATAAGACCTTCTAAAAGATTACAAGATTCTTTAGTTAAAATGCTTACTGGTAATAAAGAATTTAATATGATAGATGAACAAAAAGTTATATATGAAGATGCTATTAGTATGGCTATAGATACTGTAGGAAGTAATACTAAGAATGTCTTAATAGTAGAAGGTGGTCCTGGTACAGGTAAATCTGTATTAGCTATTAATTTATTAGTAGAACTAACTAAAAGAGGTATGACTAGTTTTTATGTAACTAAAAATGCTGCTCCTAGAAATGTATTTAAAGATAAATTAAAAGGTTCTTTTAGAAAAAATTATATAGATAATTTGTTCCAAGGTTCAGGAGCATTTACTGAAGCAGCATCTAATGAAGTAAATGTACTAGTTGTAGATGAAGCTCATAGATTAAATGAAAAATCTGGTATGTTTCAAAATCTTGGGGAAAATCAAGTAAAAGAAATTATTAATGCATCTAATTTCTCTATATTCTTTATAGACGAAAATCAAAAAGTAACTTTAAAAGATATTGGTTCAGTAGATATTATAAAAAGATATGCTAATGAATTAGGTGCAGGTATTAAGATAGTAGAACTAGAAAGTCAATTTAGATGTAATGGTTCAGATGGTTATTTATCTTGGTTAGATAATTTACTTGAAATAAGAAAAACTGCTAACTTTGATGATATGGATTTTGATTATGACTTTAAAGTAGTAGATGATCCGAATGAACTAAGAAGATTAATTGAAGAAAAGAATAAAGTAAATAATAAATCTAGATTAGTAGCAGGTTATTGCTGGGATTGGATAAGTGAAGGTAAGAATAATACTGAAGTACATGATATTACTATTCCTGAATTTAACTTTGGTATGAGTTGGAATTTAGGTAATTCAGCTACCTGGGCGATTGATCCAATGTCTGTTAATGAAATTGGTTGTATTCATACTTGCCAAGGTTTAGAGTTTGATTATGTAGGAGTTATTATAGGCAATGATTTAAGATATGAAGATGGACATATAGTAATTGATTATACTAAGAGAGCTAAAACAGACCAATCTTTAAAAGGTATTAATAAACTAGCTAAAGATAATTGTCAAGAATATGCTAATAAAGTAGCAAGTTTAATTATTAAGAATACATATAGAACGTTAATGACTAGAGGTATGAAAGGTTGTTATGTTTATTGTGTAGATGAAGGATTAAGAAAGTATTTAATAAATAGACAAAAAATGGTATAATGTAGTTAGATGATATGAGCATATTTCATTTTAATAATGGAATATGCTCTTTTTTGATTGGAGGAATAAAATGAAGGCAAAAAGTATATATAATAACACTAAAGCGGAAAGACATTTTAAATGGGTATCACTTAAAGAAAAAGTAATGGTAATGGTTGAAAGAATTATATTGAAAATAAAAAATATGTATAAATTTTTAAAAATAGAAAGAATAATATCTAACATTTACTTTAAAAAAACGTTTTTTGTTGTATGCGGATTAATTTTGTGTAATATCATTGGTGAGAAATTATATTTTGATTTATGTCAATATAGTATATTTGATGATATAAGAACAATTATAACTTTTAATCAAAATAATTATTTTCAATTTTTAATATCCAGTTTAGGAATAGGTGGTTTTTTAGCAGCATTGTTTTTTTCAAATTTATCAGGAATTCAATCTTCTAAATATTCTAATTTAGATGCAGAATTGTCATCTGCTATATTAAATGAATATATGAATAAAACATATTTTGATTCTATTGTTAATTATTTAATCATTATTGTAATACAAATATTAATGTATGTATTAGAATTTGTTCCAGGAATAGTATTATCAATTTTAACATTTATTTTGACAATTAGAATTGTAATAATATTTATTATGCTGTCTAAAAGGTTATTTCAATTTACAAACATTAACTTTATAACACATGATATTTTTCAAGAAATAGCATATTATTTTGATAAATTAAAACTTGCTGCTAAACATTCGAAAAGTGATAGTATAATGAAATCATACTATAATATCATTAATAGCAAATTATCTTTATTAAAAACGTTGTTTAACGCTTTAATTGAACAAAATGATTCGAAAGGATTAGTAGATTTTAATAAACATGTTTTAGTTATATTATCAAAATATACAAAGGATAAAAATTCGATTCCTTTCAATTCTCCGTGGTATGAAGATAAGCCAAAAGATAAAAGTTGGTTTACAGCAGATTTTTTTGAAATTAATTTAGGCTTAAATACCGGAACATCTTTAAATCAATCATATGAAAAAGATATTAACTTTTTTGAAAACA